>PDZW01000012.1 GCA_002753155.1 Alphaproteobacteria bacterium WMHbin7
AGGCGCTTGAGCAACCTGAGGGCTCCGCGCCCCGCCCCGTTGCATCACCGGACCAGATCGGTTCAAATGCCATTGGGACTCTACCGGGGGCCGGATGAAACTTGGGTCTCAGGTCACAAGGAGAGACTTGCGAGGCGCGAATAATCTCTTAAATTATCTAGCGCTTAGATGATATTAAATGCCGATTTTCAAAAAAATGCCTCAATTGATCTTTCGAATAGATGAGATTAAATCGCCATTCTCGAAAAATATCAATTTTTGGAATGTTCCAGAAAGACATTTCTGATCTTACAAATATGTCCAACAGAGCGAAACTTCATTGCACTACCTATGAGGAGACCGGCCAATCGGCTCGGATTGATGTCAAAAAATCGCAAACTCGAAACCGCCAATCAGCCGCGTCGAGTTGCCGAACAGCGAGGGGGATAGAAATATTCGGCCTGACGGCCGAACAGGTTGAATCAACCAGAGCCACTTATGATTCACAAACCATCATTAAAGTCGATCCAGATTTGGCGCGGGTGATGGATCTGCTGGAATCCGGCCACTTCAACCGCTTCGAAAAGGGGTTGTTCGATTCCGTCATCGGCGCCATCCGCAGCCGGCACGATCCTTGGCTGGTGGCAGCAGATTTTGGCTCGTTCGTCGAGGCACAGGAGAAAGCAGCGGCGGCCTAACGCGACCAGGACAGGTGGACGCGCATGAGCATCCTGAACGCCGCTTATTCTGGCAAGTTCTTGACCGTTCGCACGATGGAAGAATACAATTCCGCATATGGAAGTTGACGCCGGTGAAGGCAGACTAAGCCTTCGTTTGCGTAAAAAGCGGGCATGACAGCAGCGGAAGTGGATCGACCTTGGTCAGGCTTTTGACCTTGCAGGTTGCTTGGCAAGACGCAGAGCCGCAATCATCAACAGGGCGGTCACATTCATGGCCAGCGCATAAATGATGCTGGGAACCATCATCTCGTTATTATTTAGCAGCGTGGCGGCGACGAAGATGCCAAGAGCGCTGTTCTGCAAGCCATTCTCCATGACGACAGCGATTCTTTCCGGTGCGTTAAGCCCTGCTGCGTAGGCAAAGACGCCCGCCACCAGCATGGCCGCCACATTCAAGGCCAGCGCTGCGGGTAATAGCTGCTCTGCATGCTCGATCATGGTCTGGAACTGTCCGATAAAGGCGCCTGCCACGATTACCGCGAAGAGAAACGTCGCAAGCGGACGGGCAATCCGCCCCAGCTTTGCTGCGAACAGGGGGCACGCCTGTTGCAGCCCAAGTCCGAATGCCAAAGGCAAGGTATCAACCAGAAAAATGCCCAGAACCATTTTTCCGACGGGCAGATCGACAAAAGCCTCGTAGTCTGCAAAGAAACGAAGCCCAAAATTGGTTATGACCGGAAGGGTGATTGCGGCCGCCAGGCTGGACAGGGCCGTGACGCCCGCCGCCAGAGCAATCCGCCCGCCTGCATGGTGCGTAAGCAGGCTTGAGGTGACGCCTGCTGGGCAGGCGGCCAGAATCAGCATGCCGACGGCAAAATGCTGGTTCATGCCAAATCCGACAATCACCAGAAATCCCAGGGCGGGCACCAGCAAGAGCTTGCATCCCAGCCCGGTCAAGATGGCCCTGGGATGGGTGAAAACCATCTTGAAGTCCTTAAGCGTCATGGTCAGGCCCATGGCGAACATGATGAAAGCCAGGGCCAATGGCAAAAGAACCTGCGTGATCATGGCAAAACGCTCAGATAGGCATGACTTAACGGCGGCTTTCGTTTCATGACGGCTCGTTTTGTGCGATGTGAATGCAAGCGATGCCAAAACTGAGATTGGTCCAAGAAATGGAAGTGAAGCCAGCCGCACGCATATGTTGGGCCAGCTCATCTTGATGCGGAAAGCCCCGAATGGAATCGACCAGATAATGATAGGCCTGGGCGTCGCGACCGATCCAGGCTCCCAGGCGGGGGATGACGACAAAGGAATAGGCATCGTAAAAGGGGCGAATCGGGGCAAACGGGCGCGAGAATTCGAGACATAGAAAGCGTCCGCCCGGCTTCAACACGCGCTTGATTTCCTTTAAGGCATCACCAAGCCTAGTTACATTGCGCAGCCCGAAGGCCATGGTGATGGCGTCAATACTGCCATCGTCGAAGGGCATGGATTCTGCCGTCCCTTCTGTAAAGCGAATGCCTTCTGCCCCCTTGCGTTTTTGCCCAATTGCCATCATGGACCGGCTGGGATCGCAGACGATGATGCTTCCGCCACGTTTTGCCATCGACAGGGCGACATCTCCGGTGCCACCGGCCAGATCGATCAGCGTTTGGCCGTCTTTTGGCGCTGCCAAATTCACGAGCCTTCGTTTCCAAAGGCGATGGATGCCAAAGCTCATCACATCGTTCATCAGATCGTAGCGCGGCGCCACAGTGTCGAACAGCTTGCGAATGCGCTTCTGACGCTCATCGGGAGAGACGTTCTCGCGACCGAAATGGGTGTCGGGACTGTTCTGCATAAAGGCAATAACGCTCCGGCTGATTGAAAAGGGAAGATGGGTCTTGACCCTAGCCTGCAAAACTAATTTTTGAAATGTAGCATACCGTTATGAGTCAGCGCTTGACCATGATCAAGCCGGGAAGGAATCAAAATTGCTTCAGAAGACGCATTGATTCCAGGCTGTCCCAGTCGTAGGCGCCCCGCATTCGTGCCGTTTCACGCCCGGCGGAATCGATCAACAGAGTCGTGGGAAGATAGGGGATTTTCAATATCTCGCCCGCGTTGCGGCTTGAATCGGTATGTAAATCCAAATGCTGAATGTTCAAGCGGCGATAGGCCGCCATGGCAGCGGGCAGTCCTTTCAAGTCAAGCGACAGCGCCAGCACAACCAGTTCCTTGGAATCGGCCTTGGCCTTCAGCCGGTCAAGCGAGGGCAGCTCGGTCAGGCAGGGCAGGCACCAACTGGCCCAAAGATTCAGCAAGATTTTGCGCCCCATGAAGGAGGCAAGCTCGATCGTCTCGTTTTTGGCGTTCTGGAACGACAAGGCGGGAATCGGTTGCGGCATATTATGACGCAAGAGGCCCTGCATCGGCTTAGACCAGGATCGACGCGAAGCGGCGACACCCAGAAAGCTGGCCGCAAGGGATAGAAAATGCCTTCGGTTCATCACTTCAGGTAACTCTTGATGCGAGCCGCGAGATCGTCCGGCGTGGCAATGTGAGGAAGTTTTGCAAGAAATCGCCCCTGTTCGTTCATGATGAATATGCCAGTGGAATGATCGACGGCGTAGGCTTGTGGATCCTCCTTGGGAGCTTGCTGGCGCTCATAGACCACGCGGAAATTGCGCGCCGCCGCGGCCAGCATGGCCGGAGTGCCGCGCAAGCCCTGCAGGCCGGGAAAGGCGGAGATGTAGTCGTTCAGCATTGCTTGAGTATCGCGCTCGGGGTCGATGCTGATGAACAAGAACACCACCCTTGACTGATCCTTGCCCAGTTTTTCCCATGCCGCCGTCATGGTCGACAGGGTTGTCGGGCAGATATCGGGGCAGAATGTGTAGCCAAAGGTCACGACACGCAGCCGCCCGGAATAGCTTTCATCGCTCACGACCCGTCCCTTGTCGTCCAGAAGGATGAACTTGCCGGTCAAAGGCATTTCCTCAGCCCCGTTTACGGGATGTAGAAAGAGCAGCGACAGAAAAACAGCGCTGCCAATAAGTAGCAGGAAAGACTTTAGCATTCTTGACGCCATATCGCTCTCCAGGGCGGCAAGTGCCGCATCTCCTTGTTTTGACAGGATAAGCCCTGTCGACTTGGCACTTCTTAACCATATCTCGCACATTGCGACCGACTTGTCCCCAGGATGTGTCAATCAGGCGCTGATTTCCTTGACCAAGGTTAAGGCCTGAAATTTTTTGTGGAATTATGCTGCGCTGCATGAAGGTTTGGATTCCGTTTCGTCGATAACAAACGACAAAGGTGGGCCTATGAAGAAAAGAACCCAAAAAATGGCGGCCTTGCTCGCCACGGTCAGCATCGGTGCGTTCGCAATTTCAAGCGCCGGGATGGCCGAAACGCTGCAAGATGTCATGAAGCGCCGGGGATTGAGTGAGAACGATATCATGGCGGCGGCAAAGACCTATACGCCGACCGGAAAGCACGATGAATTTCTTGTTTTTAGCTCGGGCGGTCAAAGCGGTCAGGTCATCGTCTATGGCATTCCCTCGATGCGCATTCTTAAATATATCGGCGTGTTCACGCCGGAACCCTGGCAGGGCTATGGTTTCGATGACGAGTCGCGCAAGGTTCTTCAAGAGGGATCAAAGGTCGATGGGCGCGAGGTCTTGTTCGGAGATACGCACCATCCCTCGATTTCAGAGACCAACGGTGACACAGACGGCCAGTTCCTGTTCATCAACGACAAGAACACGCCGCGCATCGCCGTTATTGACCTTAAGGACTTCGAGACCAAGCAGATCGTCAAGAACCCGATCATGCAATCGGACCACGGCGGCGCCTTTGTCAGCCCGAACTCTGAATATGTGATCGAAGCCTCGCAATATCCTGCACCTCTGGGCGGCGAATATGTGCCGATCGAGCAGTTCAATGAAAAATATCGCGGTGCCGTGACATACTGGAAATTCAACCGCACCAAGGGCCGCATCGAGCCGGAAAACTCGTTCTCGATCGAACTGCCTCCCTACAGCCAGGATCTTTCGGATTTCGGCAAGGGGCCGTCCGACGGCTGGTCGTTCACCAACTCCTTCTGCGCCGAGCGTTATGTCGGCGGAATCGAGCGCGGTCGCCCGCCCTTTGAGGCAGGATGCTCGGCCAAGGATGTCGATTTCCTGCATGTCGTCAACTGGAAGAAGGCAGAGGAACTGGTCAAGGCGGGCAAGACGAAAACGATCAGCGGCATGAAGGTTCTGCCGTTGGACGTGGCGGCCAAGGAAGGCGTTCTCTTCCTGATCCCCGAGCCCAAAAGCCCGCACGGCGCTGACGTGACGCCCGACGGCAAATACATCATCGTATCGGGAAAGCTGGATACGCACGCCACGGTCTACAGCTTCGAGAAAATCCAGGCAGCCATCAAGGCAGGAAAGTTCAGCGGCAAGGATGAGTATGGCGTTCCGATCATCGACCTGGGGGCCTCTGTGCACAAGCAGGTCGAACTGGGCCTGGGACCTCTGCATACGCAATATGATTCCAAGGCCTGCATCGCCTACACCTCGATCTATGTCGATTCGCAAGTGACCAAGTGGGATTACTGCGAAGGCAAAGTGCTTGATAAGCTTTCCGTGCACTACAATATCGGCCACTTGATGGCCATGGAAGGCGATACGGCCCATCCCAAGGGCAAGTATCTGGTGGCACTCAACAAGTTGGCGATCGACCGCTTTGCGCCGGTTGGCCCCCTGCATCCGCAGAACCATCAGCTTATCGACATCAGCGGCGACAAGATGCAGTTGCTGTATGACATGCCATTGCCTTTGGGCGAGCCGCACTATGCGGTTTCGATCTCAACGGACAGGCTGAAGCCTTCGATTCGCTATCCGTCGGGCACGAACAGCCGGACGGATGAAAAGAGCCCCTTCGGCGTCCGTGCGGGCAGTGAACATACGGATACCAAGCCCGGACGGGTGGAAGTGTTCGGAACGGTCATCCGTTCGCACATCACGCCTGAAATCATCGAGGCGAATGAGGGTGACGAAATCGTCATTCATCTGACGAATCTCGAGCGGGCGGAAGACGAAACGCATGGCTTTGCCGTTTCAAAGCACAACGTCAACCTGTCGCTTGAGCCCGGCAAGACCGTGTCCGCCACCTTCAAGGCCAACAAGGCGGGCGTCTATCCCTATTACTGCACCGAGTTCTGCTCGGCGCTGCATCTGGAGATGGAAGGCTACCTGCTGGTCAAGCCCGCCAACTACAAGGCCTCTACCGCCAAGGGCAAGGCCGGAAGCAGTTATACCAAGGCCGACTATGACGCGCGCGTCAAAGCCAATGTCGAAACGCAAGGCGTAATCGACAGCGTCGTGGGCTACATCACCAGCGTCAACTACAAGGACTTCCCGCAAGCGGTGGCCCTGGTCGAAGACGCCACGGATCAGCTTGGCTTTGCCAAATCTGCCAAGGAGAAGTCGGAAGACTTCGCCAAGAAGCAAGATTGGAACAATGCCATGCTGTGGGCCGAGCAATGGTTCCAGTATCAGGTCAAGACAGCCGATATCGGGCTGCGCGCAAAGACCCATTTGGAGCAGAACGGTGCCAAAAAGGTCCAGAAGTAACCTTAAATACCGGGGGCGGGTTTGTCCCGCCTCCGGGCTTTTTCGATTGAGGTCTTGTCATGAATAGAACGCCAAAAAAATCATATTTGCTTCTTGCAGGTCTCGTGCTGTCGCTGAGCCTGACCTCGTCCCTTGCATTTTCTGCGGACGGAAAGACGCTGTACGAGGACAAGGGTTGCACGGGATGTCATGGAGAGGACGCCAAGACCCCGCTTGAAAAAGGGTATCCCAAGCTGGCCGGCCAGAATGGCGGATATCTTCTTCAGCAACTGATGGACATTAAATCGGGTGCCAGGAAGAACGGCAAGATTCCAGACACGATGAAGCCCGTGATCGATGAGTTGAGCGAGCCCGAGCTCAAGCTGCTCGCCGACTATCTGGCCGGCCTGAAATGGGCCTCTCAGGGAACGCCGCCCGACGCCGCACCGCCCGGCAAAAAGCTTTACCTAACAAAAAGCTGCGTTGCCTGCCATGGCAAGGAAGGAATGAAACCCATCATGAAAACATATCCCTTCCTGGCGGGGCAGGATCGGACCTATCTGCTGGCTCAGATGAAGGACATCGGATCGAAGGCGCGTGAGAACGGGCTTAGCAATTCCATGCAGCCGGTCATGCATCTGGTCAACAAGAAGGAAATGGACGCCATCGCCAAATATTTATCCCTCGTCAAGTGAGACGATTGGATTTCCGTCTAGAATGACACTTATCAACGCTTGGCCTGGAGAATAGTGACATGAAGAAACTTTCTCGCTTGTTTGCAGTCTCTCTGTCCACGTCGATGGCGCTAGCGCTGCCAGTGTTGGCCGCTGGCCCGGGCGACAACATCAAACAGGGAAAATCCCTGGGCGAGGCGGGGTATGAGTGGAACAAGGGCGATGGCGAGGAGGCTGACGCCTTGAAGGCGAAGCCCGACCTCAAGAATGGACGTGACGTCTACGAGGTTTGCTCTGCCTGCCACATGCCAGAGGGTTGGGGCCTGACAGACGGAACCTTCCCGCAATTGGCCGGCCAGCATTTCAAGGTCATCATCAAGCAGATGTCGGACATTCGCGCCAAGAACCGGGATAATCCGACCATGTATCCATTTGCGCTTCCATCGCAGATCGGCGGGCCGCAGGCCATCGCCGATGTTGCCGCTTATATTCAGTCGCTGAAGATGAACCCCAAGCCCGGCCTGGGTGATGGCAAGGATCTGGCGCTTGGCGAGAAGCTCTACAAGGAAAACTGCGTGCGCTGCCATGGCGAGCATGGCGAAGGCGACAACGACAAGTTCTTTCCCCGCCTGGAGGGCCAACACTACAACTACCTGGTCCGCCAGTATCAGTGGATCAAGGAAGGCAAGCGGCGCAACGCAAATCCCGACATGGTCAAGCAAATTCAGACATTCACAGACCGCGACACGAAGGCCGTTCTGGATTATGTCTCGCGCATCAAACCGCCCAAGGACAAGCTGGCCCCCGTTGGCTGGAAGAATCCCGACTTCAAATAGAGGCCGTGCTGGCTGTCTGTACCTCAGGCGGCCAGCACCCTTACTCCTCTCAACAAGGGCTCGTTTCAGATGGCTTCCCCGCGTACATCCCCGCTCACATTCCGTCTACTGACCCTGCTGGCAATGTTGCTGATCGGTGGCGCCTATGTGTCTCCGATTTGGTGGGTGGCCTTGAAGGCGCCGAATTATCCGCCGCAAACATTCCCGGATGGCGTGCGTATTCATTTTCATGTGAATGGCGTGTTCAATGGCTGTCAGGCGCGCCCGGAGAATTCCGGCGTTGATGAGGACGAGCCTCTCGACTGCGTACATGAAATGAATGTCATCAACCACTTTATCGGCATGGAGCCGATTGCAGAAGGTGCCAAGCTGGAAATCGCCGCGGCGCCTTATCTCTTCAGTCTGGTTGGCGTGATGCTACTGGCGTTTCTTTTCTATTCTGGCCCCTTCTGGTGGGTGCTGCCCCTGGGAGGTATTGCCATTCCCATTGGCTTCCTCATTGATTACTCGGCCTGGCTCTGGTGGTTTGGGCATAGTCTTAAGCCCTGGGCCGCCTTTTCGGTCAAACCCTTCATGCCGACCGTGTTCGGCGAGGGCAAGGTGGCGCAGTTCTCAACTTTCTCCTATCCGCATTATGGATACGGCTTGCTGGTGGCGGCTTCGCTTCTTCTGCTCCTTGCCCTGCTGCTAAGACGCAAGCAATTGAGAGGGAAGTAAGACGTGAGGGCTTCATTTCACAATGAACAAGGCCATGCAGCATTTGAAATCTTCATTGGGGGGCTGTAGGCCTCGCCTGCAAATCGCAGCAGGTCGGGCGCTTGCCATACTGGCTGTCTGCGCAAGTGCCGTGCCGTCCGATTTCGCGCATTCTGCCGATGCCACCAGAAAATTCGCCTCGAACACACTTCAAAAGCTGATCGATCAAGCCCCTGAAGGTTCAACGGTGAATGTGCCGCCCGGGCATTATTTGGGCTCTGTCGCCGTCTTGAAATCCATTCAACTTGATGGCGGCGGGCTGGTTACGATCGACGCAGAGGGCAAAGGCTCGGTCATCGTCATCAAGGCAGACAATGCGAGTGTGCGCAATCTGCGGCTGATTAATTCAGGTGTGGATCACAACAACGAAGACGCCGGAATAAAACTGCGCGGCAATGGAAATACGATCAAGGATAACATTATCGAGGACGCGCTGTTCGGCATTTGCCTCGAACAGTCCGAGCAGAACATCCTGCGCAGAAACAAGATATCGTCAAAAGCCATCGAGCTTGGCATGCGCGGCGACTCGATAAAGCTCTGGAACTCGCACCATAACCTGATCGAGGACAATGAGATCATCAATTCCCGTGATCTGGTGCTTTGGTTCTCGCGCGAAAATAAATTGACCGGAAACAGCGCCAGCAGGGGGCGCTATGGCCTTCACTTCATGCAAGCTGGAAACAATCTGGTCGAGAACAACCGCTTTTTTGATAATTCGGTAGGGCTTGCCCTGATGTATAGCCAAGGAGATGTGTTGAGGCGCAATTACATCGCCAGTTCGACCGGGGCAACCGGCGTCTGCGTCTCCGTGAAGGAATCGAGCAATGTCACCATTGAGGACAACGATATTCTCTACTGCGCCAATGGCATTCACCTCGACCAGTCTCCCATCGAGCCTGGAACGATCAACAAAATCTCAAAAAATCGAATCAGCTATAACGATATCGCCATTTCTTTCTTAAGCAATTGGCATGACAACGAATTCAGGCTGAACCGGTTGACCGGAAATCTGACGGAAGTCGCTGTCTATGGCAGCGGAACGGCAAGCAAGAATGTCTGGGACGGCAATATCTGGGAAACCTACGAGGGGTTCGACCGCAATGGCGATGGAATTGGCGATACGCCCCAGCGCATTCTAAGCTATGCCGGGCGCGTGTGGATGGATGTTCCTAACACGCGATTCTTCAAAGGCTCGTTCGTGCTGGAGCTTTTGGATTTTCTTGATCGGCTTGCCCCTTTCAGCGAACCGAGGCTTCTTTTGGAAGACCCGCATCCACGCCTGTCATCTGCTGGAAAGCCCGTGTCATGAGTGCGCCTGACGAGGTGAAAACTGTTCGCTCCATGTCCTCAAAGAGGACGCGACGCGAGATTCTTCGCTCGGTCGCCATGGGAGGGGCAATCGTCGGCGCCTCTTTGTTCGGCTTTTTTCCGACGATCAAGAAATGGACCCCCAGGTTGCGCCCGCCTGGTGCCATCGCAGAAAAGGAATTTCTGGCGGCCTGTATCAAATGCGGACAGTGCGTTCAAGTCTGCCCGGTCGAGGCAGTAAGGCTGGGCGATCTGGATGAAGGATTTGGGGTTGGTGTCCCCTTTATCGACGCCCGAAGCCAGGCCTGCGACTTTTCTTGCGATGCCGTGCAGTGCATCCTGGCTTGTCCCACCGGGGCTTTGGCGCATGAGATTGACAAGAAGGAACAGGTGCGCATGGGGCTGGCGCGTCTGGATAAGCCCGGACGCTGCCTGGCCAGGCAGGGCAAGGGTATCAAAGGCCCCGCCCGTGGCCCCAAGTTCGAGGGCATCCACCGCATCGAGAAAATAGATCGCTGGAAGCCGGTTAGAATGGCCAGCTATGACTACGATCTGGAGCTTTGCGATCTTTGTGTGCGTGAATGTCCGATCAAGGGCGCCATTTCGCTTGAAACCATGCCCGAAGATCCGACAGGGCTTAAAAAAACGCCTGTGGTGCATGAGTCCTGCACGGGCTGCGGCATGTGCGAAATGATCTGTCCGGTCGAGCCTGCCGTCATCGTTATCGACATTCGCCGCAAGTGGGGGGATGTCTGATGGGCTTTTTCGATTCGATGAAGGTCATGCTGGGAGCCGATCCGCTGCGCACGGTTGGCAAAACACCCGAGGCGATTGCCCTGCACGAAGCCAAGCGCCAGATCAAGGGCGCCGAAAGGGCGCGCGAAATCAAGCTTCAACATTCAAAGAAGGCCTCGAATAAGTGGCGCAATATCCGTTGGGCGACGCTGATCATGGTCAATCTGCTTTTCGTTCTTTCCTTCCGTTTCGATGTGCAGCTTGTCGAAGGCGCCTTGACCGCCTCACGCGTGGTTGGTTTTCACTTCGCAGACCTCAACTCTGCCCTTCAGGTCATGCTGGCCTACAAGCACATTCTGATCAATCTGGTCATCGGAACCACCACGGTTTTACTGCTGTGGCTGCTGCTGGGTGGGCGCAGTTTCTGCTCTTGGGTCTGTCCTTATCATCTGCTGTCAGAGCTGGCGGAGAAGGTTCATCTCATGCTGGCCATGCGTCGGTTGGTGATGAACTATCCTTTGCATCGGGGAACCAGAACCGTTCTATATGTCGTGTTCGCGCTCCTGGCTCTGGTCAGCGGCTATACGGTATTCGAATCGATTTCGCCGACGGGCATTCTGTCCAGAGCCATGATCTACGGCCCCGGTCTTGCCGTCATCTGGGTCGGCGGTCTTTTGGTCTATGAAGTCTTTTTTATCCGACGCATGTGGTGCCGGTATATCTGTCCGATCGGCCTGACATATGGCTTCGTCGGCTCGATTTCCCCGGTGCGGGTCAAGTACGATCTTCGCAATTGTCTGCACGAGGGGGACTGTCGTAAGGTGTGTCTGGTTCCGCATGTGCTGGAATGCACGAAGAAAAGCTATGCCGAGGATGTTCAGGTTTCGATTGGCGCGGATTGCACCCGCTGCGGCGCCTGCGTTGATGCCTGCCCCACCGGATCGCTGAAATTCGATATCAAGGGAATGGATAAGCTTCTATAGGTGCAGTGTTGTGATTCTGCTTGAAGACGTGTCGAAAGTGTTTCAGCGCCATCTGGTTCTTGACAAGGTGTCCTTGTCGATTGGTCAGGGCGAGAGAATAGCGCTTGTCGGCTCGAACGGTGCGGGAAAGACAACCTTGATCCGATGCCTTCTGGGCGAGTACACCCATGAAGGAAAGATTGATATCGGTGGCGGCTGTCCGCGACTTGACCGCTACGGCGTTCTTTCCCGCATTGGCTTTGTTCCGCAAATACCTCCCCCGCTGAAAATGCCGGTGGCTGAGCTTGTCTCCTTTGCGGCTTCGCTTTGCGGCACAAGTTCCAGGCGCATTGTCGATATCGTCAAAGAATTGGGGCTTGATTTCGCCCGCGTCAAGCGACTTCCTTTTGTTAAGCTATCCGGCGGCATGAAGCAAAAGCTGCTGATTGGCATTGCATTCGGCCGCGACGCCGACATCCTGATCATGGACGAACCGGCGGCGAATCTTGATCCAGAGGCCAGGCGCATCTTCTTTCGCCAATTGGCAGAGCGCAAGGAACGCTCGGTCATGCTGATCACAAGCCATCGGCTTGACGAGGTCGCCTCGCTGGTCAATCGCGTCATTGAAATGGATCAGGGTCGGGTTGTGCTGGACGACAAGGTGGCCGACGATGTCGATATGACCAGCCTGTGGCATTGCGACGTTTGCTTAAGGCGCGTTGAGCCTGCTTTCTCACGCGTGATGACGGAGTGGCGCTTTCAATCGCAAGATCAGGGATTGGTCTGGAAAGGAGAGGTCAGTGGGCCGGACCGCTTGCGCTTTCTTAGCGTTCTAACACGTTATGCGGGCCTGATCGCATCGCTTCGGATGCAAGAAAACAAGGAGGACGATTCATGTGCACCCCCCTCCTGACTCGCAGGCAACTTCTGTTCGCTCACGCTCCCGGTCTTTTGCTCGTGCTGGCCGGATGTTCCGGCGAAGCTGACAAGGGACCGGCCGAGGTCCGTTGGGGCAAGGAAAACTGTACTTATTGCGGCATGATCATCGACAATCCGCGTTTTGCAACCCAGATCAGGGGCGGAGAGCCCCGTAAATTATGGAAGTTCGACGATCCGGGCTGCGGCGCCCTCTGGCTTGACAAGCAGTCTTGGGGCAATGAGGGGCGAACCGAGTTCTGGGTGGGCGAATCTGAAACCGGAAGTTGGATAGATGGCCGCGATGCCTGGTTCGTCTCGGGCCAGAAATCTCCGATGGGGTATGACTATGGTGCTGTCAAGCAGATGCGAGACGGCGGGCTTTCCTTCGCTTCTTTCCGGCAAGCCGTTATCGCCTCGGGTTCAAGGACTCAGTGCTTGCCTGCTCTCAGCCTCGTTCAAGGAAAGGCTGACTGATGATGCGCGCACTGTTGCTTGCCGCCAGGCTGGATATTACGGAAAGTCTGCGCGCACGCTGGTTTCTCTTCTACAGCCTGGTGTTTGGCGGAATCGTCATTCTGCTCTTCGTGTTCGGGCTGACCGAATCGCGTATTCTTGGGTTCACGGGATTGTCGCGTCTTCTGGTCACCTATATCCAGTTATGCGTGGCCATCTTGCCCATTTTCATTCTCATAACGACGGTGCGCTCGGTGGCAGGCGATCGTGAGGCAGGGGTTTTCGAATATATGCTTTCGCTTCCTGTGCCGCTGGCTTCCTGGTTCTGGGGAAAAATGATCGGTCGATTCCTGGTTGTTTTCATGCCGGTGTTTCTAGCCATGGCCTGCGCGGCGGCATGGTCCCTGCTCAGGGGCATTGGATTGGATTGGGGGCTCTTTCTGCTCTATACGGCCCTGCTGATCTCAATGGCCTGGGCCTTTCTTGGCTTTGGCATGTTGATCTCGACACTGGCCAGAACGCCCGATGTCGCCCAGACTGGCGCCTTTCTTTTCTGGCTACTCTTGCTGCTGTTTCTCGATCTCTTGCTCTTAAGCGTGATGATTCGCGGGCAATTGCCTTTCGAACTCGTTATCGGTCTGGCTCTTCTCAACCCTCTTCAATCCTTTCGCACCGCCGCAATACTGCTCTTTGATCCCCAGATGGTGGTTTTGGGGCCTGCCGCCTATGTCATTCTCGATGCCCTCGGCCAGACCGGCTATTTGATCTTTGCCATTGCCTATCCGCTCTTGCTGGGAAGCTTGAGTGCTGCTCTGGGATGCCGGATTTTCATGCGAGGCGACCTTCCTTAGCGCACAATGCGCTAAGGAAGCGTTCGAGCCAGCCTGAAGCCAAGATTGGTGCTGAAATTGACCGGCGTTAATTGTGTCTTGTAGAAAGCGGTCATGAGTTTCGGGTAATTCTCGACCGAGCCGCCCCGGATAATGCGGTAGCAGAAATTTTGCCATTCATTGACGTAATCCTTGGGCAGGTTGGGCGCATAATTGCTTCCCGAGCAATCCGCCGTCCATTCCCAGACATTGCCATGCATATCGTAAAGGCCGAAGGCGTTGGGCTTCAGTTTGCCCACCGGCTGAATTTTCAAACCAGAATTGTCCTTGTACCAAGCATGTTGGCCTATTTGCGTTTCATCATCTCCGAAACTGAACTTTCCGGAATGTCCCGCCCGCGCCGCATATTCCCATTCTTCATTCGTCGGCAGGCGGTAGGCTTTGCCGGTCTTGGCGTTCAATCGCGCAATGAATTCCTGCACCCGTCGCCAAGTCACGCGGACAACGGGCAGGTTGGCTGCCTTGACGTCGCTGGGATTATCGCCCATGACTGCTTCCCACTCCTTTTGCGTCACCTCGTATTTCCCGATGGCGAAAGAGTGCGAGATGACGATTTTGGGGCGTTTGGCCTGATCTTCCTCGGTCTTATCATAATCGTAGGGATCTCCGGAAAGAACGCTTCCCGGCGCGATCGTCACCAACTCAGGGCAAGCGTCACAATCTCGAAAAACACTTCCCGGGGGTGATGATTCCGCTCGTGCCATCCCAGTCACCAGAACGAGACATCCCAGCAGAGTAAGGCGTAAGTTCAAAGCAGAGCCCATAATACGCATCCCTTTGCGATAGAGGGGGATAAACAGCCTTTAACCATCTCGTGAGCTTGCCCCCAACCTCGGACCAGGCTGGCCTGGAAAAATCCTGCTTCTGAGCTTGCCCCCAACCTTGGACCAGGCTGGCCTGGAAAAATCCCGCTTCATCCGACGGTGAGCTGGCCGGGGTTGCCGACCGGAAGATGAAGCCTTGCAGGCACTTGGTTGCCGATCGCGCTATGCGGCCGGACCATGTTGTAGTCTCTACGCCAATCCTCGCATTTTTCTCGCGCTTCGTCGAGGCTCATGAACCAGCTGACGTTCAGGCATTCGGCTCGGAACTTGCCGTTCAGGGATTCGATGAAGGCGTTGTCGGTTGGTTTTCCGGGACGGCTGAAGTCGAGCGTGATGCCCTTCATGTAGGCCCAGAGATCCAACTCCTTGCTGATAAACTCAGGGCCGTTGTCTAGGCGAATCGTCTTTGGATAGGCAACGTCCAAAGCGGCTTTTTCCAATGCGGCAACAACGTCGGCTCCCTTGAAACTTTGCCGTGCCTCGATGGCCGGCGAGAGGCGCGAATAAGTATCCACGACCGTAAGGATTCGGATTTTCCGCCCGTCGAAGAGCTGATCGTGTACGAAATCCATCGCCCATATCTGGTTGGCCCTTTCTGCTGACGAACGGTCTTCGCGTAGCTTGGCCGTCACCTTGCGCTTGGGTGATTTGTTGCGTAATTGCAGGCCCTTTTCGCGATACAGACGATAGACACGCTTCACGTTCACGGCCCAAATGGATTCGCCCACATCTGTTCTGTTTGTCCCGATCCCTGACCCGAAAAATTGTCCCGATATTGTCACGACTGACTGCGGACAATGACCTGAAAACACTCTAAAATCAGTTAGTTATTAGAACGCGCCGGCCATCCCTTAGGGGATGGGGATTGTACAAATCCAGTGCCCATCTTCTTCCTCTATGGCGCGCCACTCCCGTTCTTGTCCAGATGCTTGGAAGTTCTGTCTGGAATCTGGCTCTTTGGACAAAGCCTCTCAGAGCAAACGGTCTGATATCAAAACCGCCCTCCGGCATCGATAGACGTCGAATGGAAAGGGCCGTGCGCAGGAATTATCTTTCGACGCCGATCAAGGCCTTAAGCCTCGCTACTTCCTTGGCCTGCAAACGCAGGCGATTGACCAGGACATTGACCAGAAGACGTCCAACGCTGTTCATTTTTTCCATGGTCGCGTCAAATTCCTTTCCGGTCACGACGACCAAGGTTGACGGCTCAAGCGCTCGCGCGGTGGCCATGCGTGGCTGTTTGTCGATCAGGGCCATTTCGCCCACGATGTCGCCTGGCTTCGAAACATCGAGAAAATTGTCGCGTCCGTTGCCGCCGTTCTTCGATATCTGAATCATGCCGCGTTCGACGATGAAGGCTTCTCCGTTCGGCGCAGCGCCTTCGCGAAACAGAATTTCTCCAGCGGCCAGATTTCGCCGCTGCGAGGATGGCGGAAAGGACCGCGTGGACCGCCGCGTTTCGCGGCTAATCTTTCTATCGACGTCATGCAATGCCTTGGACGCCAGTTCGATGTTGGCGAATTCGCCGTTGCACATTCGCCCGGCAATATCGGTCAAGGCTGGAATGGCGCCTAGAACGGCATCATTCTCGTGCGACTTTCCCAATCGCTCTCTCGACATTTCCTCAATCAGCTTTGCCAGCACCTTTCCAGCGCAGGCGATATCCAGAACGATGGCGTCCTCGGGACTGCTCAGGATTTTCCGCGCAGCCTCCTTCTTGATGTCGCCAAGATAGGACAGGCGGCAGTCAAGCAGATGGTTGATATACATGTCGCCCGAGGCGCACAGGAGGACATGCTGGGGGCGGATGAAACAGCCTATGCACTGATTGCTATGATAATATTCGACGGCGTAGACGACCTTCCTCATGGTGGAAAAGAAACACAAAGGGTCGGGGCGCGGGCTGCCGGGTCCCATTTCGGAGATGGGGGGGATGTCGGAAAATTCCGAGACCAGATAGACGAAGTCGTCGTCTTCAAAATGGTCATAGACATGCAGAATGTCGGGATGCAGGATTTTCAGGGAGAAATTGGCGTCGGACCGTACCTTGGCCAGCGGATAATGGAATTCGGGGAAGGTCGATTGCAGCTTGCTGACGGCGGTGATGCTGGCGGTGCGCCCTGAGAACAGGTCGAAGGCGCCGTATTTGAACGAGGCCTTGTCTTTGGCGTGCGTACAAATCGTCTTATAGCGGTTTCCCATCACGGGGATCGGCGAATGATTGGGGGAGGTCATGCTTTGCCCTCGCTATTTAGAAACCAAGTTCGGCATTGACCTTGGTCGCCGCCAATCGAAACAGATGATGCAGCATACTCTCGGAACGTGCAACGACGGCAACGGCGCCGCGACGGCGCATGCTGCAATCAGCACCCTCCTGGGCGTCGAAGCGCACGCCGAACATGGCCTGGGCCGGAGCGGCCCCGGCATCGGTTCGCCGAACGGCGATAGCGCCCCCCAGATCGCCTGCGAAGTAGGGGTCGTCGAGGCGGCGCACTGATGCGGCGTCGATGCGGGTGATGGCTACTGGCACAGGCGTCAGGTCAAGACCGTCGGCATAAAACCGTCCCGTTGCCGCTGGAGCAAGGCGCCCCAGATCGTTCTCCGAGACATAGGCCACGACTCTGCAATGGGAATTATCTGTCAGTTCGGCGATTTGATCCCCAAGGCCCAGCCAACGACCGGGCAGCAAGGCGGGGTCTCGCTCTGCTACGATGCCTGCGAAAGGAGCGCGGATTTCGAGGCGCGACACTTGGTTCAGCACGTCGTCGCGTTCCCGCTGCAAGGCGCTCAGGGCTTCCTCTTCCACTCGAATGCCGCTCCATTCGCTGGAACGGGCATTCAGGTGATCGACCTGCCATTGGGCTGCTTTGAGGCGGATGGTCACGTCCTCCAGCTTGCTGCGAAGGGCCGGGGCTTCCAACTCCAGCAGGATATCGCCCTCGGCAAAACGCTGCCCCAGGTCAAGGCGGGAGGCGGCAACCCGCCCGGCCTGGGGCGGAAACAGCACTGTATGCCGGGCGGCTTCCAGGGCGGCGGGCAAGTCGACCGTGCTGCTCCATGGCGTTGCCATGGCAAGAAGGCCAGCCGACAAAAGGCCCATCGTTGCGGCCAGCCGCTTTGGCTGCATGGCGTCGCGAAGTAGGTACCAAGTGCGCACTTCGCGCCAGCAGGGCAAGGCCAGGAACCAGCCGATTTCCACGGCGAAGAGGGCAAGACCCGCCAGCTTGAAGACGCTGCTATAAACCAAAAGGGCGATACCAAGATACAAGATGGCGCGGTAGGGAATGGCAATCATCGCCCATCCGAGAAGAAGTGTCCGCAACCGGGGCGGCAGCGTTTCTGGCGGCTGGATGTTCATGGCGAACAAGAGGCGGCGCAGATGCCAGAGGAACAGGGCGAAGGCCCGTTCCTGCAGATTGGGAACGCCCAGCAGATCGGACAGGATGAAATAGCCGTCAAAGCGCATGAACGGGCTTAGATTGATGATCAGCGTTGTCGCCAGCGCGGTGGTCGCCAGGGCCACGGCAGCACTTTGGGCCGCCCCCTCGGGCAAATGGCTCCACAGTGCCAAGGCAAGAATCGCCAGCAGCAATTCGGCGGCGATTCCGGCCAGGCCGACCATCAGTCGCTGGCGGGAATCGGTCAGTCTCCAGGTATCCGTGGTGTCGGAATACAAGGTGGGCACCAAGACGATAAGGGCGATGCCCATGGTGCCAACCCGGCAACCGAAATGCCTGGTGGCGATGGCGTGGCCGAATTCATGCACCACGGCTGACAGGATCAGCATGGCACCATACATGGCCAATCCACCCGGGCTGGACAGGGGCGGCAGGGTGGCGACAAAGACATCCCATTGCCGAAAGGTTTGCATCAGCCCCACGAAAGCCAGCAGCGACAGAACAATGACGAAGGGCAAAGACAGCAGAACAGCCATGATCCTAGGCGTTGCCGCCGCCACCAGGCGATCAGGCGAACCCAGCGGAATGCGCAGGAACAGATAGGTGTGCAAAAGCCGGGTCAAGGCACCCTGGCGGCTTGGCGGGGGCGGGGATGCGTCGGCCAGTTGGTTCGCGGTTAAAAAGGTGGCAAAGGCGCTAACCGCATCTGCTTTCACCTCGGCGCCCAAATCGAGGCTGGCCGCTTTGGCGATTTCTTCAAGGTTGGCTTTGCTCCAATGGCGCAACATGGCGCGCTCGATCCAGCCGATGCGAAAGAACTTGTTGCGAACGGTATCGTGCATGGTCCAGGTGGGCATGCCGTCCCACTCGGTCGGCCCGCGATGGACGGAAATGTCCGAACGCAGGGCCGGGATCATAACCGCAATTGCCTGCGCAGGGCCGCGAGCGGCTTGCGAAACAGAAAACGGGCCAGCGATACCCTCTCGCCATAGACGGTGGCGATTCCCTTGAGGCCGATGCGCGGCAAGGCTTCGCCCTTGGCGAAGTCGGCGGTCATCCGGTAGGCCAGGAATCCCTCGGGCGCCATCTTGGCCTCATAGGCGACATGGGTCAAAGCCGCATCGATTTGGCGCAAGGGCTCGATATTCAGATAGAAGGCGACCTCGGCCCCTGGCTTCAGCAAAAAGGCGTCGTCGGCGGGCAAGGAAATTTGCAACATCACCTGGGCTGGGTCGGCCAGCGTCATGATGCGCTCGCCCACGGTGACCGGCTTGCCCGTCCATTCCTGGGGATCGTTGAACAACACGATGCCGGATCGCTCGGCCTTGATTTGGGTGCGGTCCAGCAATTCCTGGGCAAAGGCGGCCTCGCTGCGATGGAGGTCCAGTTGCGCCGCCGTCTGGCTTAGGCTGGCGCTGGCGTCGGCGTCGGAAAAGGCGCGCTGGCGTGTCTTTAGCAGATCGGCAGCGGCCACGCGCTCAGAATTGCGGGCCAGTTGCAAGCGACCACGGGCTTGCGTGGAATCAAAGCGCACCAGGGGCTGATCGGCTGTCACGGCGTCATAGGGCTGAACCACCACTTCAGCGATGATGCCGTCCACGGGGGCTGTAATCGCCAAGGGTTTGCTGGCTACGACCGTGGCGGGGGCCACGGCGGATTGACGCACCGGCAGCATCGCCAGCAGCAACATCAGGGCGGCGGCACCCGCCAGAATCCGGCGACGGTTAGTGCGCATCCAAAGATTATGCGCAATCCTTTGCGGCCCAAGCGCCTTGCTTGCATGGGCAAAGGTGGCGGCCAACCTTTCGGCGATGCGCTTATCGGCCTCTTGCCATGGCAGATGGCGCAACAGCACAAATCCGCCAGGCCCGCCCGGCAGCGGGCACCATAGCGCTTCTGTCGGCGCTTCTGACCAGGAACCGCTTTCAGTCATGATCTGGCTTACCGCCTGCTTGCGAAGACGTCCGATCAGCCATTGGGCGAAGGGGCCGTTCTGGTCGACATCGGACACTGCCGACACGGCAGCGACGCGAATTCCCGTAGCGCCCATGGTCCAGGCCGCCGCCATATCGCAGGGCAGCACGAGGCGTGTGCGGTTGACCATGACGAAGGCCAGGGCCGCTGGTGTTGTCGCCTCGCGCGCCTCGCGCTCGATATCCAGCAGATGGCCAAGTCCCGCGATCTGGCGATGCAGCGTTTCGGTCATGGCTTGCCGAATTGCGCTTCGCCGCTCATGCCGGGCAAGAGGTCGGGCGATGTCTTGCTCAACTCGCCGGTAATTCTTAGGGACTGGCTGGCCGGATCGATGCGCACACCCAGGCGCGAGATCCGTCCCGGATAGGTCCGGCCCGTTTCATCGACGGCCAGGGTGAAGACGCTGCCGACTTTCAGCCAAGCGATCCAGCCGGAGGGAACGATCATGTCCACTTCCAATTGGCTGTCGTCTTGAATCTCCAGCAAAACCTGTCCGGCGGCGACATTCTGGAACGGCTCGGCCCGGCGCTCGACGACGCGACCGTCGAAAGGGGCGCGCACGTCGCACATGGCCAAGGTGGCCTCGGCCATCTCGACACGCGCTTTGGCCTTGCCCAGATTGGCCTCGGCCGAGGCGGTGTCCAGCGCACTGCCCGATTGCAATCCGGCCAATTGACGGTTGACCGACAAGGCCTTGTCGGCGGCAACCATCTCGGCGCGGCTTTCGGCCAATTGGGCCCGCTGAACAGCGCAGTCGAGTGTGGCTAGGCTTTGCCCTTTGCGGATGGTTTCGCCGCCCCGCACCTCGAGCCGCAAAAGCTTGCCTGCAATCTGGCTGGACAGCAGCGTATGCTGCTTGGCGGTAACCAGGGCGCGCACTGACCGGTTGTCGGCAGCCATCGCAAGCGCCGGTATCAGTCCGATTGCCAGGAAGAACAAAACGGCCGGGTTTATGGCAACACCTCCCACTTTACCCGTGCTGGCGCTTCTCGCGGAGCATCCCAGGGCTGGAAATGATGACGCAGGGCCTGAGTCAGGGTCAAGACGTCGTCGGTGTCCAAAAGCGCAGGGTCGTCGCCGACCGAGACGCGAAGGGCAGCGGCGGCGGCTTGAACTTCGGCATAGGCCAGGGCGCGGCGCAGGCGCGACACCGAACGGCTGGCTTCGGCCCGGATCAATTCCAGCTCGCTCTGGGCCGAACTTTGCATGGCCGCCTGGGTGTGCTGATAGATGCGGCCATCCACTTCGGCCAGCGACTGCGCCAGGGTAAAATCATCACGCGCCATGGCCAGGCGAATCCAGGCCACATTGACTTGGGTGAGGACCGCCATATGCAAAGACAGCCGTTTGGCCAGGGTCAGTTCTTCTTGACGGTTGGCCAGGTCGATGGTGGCGGGGGCCGAGGCCAGATTGACCACGTTCCAGACCAGCTTGAGGCCGATATCGGCCCAGGTGTGGTTGGTGAGATAGCTGTTGTCGTCGCGGTTGACGTCGGCGCTGAATTCGATTCCCGGCAGCAGGCGCAAAAGCGCCTTGCGGGTTTCGTCGGCGGTGATGCGGGCCTGATAGTCCTGTTCGCGCAATTCAGGGCGGTCAACCAGCGCTTGATCCTCCAGCGCCGGTAAATTGACCGGAACCACCGGCAGCGGATAGGAATCGTCGGGCATCGCCAGCGCGAAGGGGCGTTGCGGCGGCACACCCATCAGATTGGCCAGCTCGACGCGCGCGCCACCCAGTTCGCGCCTGAGGGACTGCAATTGCCGCAGGATTTCCAGCAATTGCTTCTGATAGTCGAGGGCTTGCACCGGCGATTGAAGGCGCAGGGTCTCGATATCCTGGGCGCTGGCCAGGGCGGTGCGGACGCGCACGATCAAGGGATCGATTTCGGTGGTCAGTTTCTCTGCCGCTACCGCCTTGCCCCAGGCCACCCGGACATCCTGCAACAGCGATTGTCTGGCCTTGCGGCGCAATTCCCGGGCGATCAGAACCCGGTTGGCGTTCTGGCGCGATTTCAGCCAACTGATCCCGAAATCCAGTACGTTCCAACTGGCCGCCAGTTGCGAAGTGATGTGGCTGCGGTCCTCGGATGTGGAGGCATCCGAGACCGAACCGGTGCTGATGGTTTTGCTGGTGGAGGTGTTGTCGTTGTTGCGGCGCGTCCAGCCCCTGTTGGCGACGGTCTGGGGCAGCAATTCGTAGGAGGCGGCGTCGGAAATACCCTGGGCCACCGCCACTTCCATCAGTTTGACCCGCTGGTCCAGATTGCCCAGCACGGCCCTGGCCATCGCCTGATACAAGCCCACCGGCGCGGTGATCGGGGGCTGTTGGGTGTCGATCAATCCGCTATCCTGGGCGACGCGCTCCTGGCGATCCGTGTTTGACGTCGGATTGACCGCACACCCCGTCAGAAGCCCGGCCACCAGGCACGCCAGCGCCGCCCCTCGCATCAAACCTATCTCCCACCGATAACGAAATCGGTCCTGCCCGCGTGACCTGCCGCTTCCAGACCGCCGTAGGTCGGCACCTGGGGAACGGATTGAATGACCTCGCTTCGGACTTGAGAGAAAAGTTGGAAGCCCATTGTGTTGGCATCTGCGCTGTCAAGCACGTCCAGCAGCTTGTTGGCGAAAACGGAATGGCCGTTGGCGCCGGCGTCGGTCACCGGCTCCTCGCCACCCGAAGACAAGGCGGTCACCGAGCGGCGTTGGAGAAGCTGTTCGCGCGGTTCGCCCACGGCGTCGGAGGTCAGGCGCATCTGTTTGGTCAAAGCACCCGAATAGCAACTGTCCGATACCACCATGATCTGGTTGGCCTTGATATGGCCGAGATAGGAGGACAGGTCGCGGGTCGAAATCCACCCGGCGGCGCTGTCAGACCTGGCGCCTGCGGGCAGCCAATAGCCTTCGCCGGTGGATTCCACGGCATAGCCATGTCCGGCGTAATAGATGATCAGGCTGCCGTCATTGCCCAGGCGTTCTCCCACGGAACGGATCATCTCGACGATCTGGGCCTTGTTGGCGTCATTGGCGACGATGGCCTGATAGCCGAAGCGGTCGGACAGAACCTTGGACACGGCCGCTACGTCCGCAGCCGGTGAGGCCAGGGACGGCAGGGCGTTCCCGTAGGTCTGGTTGCCGATCAGCAGCGCCACCTTGTTGCCGGTCAGCTCGATGTCCCGAACCGGCAGCGCCTCCACCTTCGAAAAGGCGTCGGCGGCGGCGGCGTTGACGGACAGCTCCTTCAAGGCCCCGGCAAGTTTCTCCGAACGGACGGTCTTGTTCACCTGGGCCAAGGCCTGAAGCAGGCTGGCGGCTGTTTCTGCTGATGCTCCTTCGGAGGCCAGAACGGTTTTGGCTTCGGACACTGTCACCGTTTCGCCGTTTTCCACGCGGGCCAGCAAGGCCGCCATGGCGCGTGCCGCCGGGTCGCCCCGGTCCCGCAAGCCGTCGATGATCGAGCGGTTGTGCAGGCCGAATAACAGGCCGCGGCGATCGCCCAGGGATAAGCCTTCCCTTCCGAACATAGCCATGCGTTCGGCGGGTGACATGCTTAGTGCGAAACCGCTGCCTCCCATCGCGCCCGATGCCAAGCCGGAGCCGGTCAGAAACGAGCTGTTGCCAAGGGCTCCGGCAGTCAAGCCGCCCTGCGGACCCCCGGGTGGTGGTGGGGGCAGGCCGGGCTGCCAGGTCGCCGTTTGAGCCAAGTCGGATGTCGATCCCATCACAGGCGGCGGCGGTGGCGGCGGCGGCAGGTGCGTGGTGTTGCGACCAACCCCGAGATCGGTTGGCGTGACCGTGAAGCCGCTGGCCCGGAAAATGTCCGAAGCCGCGTTGCCATCGACGCCGTTCAGATTGGTGGCCTGGCTGCGAAAGGCGACCTGACCGCCATCCGAGGAAATGGCGGCGTTGTCCGAGGTCGCATCGGCCTGGGCGCCGGACGAATTGGCCACCGAGACCCGCATGGTCGCGGCGTTGGTAACGTCGCGCACGAAGATGTCGTCGACGCCATTGGTGTCGCTGCTGACCAAATTCGTGGCCGACGAGACGAAGGCGATGTAATCGCCAGCACCGCTGATCGACGCTCCGGAACTGGCCGCGTTGCCGACCGTGCCGCTGCTGTTCGTGCTGATCAGGGTCGTCGTAGCGGTGTTGCGGTCGTAACGATAGACGTCAGAGACGCCGTTGGTGTCAGCCCCCACCAGGGCGGCGGTCGAGGCAAAGGCCACGATGCTGCCGCTGGTCGAAATGGACGGCGCACTGCCATTCGCGATCAACTGGTTGGTGTTGGTGGCGATGGTGCGGGCGAAGACGTCCGAAACGCCGTCAACATCGCCCGCCACCAGATTGGTGGCGGCGCTGACGAAGGCCACCACCGTGCCGTCAGCCGAAATGACCCCGGAACTCGATGCACCGTTGGCATTGACGCCGCCAGCCGCCTCGCTCATGCGCGTTGTTCCCGGCGCTCCCGTCACCTGGCGCAGGAAGACGTCGTCCAACCCATTAGTGTCGTTGGGCCCGATCAGATTGGTCGCACTCGAGGTGAAGACCACCCGGCTGCCGTCGGTTGTAATCGAGCCGCCGCTCGAGGCCCCATTGGCCTGGGCGCCCGCCCCGGTGAGGCTGACGCGGACTGTGGTGCCTGACTGCGTGTCGCGCACGAAGACGTCTTGAACGCCGTTGGTGTCGTTCACAACCAGATTGGTGGCGGTGGAGGTGAAGACGACATAACGGCCATTGTCGGAAATGTCGGAAAGGGTCGAGGCCCCATTGGCCTGGGCGCCTGCATTCGTGACACTGACGCGGGTGGTGGTGCCGGTCTGGGTGTCGCGCAGGAATACGTCCGAGGCGCCATTGGTGTCGTTCGCCACCAGATTGGTGGCCGAGGAGGTGAAGGCGACATAACGACCATCCGACGACAGAGCCGCAGCACCTGCCGCGCCATCGGCGGCGGTGCTGCTGCTGTCAACGTCGATGGTTGTCGTGGTCTGGGCCAGCAGGCCGTTCCAACTTTCCGCCGCCAGGGCAGCAGTTTCGATCTGGCCAGCACTTGTTTCCAATGTCCAGTCGCCGCCCAGTTTCGCAGAGCCGGTGGCGTCGGACGACAAAGCCACATCGGCCCCGGTGGCGTCGGCCAGGGCCTGGGCAAGGGCTAGGCCGCTTCCTCCGGCGCCGGACTCGCAGCCGTAGAACAGCATATCGCCGCTGGCAGAAAGTGCTTCGCCGATCCGGCGCAGGTCATCGGCATGCGCCGCCACCGTTCCGGCTTGCAGGACGGTAGCACCCAATGTCAACGCACCCGAATCGCCATGGCCGATGACATGAATGGAATCGATATTGCTCATGCTGCTCAAGAGATCGGCCATGCGGGCGATGCCATCCTCGCCGGCATCGATCACTTCGACACGGGCCGAAGTCGGGGCGGCGGCTGCAATATCTTGCCAGTCGGCAACATCGCTGAAGGCGAAGACGACCTCTGTGTGGGCCAAGGGAGGCGAAGGCGCGGTCGAGGTGGGCGTGGAATCAGCGGAATCATCAGCGCTTCCTGCTCCGGCAAGGGCTGCGGGCACCAGGGCCGCGTCCAGCATGAGGCGCGATTCCAGCGCCATCCTGACCGGTCGAAATGAATTCGCATCTACCAGCATGTCAGCATCAGTCATCCTAGGTAATAAAGAACGTTAGCCAGGGGCTTGATTAATTAAGCCATACAAGCAAGACGCAAACAATCCACAATAAAGGATGAAAGAGCACAAATAAATTAAGGGAAAGTTTTGTGTTTCGCTTAAGTATCTTTTATGCTTTATTGTGGTCGGAATGTTTGTGCGACGATGCGCATAATATGATCGGAACGTGTAGAAAAAATGGATAGAGCGATGATCCAGCGTTGTCAAATCATTCTGCTAGCCGGGATGGCCCTGCTGGCGGCAGGGCGGGCATCGGCTGCGGACATGGTTGTCCTCACCTCGAGCAACACGTCCTTCAAGGCCGGCCAAGCGCTTGCGCCTAATGCCAAATTGGGTTTGGCCGCCGGTCAGGTTCTGACGTTGATGACATCCTCGGGCCGTGTCGTCAAGGTGACGGGGCCAGCCGACGCTGTTCCAGCCGAGGGCGGCGCCGTTGATGACAAGACAGTGCTGGCCTCGCTCACTGGCATGGTCAAAAGCCGCCAGGCCGACACGAGTTCTTTGGGAACCTTCCGCGTGGCCGGGTCGGAATTGCCCGATCCCTGGCTGGTCGATGTTGCTGCGGGTGGGGAGCGTTGCGTTCTGGCGGGCGAGCCCCTGGTTCTGTGGCGGCCCGACGGCGGTGCGCCCGTCACCGTGACCTTGGCCCTGCCCGCAAAGACCTGGATGGCCTGGGCCGATTGGCCGGCTGGTTCGCAGCGCCTCCTGGGGCCTGAAGCCATCGACCTCGTCGATGGTGAAACCTTGTCCGTGGACATGAACGACCATAAGACCGACTTGACGATTCATGTCATTCCGGCCGATGTCCGCACGGAGTCAAAGCGGTTAACTTGGCTGGTGCGCAACAATTGCATGGAGCAGGCGCAAGCCCTGGTCCGCCAGTTTGAGTAATGGGGGAATAGCGCTCTATCGTTCCGCAGCCGGGCTGGTGATCCTGGCGGCTGTTCTGGCCCTGCTGGGCCAGCGCTTCCTGCCCCCCTTCGCCCTGACCGAACGCTGGCTGGGTGATTTTCGCGTTGCCACTCTGGTCAAGGCCGAAGCGCCACATAACGACATCGTGGTGGTGACGATCAATGAAGATACGCTGCGGCTGTTTCCCTATCGCTCACCGGTCGACCGTGAATTCCTGGCCGGGGTGATCGCTACGCTGGACGCCAGGGGCGCGCGGGCGATTGCCATCGATCTCTTGTTCGACCAGCCGACCGAGGAAGCCAAGGACCAGGCGCTGGCCCGGCAACTGGCCTCGACCCGAGCCACCATGCTCGTCGCTTTCGCCGGTGTTGCAGAAGGGTTGAAGGAGGAGCAGGCGGCCTGGCTGCAAGAATTCGTGCCGCCCAGGCTGCGCACCTTTGTCAATCTGGCCAAGGATCCGCTGGATGGCACGTCACGCTGGATTTATCCTGGGCAACGCAAGGACGGCGTTGTCGTTCCCGGCATGTCCTTCGCGCTGGCCGGGATGGCGGCTGATCTTGATGCGCCGCTGGAGCCGATCCGCTGGCGCAGTCCATCACAGGATAATCCCCATGCCTTCAAGGCCTTCCCGGCTCATCTGGTGCCCCTGCTGCCACCCGACTGGTTCCAAGACAAGATCGTTCTGATCGGAACAGACATCTCATTGGCGGATCGTCATCGCACACCCTTCTCGCTGATGACGGGTGGTGACGCCGGGCTGATGCCGGGTGTGCTGGTCCACGCCCAGGAACTGGCGACGTTGTTGGATCGTCTGCCCGATCGCGAAGTTTCGGCGCTGACCAACGCCGCCATAACGCTGCTGGCCGCTTTTGTCGCGGCACTGATCTTTCGCCTGCCCTGGGGCTTGCTGGCGCGCATCCTTCTGGCCGGTGGATTGATTGTGCTGAGCTGGACGGGCGCTTTCGTGCTCTTCCGCTATGCCGACCTGCAAGTGCCGCTTCTGGCGCCAACGGTGGCGTTCTGTTTGGCTGCCTGGGGGTTGGAGGTCATCGGCCATCGCGACGCCCAGCAAAGCCGACGTTTCTTGAAACACGCCTTCGCCCAGTACATCTCGCAGGAGTTGGTGGATCAATTGTTGGCCGATCCCAGCATGCTGTCGCTGAGTGGCGAGAAGCGCGAGATGACGTATCTGTTCACGGACGTTGCCAATTTCACCACCCTGGCGGAAAGCATGGACGCCACGACCCTGACCCGGGTGCTGAACGATTACCTGGATGGCGTTTGTGCGGCGGTCTTCGCCCATGGCGGCACCATCACCGATTTTATCGGTGATGCCGTGTTCGCCACCTTCGGAGCGCCCTTGCCCCATGCCGATCACCGCAGTCGCGCCACCGCAGCCGCGCGTACCATCGACCAATTCAGCCGCGATTATCAGGCTAGGCTGAACCAGCAAGGCATATCATTTTCCCACACGCGAATCGGCCTTCACTCAGGGATAGCCACCATCGGCAATATCGGCTCGGCCAGACGGTTCAAATATGCGCCCGTGGGCGACGCCGTCAACACGGCCTCCAGAGTTGAAGGGCTTAACAAGTACTTCGGCACACGCATCTGCCTGTCCGAGACAACGCTGTCTGACGATGTGCGTTCCATGTGCCGCCCAATCGGCCGGATCGTCCTGAAGGGCCGCAAGACCCCATTGGCGATGCATGAGTTGATGCAAGAGGACGTCGCGCAAGAGGACTGGGTTGAGAGCTACCGCCAGGCATACGCCTTGATGGAGGCGGATGATCCTGCGGCAAACCAGGCCATGGCTGATTTGGCCAGGCTTCGGCCAGAAGACGGCCTGGTGGCCTATCATCTGGCCCGTATGAAGGAAGGCAAGCGCGTGCCGCTGATCGTTATGGCCGAGAAATAAGGGGGGCAGGCGATGCAAGATGAAAGCTGGGTGGTGGACGAGACGGTTGAGGCGGGAGCGGTGGCGGTTGGCGTCGTTCCGATTGCTGACGCCCATCTATGCGCGGACATCGCCGATCTTTACAGAGTGAAAAGCCGGATGACGATTGCAAGGCTGTTTCGCAAATATATCGAACTGTCATTCCGCACCCCGACCGAGCTTTTGCACGACAGCAAGGCCTTGCAAAAACTGCAGGCCTACGGCTCGTTGTTTTCTAGTGGCGTCGAACGGGTGTCGGTGTTGCAGGCGTCGATGTCCGGGCAATCTCACACCAAGCGGCGCGACGCGTTGAACGAAGCTGCTGACACGGCCCTGCGTCGCTCGCGTCAAGCCGCCGAGAAGGTGCCCCCCGGAGTCTTGAAAGGGTTCGACCTGGGTGGGACGCTGGATGGCGTCGTTGGCGTCGCCCCACCCGGGCAAGAGAGATATTTTGCCACGGTGCAATTGGCCGGAAAGTCGCTGGCGGAGCGGAGTTGGCTTGGTAAATTCAAGCTGCTGGCAAGGATGACGGGCAACGCCGCTCGGGACGATGCGCTTGCGACCATCGACCAGATGGTGGCCGATCTGATGTATATTCCTGCCGCATTTCAGGATGTCGTGGGCTATCAGCGCAATCTGGCGCAGACGCTTTGCACAATTGTCGATCTGTGCGACGGCTCTTTCGATTCTGGCAGTGACGAGGCGCGAGAATCTCTGGCGGTTTTCGTGCCGTTGATCGCCGCAGGCCGCATGCCGCAAACCCGAGAGGCTCTGATCGAGCGTCTGCTGCGCCAATTGAGCAGCAGCCAGCCTCTGGATCGCCACGACCCCGGACGTGAAAGAGAGGCTTTCCGCACCGTTGCCCTGCGGCTGAGAACGCCAACGGGCACCTTCGGCGGCGAGCCGGTCCTGGAAGCACTGAACCAGCGTGCGCTTCGTCTGTTCGGACCAGATGGGGCGCCGCCCCTGGATCGAGTGGAAAAAGCGCAGGCCCAAGACGCAGCCAGCCACACCGCATTTCTGGCCGGGCTGGCAGAAGGTGCCACCAATACCCAGGAATTCTCAGCAGGTTCACGCATCTTTCGGGAAGGCGAACAAGGCGATTGTGCCTATATGGTGCTGTCCGGCAGCGTGGAAATCTGCACCTCATACAAGGGCGCCCAAGTTATGTTGGCCCGTCTGGGGGAAGGTTCCATCTTCGGAGAAATGTCGCTATTCAATTCAATGCCAAGAAGTGCGAGCGCCGTTACGACGACGGGCTGCCGCTTGCGCGTCATCGACAAGGGCGAGATGGACCGTCGGGTAGAAACGCTGGATTCATTCTCTCGTCATTGGGTATCATATTTGATCAGCCGCATCGCCGATCTATCCGGGCGGGTGGCGGAATCGGGCCTGGGAGGTCAACCATGAGCGTTTCAACCTTTGAAGACGGCCTTAACTGCTTGAATTATAAAAAGGGCCAGGTGATTTTCGAGGAGGGTGATGCGGCAAATTCAGCCTTCATGATTCTTTCCGGTTCTGTCATGATCGTGAAACGGACAGCGGCTGAAGACGTCTTGCTGACCACGCTGAAGGCGAATCAGGCATTTGGAGAATTGGCCCTGATCGATGGCACCAAACGAAGTGCTACGGCCATCGCCGCCTTGGACACTAAGCTGGCGGTCGTTCCGGCGGCCAAATTTCAGGCCAAGATGGACGCGTTGGATCCGTTCATGCGGGCATGGGTTCAGTTTCTGAAACACCGTATCCTCGATCTGTCCAGCCGGGTGGCCGAGTGATGTCTGGAGTTTGGCATTGAATAATTGCAGCCACATCGTTCATGAACTGAAGCGGCATTATCTGTTTGCCGCACTGTCCGACGATGTGCTGACCAAGATTTCCCAATCCGGCCGCTTGATGCAGATGGAGAATGGCGATGTCTTGTTTCGCAAAGGCGATCCCGGCGATTTCTTCTTTTGCGTCTTGAAGGGCTCTATCCAGATTGGAGTTGATGTCGAGCCGGGTCGCTTCCATTTGATGAACGTGCTTTCGTCGGGCGCGGTTTTTGGCGAGGTGGCTTTGCTTGACGGCATGCCCCGCACGGCTGATGCGGTCGCCGATGGGCAGGTCCAACTTTTCACCCTTCACCGCAACGACTTTAGAAAAATCCTGATAGAAGAATGTCAATTGGAAGAACTGCTCCTTCGTCTGCTCTGCGAGCGCATTCGCTGGATAAGCGACCAAGTGGAGCAAAAGGACCGCGCCAAGATGGAGCTGCGTAAGCTCAGCCAAGCGGTTGAGCACAGTCCCAGCATTGTCATGATCACTGATCGGGCCGGAACGATCGAATATGTGAACCCGAAATTCTCTGCCATTACCGGATGGTCGAGCGCCGACGTCGTTGGCAAGACCCCGCAGATTCTGAATTCCGACCTCACGCCGCGCGAAATCTATCACGACATGTGGGCCACCATTCAGTCTGGTGCCGAGTGGCGTGGGGAGCTGAGAAGCAAGAAGAAGGACGGCTCGCTGTATTGGGCGCGCTGCTCCATCTCGTCCATATTTGACGAGGAGGGAAATCTGACGCATTTCGTCGCCGTCATGGAGGACATTACGGAATACAAGCAGCTGCAAGATGAGCTTAGCCGACTGGCGACGTCTGATCCGCTGACGGGAATCGCCAACCGCCGCCATTTTCTGAACTGCGCCATCGACGAAATTAAGCGCTCACACCGAACCGGCCTGCCGATTTCTGTGATCATGTTGGATGCCGACCACTTCAAGCGTATCAATGACACGTTTGGCCATGCAGGCGGCGACGCTGCGCTTGTGGCTTTGGTGAATTCAGTCAAGGGGGGGCTGCGTGAGATCGATATTTTTGGGCGGCTGGGGGGCGAGGAATTCGGAATCATTCTTCCCGGCGCCGACCTGGAAATGGCGGTGGAGGCGGCCGAGCGCCTGCGTGAGTCGCTTCGCCACGCCAAGACAGCCACGCCTCTGACCGTTAGCGTTGGGGTGTCGAAAATTGCACCCGGCGAGCCCACGCCAGATCTTGCCCTGAAGCGTGCCGACGAAGCGGTCTATCGCGCCAAGGCAAAGGGTCGCGACCGGGTCGAAGTCGAGTTCTCTTTTGGTTAGAGCATCTTTCGACCACGTGCGATCACGGCGCCGGAGCGCATTTTGGTCATGGGCAGACGAAGGAAGCAGGTCGTGGCGGGACTACGGCCAAGCCTTCCTGGGAGCCCACGCTCCAAAATCGCCTGGCCAAATGGGCTTCGATCTGGCGGTTAAACAACGCTTCGGATTGCCGCAGACATTTCCTGAACATTGAGGGGCTTGGTTAAAAACACGTTGACCCCGGCATCGGCGGCCAACTGCTTTCCCTCTGCTCCGGCATTTCCGGTCAGCATGATAATCGGAACGTCGGCATCCAACCCATCAACAGCCCCGGATCTGATGCGCCTGGCGCACGCCATGCCATCAAAATCCGGCATCAACCAATCCAGAAAGACGATGTCAGAGGTGTTCTTCGCAATCGCCCCGCTCTCCTGGCGCTCAAGATTTGTCCCACGAAAGAAGAGCGAGCCATTGTCGACTTCAACGACTTCCTTGCAGCCGCACATCTCGACAGCGATGCGGATCAGCTTGCGCATGTATACGTCGTCTTCAACAATCAAAGCGCGTCTGACCTTGTGGTTCATTGTTCTTCCTCCGAATGCCTTGTGGCCTTCGCATGTTTCCAATCTATCACCAAGGAAACAAGCTAAAAGGGAGGGTCTATAACCAAATATAGGCCTTAGAAAAAATAGCGAATTACGAAAAACGAGTTGAAAAATAATAACATAATTGTTGAGGCCTTTCCTCAGGATCTCACTTTTGCAGCCTTACACCTTATAACGGCTCGAAACTATTGACGCTTCCGGTCGTTCATTCTGCAAGCTGGCATAAGAGGCAGGCCAAGCCCGCCGCCAGGGCGCATCGATTGAGGGGGTGCATGCCCCTGGTCTGAGATCGTCTGCGTTTGTCCGGTCTTGAGACATCGGGCGAGTCTTCTGAAACAGGAGCCGTAAGGCGGCTGCGCACACCACCCTTCGATACCGCACTCGATCCCTGTCAATCCGCCAGGTCACATCTTCCGGAACTGGCTTGGCGACTTATCAAACTGCGCCTTGAAGGCATTCGTGAAATTGGTGACGTGGCTATAGCCAATTCGAAAGGCGATCTGCTTGATCGGCACATCGGTATTTTCAATGGCCAAGCGTGCGTTCTCCAGCCTCTCGCGCTTCAGATATTCGAAGACAGGATAGCCATAGAGGGCGCGAAATCCCTCGCTCAGGCGCTTTTCGGACAATCCCACCGAACGGGCGAGATCGATCACGCGGGGCGGGGTGCGCATATCGGCAAGAAGCCGGTCACGTGCTTCGCGCACAGCCCTCTCTTCGCGGGCGGTCAAAGCCCGCCCGCCTGCTTGGCCATCGCGCAATGCCGCCACCTGAAGAGAAAGCATTTGAAGCATGCTGCCCTCGAGAAACAATTCAAGAAGGCGCCCGGTCAGCCCAGGCTTCACCATCGCCTTGGCTAACATGCGTAGCGGGCGCGAGACGGGGATAGGCAGTATTTTCGATACACTCCTAGTTGGATTCAGCAAGGGGGCGAGTGCCGAAGGAACTTCATCGTCGAGCAATTGAACGAGCGCATCTGGCGCCATCGAGTAACCAGCGTAGAGAATATGCTCTCCTGCCCTCAAGTCGTAGCGCGCCCGCATCTTTGCCGGGTAGAAAAGCAGGCCGCTGGAGGGGCTTACCTTCGCCTTGAGGCCATCGGGGAAGGTAATCTTTACCCGTCCCGAGGCGGCGACATGACTGCAAACGCGATATTGGTCAGCATCGCCTTGCGGCTCAAAAATCATCGGGCGGCGGACATCGATGACGTGGGTGAATAGCTGAATATTCGGCCCCAGGTCATAGCGCATATTAATTGCCCGGCAGTGTTCGTTATCCAGGCGGCTGCCATGGGAGGGAAGTGTTTCATTCTCTCCCGTCTCGTAAGAAATCAACCAATCGAAGCTTCGTTGCATCCAGCCTTATCTTCCTCACACCGCCACCCAAAAAATTATTGAAGCTTAGCAAAATTAAAGCAAGCGCCATAAAGGCGGGCAGGCAGCGCGATCGCATAATTTCTGCGGAATTGCATATATTGTAGCGCATTTGCATAGCTTTGCTGGCGCAAAACAGCCTGGGGATTGTGATAAGAAGTTCAATAAGCTCGGCGGGATCAGCGGGGCAGGTGCGCGTTGTTGAATTGTGGGGGCGCGTTTTGGCCACAGGTTTTGCGACTTTTGGGGCTTTGTCGGCAGTCTTGGTAACATTCGCCCTGCCCGCGATGGCAGGAGAGGCTGTGTCTCCCAAATGGGGGCCTCACATCGATCTGGAAGGCAAGGCAGGCACCAAACGCAATCTGGGTGAGGCGGATCTATTCGTTCCCCTGGTGCAAAATCAACAAAGCCTGCTTTTCGCCGATTTTCGCACAAGATTGGATGATCACGGCAGCCAGGAAGGAAATTTCGGCCTGGGGGCTCGCGCCATGCTGGATCATGGCTGGAACCTGGGTGCTTACGGGTATTTCGACCGGCGCAGAAGCGACAACGGCAACTACTTCAACCAGGCTACGCTGGGAATCGAGGGATTGTCCCAAGACTGGGACGTGCGCTTGAACAGCTATCTGCCCGTGGGTCGGCGCACCCATTTGATGGAAGCCTGAGCACAGCCACCCTTTCCGGCAGCACCGTCATCTTCAAGGGTGGCGAGGAACGGTCGATGCAGGGCTTCGATGCCGAAATCGGCTGGCGATTGCCTTTCTTCAAGGCGGATGCCGGGCAGCAATTGCGTATTTACGGAGGCGGTTATCGCTTTGCCGCCGATTCGGAAACTGTCCCCAAGATACAGGGCCCGCGCGGTCGCCTGGATCTGACCTTCGCCCAAGTTCCCTACCTATGGGATGGATCGCGCTTGAGCCTGGGGGCTGAAGTACAGCATGACAATCCTCGCGGTACCCAGGGCTTTGTGTCGGCGCGCCTGCGTATTCCCCTGCAGTTTTTCGGCAAAGCCGACCCTGCAAAATTGACGGCGCAGGAACTGCGCATGACCGATCCCATCATCCGAGATATCGACATCGTGTCGCAGGCTAGGGCATATGGAGCGCCGGAAGCGGCCACGCAAACGGCCAGCGGCCAGACCCTGACCGTGCTGGACAGCAACACCACAACGGGCGCTGGTTTGCCAGCCGCCATCGCCGCTGCCGGGGCCAATAGCATAGTAATCCTGTCAGGCACCTTCAGCACGACAGCCGTCACCACCTTGCAATCCGGTCAAACCGTGATGGGTGGTGGCAGTACCAGTGTACGCAGCCTGTCCGGCCGGACGGCAACCTGACAACACCCAGTGCCACCCTTTCCGCGACCATCGCTGCCGACAGCGCTGCGGTGCCCATGGCCAACAACAGCACATTGATCGGGATGACCATCAACCAGTCTTACGGCGGCGGTGTCGTTAGCGCTTGGGGTGTCACTGCCGATGGTGTCAGCGGCGCTACCATTTCCAATAACAAAATCACAATCAACCATGCGAGCAGCAACGCATTCGGTGTGCGGGCTGTTACCAATTCCAGTAGCATCATCGTCAGCGGCAACACCATCTCGGTCACTAACACGAATGGCCATGCCTATGGGCTGCAGGTTACTGGAACCTCGTCAGCGACCGTGACTGGAAACACATTCTCTGCGGATGGCACCCTATCCGACAGGGCCATCTACCTAGCCAACGCGACCATCCAGTCCGGTTCCACCGGCAACGCTATTTTGGCTGGTACGTGTAATAATGCTGGAGGCAATACCGGCTCGATCGGCTTGACTGACGGCACGACCTGTCCTTAGGCGCGAATTCACTTGGTCTATGGTTTCCCGCGTCACCAGGCGAAAAGAACCCGCCGGGAGAGGGCTGCCGCCCTCTCGTCAGCGCAGTGGACCTGGCCTCAGTCGGCCAGGCGAATCACCACATCGACGCGGCGGATGCGCGTTCCCGCAGGGGGGACCGGCAGATGGTCGATATTCAACACATCGCCCATCACATCTTCCAGGCGTCCCTGACGCTCGAAATAGAAATGATGGTGGTCCGATGTATTGGTGTCGAAGTAGGAACGGCCTGAATCCGCCACGATCTCACGCAGCAGGCTCACCTCGGTAAACTGGTGCAGCGTATTGTAAACGGTGGCCAGCGAAACGCGCACATTGGCCTGTAAGGCCTCGCTGTGCAGTTGCTCGGCGGTGACGTGGCGGTGCCCGTTCTCGAACAAAAGCTTGGCCAAAGCCAGACGCTGACGGGTGGGGCGCAGTCCGGCTCCGCGCAGGCGGTCCATGGCAAGGCTGTAAGGGCGGGCGTTCATGGCGATATCTCGATATTGGTGTTGGGGTATCTACTCATGCCAAATTGGCATGCATTACGTCTTATCATGTCACGAACGTCAAAACCTGTCACGTAAATTATAATTCCTAGAAAACAAGTCGGGCATTGTCCAAAGACTTACAGAACATCAAGGCTCGCCGCGATATTCTATGATTAGAAGCCTGTCAGAATGCGCTCTACGAGTTGAGCCACGCTGGGGACAAAACCGTTTGCATAGAAAGGATCCGAAGCAAAACGGTAGGCATTATGGCCAGCAAACATCAACTCCTGCTCGATGTCTTGACCATGGGCGACGTTTTGCAGGGTCTTTTGAATGCAGAACGAGCGGGGATCGGCCAGCCTGCCCGTCGTTCCCTCCTCGTTTTGCGACCAGTTCGAGAAAGAGCAGCCCGACAGGCAGCCCATGCAGGAAACCTGATCCTTATGAATGGCTTCTGCCTTTTCAGGTGAAACAAAGATGAGGGTCGAATCGGGGGTTCTCAGCGGCGTCGAGAAACCCTTGGCAATCCATCCGTCCGCGCGCGCCTTGTCTTGTGGCGTTACAAAGACAAGTCGACCGCTGGAACCAACGCCCATGGACACGGTGTGCTCGCCGATGGCATCGGCCGTAAAGAGGATCTGACGGTCCGAACGCTCGACCAACTCGCCCAGAAAGGGGTTCTTGACGGCTGATGAGTAAAAACCGGTGGGGCTGAAGCGGTGCAGCAGCACATCGCCGGGACTGAGGGCCGCAAGACGCTTCTTCCAAGCCTCTGGTATAGGTGATTCCCTGGTCAGCATGGGCCGGGTGCCAAACTGGAAGGCGACGGGACCGATCTCGGGATTATCCAGCCAGTCCTCCCATTCCGACAGCCACCAGACACCTCCGGCCATGATCACCGGAACCTCCTTGAGGCCCGCCTCGTTCATGGCGGTGCGCAGCTCAGCCACGCGGGCATAGGGGGCCTGGGGCACCAAGGGATCTTCGCTGTTGGACAGGCCGTTATGGCCGCCCGCCAGCCAGGGGTCCTCATAGACCACGCCACCCAGAAGCTCTGGCGTCTTGTGATAGGCCCGTTTCCATAAGGCCTTGAAAGCGCGGGCCGATGACACGATGGGATAGTAGTAGATGTTGTAATGCGCAGCGATTTCGGCCACGCGGTAGGGCATGCCGGCACCGCAGGTGACACCCTGAATCAGGCCCTTGGCGCCTTCTAGAATGCCGGTCAACACCCGCTCGGCGCCGCCCATTTCCCAAAGAATGTTGACATGGATGGCGCCCTTGCCGCCCGAGGTTTCGTGCGCCACCTGGGCTTGATAGATGCCGCCCTTAATACCATAGGCCACCAGCTCCTCGAAGCGCTCGCGCCTGGTCTTGCCATAATAGATTTGGGGAATGTTGTTGCCGTCGGCGTCATGGCTGTCGGCATTGACGCCGGAAAAGGTACCGACGCCGCCCGTTTTCGCCCAGGCGCCTGAAGAAATACCGGTGGTAACGGCAACGCCCTTTCCGCCCTCGATCAGCGGCAGAACGTCGCGGCCCGACATACGAATTGACTCAAGTGCCTTCACGGCTTCTCTCTCCCCGATTGACCCCGTACATATAGACCTCTTGAACCCGGCTGACTACCCTTCGCTTAATGATTTCGGGTCGTCCGTGAAGATGCTGTCCACCCCCATCGCCCACAGGCGGCGAGCCTCGGTCGGATCGTTCACAGTATAGGCCAGCACGGCCATGCCTGCGTCATGAATCGCAGAAATGTGAGAGGGCTGCACATAGTTCGCGTTTAAATTGAGGCTGGCGGCACGGACGGATCGCGCCCTTTCCAGAAGGTCCTGATCGAAGCGCTCGGCAAGATAGCCGATGGGCCAGGGGCACAGGCCATTTGCCAGGGCCAGGACCTCGTGGCTGAAGCTGGAAATCAGGGGCGGGGGGGCCGTTTCCGGCCAGACTTTCTTGGCAACGGCAAGCGCTGCCTGCACCATTTCTAAGGCTTCGCCCTGGTCTGGCTTCAGTTCGATGTTCACTTCCATGCCCAGGCGGGCGATGGTCGATAGCGCCTCTTCGAGCGTGGGGATGGGCTCGTCTCTGAAACGTGGCGAAAACCATGTGCCCGCATCCAGGCTTTTCAACTCGTCCAGCCGGTGCTGGGCCACACGACCCAGGCCGTTGGTGGTGCGCTCGAGCGTCTCGTCGTGAAAGACCACGGGAATGCCGCCCTTGCACAGGCGGACATCCAACTCGACCCACTCAGCACCCAGATCGGCGGCGCAAAAAAAGGACGCCAGAGTGTTCTCTGGCGCCCATTTTGCAGCCCCCCGGTGACCGATAAGACGCGGCCACCGGAGTTGGCTGATCATGCCCTGCCTACTCTTCGGTCTTCTTGGCGGAGATGTCCTCTCCGGTCGCCTGATCGACCTGCTTCATCGACAGCTTCACCTTGCCGCGATCATCAAAGCCGATCACCTTGACCTTGACCGCATCGCCAACCTTGACCACGTCGGTGGTCTTGGCAACGCGCGCCGAAGCCAGTTCCGAAATATGGACCAGGCCGTCCTTGGAGCCCAGGAAGTTGACGAAGGCGCCGAAATCCATGGTCTTGACGACCTTGCCGGGATAGATGACGCCCACTTCCGCTTCGGCGACGATGTTGCGGATCATGTTGATCGCAATCTCGGCGGCTTCGCTGTCGACGGCGGCCACCTTGATGGTGCCCGAATCGTCGATATCGACCTTGGCGCCCGAGACTTCGCAGATTTCGCGAATCACCTTGCCACCGGAACCGATCACATCACGGATCTTTTCCTTGGGGATCTGCATGGTGGTGATGCGAGGAGCGTTGCGGCTGACTTCCTGGCGACCGCGATCGAGTGCCTTGCTCATCTCGCCCAGGATATGCATGCGCCCATCCTTGGCCTGGCCAAGGGCGATCTTCATGATCTCCTCGGTGATCGAGGTGATCTTGATGTCCATCTGCAGCGCGGTAATACCCTGATCGGTGCCCGCCACCTTGAAGTCCATGTCGCCCAGGTGATCCTCATCGCCCAGGATGTCGGTCAGAACCGCAAAGCGGCTATCTTCCTTGATCAGACCCATGGCGATGCCAGCCACCGGACGCGGCATGGGAACGCCCGCATCCATGAGGGCGAGCGACGAGCCGCAAACGGTCGCCATCGAGGAAGAACCGTTCGATTCCGTAATCTCGGAGACGACGCGCATGGTGTAGGGGAAGGACTCCTTGGCAGGCAGCAACGGATGAATGGAACGCCAGGCCAGCTTGCCATGGCCCACTTCGCGCCTGCCGGGGCTGCCCATGCGGCCCACTTCGCCCACCGAATAGGGGGGGAAGTTGTAATGCAGCATGAAGTTTTCCCGATACTCGCCTTCCAGGGCGTCGATGATCTGCTCGTCCTGGCCGGTGCCCAGCGTGGTCACCACCATGGCCTGGGTCTCGCCGCGGGTAAACAGGGCGGAGCCATGGGCGCGGGGCAGGAAACCCACCTGGCAGTCGATGGGGCGCACCGTCTTGGTGTCGCGTCCGTCGATGCGCTTGCCGGTATCCAGAATCGCGTTGCGCACGATATCGGCTTCGAGATCCTTGAAAAGGATCGACAGAAGCCCCGAATCGATGCCCTCTTCGGTCAAGGCGGCCAAGGCCTTTTCCTTGACGGCGCCGACTTTGGCATAGCGGTTCTGCTTGACCGTCTCGGTGTAGGCAACGCGCAGATCGGCCTCGGCTGCCGCCTTCAGGCGGGCGCGGGCATTGGCCGTCTCGGGGGCCTCGACGGGCATGTCCCAGGGTTCCTTGGCGCATTTTTCCGCCAGGCTGATGATGGCGTCGATTACCGGCTGGAAGCTCTGATGGCCGAAAGTGACGGCGCCCAGCATGACGTCCTCGGTCAGTTCCTTGGCTTCCGATTCGACCATCAGCACGCCTTCCTTGGTGCCGGCGACGACCAGTTCCAGGGTCGAGCGGGGCAGATCGCCCTGCAGCGGATTCAGAACATACTGGCCGTCGATATAACCGACGCGAGCCGCTCCGATGGGGCCCAGGAAGGGCACGCCGGAAATGGTCAGCGCCGCTGAAACGGCAACCATGGAGACGATGTCGGGATCATTCTCAAGATCGTGCGACAGAACAGTGGCCACGACCTGGGTCTCGTTGCGGAAACCATCGGCGAACAGCGGGCGGATGGGGCGGTCGATCAGGCGCGAAACCAGGGTCTCACGTTCGCTCGGACGGCCTTCGCGCTTGAAGAAGCCGCCCGGAATCTTACCGGCGGCAAAAGCCTTTTCCTGATAATTCACGGTCAGCGGAAAGAAGTCGATTCCCTGACGCGGGGTCTTCATGGCGACAACGGTCGCCAGAACGGTGGTGTCGCCATAGGTCACCAACACGGCGCCGTCGGCCTGACGGGCGATCTTGCCGGTCTCGATGACCAGCTTGCGTCCACCCCAGATCATTTCCTTGCGTGTAACATTGAACATGCGTTCAGTTCCTTGTGTGCGAGTTTCGCCGGATTGCGAAACTCATGCGGGCGCCACCCGGCGTCCCCGGGACGCGGGTGCGGCAGGCAGACCAAGGCCCTTGCCTCGGTTTGCCTGCCGAATGGGTCTTGCCTTGAAGCCCAAAAATCCGTTTTTCAAAGGGATTGCTTACTTGCGGATGCCAAGACGCTGAATCAGCGTGTCGTAGCGAGCCACGTTCTTGCCCTTCAAATAGTCGAGAAGACGGCGACGCTGGCCGACCATGATCAAAAGACCGCGACGGGAATGGAAGTCCTTCTTGTGGTCCTTCAGATGTTCGGTGAGGTTGCGGATGCGCTCGGTCAGAACGGCCACCTGCACCTCGGGCGACCCGGTATCGGCCGGGGCTGTTGCGAACTCGGCAATCAGCGCCTGCTTGCGCTCTGGCGTAATCGACATCGTGTTCTCCTGTTTTAGAGGTTGAAAACCCGGATCGACCGGACTTCGCCGTCTTCGATCCGTGCCAGCGCCACCAGCTTGTTTCCCTCCATCGCCCGCACCACAGGTGCCGTGGGAATTTGGGAAAGAGGCATGCGAGCCGCAAGTTTCAAGAGTGAAACGGACTGGCCGCATTTGAGGCGTTGGGCTTCCGCTTCCGTCAGGGCCAGGGCCGGGATGTCGTCCAGCACGGTCTCGATCGGCAGCAGATGCTCCGAGGCGGGCGCACTATGGCCAAGTTCCGCCAGTTTTTCCAGAGAAATCGCATCTTTCTCGTAAAAGGCGCCGACCCGCATGCGACGCAGCCGCACGACATGGCCCACCGTTCCCAAGGCTAGGGCCAGATCGCGGGCCAAGGCCCGGATATAGGTGCCTTTGCCGCAGGAGGCCTCGAAATCCGCATGATCCTGGTCGGGCAGACCCAGCAGGCGCACCTGGTCGATGCGCACCAAGCGCGGTTTCATCTCGACTTCCTGATGGCTGCGGGCCAGATCATAGGCCCGCTTGCCATCGATCTTGACGGCAGAAAAGATGGGCGGCACCTGGGTGACGTCGCCTTCGAAGGCGGGCAGGGCCTGCTCGATCTCCTGGGCTGAGGGGCGAACCGGCGAGGTGGTGGTGATCTCGCCCTCGCCGTCGTCCGTGGCCGTGGCAACGCCCCAGCGCACCCGGAAATGATAGGTTTTGTCGCCGTCCATGGCATAGGACACGGTTTTGGTGGCTTCCCCCAGTGCGATCGGCAAAACGCCGGAAGCCAGGGGGTCTAGGGTGCCGCCGTGACCGACCTTGGCCGCCCCGGTCGCCCGGCGAACCTTGGAAACGACGGCGGTCGAGGTCAGTCCGATCGGCTTGTCGATGATCAGCCAGCCATGAATGGCCAAGCCATTCCTACGCCCCATCTTCGGGGTCCTCGACAGCATCCTTGGAGTCGAGATCGCGCTGCACCTCGGGCTGCCTTAACAGCGCATCGATTCTGGCCCCTTCGTCGAACGAGGTATCCAGGGCGAAACGGTATTCGGGAAGGAATTTCAGGGGGACTTGCTTGGCGACCTCGTGGCGCAGAAAGCCGCCGACGCGGTTCAATCCTTCGACGACTTCAGGGCCGTTGGCGCCACCCAGCGGCATGACAAATGCCATCGCATGCTTAAGATCAGGGCTCATGCGGACTTCGGTGACGGTCAGCACCACGCCCTGAAGGGCGGGATCGCGAATGGTGCCGCGCTCAAGCGCCCAGGCCAGGGCGTGGCGAAGCGCCTCGCCAACGCGAAGCTGGCGCTGGCTGGGACCGGCCGGGTGGGATGCGCGATGGGATCGGACCATGGCTTGTTCCTAAGAAGAAAGAAGAAGGCCGCCGCTGTCAGCCCAGCGTCGCGGCAATCTCCTCCATCTCGAAGCACTCAATGACGTCGCCCTGCTGGATGTCGTTGTAGTTCTCCAGCGACATGCCGCATTCGTAGCCTTCCTGCACTTCCTTGACGTCATCCTTGAAGCGCTTGAGCTGCGACAGCCCGCCTTCGTGAATGACCACGCTGTCTCTGAGCAGGCGGACCTTGGCGCCGCGCTTGACCACGCCCTCGGTGATGCGGCAACCCGCCACCTTGCCGACCTTGGTGATATTGAAGACTTCGCGGATTTCGGCATAGCCCAGGAACTTCTCCCGGATGGTGGGCGCCAGCATGCCGGTCAGCGCCTTCTTCATGTCCTCGGCGACGTCGTAGATGATCGAGTAGTAGCGGATGTCGACGCCATCTCGGCGCGCGATGTCGCGGGCCTGGGGGTTGGCGCGCACGTTAAATCCGATGATCAAAGCGCTTGAGGCACGGGCCAGAGTCACGTCGGATTCGTTGATGCCGCCGACAGCCGAGTGCAGGACGCGGATCTTGACCTCGTCGGTGCCGATTCTGGAAATGGTGCCGATGATGGCCTCGACCGAGCCTTGCACGTCGCCCTTGACCACGACCGGCAGCTCCTTGACCTCGCCTGCCTGTATGCGCTCGAACATCTGTTCCAGCGTGCCGCGGGCCGAAGCCACATGCCGGGCCTCGCGCTGCTTTCTTTCGCGATAGCCAGCCACTTCGCGCGCCCTGGTCTCGTTCTCGACCACGATGAAATCGTCGCCCGCCTGGGGCACGCCGTTCAGGCCCAGCACCTCGACCGGCGAGGCGGGACCGGCGGAATCGATCTTTTTGCCGTGATCGTCGGCCATGGCGCGCACACGGCCCCATTCGGTGCCGCAGACGAAAATCTCGCCCACTTTCAACGTACCCTTCTGGACCAGGACGGTGGCGACGGCGCCGCGGCCCTTTTCCATCTTGGCTTCGATCACAACGCCCTGGGCCGTGCGATCCGGGTTGGCCTTAAGCTCCAGAATTTCGGCTTGCAGCAGAATGGCTTCCTCGAGCTTTTCGAGATTCATCCGCTTCTTGGCCGAGACGTCGATGGCCAGAACCTCGCCGCCCATTTCCTCGACCACGATCTCGTGGTTCAGCAATTCCTGGCGCACACGGGCCGGGTCGGCGTCGGGCTTGTCGATCTTGTTGACCGCCACCACGATGGGCACCTTGGCCGCCTTGGCATGGCGGATGGCTTCGATGGTCTGCGGCATGATGCCGTCGTCGGCGGCCACCACCAGCACCACCACGTCGGTGACGGCAGCACCGCGGGCGCGCATGGCGGTAAAGGCCTCGTGGCCTGGCGTGTCGATGAAGGTGATCTTCTGGCCGCCCCGCATGGTCACCTGATAGGCGCCGATATGCTGGGTAATGCCGCCTGCTTCGCCCGACACCACGTCGGTTTCGCGCAGCGCGTCCAAAAGCGAGGTCTTGCCGTGATCGACATGGCCCATCACGGTCACCACCGGCGGGCGGCGAATCAGATTTTCCTCGGTGTCATCGATGCCGGTCAGGCCGATTTCAACGTCGGAATCAGAGACGCGTTTGGTGGTATGGCCGAACTCCTGCACCACCAGTTCGGCGGTATCGGCATCGATCACCTGATTGATGTTGGCCATGACGCCCATGCGCATCAATGCCTTGATGACCTCGGCGCCGCGGGCGGCCATGCGGTTGGCCAACTCCTGAACGGTGATGGTCTCGGGGACTACGATTTCACGCACGAACTTCTCGGCGGCCTTCTGGGCCTCCAGCAGCTTCATGCGCTCGCGTTCGCGGGCGCGCTTGACGGCGGCCATGGACCTGCCGCGCTCGCCTCTGTCCTCATCGTCGAGGGCGGCGGACACGGTCAGTTTGCCCGAGCGGCGCTTGGGCTCCATGCGCGATTTTACGGGGGCGGGCGGTTTGTGGGCGGCAGCCCCGCCGCGACCGGGCCTTCGTGATTTATCGCTGCTTTCATCGTCCTCGTCGATGTCGGCGCCGTGTCCGGCGGGACGGGGCACACGCACCGAATCGGCAGCACCCGGCTTCGCGGAGGGAAGTGCGGGGCGGGCCTCGGGGGCCGCAGGCGTGGGGGCGGCCTCTACCTCCTGTGCTGCCACGGGCTCGGGCTCAGGAGGCAGCTTGGCTTTGCGCTCGCGCTCTTCCTCGGCGGCGCGGGCATCTTCCTCGGCCTTGATATGGGCCAGACGGCGGCTTTCCTCTTCGGCCTTACGGGCGGCCTGAAGGGCGTGCAGGCGGTGCTGCTTTTCGTCGTCGGTCAACTGGTGATGCGGCACGGGCTCGGGGGCTGGCGGCGGCGCTGGCGGCGGCGGCGCAGAGGGCGCCTGAACGGGGGCTGCTGCTGCTTCAGCCACTTCCTGGGGGGTGCTGCCCGAGGTGATGGTGCGCTTCTTGCGCACCTCGACCGCCACGGCCTTCGAGCGGCCATGCGAGAAGCTTTGGCGGATTTGGCCCGCCTCGACGGTCTTCTTCAGCTCCAGCTTGGGCCGTGCCAAGCGCAGTTTGCTGCCGTCCTGATCGTTCGTATCCGTCATTTCGCTTTCGCTTCCTGTCACTTGATCGCTTGCGTCTGATTGCCCTGAAGGGCGCCCAGACGGGCTAACTCGATTTTCAGCCGCCTTGCCAAACCACCTGGCAAAACGGCCACATGCACAACATGCTCGCGCCCCAGGGCCTGACCCAATTCAGTCCCCGAAAACAGCATCACCGGCGCCAGCTCGGGCATCTTGCCCGCAAGCTTGCGCCTGCCGTCCGGGGCGCCGTCGCTGGCCTCCAGATGAAGCGCCACCGACTGTTTGACCAGGGCGTCGCGGACCTGATCGAAGCCCGCCACAACCTGTCCCGCCCCGCGCGCCAGCCCCAGAATCTCAAGGCAGCGCTTTTTGGCCAAATCCAAAAGCCGTTCGGCCAGATCGGGCGGCACGGCGACCTTTTGCCGGGCGGCCTTGGCGAACAAGCCCTTGGTCAGGGCCGTATTTACCATATCCCTCTCTGGGCTCAACCACAAACCCCGGCCCGGCAGCCTGGCCGCCAGATCGGGCACCAACACGCCATCGGGCGAAACGGCGAAGCGGATCATCTCCACCTTGGGCCGGATTTGCCCGCTGGCCAAACAGCGGCGCATCGGTCCGGTCGCCTCGGCGTCCTCTTCCTCTTCCACCCGGATCGCTCCCGGCTACTTCGCCTCGTCCTCGAACCAGTGGGCCCTGGCCTTCATGATGATGGCGTTGGCCTCTTCCTCGTTCATGGCATCGGCGCCCACGATCTCGATCAGCTCGTCCGAAGCCAGATCGGCCAGATCGTCCAGCGATTTCACGCCCTTTTCGCCAAGGGCGACCAGCATGCCGGGCGAAATGCCCTCGATGGCGGCGATTTCGTCGGCAACACCCAGACCCTTGCGCTTCTCGTCGAACTGGGCGTCGCGGGTCTCGATGAAGCCCTTGGCGCGGTTTTGCAGTTCCTCGGCCACGGTCTCGTCGAAGCCTTCAATCGAAGCCAGATCGTCCAGCGGCACGAAAGCCACTTCCTCGACCGAGGTGAACCCCTCGGTAACCAGCAAATGGGCGATCACGTCATCGACATCCAAGGCGTCGATGAAAAGCTGCGAGCGGGTGCGGAACTCTTCCTGGCGCCGCTCGGATTCCTCGGCCTCGGTCAGAATATCGATATCCCAGCCGGTGAGTTGGCTGGCCAGACGCACATTCTGTCCGCGCCTGCCGATGGCAAGGCTCAACTGATCATCGGGCACCACCACTTCCATGCGGTTCTGCTCTTCGTCCAGCACGACCTTGGCGACCTCGGCCGGGGCCAGCGCGTTGACCACGAAGGTGGCGGGGTCTTGCGACCAGGGAATGATGTCGATCTTCTCGCCCTGTAGCTCGGCCACCACGGCCTGCACGCGCGAGCCCTTCATGCCGACGCAAGCGCCCACGGGATCAATGCCGTGATCGTTGGACAGCACGGCGATCTTGGCCCTGGAGCCCGGATCGCGGGCCACCGACTTGATCTCGATGATGCCGTCGTAGATTTCCGGCACTTCCTGGCCGAACAGCTTGGACATAAATTGCGTGGCGGTACGCGACAGGAAAATCTGCGGACCCCGGACTTCCTTGCGCACGTCCACGATATAGGCGCGCACCCGGTCGCCCACGCGGAAATTCTCACGCGGGATCAGTTCGTCGCGGCGCAACAGCCCTTCGGCGCGGCCCAGATCAACCACCACATTGCCGAATTCGACGCGCTTGACCAGCCCGTTCGAAATGTCGCCGATGCGGTCCTTGTATTCGTTGTACTGGCGCTCGCGCTCGGCGTCACGCACACGCTGCACGATCACCTGCTTGGCGGTCTGGGCTGCGATGCGGCCGAAATCGATGGGGGGCAGGGGGTCGATCAGAAGCTCGCCCAACTCGGCGTCGGGCTTCTTGCGCCTGGCCTGGGCCAGCGTCGCCTGTGTCGCTTCGTTCTCGACGGTTTCCACCACCTCGATTACGCGGGTGAGCTGAATCTCGCCGGTCTTGCGGTCGATATGGGCGCGAATGTCGTGCTCGTGGCCGTATTTGGAGCGCCCGGCCTTTTGAATGGCCTGCTCCATGGCGATGAGGACCTCCTCGCGATCAATATTTTTGTCGCGGGCGACGGCGTCAGCCACCTGAAGAAGTTCGGGGCGGGGAAGTGCTGCGGTGCGTTCCATGGTCGTGACAACTATCCCTGTTGTTGCATGGTGTGTTTGATAAGCGTGTCGGTCAGCACCAGCTTGGCTTTCGTCAACGCGGTGATGGGCAGGCGAAATTCGATGCCTGCCTCGTCTTTCAGTTTGACCTCTTCGCCCTCAAGGCCCAGGAGAAGGCCTTTGAAGCGTTTGCGGCCATCGACGGGCTGGCGGGTTTCCAGGCGGGCCTCGAAACCGGCCCAGCGCTCGAAATCCTTGGGCCGGACCAGCGGGCGGTCGATGCCGGGCGAGCTGACTTCCAGCACATAGGCCCCTGCAATGGGGTCGGCGACGTCCAGAATCGGCGAAAGGGCCCGGCTGATCGCGGTGCAGTCCTCGATGGTCATGGCCACCCCGTCGATCCGTTCGGCCATCACCTGAAGCGTGGCGCGCTTGGCGGCCCCGTTCACCTGCACGCGCACGAGATCGTAGCCCAGGGACTTCAAGGGCTCTTCGATGATCTGGGCGACGGCGATTTCCTGACTCAAACCGGTTCCTAACGTCTGGGCACAAAAAAAGGCGGGCCGGTGGCCCACCCCATCAAGCTCCCATCCAGCAGATGGGCTATGGAATAGTGAGGCGTATATAGCAGGGAAGGAAGGGTGGCGCAAGCCGATTCAAGGGCGCTTAAGGCGGCTTTTGAAGATGTGAGGGGTCAGGATCGGAACCGGAAATACGCTGCCCAGGGTCAGAAGGTCCTTGTCCCCCGTCACCAAAGCCTTCGCCCCGGCAGCGAGCGCCAGCCTCAAAAAAGCAAGATCGAGTGGGTCGCGGCATTCAGGCAGGCTCAGAAGCTGAGCGGGGGTTGCCACCGTTTCGCACCAGGGCAGGTAGTCAGCTAGAAGCTCTGACCTGTCCTGAGGGGTCAACCTGAATTTGGGATAAGCCAGCACGCGGATAAGTTCCTCGGCTGTTTCACGGCAGACCAAAGGGCGAATGCTACCTGCCTGCCATGCCGGACGCAGCCAGGAAAGCGAAGCTTTGGAGAAGAGAAGGGCCGAAAGAACGATATTGGTGTCGAGAACGACCCTTGGCGAGATCATCACTTGCGACGGGCCCAGGCAACGGCATCTGCAACATCTTCCTCAACGATTCCAAGCGCTGCCAGCTTAGTACGAACAGCGTCAGCCCTCGATAGGCGAACGGGGGTGAGGACGATGCAGCCATCCACTTCGGCCACATCGAAATAATCCGTCTTCTCAACGGCGTTGACGATGGCCTTGGGCAGGGTCAGTTGGTTCTTGGATGTTAATTTGGCGAGCATGGCACCTTCTCAGAACAAGGATACCCTAATTCCTTACTTCCTTTATTTCAAGGCATCATCCCCAGCCCCAGCACCTTGTCCTCCAGCACCGCAAAGCGCCTGGGGTCGAACATTTGATAGTGCCACCATTCCTTGCTATAGAAATCCCAGCCTGCGGCACTCATCAAACCAAGTAAAATCAACCTGTTGCGCTGGGCTTTGAGCGGGATTTCCAGATTCGCGTGGTGCGAGAGCGGTGTGAAGGCATCAAACGGTGTGCCCATATCCAGTTCAACCCCCGAAGCCGCATCGACCAGCGTCAGATCGAGGGCCACCCCCCTTGAATGGGCTGAGCCCCGCCTGGGATCGGCCAGGAAATCGGGATCGGGCGTGTGTTTCCACAGCACCCACTGGGCCTCGGACGGCCTGAAGGCGTCGAAAATCTTGAGCCTGAAGCCCAGCGGGCGGGCCAGAGCCATGGCCTTCTCGAACAAGGGCAGGGCTTCCTTCAACAGATAAGCGGCGGGCCTGGCATAGACCGCTTGGCCGGTGAAATTGTTGGGCGTGGCATAGGCGATCTCGAAATCGACGTCATAAGGGGTAAGGTCGGTCAGCGGCATGAAACACCCGATGGATTAAGCGACAGGTCTTCTTTATATCAAAGCCCATGAGAATTCTCGCCCTCGATGCTTCCAGCCATGCCTGTTCCGCCGCCCTGATCGAGGATGGCCGGGTGGTGGCGCATCGCATAAATCTTCAGGAGCGCGGCCAGGCCGAGGCGCTGATTCCCCTGGCGGCCGAGGTTTTGGCCGAGGCCAACCTCGCCTGTTCGGATGCCGATATGATCGCGGCGTCGGTGGGGCCGGGCTCTTTTACGGGGCTGCGCATCGGTTTGGCCGCCGCCCGGGGCCTCTGCCTGGCCACCGGCAAGCCCTTTGCGGGAATCAGCAGCTTCGAGGCTTTGGCCCGCGCCGTGCCAAAAGCCGAGCGACTGGGGCGCATTGTCCTGGCCTGCGTTGACGCCAAGCGGGCGGAAATTTTCGTGCAATGTCTGGATGAACAACTCAACGCCTTGAATGAGCCACAGGCCTTGTTGGCTGAGGAGGTTCCTAGCCATCTGCCCCAAGGCCCCCTGCTGGTGGCGGGCGACGGTGCCGCCGCCTTGAAAGACATTCTGAGCCAGCGCCCTGATGCGCTGTTCAGTTCGGCCCCGCCCCATCTGGACGCTGTCTGGGTGGGCATGGCGGCTTTCGAGCGGCTGGCCCAGGGCAGGCCGGTTCTGCCCCCGGCACCTCTCTATCTGCGCGCACCCGACGTGACCATCTCAAAGAAGCAGTAATCCCCAAACCGCCAGGGCAGCCAGCGCCAGAATAGCCAAAGCCAGCAGCGGATGACCCATCTTCGCCTGATGCCCTGCCAGGCTTTCCGGCAGGGCCTTCCAGCCGGTGATCATGGGCCGTATCAGATTGTCCTTCTTGACCACCAGATAGAACAGCGCCGCCCCGATATGCATCAATACCAGGGCCAGGAGCCCCTTGAAGAGCAGGCTGTGCCAGGCCCTGGCCGCATCGCTGGTGGATTTGGAAACGAATTTGGATAAAGGGGCCTCGAAGGCAATGTCGTCATTGCCGAACAGGCCCAGCGTGGCATGGATCAGCAGGGCGGCCAAAAGGGCCAGCACCATTAATCCGCCCAGGGGGTTGTGACCGATCGACAGAGGATGGCCGCCCCTAAGCAATTCGCGCAGATAGGCCAGGGCCGCCCTGGGTCCTTTGACGAAATCAGCGAAGCGGGCATGGGTGCCGCCCACAAAGCCCCAGACCAAGCGAAAGAGCAGCAGGGCCAGAATGGACAGGCCCGCAAGCTGATGCAGGCTCATCGGCCCCTTCTTGGCGGCGATGAAGCTCACGATCACCAAAAGGACCAGCGCCCAATGAAACAGGCGGGTCGGCAAATCCCAGACCTGCACCTGCACCTTGCGTTCGGCTTCGTGTGTCATAACGCCTTATAAACAACGGCTTTGGGTCTAGGTCAACACCCCCGGTTGACGACATGGCAGCAGGGTGCCAAAGTCGGGCCATCCAAGGGGAGCCCCACCAAGCGGGGCTGAGATTTGCCAAAAGCGGCAGGAACCCTTCGAACCTGATCCGGGTCATGCCGGCGAAGGGATCGGATTTTCTCCGCCCCGCGCAGCCAGCATTGTCCGGAACCCTTTCCAGGAGTGTCCGCCATGAATGCCATCGACAAGCCCTTTTCCGTCACCACCGGCCCCCTGGTGGGTTCGGTCAAGCAGTACGAGCCGGTGGGCGACGGCATTCTCGTGCCGCACCGGCGAATCGATCTTGAGAATGGCGAGCATCTTCTGACCTACGACACCTCGGGGCCTTTCAGTGATCCGGCGGCAAAAATCGACATCACCCAGGGATTGGCCCCGATCCGCCATGATTGGATCATGGCCAGGGGCGATGTCGAAGCGGTGGCGGCCCATCCTACGCCCAAGCCCGATTCCCAGATGCCGGTCTTCAACCGCCAGGGTCGCCCCGTGCTGAAGGCCAAGCCAGGTAAGGCGGTGACGCAGATTGCCTATGCCAGGGCAGGCATCGTGACGCCAGAAATGATCTTCGTGGCGGCGCGCGAAAACGAAGGCAGGAAGGCTTTGAAGGAGCGCTTCGACGGCGATCCCATGGGTGCCCAGCTTCCCGATCTGGTGACGCCGGAATTCGTGCGCAGCGAAATCGCCATGGGCCGCGCCATTCTGCCCGCCAACATCAATCATCCCGAAGCCGAGCCGATGATCATCGGGCGCAACTTCCTGGTCAAGATCAACGCCAATATCGGCAATTCGATCATCACCTCATCGGTGGGTGATGAGGTGGAAAAGCTGGTCTGGTCCATCCGCTGGGGGGCCGACACGGTGATGGATCTCTCGACCGGCAAGGGCATTCATCAGATTCGCGAATGGATCTTGCGCAACAGCCCGGTTCCCATCGGCACGGTGCCCATCTATCAAGCCCTGGAGAAGGTGAACGGCAGACCAGAAGATCTCACCTTCGAGGTCTTTCGCGACACACTGATCGAGCAGGCCGAGCAGGGCGTCGATTACGTCACCATCCATGCCGGGCTGCGTCTGGCCCATGTGCCGATGACGGCCAAAAGGGTAACCGGCATCGTGTCGCGCGGTGGCGCCATGCTGGCCAAATGGTGCCTAACGCACCACAAGGAAAACTTCCTGTACGAACGCTTCGACGAGATTTGCGACATTCTTCGGGCCTATGACATCGGCGTTTCCCTGGGCGACGGCTTGCGCCCCGGCTGCCTGTCGGATGCCAATGACGAGGCCCAGTTCGCAGAATTGGAAACCCTGGGTGAGCTGGCGAGAAAGGCCTGGGCCAAGGATGTGCAGGTGATGATCGAGGGGCCGGGCCATGTGCCCATGCACAAGATCAAGCAGAATATGGACCTGCAACTGAAACTGTGCGACGAGGCGCCTTTTTACACATTGGGGCCGCTGGTTACCGATATCGGGGCCGGACATGATCATTTCGCCAGCGCCATCGGTGCGGCCATGATCGGTTGGTTCGGCACAGCCATGCTGTGTTACGTCACCCCCAAGGAGCATCTGGGTTTGCCCGACCGGGCCGATGTGAAGGCGGGTGTCATGGCCTATAAGATCGCCGCCCACGCCGCCGATATCGCCAAGGGTCATCCGGGGGCGAGGCTGCGCGACGACGCGATGAGCCGGGCCCGCTTCGCCTTTCGCTGGAAGGACCAGTTCCGCTTGGCGCTCGATTCCGAAACCGCCCAGGCCTTCCATGACGAAACCCTGCCCGGCGAGGGGGCCGAGCGGGCGCATTTCTGCTCGATGTGCGGACCCAAATTCTGCTCGATGCAGATGAGTCACGAGTTGAAGGAGCAGGCCTCGAAAGGCCTCAACGACATGGCCGAGAAGTTCAAGGCCGAAGGCGGCGAGATTTACAGTAAGATCAAGGAATAGCACTCTTGCGTCTGGCTATCGGGGGGGCTATCTTCTGCCCCCTCGAACCTGAGCAAGTCCCAAAGACACCCGTGAAACGCCCCCTTCTCATCGCCCTGTTCGGACTGGCCGGAACCGTGGCTGCCGTTGTGCTGGCCCTGTTCTGGTCGCCGGTTGAAGAGACGCCGCCGATTCCAGGCGTCACCGAACCGCCGCAATTCCTAAAGCCGCCAACACCGCTGGAACCCAGCCAGATCAAGCCGCAAACCATGGGCGACCAGCCCCAGGAAGCGGCCAGCCAGCCCCCGGTCTTCGATGTCGTGCGCATCAATCCCAAGGGCGATACGCTGATCGCCGGGCGCGCAGCGCCGGGCTCCGAAGTAACCCTTTTGGATGGAACCAAGGAAATCGGTAAGGTCGTGACGGACGGGCGCGGCGAGTGGGTCTTCGTGCCCACGGGACCTTTGGCTCCGGGTGCCAGGCGCTTGAAACTGCGCTCGAAATCGGTCGAGGGGGTCATTCAGGAATCGACCTCCATGGCCGAAATGGTGGTGCCGACGCGCGAGGCGACAAGCCCCACTGCCGAAGGAGCCAATCTGGGGCGGGGCAATCTGTCGATCGATCTCGTCGAAGACGAAAAAACGGGTCATCTGTCCCTCTCGGGCAAGGCCAGCGCCAAGGGGCTATTGCAGATTTTTCTCGACAACCGCCTTTTGGGCCGCGTCGAGGCCGATGCCAAGGGGCACTGGGTGCTGAAAGCGCCGGTTACGGTCAATGACAGCAAGATGCATGTCTTTCGGGCCGACGAACTGGCGGTCGAGGGCAGGGTGCAGGCCCGCGTTGAATTGCCCTATCTGCGCGAGGAGCTAGTCGGGGAATTCGTGCGGCCCAACGTGCTGGTGGTCAAGCCCGGCCAGTCGCTGGCTGACATCGCCAAGGAATTCTACGGCAACGAGGCGGCCGCCAAGGCCATCTTCGATGCCAACAAGAACCAGTTGCGTACACCCGACTCGCTTTTTCCTGGCCAACTGATCTTCCTGCCGACCTTGCCTTGATGGGGCGCCGACAAGGGGCCTGCTTGCCATGCATACGGTAATGCCGTATAGTCTTTCTCCATGAAATCAGAATTCGATCCTGAAAAGGATGCGGCCAACCGTGTTAAGCACGGATTGTCTCTTGGATTTGGCGCCAGAGTGCTGGCCGATCCGGATCGGCTCGAACTTCTCGATGTGCGCTGCGACTATGCCGAAGATCGTTTCATTGCGTATGGCAAGGTCCAAGGGCGCGTTTATGTCTGTGTCTTTACCCTGCGTGGCAGAACCTGCCGTATCATCAGTGTGAGAAAAGCCAATGACCGCGAGACGAGCCGCTATCACAAAACGCCACGCTGAACCGGACAGCGAAGCGCCACTCTCCGACGAGGAATTCGAGCGCGGCCTGGGTGCCATGCTTGCCAGGAAAGCACGCACCACCACCGGTCTATCGCAAAGCGCCTTCGCCAAGCGCTTCGGCATTCCGGCAGCGACATTGCGCGATTGGGAGCAAGGTCGGCGCGCCCCAGATGGGGCGACGCAAAGCTATCTCAGGGTCATTGCGAAAATGCCGGACGCCGTGGCGAAGGCGCTGAAGGCCGCGTGAGGAACGTCAACATCGTTTGAAAGGCGAGCTTGGAGAAAGGTGTTAGCAGACAGCCTTTGTCTGCGTCACAACAGGAGCGCTGGCTAATTCAACCCCGCCAGCATGGGCGCGTCGTCTTCCGCCTTCTTGATGCTTTCGAAGCCCTGCTTCATCTCGCTCATGATGAATTCGCCGCGCTTGACCGGCCCGCCAGACAATTTCTTGGGAAACATCCGGGCCCAGGCGTTCATCTTGACGGTCAGTGCGCATAGAATGCCGCCGATCGAGGTGTGGTAGCTTTCAATCAGTTCCTTCACCTTCTTGAAACGCTCGGCCGAGATATTGGCCCACATGTCCTTGGTCGAACGGTCGAAATTCTCGAATCTGCCGGTGATGTTGGCCATCAGGCCGTTCACGCTCGATTCGATCATCTCGCAGGTTCTTAACAGGTTGGCATCCTGCTTGAGCTGCCAGTTGTTGCGGATGTCGTACATCGAGCCCAGGAAGTCAGAGATGATGGGTTCCAACTTGTCCAGGCACTGGCGGTAATAAGACAGCGATAGGAAAATGTCGCCGTAATCCTCAATGAAGCGCGGCACGTCCGACAGGTTAAGATGCAGCTTGTCGGCCATGCGTTGCAGATTCTGCTTGGCCTTCTGGATGTCGGGGTCGCGAAACAGCGCAATCACGTCGTCGAAGCTTTGAATGTTCACATTTTCGTCGCCGTAGATCTCGTGAATCAAGGGGCGCGTGAACAGGCCCATGTAACTGGTCAGTTCGGCATTCTTTTCGGGGCTTAAGCGCAAGGCTTCCGAACTGCTGACCGAAATGCCCTGCTGGCGCAGCGAAATTCGCAAGGAATAGATGTCGTAGCTGGGCAGCAGGGCCAGCTTGCGCACCACCAGAAAATCGGGATGAATCTTGTCGTCGGGCCAGCCGAACAGTTTGGGCAGGGCTTCCACCTCGACCTGTCCCGATCCTGTTCCCTCGACATTGGAGAATAACTCGACGACACTGCGCAGGCGCACATTCTTGATCAGGCGCGCCGTCCTGAGAGCCGGGGTCTCCAAAGGAATGATCCGAAGCGGCAAAATGAACAGCGAGTCCATTTCTCCGTCTTCAAGCGGCTTCAGAACCTTATCGATACCCACTGCACTGCCCCGCAGTTACTTGCCAAATGTTAAATTAGCATGCTGTTCATCGAGTTGCCATATATGGCACTCAAATGTTTAAATCCACGTAAAGTCGTCGGGGAGTAAGAAAATGCCGCCGCAAGAGCGTGTTTTCACGGTTGAAGTCCCCCAGGTCCGCTTTGGGGCCCATGCCCTGGCCGAGGCGGGAGAGGCTGCCTTAAGTCTGGGCATGAAGCGCATCGCCTTGTTTACAGACCGTCACCTGGCTAAGGATAGCCCCTGGCCCGGCGAGCTTGCCCAGCATCTGAAAGCGGCTGGTTGCGACGTGGCGATCTATGCAGATGTGCGCGTCGAGCCGACAGACTCCTCGTTTCAGGCGGCGGCAGACTTTTACCGCCAGGGGGGCTTCGACGGGGCGGTTTCGCTGGGTGGGGGCTCGGTGATGGATACCGCCAAGGCTGCGCTGCTTTATGCGACCCATCCCGCCCCCTTTCTTGATTATGTGGCGGCACCCTATGGCAGGGTTCTGCCCGTGCCCGGCCCCTTGCCGCCCCACATTGCCTGCCCCACGACATCGGGCACCGGCTCGGAATGCACCGGCATCGCCGTCTTCGATTTCGAGGGTCAGGCGATCAAAACCGTGATCGCGCATCGGCGCCTAAAGCCCACGCTGGCCCTGATCGATCCACGGGTTACCGCCACCATGCCGCTTGGCGTTCTGGCTTCGACCGGCTTTGACGTTCTGACCCACGCCATCGAATCCTATACGGCCAGGCCCTATACACTGCGCGAACGGCCCGCCTCGGGGTCTCTGCGCCCCATGAGCCAGGGGGCCAACCCCTGGAGCGACATGGGCAGCCTGGAAGCCATCCGTCTGGGCGGACGCTATCTGGTGCGCGCCGCCACCGACAGGCAGGACAGCGAAGCCCGCGAGGGGCTGATGTTCGCGGCCACTCTGGCCGGAATCGCCTTTGGCAATTCGGGGGTTCACCTGCCGCATGCGATGTCCTATGCCGTGGCCGGGCTCTGCCACAGCTTCACGGCCAAGGGCTATGAGCAGATACCGCCCATGGTGCCGCATGGCATTTCGGTGGTGCTGAATGCCCCCTCGGCTTTTCGCTTCACGGCTCAAGCCTGCCCCGAACGTCACCTCGATTGCGCCAAGGCGTTGGGGGCGACTTGCCAGGGCGAGGAACCGGGCGAGGCCCTGGCCCAGGCTTTGATTAGGCTAATGCAGGCGGCTGGCCTGCCCAACGGTCTGGCGGCACTTGGCTATGAGGAAAAGGATCTGGATGCCTTGGCCAAGGGGGCGGCCACCCAGCCCCGGTTGCTCAACAACGCGCCCCTGCCTGTCTGCGAAGCCGATCTGCGAGCCATCTTTCAGAATGCGCAGCAACTGTGGTGAAGCTTTCATCAACAATCACCCTGGCTTTGCTTCTTTTTGCTCTGCCCGCCCGGGCGGGCGATCACGCCCGCCTGCGCTACGAGGTGAATTGGAGCGGATTTCATGCCGCCGATCTGGAACTGGACCTGAAGGAAGGAGACGGGCGCCATCTGTCATCCCTGGCCATGGAAACGCGGGGTTTGGTGAACTGGCTGATCAAGCTGCGCTTTGATGCAAACGCCGAGGGCGTGTCCGCACCGGGCGGACCTAGGTCCCTGGCCTATCGCACGGAATTCACCAATCGCAATGGCAGGCGCAGGCTTGAACTGGCCTTCGATCCGGCCAGCGGAAAATCCGAGATCGTCACGGACATCAAACTGGATAACGCGCCCGCTGGCGAGAGTGCTGATCCCGAGCAGGTCGAACCCGTTTTGATGGAAGAGCGTCTGGGTGCGCTCGATCCCCTGACCGCCATCAATCGCTTGCAGGAAAACACCAGGCTGGCCACCCACGGGCAGGGGCCCAAGGCCTTCGCCATTCCCGTTTTCGACGGGCGAAGGCGTTATGATTTCGCCGCCGAGGTTCTGGGAAGCAAGCGCCTTCACGTCGCAGGCAAGCCCTACCAGATCATCGAAGTGCGCCTGTCCATGATCACGCTGCAGGGCTTTCGTCCGAAACATCGCAAGATGTGGGACGGCACGCATTTTCTGGTGCGTCTGGACCCGCACCGCAACTTTACCCCCGTGCAGATTCAAAGCGACGGTTTCTTCGCTTCGACCATGATCAATCTGATTGAAAGCTGCGAGGGAGACGAGGGCTGCCGAATCGAACGCTAGGCAGTTCTCTTCAATGTTGCGAGAAGAGATCGCGCAGCTTGCAAAACAGACTCATCAGCCCTGGGGGATGCGCAGGCTTCAGGCATCCGGCCAGAAAATCATCGGCGGCCTTTTTAGCGTTGCGTTCCGAGGTCAGGCGGACATCAATTCCCCGTTTGGCCATGCGCCGCAAGAAGCCTTCGCCCGCACTGCGGCTGATCAGAACCTGCGCCGCATCCAACGGGTGGGGGCCGTCCTTGTCCTTGTGGTGATGGAACACCTGCCCGGACTCAAGCTCCAGCCGTTCGGACATGCTGGCCGGTTGCCCCATCTCGCCTTCAAAAATCAGCCAGCGCCGCACCTGTCCGGCATGGCCGCTGACTGATTTGAAATCGCCCGAGGCGACGGCAATCTGCATGATCAGGCCGTTGCCGCCGCCGCCTTTTTGGGGGTGAGCGCCGGAGCTGCCGATATCAGCGAAGTGATGACGGCGGCCAGATAGGGCATCGACTGCACGATCAGCACCAAAGTCCACAGACGCGCGTCGCGATCATGGGTGCCGTAGCTGTACAAAACTGCCGCCGCCGCCGACCATTGCAGAACGGCCAGCCCCAATTCCTCCCAGGCGCCCAACACGCCCTTCCACAAGGCGGCCTTGTTTTCCATCTTGGGTGTGCGCATGAAGGGAATCGACTTGGTGAAAATGCCGTGCAGGACCGCCCTTGCAATGATGAAGGTAAGCCCCATGCCCGCCACCGCCGAGCCGATTTGCTGCGAGACCGAGCATTTGACACGCGTCTGATACAAGAACAGATGCGTTGCCAGCTTGTAGAAAAAGACGAACAGGGTGGGAATGGCGAATTCCGCCAGCGGGAAATCGAAATAGCGGGGCGCCAGGACCAAGCCTAGCGACCAAAGAACGCTGGCCGCTGTGAAAACCAGGAACAGGCCGTCTGCCATCCAGGGCAGCCAACCCGCCACGAACTGGAATTTTTGGGCGAAGGAGAGATTGTTGTTGGCCCAGGGCAACAGCGAGCGCCAATGGCCTTTTAGAATCTGCATGGCGCCATAGGCCCAGCGGTAGCGCTGTTTCTTGTAGCCCATGAAGGTGTCGGGTGTGAGGCCCTTGCCGAAGCAGTGATTGACATAGACTGAGTGATAGCCGGTTTCCAGGAATTTGAGCCCCAGCTCGGCATCCTCGCAGATATAGCCCTCGCCCCACTTGCCGCACTTCTCCAGGGCTTCCTTGCGGATGAGCGTCATGGTGCCATGTTGAATGATGGCGTCATATTCGTTTCGGGCCACCATGCCGATATGGAAGAATCCGGCATACTCCCAATTGATCATTTCCTTGAACGTGTCGTTTTCCCATTCGCGATGATCCTGGGGGGCCTGCACCCAGGCCACCTTCGGATCGTCGAAATAGGGGGTGAGCGATTTAAGCCAGGTGGAATCGACCAGATAGTCGCTGTCGATGACGCCGATCACCTCGGCCTCGGGATCGGTTTGGGAGAGGGCGAAATTCAAAGCGCCCGCCTTGTAGCCCGGCCATTGCGGCAGGTGAAAAAAGCGCACTTTGCTGCCCAGCTTGGCGCAATATTCCTCAACCGGCTGCCAGACCGCCGGGTCCTTGGTGTTGTTGTCGATGACCAGAATCTCGAAATCCGGATAATCGAGCTGCATCAGCGAATCGATGGTCATGATCAGCATCTGCGGCGGCTCGTTGTAGCAAGGAAGATGCAGCGACACCTTCGGCAGCTTTGCCTCTCTGGGGCTTGCCGGATCATGCGGCGCGAAATGGCGCTTGAATTTCTCGGTCCAGGTCAGTTCGGTGAATTCGAAGGTGGAAATCAGAATCACGAACAGAAGAGCGATCTGGCCCGGCACCAGCATGGTCCACATCACCTCGGGCCCTGGTGCGAAATCCTTCAGCACCGGAATCGATGCGGCCCACATCACCACGGAAGCAGATGCCATGGTCATGGCGGCAAAGAACAGGCGCCCGCCCAGTTTGATCTGGCTTCGGCGCCACAAAAACCAGACCAGGGGCAAAAAGCCCATGGCGGTAGCACCTGCGGCCAGCATCGGCCATTCCTTGATTTCGACCACGGGGCCTTCCATGGGGAATTTTTGGCGCCGGTCGGCGTCGAACAAGCCCCAATGGGCGCCCACCGACCATTCGATTTCGTTCTTCCAGGGCTGGTCGAAGGCCTCGATGATATTGTAGTCGATATTGGTTTCCGTGGCCGTCTTCAGGAACTTGCGCAGGAACAGGGCCTGGCTGACCAGCGACGGTTCGGCGCCGCCCCGCATCTTGCCCGAGCTGGGCCAACCCACTTCGGTGATCACCACATGCTTGCCGGGGAAGGTGGACTTGATCTCCTCATAGCGTTTCAGAAGATAGTCGTTGGCCTCCTCGACCGGAACGCCTTCCCAATAGGGCAGAATGTGGATTGAGATGTAGTCCACCTCTTTGGCCAGCTCGGGGTATTTCAGCCAGACATACCAGGGCTCGGCAGTGCTGACCGGCACGCGCACGCGCTCTTTCACTCTGCGGATATAGCGCACAAGCTGGGGAAGCGTGACGTCGCCCCGATGCAAGGCCTCGTTGCCCACGATCACCCGCTCGACATTCTTGTAATTGCGGATCTGGCTCATCAGACTGCGGATTTCCGCTTCGTTGCGCCCCAGCCGGGTATCGATCCAGGCTCCGGCCAGCACGCGCAACCCATAACGCGCCGCCAGTTCCGGCACCTGCTCCAACCCGTCCAGCGCCGTATAGGTTCGCACCATGGCGACCTTGCCCGCCAGCAGCTTGAGATCCTTGTCGACGTCCGACAGCGAGGGATAGCGACCCTGCTGGGGGTTGTCGTCCTTCTGGAAGGGGCTGAAGGAAACGCCTCGGATCTGGCCTTGCCAGTCCACCCCGGTATGGGGGCGGTTAAGCCAGGCCCAGGCGGCCAGATTGACGATGACGATCAGGGTAAGGACGATAACGCCGGAAAACCGCATGGTTGAAAAAGGCCCCAAAGAAGTGGAAACAGGGCCTTGCGGCCCCTGTCTGGCCAGGGAATTACACCTTGTTCAAGGCGGAACTATGGCAAACTGCTAGGAACATTAGCAAAATCTTCTGGTCTGTGCCAGCCCGAGCGGGGGGCCATATCTTCCAGGCCGGGGCTTGCAGCCACAAAGAAATGTGATAGGTTGCCGCCCTCCAAGGAGGGGTGGCCGAGCGGTTGAAGGCGCACGCCTGGAAAGTGTGTGTACGGGAAACCGTACCGAGGGTTCGAATCCCTCTCCCTCCGCCATTAAATATGCCCCCATTCGGGGGCTTATTTAATGGCGCGCGGGAGAGCGGTGAACGAAGCCTTGTTCGACCCCGAGCGCGCGATTTGACTCGCGCGAGGGGCGGGGAGGGGCAAAGCCCCGACCCAATCCCTCTCGCTGCGCCAATATCTTCACGAAATCAATTTTCTGTCTTGGGATGAGTTCCTGAAGGCCAGGCTTTCCGCGCCTTTCCGCTGTCAAAGTTGTTGTCCTTGCGGGCCGACGGAGAGTGATTTTGCTTTCAGCTTTCTTTCTCTCCGCAGCGATTGTTGCTTCGTTTTATCCTGTGCTTTCGGATAGGGATTGGAAACTATCTAAAGCATTGCGCCATTCTTCAATTATTGGAATCAGGTTTGAAAAGAATAAGGATTGCGTCAATGCAAACAGCTTATTGGCGCAAGGGTGATTGCTTAAATCATCGTTGCCAAAGAAGGTATTAATGGTCTTTTCCGCGTTCTTGCCTAGCTCTTGGTCAATAGGCCATTCTTCTGAATGTTTCGCAAAGTTAGCTCCAGCGTTCAGAACTGCCATCAATCCATTCGGACAAGCATCGAGAGCTTTGCGCTTATCAGGCATGACTTGCGGGTATGTAGAATGAAAATAACGCTGAATCGCAATAAAGCCAAAACCAGCATAATATTCAATTGTGTCAAGCACGCATTCGTTTTTTGTTAGCTTGAACTTATTGTCGCCCTCAGCGATCTTCGTATCAATCAATTCCAGAAAATCTTTCAGCAGATTAAAATCGAAATCTGCGTAATCATCGTTACACTTAAGGTAAACCATAATGTCTCCTCATCTCTCTCCTAAAAACAGGGAAAATTCGGAAAACAGGGAAAATTGAGGTCAGAGTCATTTTAGAATTCTCGTTCCCCCTCATCTTCCCTCACTCCCCCACCAGCACCCGAACCGTCTCAATCGGCATCAACATGACGCGCTCGCCAAGGGGGGAGCGAACAAAACCATAGCGCTCGTAGAAGCCGACGGCTGCTTCGTCGATGGCGTGGGCGATGACGCCGCGCAATCCGGCGATTTTTGAAACTTTCAGGGCGCGGCCCAAGGCCTCTATCAGCAGCGCCGAACCGACCCCCTTGCCGCGCCAGGCGGCATCGACGGCAAGGCGGCCGACAAGAAGAAAAGGAACCTCGTCGGGGCTTCCCCGCCGCAGCTTCGCCGTGGGAAGGATTCTCCTTTCGGCCTGCGCCGTCGACAGGGAGAAATACCCCACAACTAGGTCCGGATCGGTTTGCGGGCAGACGACGTAGGTTCGCGCGGTTAGCCCTTCGCTAGCGCGCGCCTGTTCGCGCAGCCAATCGTCGAGCGAGGCGTGAACGCCATTGGCGAAGCGGGAGAGATCGTGCCGGGGGTCAAGCGGTGTTGGCGCCAACAACGCTGGCGTCATGCTTCCCATGGAGCCTTACGACGAAAGCGGGTCACGACCTCGGGCGAAGGCGGCGGAGGATTATCGAGGAGATCGAGAAGTCGGCCAAACTCCTTCTTGTCGAGACGGAAGAGACGCTGGTCGAGAAGGGTCTCTTCGGCCTGTTGGCGAGCGCTTTCCAGCATGAACTCGGACAGCTTCTGTCCCCGCAAGGCGGCGGCGCGAACGAACAGCGCCTTGGTGTCAGCCGAAGCGCGGATTTGAATGACATCGTCCTTGGTGCGGGCGGTTGCTGGCATGAAAGCCTCCTGAACAGGACCGAACCAGCCTAGCAAATGTAGCTACGTTGTCAATACACCTCTCGCCAGGCAGGCGGCGCCCTTCTCGGGGCGGACGGTGACGTCAATAATGCGCTGTATTTCAATGAGAAACAAAGAAGGTTCATCCGCAGCCGCCTTTCTCTCCCCTGCGACATTCTCAGCGGGCTGCAGAATCTGACGGAAAATCGGGGGGCGTCAGCGATTCTCCTCTGCCAGAAGGCGCGCCAGGATTTCGGCCAGTTCAACCGGATCGAGCGGCTTGTCGATGCAGGCATCCGCCAGTCCCGGCTCCATCTCGGGAAAGGGATAGCCCGACATCAGAACGGTTTTGAGTCCGGGTTGAGATTCCTTGAGGTGGCGGATGACCTCGGGTCCGTTCATGTCGGGCATCGCCACATCGCACAGGGCCAGATTGGGCCGGTTTTCAGCGGCAAGACGCAGGGCCTCGGTGCCGCCCGGAGCGGCCAGCACCCGATAGCCCAGGTCGAACAGAAGATGCTTGAGATAATCCAGAACCGCCGGATCGTCTTCGGCGACCAGGATGGTGGCCTCGGTGGCCAGCACGGGCAAATCGCCAGGTTCGGAATGGCGGTGTCTTAAGGGCTTGGTCGTGATGGGCAAAAAGATCGAAAAAGTCGATCCCTGGCCCAAGGTGCTTTCCAGATGAACCGTTCCACCCGCTCCCGTGGCAAAGCCATAGACCATGGCCAGCCCCAGTCCGGTTCCCTCGCCTGCCTGCTTGGTTGTGAAAAAGGGTTCGAAAATGCGCTTCTTCAATTCGTCGTCGATGCCGGTTCCGGTATCCGTTACACGAATGGCGACGTATCTGCCGGGAGTGACGGAAAGAAGCTGCGCTTCGGGCTCGCTTAGGCTGACTGGTTCGGTGCGGATCGAAATGGCGCCAATGCTTGATGTGGCGTCCCTGGCATTGATGACCAGATTGACCACGGCCTGGGCAAGCTGGCTGGGATTGATCGACGACAGCAGGCCTTCGTCATGCGGGGCGATGCTCAAGGTGACGCGTTCGCCCAAAAGCGGCCTTAGGAAGGATTCGAGATCCCAAACGGCTTGGCCCACATCGACCACGCGCGTCTCGGTGGGCTGGTTTCGGCTGAAGGAAAGAAGCTGGCCGGTCAGATCGGTTGCCCGCTCTGCCGCCTTGCCGATCTCGACGAAACAAAGTTCGGCGCGCGCCGCGTTCGAAGGATCGCGCCGCCCCATTTCGGCAAAGCCGCCCACAGCGGTCAGCACGTTGTTGAATTCATGGGCGAGGCCGCTGGCCAATTGTCCCAAGGCCTCCATCTTGTGCGACTGGCGCAGATGCTCTTCCTGGCGCTTGATTTCGGTGATGTCGGTCAGCAGCTTGACCACGCCGCCCGAGGGGGTCGCCCGCTCGCTGATAACGTACCAGCGGTCGCTGGTCAGGCGGCAGACAACGGGATCGGTATGGCCGAGATGCCTTGCGATCCTTTCGCGCACCCATTCGTCCATATGCTCGGTGTCATCGACGAACTGACCTCGCGTTGCCGCCTTGCGCAGAATGTCGATAAAATTGGCGCCGGGAACCAGCAAATCGGCGATCAGGGGATAGGCCTGGCGATAGGTGGCGTTGCAGAGGACAAGGCGCATGTCGCGGTCGAACAACACGAAGCCTTCAGAAATGCTTTCGATGGCCTCGCGGCTCAATCTTTCAAGAATTTCCGCCGCCGCCCAGGCGTCAGCCTGGGCCTTGCGGCTTTCTTGCAACTGCCGCTCCTGATCGGCCAGCCGGGCCGAGGCGTGGTTGATGGCGGTCTGAAGACGCAGAATTTCGACGGGCGCTTCTGGCCGGTAGCCCAGGAACTGGCCGCGCCGTTCGGCTAGATCCTCGGTAAAGCGCGTCGCTTCGGCCAGAGCCGCCAGGGGGCGGCGCATGACCAGGGACACGGCCCCTATCATGGACAGAATGCCCAGCAGCACCAGGACCAGATCAGTCAGGCCGTGCTTCAGGCGTTCGCGGAAACGAAAGCCATCGCTGAAGTCGATAAACTCGTTGCCGATGATCAGGACGGCAAGCAGCAGGAAAATGCACCCCACGGCCAGAACTAGGCGCATTCCCAGTCTTTGGGGAAAAAACTGTCTCATCAGGGTCATCTTGAAACCTCTCCCCCGGCAGGCCAATCCTGCGCCGGGAACATGATTGCGGCTTTGGGGGGCAGGATCAAGAGTGGTGACGAAAGCGCTTCTGAGGTATAACCGGCGCGATGGGTACAAACGAAACCTTACCAGATTCCCTGCTCGACCTTTTGGCGGATGCCGTGGTGGTGGCGGATGCCGATGGGCGCATTCTAAAGGTCAACCGTGCCTTCGAGAAGGCGACCGGCATGACCTTGAGCCTGGTTGAAGGAAGGAATTTCAAGGAATTATGGACCGAGCCCTTGGCCCTGGCCGAGGGGTTGACCCTGGGCGGCCATCCGCAAAGCGGCGAAGCCCGTCTGGAAAGGCCCGGCGGCGAGATCAAGCATTTTTCGGTCAATCTGACCCTTCAGGAGGGCGAGACTGAGCCGCGCCTGCTGGCTGTGCTGCACGATCTTGAGGATACGGAAGGGTCGGCATCCAAAGTTGGGCTCGATGCCTTGACCGGCCTGCCCAACCGCCATCTGTTTCACGACCGGGCCGAGCAGAATCTGCTCAATGCGCGCCGGGCGGCTAAGTCGGTTGCCATGCTGCTGGTGGGGCTTGACCGCTTCTCGGTTCTCAACGACGCCTTCGGCCATCCCGGCGGCGATTTGTTGCTGAAGGAAGTGTCCGAGCGGTTGAAAAAGTGCGTACGCGGCTCCGATACGGCGGCTCGCCTCACTTCCGACATGTTCGGTCTGGTTCTGCCCATCGCTGCGGTTGACGACAGCGTCATCGTGGCCGAGAAGGTGCTGAAAAGCCTGCGCGAGCCTTTTCACATCGGTGATCGCGAAGTCGTGCTGACCGCCAGTATCGGCATCAGCATTCATCCCACCGATGCCGATACCGCCGACCATCTGATGAAGAACGCCGACAGTGCCATGCATCATGCCAAGGCCAAGGGGCGCGACCAATATCAGTTCTATGCGGGCGAGATGAACGAGAAGGCCCGTAAGCGCCTCGATCTCGAGCAAAGGCTGCGCCGCGCCCTGGTGGCGGGTGAATTCGTTTTGTACTATCAGCCGAAGATTCGCGTCGATGCTGACAGCCTGACCGGCATGGAAGCCCTGATCCGCTGGATCGAGCCCGGACGCGGCATGATTTCTCCCGCCGATTTCATTCCGGTGGCCGAGGAGTCGGGGCTGATTGGCCCCATCGGCCATTGGGTGCTGGCTGAGGCCTGTCGTCAGAACAAGGCCTGGCAGGACATGGGGCTGAAGCCGCTTCGCGTTTCGGTCAATGTCTCGGCGCATCAGTTTCGCGATCAGAATCTGATCGACAAGGTAAAGCAGGTGCTGCGCGACACCGGAATCGATCCCTGCTGGCTTGAACTTGAACTGACCGAAAGCATGCTGGTCGGTGATATCGAGCAGGTGGTCAGCAGAATGCGCGATCTGCGCGATCTTGGCCTTCATCTGTCGATCGACGATTTCGGAACCGGCTATTCCAGCCTAAGCTATCTGGCGCGTTTTCCCATCACCACCTTGAAGATCGATCGGGCCTTCGTGCGCGACGTTGAAACCAATCCCTTTACGGCGGAAATCGCCCGGGCCATCATCGGGCTCTCGCGCGGGCTCAATCTAGAAGTGGTGGCCGAAGGGGCCGAACTGGTCGAGCAGGTCGATTTCCTGCGCGAGAACGGTTGCGATATGGTGCAGGGCTTTTATTTCAGCAAGCCCCTGCCGCCCGCAGAGTTCGAAGCACGCCTGCGCGAGACGACCGAGAAGGAAGCGGCGCTAAAAGTGCAGGCGTTTGGATAGAGCGCCGACCAGATTTTCCAGCACTTCGATCAACGAAGCCGCAGACAAGGCGTCGAAGTTCCGGGGGGTCGCTTCGTCCATATAACAGTCCTGCACAATCTCGATCTGAAGCGCATGCACCCTTTTCTCAGGTTGGCCGTAATGGCGCGTGATATAGCCGCCTTTGAAACGTCCGTCTTGCACTCGGGTATATCTGGCTTGGCTGTCGAGGGCGTTCCAGGCGGTCTCGATCAGGCTTCGAGAGGCACTTTTGCCGTCTGCCGTTCCCAGATTGAGGTCGGGCAGGCGCCCTTCGAAGAAGCGCGGAACGCTGGCCGGAATGGAATGGCAGTCGAGCAGCAGGCACTGGCCGAAGCGCTCCAGGATGTCCTCGATATCCGCCTTCAGCCTGTCGTGGTACGGCCGCCAATAGATGTCGATGCGCTGGGCGATTTCCGCCGATTCCGGGGTCTGGCCCGGTTGGTAGATGGGGCCATTGTCAAAGCGCGAAAGTGGCACAAGCTCGGTATTGTCGATGCCGGGATAAAGCAGGGCGCCAAACGGGTCCCGGTTCAGATCGACCACATAGCGGGAATGGGTGGCGGCCAGCAGACCGGTGCCCAGTTTCTGGGAAAAAGCCACCAGCTTATCGACATGCCAGTCGGTGTCGGGCAGGGGCTGTGCTTCTGGGGTGAAGCGCTCTAGCAATTCCGGGGGGACATAGGTTCCGGCATGCGGAACGTCGATCAGGATGGGGATCTGGGCTTCGCGTCGCTGCCAGAGATCCATCTTGCTTGTCCTAAATGCCTTCCAGGCACCACATCAGAATGCCCTTCTGGGCATGCAGGCGGTTTTCGGCTTCGTCCCAGACCACAGACCAGGGGCCGTCGATCACCTGATCGGTCACTTCTTCGCCGCGATGAGCGGGCAGGCAGTGCATGAACAGGGCATCCGGCTTGGCGCAGGCCATCAAGGCCTCGTTGACGGCGTAAGGAACCAGGTGATCCTGCCGGTTCTCGGATTCAAAACCCATCGAGACCCAGGCGTCGGTGATAACGAGATCCGCACCTTGAACCGCCTGTCTGGGATTCTCGGTCAGCAGGATGTTTGCCCCTTTCGAGCGGGCCCAGGCGACCACGCCCGCATCGGGCGGCAGGTTGGCCGGGCAGGCCAGACGCATGTCGAAACCGAACAAGGCGGCTGCCTGAATCCAGGTATTGGCGACATTGTTGCCATCACCGCTCCAGGCCACCACTTTTCCCCGGATCGGGCCGCGATGTTCTTCGAAGGTCATGATGTCGGCCATGATCTGGCAGGGATGCGTGGTGTCGGTCAGGCCGTTGATCACCGGCACCGAGGCATAGGCGGCCAGTTCGTCCAGCTTGGCGGGATCATTGGTGCGGATCATGATCGCATCGACATAGCGCGACAGGACGCGGGCCGTATCGGCCACCGTCTCGCCGCGTCCCAACTGGGTATCATTCTGGCCCAGCACCACCACATCGCCGCCCAACTGTTTCATGCCGACCTCGAACGAGACGCGGGTGCGGGTCGAAGGCTTCTCGAAAATCATGGCCAGGATGCGGCCCTGCAATGGCTGGGGGTTGGCGGTCTTCTTCTGCTTGAAAGCCAGACCCAGCTTCAACATATGGCGCAACTGGATCTCGTCGAAACGGTCCAGGTTGAGAAAATGACGCAAACTCATAAGCCCCGCTCCTCCAGGGACGAGAGGGCGGCGTCCAGTCTGGCGCAGCCTTCCTTGATTTCCGATTCCGTGACGATCAAGGGCGGCAGGACGCGCACGACATTGTCGCCCGCCATCACGGTCAGCAGCCCCTGCTGATAGCAGGCCTCCACCACTTCGGAATTGGGACGGATGCAGACCAGGCCCTGCAGAAGGCCGCGCCCGCGCACCGAAGCCAGTGAAGTCGGATGTTTTTTGACCAGCGCGAACAGCCCGGCAGCAAGCAGCTCGCCCATTTTCACCACGCCAGCCAGGAATCCCGGTTCCAGCATGACGTCCAGCACCGTCTCGGCCACCGCCATGGCCAGGGGGTTGCCGCCAAAGGTGCTGCCATGCGTGCCCGCCGTCATGCCCTGGGCCGCCTTCTCCGTAGCCAGGCAGGCCCCGATGGGAAAGCCGCCGCCCAGGCCCTTGGCCAGGGCCATGATATCGGGGGTAACGCCCGCCTGTTCATAGGCGAACAGGCTGCCGGTGCGTCCCATGCCAGTTTGCACCTCGTCGAACACCAGCAGCAGGCCGAACTCATCGGCGGCCAGGCGCAGCTTCTTCAAATAGTCAGCTTCGGCGGGACGCACACCGCCCTCGCCTTGAACCGGCTCGACCACAATGGCCGCCGTTTGGGGGCCGATGGCATTGCGCAGCGCATTCATGTTGCCAAAGGGGACATGGTCGAAGCCGTCGACCACGGGATCGAAGCCCTTCAGATGCTTTTCCTGGCCGCCAGCGGCGATGGTGGCCAGGGTTCTGCCGTGGAATGCCCCCTCGGCGACGATGCAGCGATAGCGTTCGGGCGTTCCGATGGTGTCATGATATTTGCGCACCATCTTAAGCGCGCATTCCATCGCCTCGGCCCCGGAATTACAAAAGAAGGCCGTATCGGCAAAGCTGTTGGCGATCAGCCTGTCGGCGACGCGCTCCTGGCCCGGCACACGGTAGAGATTCGAGCAATGCCACAGTTTACCAGCCTGCGCGGTCAGGGCGGCGATCAGGCGGGGATGGGCATGTCCCAGCGCGGTGACGGCAACACCCGATCCGAAATCGAGAAAGTGCTTGCCGTCGCTTGCCTCCAGCCAACAGCCATCGCCCCGCTCGAAGGCGAGGTCGGCCCGGGCATAGGTGGGCATGACGGCAGAAACCATGGCTCTCCTTTAGGCGAACCCAATAGGGCGCGGAGGAAAGCGGCAGACTATGTTCTTTCCAGAGAATCCTGTCAACGAGGCCGAAACGAGAGCTTGGGCTTGTGGAAAACTCTTGTTTGACTCGGCCCGGCTTACCCCACTATCTTGTGGTCCAACAGAGGGACAAACCACTAGATACAGGGGCAAGGAGGGGTTATGGCCTGGACCGATGAAATCATCAATGAACTGACGCGTCTTTGGGCGCAGGGGCTTTCGACCAGCGAAATCGGCCGACGCATCGGCATGTCGAAGAACGCTGTCGTCGGCAAGGCGCACCGCCTGGGGCTGATCGGGCGTCCGTCGCCTATCAAGCGCGCCGCTCCGGTGCAGCCTCAGCCGCCCAAGGTGGTGCCCTTCGGCGGCGCTCGCGGCGGCTGTTCCTGGCCGATCGGCGATCCCAGGAAAGAGGATTTCCATTTCTGCAGCGAGTCAGCCGTTCCCGGAAAGCCCTATTGTCTTCAACATGCGCAGATTGCCTATATCGCCCCCAAGAGCCATAACAAGTCGGAAGACGCAGCATAGGTTTGTTGCAGCTTGAGTCACATGAAAACGCCGGGGATTTCCCCGGCGTTTTTTTGCCCGTGGGCGGGTGCACGGCGCTTGAGTGCCGACTAAATATGATGCGCGCTGCGGCGTGCCCCCGGCTGATGGCGCGACAGATAGCCGGGCACGATGGCCTCGGGCGCCGTCGGCTTGATGTCGAGGTCGGCCAGGCCCGGAAGCTTGCCCGAGGGCAGATTGTCCTTGGCCAGAAGCTTCATCTGATCAGGTGTCAGGGGCGGCTTGGGCAGGAATTGCAGGAAGAAGGCCTGAATTTTGCCGACAAAGGGGGGCAGGGGCAGAATCAGGGGGCGGCGCTTGATGGCGCTTGAGACCATTTCCATGATTTCCTTGAGATGCATCGGGCGCGGCCCGGCGATCTCGAAGGTGCGCCCCTGGGCCGAAGGCTTGTCCAGCACGGCCAGGATGGCGTCGGCCAGATCGCCGACATAGACCGGCTGAAAGGCCGCTCCGCCCGAACCGAAGAGGTCAAAGTCGAATTTCAGGTCTTTTAGCGACAGTTTTGGCTTGAAACCATCGGTCACGAAGACCGGCAGCAGGCCGGTCAGACGGGCCAGCACAGCAAAGCGGTTGAAAAAGTCATCGTCTGGTCCGAACACCACGCTGGGGCGGATGATCACCGCCTGGGGGAAGGCGGCTAGGACGGCGGCTTCTCCCTTGGCTTTGCTGCGGGCATAGGCCGAAGGCGAATCGGCATCGGCGCCCAGAGCGGAAACATGGACCAGGCTTTTGGCGCCGCCTGCCTTGGCGGCCTCGGCAACCCGTTTGGCCCCCTCGACATGGATGGCCTCGAATTTGGAAGCGCCCCGCTCGAACAGGATGCCGACCAGATTGATCACGGCGTCAGCGCCCTGGCAGGCCCGCTGGACCGAGGCCTTGTCTTGCAGGCTGGCCTTGATCGGCACCACCTGTCCCACCTCGCCCATGGGTTTCAGGAATGCCGCCCCGATAGGGTCGCGGACGGCGGCGCGAACGACATGCCCCGCCTTGGCCAGTCTTTGCACCACCTGGCGCCCGATGAACCCCGAAGCCCCGAAAACCGTGACGACACGCGCCATTTTGACCATCTCCCCCTGAAAACCGCGGCAATTCTTTCGAAAGGTTACACGAGACGCAGACAGTTCGTCCATCCTGCCCTTGACAGAAAGGGTTCGGCTGGGGTATCGCTCGCCCTCCCGAGACGGTCCCCTGCCCAGGTGGCGGAATTGGTAGACGCGCTAGATTCAGGTTCTAGTGGCTGAAAGGTCGTGGAAGTTCGAGTCTTCTCCTGGGCACCACCTCTCGGCCGGACTCTCCCTAGAATGGGGAGTTCGGCGGCTCCGGGGGGGCGCCGGAACTGTCGGGGGTCGCGTTCAGGGAGAAGCGCACATGGCCAATTATCTCCACCATGGCGACCTGCCCGAAGGGCTCGACCTGGGTTCGGTCATCGCCATCGACACCGAGACGATGGGCCTCAATCCCATGCGTGATCGGCTGTGCGTGGTGCAATTATCGTCGGGAAACGGCGATGCACATCTCGTCCATTTCCAGGGTCGCTATGAGGCTCCACGCCTCAAGGCGTTGCTGGCTGATCCCAAGCGGCTGAAATTGTTCCATTATGCTCGCTTCGACATTGCCATGCTGGCCCGCTGGCTGGGGGTGACTTGCGCCCCCGTTTATTGCACCAAGATCGCCTCGCGCCTCACGCGCACCAATACCGACAAGCATGGGCTTAAGGATTTGTGCCGCGATCTCTTGGGCGTCGATTTATCCAAGCAGCAGCAGACCAGCGACTGGGGCTCGGCCGATCTGACGGCGGAGCAGCAGGCCTATGCCGCTTCCGATGTGTTGCACCTTCACGCCCTGAAGGCCAGGCTGGACGGGTTTTTAAAGCGCGAGGGGCGGGCGGCCCTGGCCGAGTCCTGCTTCGCTTTCCTGCCCACCAGGGCGGCTCTCGATCTTCTGGGTTGGGACGAGGAAGATATTTTTGCCCACTGATTCAGAGCCTGACCGGTCGGTTGGGCGTCTCTTGCCATGAGCGGGCCCGCCCGTACCTATCTGCTCGATCTTTCCCGCGAAAATCTGCTCGATTGGCTCGACAAGGATCGAACGTTTGTTGAAATCGGCGTGGCCGAAGGGGCTTTCTCGCAAGAAATCCTGAAGCGCTGCCGCCCTTCTTGCCTGACCCTGATCGATCTGTGGGCGCATCAGGAAGACCCATCCTATGTGCCAGATGTGAACAATGTTCCAAGCCAGGAGCAAGATGCCCGCTATCAGGCGGTGAAGGACCGGTTTTCCGGGCCGAATGTCAGCATCCTCAGGCAGGATTCACTCTCGGCGGCCCGTTGTTTTGCCGATGGCAGCCTTGATTACATTTATATCGACGCCATGCATACGTTTGAGGCGGTAACCGCCGATCTAGAAGCCTGGTGGCCCAAATTGGCGGATGGCGGCCTTTTGATGGGACATGACTACGCCAATCACATCGTGGCCCTGAAATCCGGCTTCGGTGTGGTCGAGGCAGTCAACAAATTCGTCGAGCGCACCGGCTGCGCCTTCGTCGGCATCACCCGTGAGAACTACCCCTATCCCAGCTATATCCTGGCCCGTTCCTGGCATCAAAAGGCCCTAGAAATCCATGACCGGGCCGATATCCTGGGATCGTTCGAGACGGGCCGCATGAGCTGGGAGTTGATGCCGCTGCCCGACGGATCAATCAAAATTTTCCCCAAATTCTAGCCAGCCCTGCCTAGGACGAGGTAGCGCGGCGCTTTTCACACGAATTAGGCGTGGCAGGGGCCTTGGCGGCGCTTCGGGTGGGGCCGCCATTCATTGACCCGGACGGCCAATCCATGCAAGTATGGCGCCAAGTGAAGGGGCTGTTGTTCGCCGCCTTCTTTCGGCCATTTTGACCCGTGATATTGGCTTTCGAGAATCGAACCATCCTGAATGACCCGCATGACGCAAACCCGACCATCCACCGAAGCGGCCGATCTGGAATCGGCCAGGCGCGTTTTGGCCCTTGAGGCCGAGGCGCTGCAATCCCTGGCGCTGGGGTTGGATCAGGCCTTCGTGCGCGCACTTGATATTTTAAGCGCCGTTGAAGGTCGCGTGGTGGTCAGCGGCATGGGCAAAAGCGGCCATGTCGGCCACAAGATCGCCGCCACCCTGGCCTCGACCGGAACGCCTGCGGTTTTTGTGCATCCCGCCGAGGCCAGCCATGGCGATCTGGGCATGATCACGGCCAAGGACGCGGTTCTGGCCCTGTCCAATTCCGGCGAAACGGCAGAGCTTTCCGATCTGATCGCCTATACGCGCCGCTTTGCCATTCCGCTGGTCGGTATCACCAGCCGCGGGGGCAGCACACTGTCCGAGGCCGCCGACGTCGCCCTGGTTCTGCCCTTGAAAACCGAGGCCTGCCCGATGGGCTTGGCTCCCACCACCTCGACCACCATGATGCTGGCCCTGGGCGACGCCTTATCGGTGGCGCTTCTCGAACGCAAGGGCTTTACAGCGGCAGATTTCCAGATGCTGCATCCGGGCGGGTCCTTGGGGCGGCGCTTGTTGAAAGTCTCTGATCTCATGCATGATGGGGATGAGGTGCCTTTGGTGGCGCCCGCCCAGCCGATGGCAGAAACCCTGTTGGTCATGACCAACAAGCGTTTTGGCTGCGCTGGCGTCGTGGGGCCGGATGGACGGCTTATGGGCATCGTGACGGATGGCGATTTGCGCCGCCACATGGCCGGCAGCATGCTGGAGCGCACGGCCAAGGAAGTGATGACGCCAAGCCCCAAGACCGTGCGCCCGCAAATGCTTGCCGCCGAGGCGCTGCGCATCATGAACACCAGCGCCATCACCACGTTGTTCGTGGTCGATGACGAGAAGCCCGTCGGCATCTTGCACATTCACGACTGCCTCCGGGCAGGCGTGGCCTAGGGAGAGGAGGCGAAGCGATGGTTCACGTCGATAGCCGCATGGCCCTGAAAACGGTGCATCGCTCGCGCGACCTTCTGGCCGCTGGCGACATCAAGGAGCGCGATCCCAGATATACCCGCTTTGTCGGCATGATGAAGGTGCTGCTGCCCGCCGTGGCGGCGCTGGTGCTGGGTCTGGTTCTGGTCTGGCCGCAGATCGTGGGCCGGGACGAGCGCTTCCGGGTCAGCTTTTCCAATATCAACGCCAAGGATGTCGATACGCTGTCCATGGTCAATGCGCGCTATTTCGGCACCGACACCAACAACCAGCCCTTCAGCGTGACCGCCGACATGGCCAACGAAGCCTCCAGGGGCGCCAAGGCAGTTGAACTGGAATCGCCCAAGGCCGACATCATGACCCATGACGGCCAGTGGCTGGCCCTGTCCGCCGACAACGGGCTTTACAGCCAGCCTTCCAGCACGCTGGACCTTCTGGGCAACGTCAATCTGTTCCATGACAAGGGCTACGAGATTCACACAACCAGCGCTCAGGCCGATTTGAAAATGGGCTCGGCTTCGGGCGACGATCCGGTGCGCGGACAAGGCCCCTTCGGCGCGCTGACCGCCGAGGGCTTTCGTTTGTACGACAAGGGCTCGCGCATCGTCTTTACGGGCAAGTCGCATCTGGTCCTCGACCCCAAAGCAGGCATGCCAAAGCGATGAGTCTGGCGGTGCGTGGTCTTTTGTTGCTTGTCCTTCTGGCGCTGCCCATCGGCAAGGCGCTGTTTGCTGCCGGTCTCGATTTCGCCAGCAACAGCGCCGAGGGCTCGATCGACATCACCTCGGACAACGGCATCGAATGGATGCAGCGCGAGCAGCGTTTCATCGCCAGAGGCAATGCCAAGGCCATTCGCAACAATGTGACGGTGCTGGCCGACGAACTGGTCGCGCATTATCGGGACCGCAAGGAAGGCGGGGGCACGGAAATCTGGAAGCTGGAAGCGCTGGGGCATGTGCGCATCCATTCCGCCGATACGAAGGTCTTTGGCGACTCGGCCGTCTATGACATTGACAACGTCGTCTTGGTGGTGCGCGGCAAGCCGATGGCCAAGCTGGTCACGCTCACCGATACGGTGACCGCCACCGACAGCCTGGAATATTGGGAAGCCAAGCGCGTGGCCGTCGCCAGGGGCGATGCCTTCATTCAGCACGAGGACAAGCGCCTTAAGGCCGATACGATTACCGCCGACCTCAAGGAAGACAAGAACGGCAAGCTGGAAATCAAGCGGGCCGACGCCTTCGGCAATGTGTTGGTCAGAACGCCCACCGACATCGCCACCGGCGATAAGGGCGTCTATTTCACCGACACGCAGCTGGCGACGCTGACCGGCAACGTCAAGATCACAAGGGACAAGAACCAGTTGAATGGCGGCTATGCCGAGGTCAATCTGGCCACCGGAATCAGCCGCCTGTTCCCGGCACCCCCGGGCAATGCGCAAGGGACTCGCGTTCAAGGCATTCTGATGCCGGATGGCGGGCGCAAGAAAAAGTGATGAGCCTCGATCTCGAACAACCCCTGTCGCCGATCAACGTTCCGGGCAAGGCCGCCGGGCGCGGACTGGTGGCGCGCCATATCGGCAAACGTTTCAAGCGCCGCCCCGTCTTGCGCGACGTCACCGTGACCGTTCAGCGCGGCGAGGCGGTGGGGCTCTTGGGTCCCAACGGGGCGGGCAAGACCACCTGCTTTTACTGCATCACCGGGCTGATCAGCCCCGATTCCGGCTCGATCGAGCTGGATGGGCAGAATATCACCGATCTTCCCATGTACCGCCGGGCCCGCCTGGGCATCGGCTATCTGCCTCAGGAAGCCTCGATCTTCAGAGGCCTTACGGTTTCCGACAATATCATGGCCGTTCTGGAAGTGACCGAACCCGACGCCCAAAAGCGCGAGCATATGCTAGACGCGCTGTTAAGCGAGTTCTCGGTAAGCCATCTTGCCGACGCGCCAGCCGTGGCCCTCTCGGGCGGCGAGCGTCGGCGCGTCGAAATCGCCAGGGCGCTGGCTTCGCGTCCGCATTTCATTCTGCTCGACGAACCCCTGGCTGGCATTGATCCCATCGCCGTCTCGGACATCCGCGATCTGGTGGCGCATCTGAAGGACCGGGGCATCGGCGTCTTGATCACCGACCACAATGTCCGCGAGACGCTGGATATCATCGACCGCGCCTACATCCTGCACGAAGGTCATGTGCTGATGGAAGGCAAGCCCGACGAGATCGTGGCGCACGCCGATGTGCGCCGGGTCTATCTGGGCGAAAAATTCAGCCTGTAAGACCGGTCATGGTTCTCGCCCCCCGCCTTGATCTGCGCCAGTCCCAGACGCTGGTCATGACGCCCCAATTGCAGCAGGCCATCAAGCTTTTGCAACTGAGCAATCTCGAATTGTCGGCCTATGTCGAGCAGGAGCTGGAACAGAACCCGCTGCTGGAGCGCGAGGACAGCGAGAACGATCAAAGGCTGGTCGAGTCCGAGAATCGAGGCGATGAGGAGATTCGCCGCGACGTCGAGGTTCCCCTGGTCGATCAGGCGCCAGGGTCCGAGGATTCCGCCTTGGATATCGAGGTCGACAACCAATTCAATCACGACGGCGCTTCCGACAATGTGGAGGAGGGCTGGCAGGGATCGTGGGAAGGGCGCGGCGGTCGCTCCGACTTTCTGGACGACGACTCCGATTTGGCCCAGACCGTGGCCAGTCAGAAAAGCCTGCGCGATCATCTGATCGACCAGCTTAATCTGGATATCGCCAATGCGGGCGATCGCATGATCGGCCTGCATCTCATCGACATGCTGAACGAGGCGGGATGGCTTTCCGGCAATATCGCCGATGTTGCAACCAGGCTTGATTGTGCGCCCGCCCGTGTCGAGGACGTTCTTTCGCGCCTGCAGGCTTTCGATCCGCCGGGCATCTTCGCCCGCAGCTTGAAGGAATGCCTGGCCCTTCAGTTGAAGGACAAGGACAGGCTGGACCCCGCCATGCAGGCCCTTTTGGATAATCTCGAACTTCTGGCCCGGCGCGACATGACGGGCTTGATGAAAATCTGTGGCATCGATGCCGAGGATCTGGCCGACATGATCGGCGAAATCCGCGCCCTTGATCCCAAGCCCGCCCTGGCCTTCGATCACGAAGTTACACAGGCCATCGTCCCCGATGTGCTGATGCGCCAGATCAAGGGTGGCGGCTGGATCGTCGAGCTGAACAACGATACGTTGCCCCGCGTTCTGATCAATACGAGGTACCACAGCGAAATCAGCAAGCGCGCCAAGAAGCGCGAGGAAAAGCAGTTTATTGCCGAGCGCTTCCAATCGGCCAATTGGCTGGTCAAAAGCCTGCACCAGCGGGCTACCACCATTCTGAAGGTGGCGACCGAGATCGTGCGCCAGCAGGAGGCTTTCTTCGAACATGGCGTTGCCCACTTAAGACCCCTGGTCCTGCGCGACATCGCCAATGTCATCGGCATGCATGAAAGCACGGTCAGCCGTGTCACCTCGAACAAATACATGTCGAGCCCGCGCGGCATCTACGAGCTTAAATATTTCTTCACCCAGGCCATCGCCTCGGCCGAGGGTGGCGAGGCCCATTCGGCGGAATCGGTGCGTCATCGTATCAAGGAATTGATCGATGCCGAGGCGCCCAAGGACATTCTGTCCGACGACCGGCTGGTTGAAATCTTGAAAAAGGAAGGCATCGACATCGCCAGGCGCACCGTGGCCAAATACAGAGAATCCTTGAAAATCGCCTCGTCCGTGCAGCGCAGGCGCGAGAAATCCATCGGTTTGTAGAGAGGTCGAGAAGATGGCGCAGCCCGACGTGATTCCCTATGCCGACGACTATCTTCGGGCGATTCTGGCCGGGGTGCGAACCATCGCCGTGGTGGGCGCCTCGGCCAACTGGAACCGGCCCAGCTTCTTCGTGATGAAATATTTGCAGGAAAAGGGCTATCGCACCATTCCGGTCAATCCCGGCTTGGTCGGTCAGGACCTGCTGGGCGAGACGGTCTATGCCTCGCTTGCCGACATTCCCGAGCCCGTCGATATGGTGGACATCTTCAGAAATTCAGAAGCGGCGGGGCCGATTACCGACGAGGCCATCCAGATCGGCGCCAAGGTGGTGTGGATGCAGCTGGGTGTTCGCAATGACGAGGCGGGGGCGAAGGCTGCCGCCGCAGGCCTTGAAGTGGTGATGAATCGCTGCCCCAAGATCGAATTCGGGCGCCTGGGCGGCGAGTTGTCCTGGTCGGGGGTCAATTCCGGTCTGGTGCAAAGCAAGGCCCTGCGCGCCCCCAACATGGCGCCAAGGCGCAAGCAGAATGAGACCAAGGCGGCGGAGCAGGAACCAGGCAAGAAGCATGCCTTCGGAATCGAGACGCTGGCCGTGCATGCCGGAGCCAGGCCCGATCCGGTGACCGGGGCGCGCAACGTGCCGATCTATCAGACCACCAGCTATGTCTTCGACAATGTCGATCACGCCGCCAATCTCTTCAACCTGCACACTTTTGGTTATATCTATTCGCGCCTGACCAATCCCACAGTGTCGGCCTTGGAAGAGCGCATCGCCACGCTGGAGGGTGGGCGAGCCGCGGTCTGCGCCGCCTCGGGCCATGCCGCCCAGTTCCTCACCTTTTTCACACTTCTGGAGCCGGGCGACGAATTCCTGGCGGCGCGTAATCTGTATGGCGGATCGCTGACACAGTTCATGCTGTCCTTCAAGAAGCTGGGCTGGACCTGTCATCTGGTCGATCCCAAGGACCCTGAGAATTTCAGAACGGCGCTGACACCGCGCACCAAGGCCATTTTCGTCGAGGGCCTGGCCAATCCGGGCGGCATCGTGGTCGATCTGGAAGCGGTTTCCGCCATCGCCAAGGCCGCAGGCATTCCCCTGATCGTCGACAATACGCTGGCCACGCCCTATCTGTGCCGCCCCATCGAATGGGGGGCCGATCTGGTGGTGCATTCGACCACCAAATTCATTTCCGGCCATGGCACGTCGGTCGGCGGCGCTTTGGTGGAATCGGGCAAGTTCGATTGGGCGGCCTCCGACAAGTTTCCCTCGCTGGCCAAGCCCGAGCCGGCCTATCACGGCCTGACCTTCTATGAAACCTTCGGCGATTTCGCCTTCACCACGAAGGCCCGGGCGGTGGCGCTGCGCGACTTCGGCCCTGCCATGGCGCCGATGAATGCCTTTCTCACCTTGACCGGGGCCGAGACACTGCATTTGCGCATCGAGCGCCATGTGCAGAACGCTCAAGCCGTAGCCGAATATCTGAACAAGCATCCCGCCGTGGCCTGGGTTTCCTATGCTGGCCTGCCCTCCAGCCCCTATTATCAATTGGCAAAAAAGTATTTTCCCAAGGGGCCGGGCTCGGTTTTCACCTTCGGTGTCAAGGGCGGCTATGAAGCGGGAATCAGGGTGGTGGAATCGGTCGAGCTGTTCTCACACCTGGCCAATATTGGCGATACGCGCAGCCTGATCATTCATCCGGCATCGACCACGCACCGCCAGCTTCCCGACGAGCAGAAGATCGCCTCGGGCGCTGGGCCAGATGTGCTGCGTCTGTCCATCGGCATCGAGAATGTCGACGATCTAATCCGCGACCTCGACCGCGCGCTCAGACGTATCGTCGGCTAGCCATTCCTCGAAAGCCTTGACGGGCATGGGGCGGCCGAACAGATAGCCCTGGGCCAGGTGGCAGCCTTGTTCACTTAAGTAATTGGCCTGTTCCACGGTCTCGACGCCCTCGGCCACGGCTTCCAGCCCCAGTGAGCGAGCCAGATCGAGAATGGTTCTGGCGATGGCGGCATCGTCGGCGTCGCCCGGCAAATCCATGACGAAGGAGCGGTCGATCTTGAGCGCTGTGATGGGCAAGCGCTTCAGGTAGCTTAGGCTGGAATAGCCGGTGCCAAAATCGTCCACCGCCACCGAAAAGCCCTTGGCGCGCAGTTCCTTCAAGATTTCGACGGTTTCTGCAGGGTTGCTCATCACCACCGACTCCGTCAGTTCCACCTCGATATTGGCGGGATCGACTTTTGTCGTGGCCAGAATGCCTTCGATGCGTTCCATCAAATGCAGATCCTGGAACTGGCGGGCCGAGAGATTGACCGCGATGCGTCCGTTCAACTGATTGTTCTGCCGCCAGCGGGCGGCATGACGGCAGGCCTCGCTTAAAACCCACTCGCCGATGGGCACGATCAGCCCGGTTTCCTCGGCCAGCGGAATGAAGTCGAGCGGGGAGACCAGGCCGCGCTCAGGGTTCTTCCATCGGATCAGTGCCTCGGCGCCAGCCACCTTGCCGGTCGCCAGAACCACCTTGGGCTGGAAGTAGACTTCGAACTCTTCGCGTTCGATGGCGCGGCGCAGGCTGGCCTCGAGGTCAAGGCGTTCTAACGCTCGGGTATTCATGCTGGCGTCGAAGAAGCGAAAGGCGTTGCGTCCCGAAGCCTTGGCCTGATACATCGCGGTGTCGGCGTTCTTCATCAGGCTTTTGGCGTCCAGCCCGTCTTCCGGGAAGAGGGCGATGCCCAAACTGGTGGTGACATGAATGTCATGGCCCTCAAGCGTCAAGGGGGCCACCAACTCGCGAATGATCTTTTCCGCCAGATGGGCCACCTCGGCGGTGTTGGCAAAATCGCTCTGTACCAGCATGAACTCGTCGCCGCCCAGGCGGGCCAGCGTGTCACTTTTGCGCACACAAGCGGTAAGGCGCTTGGCCACGGCCTGCAAAAGCAGGTCGCCGACATCGTGCCCCAGGCTGTCGTTGATGGTCTTGAAGCGGTCGAGATCGAGGAAGAGGACGGCCAAGTGCGACCGGTCGCGCTGGGCGACATTTAGCGCATGGTCTAGGCGATCTTGCAGTAGCAGGCGGTTGGGCAGGCCGGTCAGTGCGTCATGATAGGCCTGATGCTTGATATGCTCGTCCTTCTGGCGCAGTTCCGTAACATCGTTGAAAACGGCAACGTAACGGACAGGTGTTCCTTCAGAATCCTTGATGGCCGTGATGTTTTGCCATTCCAAAAAGGCCTCGCCGTTCTTGCGCCGGTTCCATATCTCGCCCCGCCACGAGCCGGTTTCGCTTAATATCTTCCACATTGCCTTGTAGAAGTCTTCGTCGTGATGATCCGATTTCAGAATGCGCGGCGTCTTGCCAATCGCCTCCTCGGGCGTGTAGCCCGTGATCTCGGTAAAGGCCGGATTGACCGAAAGAATGGTGCCGTAGTTGTCGGTAACGACGATGCCCTCGATGGTGTTGGTATAAACGCTGGCAGCCAGGCGCAACTCGGCCTCGGACTTGCGCTTCTCGCTGATGTCCTCGGCCATCAGCAGCAGATGGTAACTGCCGCCGCTGGTAAAGCGAACGCAGCGGCAGGCCAGCCATATTTCCTGCCCGAAGCTTGATTTGGTGTGTACCTCGATCTCTTGGGCGTCGCCGTTTTCCAGCACCCGAAGGGCGGCGGCCTTCATGCCCGAGCGCTGCCAGGATTCGATGGCCAGGAAATTCTGACGCTGCAATTGTTCGACCGAGGCGCCTACGATGTCGGCCATGGCTTGATTGGCCAGAATGCACTGGCCGCTGGCCCGATAGACGCTGACCCCCACGGGGGCCGCCGAAATGATGCGCTGGTTGAGATCAAGCAGTTCAGCGATGCGCTCCTCGGCCCGATGTTGCTCGGTGACGTCTTGCAAAACGCCTTGCAGGCGAACCGCCTTGCCGCTCTCGTCCTGGATCACTTCGCCTTGCGAGGCGATATGGCGCCACTCGCCGTCGGTGTGACGGACCCGGTAGTCGATCCGGTAGGACTCCTTGCTTTCCACCACCTCCTGAAGCTTGGCCTCCAGGCGGGGCAGGTCGTCGGGGTGAACCATGTTGAAATAGGCCGAGCGCCATAGGAGATCGCTGGGCGTCAACCCGAAGATATGAAAGGTCTCATCCGTCCAGGTCAGTTTGTCGCTGGCCAGATCCCATATCCAGCCGCCAACTTTTGCCCTGGCCTGCGTGTATTCAAGTTGGCGCTGGGCATGGCGTTCGGCCGTGAGGAGCCACAGGAGCTGGCGAACGGTGACGCCGATGCCCAACAGAAGGCCGATCCAGATCACAAGGCCCTGCAATGCATTCTGACGCCAGGGGGCAAACACCTTTTCGTAGCGCAAGGTAACAGCGACGTTCAGGGGAAAACCGTCCAGCTTGGCGTGCGAGATCACGCGCTCGATGCCATCGACCGGCGAGCGGTCGATGAAGCTGCTCTCACGCTCGGGTCCTTTCGCGAATCGAACCGCCGGTTCGGGCTTGGCTCCGATGACAGCGGGGGCGTAGGGAGCGCGGCTCATCACTTCGCCAGTCGAAGAGAGCAATCCCACGGTGACGTTGGGCTCGGCGAGCCTTTGTCCATAGGACGAACTGAAATTCTCGCAATCCACCAAAACCAGAGCGATGCCGGTGAACCGGCCATTCTGGTCGGTCAATTTGCGGGTCAGGGCAAAGAAAAAGCGGCCCTTGGTGTTGATGAAAGGCAGGATAGAGGTGATATGCAGCCCCTCTACCAAACCGTCGCGATGACGGATGAAGTAGTCTCGGCTGCTTAAGTCGTCGGGCGACTTTCCGCTCATGGTCTTGTGGCGGATGCGCCCCTTGTCGTCGAGAAGGGTGATCTCGATGGGGATTGGTGTGGTGGCCTTGCGCAGCTCGATCAGGGCGCCGACGTCCTGGCGGGCATTGGCCAGCGACGGGTTGGCCTCGATGGCGACAACGAGTTGCAGAATTTGGTCGAGATTCGTCAGCAGCTGTTCTGTATAGGCCTTGTAGACGCGCGCCAGATCGCGGGTTTCTATAAAGGCCTTCTCCCGCGCCAGCTCCCGTTCGTTCCAAATCGACAGGCCAAGCAGAATCGTGACGAGCAGGGCAAGCCCCGCGCCAATGATCTTGATCCACCGCTCCAGTCTCAGGGGACTTCTAGCGCCCATGCTCCCGTCATTTCAGACATTATTCCATCCAGGCAAAAGGTACGTGCTGGGCCGGGCAAGGGCAATAGGCAGAATGGAACTAATAAAAATAGGGCTAAAAGAGATCGGCCCGGCTGACAGCGCTGGGGGTTTGCGCGGCCAGGGCCAGGGGAATGACGTCCTCGATGCGCTCGGCCAGAACATAGAGATCGCGGTGACGGGGGGCGACGAACCCCGCCTCGATCATCGCGTCAATCATTGCAACCAAAGGAGTCCAGAAGCCGAAGGCGTCAACCAGAACCACGGGCTTGCCATGCAGCCCCAGTTGTTTCCAGGTGAGAATCTCGAAGGTTTCATCGAGTGTTCCCAGCCCGCCCGGAAGCACGGCAAAGGCGTCAGCCAACTCGAACATGCGGGCTTTTCGGCTGTGCATGCTATCCACGACGACCAGTTCCGACAGGCCCGTATGACCAACTTCCATCTTCAACAGATGTTCGGGGATGACGCCTGTGACATGGCCGCCATTGTTCAAAACGCCTTCAGCGACGCGGCCCATCAGGCCCACATTGCCCCCACCATAGACCAGGGATATGCCATGCCCGGCCATCAAAGCGCCAAGACGCCCGGCTATTTCGGCCATCTGGGGATTCTTGCCAGCGGAAGAGCCGCAAAAAACGCACAAGGATTTAATAGTGTTCATCACGCTACCCTGTCGAGGAAAGGCATCTACACACGGCCCTTGTATAGCCTATCGAGGGGCTGGGAGCGAGGGGGGCTTGACAGAGGGCGGGCTTCAGCCTTTCTGTTTGTAACCGCACCAAAAAAGGAGACCCTTCATGCATCGTTCCTTGACGTTCGCCGCCTCAGCCCTTGTGGTGTCCACAATCGGCATCGGGGCTGCCCAGGCCCAGCAGGCCAAGCCCGAGGATGTTCTGGCCCTGCGCAAGGGTGTCTATCAGGTGGTCAAAGCCAGCTTTGGTCCCATGGCGGGCTTTGCCGACGGCAAGGTCCAGTTGGATGCCGCCAAGCTGGCCGTGCTGGGAACGCGCCTGGGGGCCGTCGCCCCGATGGCGGCAGATACCTTCCCGGCGGGCTCGGACCTGGTGGCCGGGTCGAAGGCCAAGCCCGAAATCTGGAGCAAGCCCGACGATTTCAAGGCCAAGATGGGCGCTTTCCAGGCTGCGGCGGCCAAGCTGGCCGATCTAGCCAAGGCGGGCAACCTTGAGGGCGTGAAGGCCCAGGTGCCTGAGGTCGGCAAGACCTGCAAAGCCTGTCACGACGATTACAAGGAAAAGTAAGAGCATAGGTCGGCTCCGCCAGCGGCATGGAAACCGAGATCGATATTGATCTGGCGGGGCAGGCCTATGCCTTCACGCTGGCCGCCCTGCATCAGGAAAGTGCTGCCGATGCCTGGGATGGGGCGGCCTTCGCCGCTCTTTTGGCCCAGCCCGGCGTTTTGGCCCTGCTGGCCAAGCGGGGCGGCGAGCCCCTGGGCTTCATTCTCATCCGTTTGGCCGCCGACGAGGGCGAAATCCTGCATTTCGCGGTCCGTCCGGCTTATCGGCGCCAACATCTGGGCCAGGCCCTCCTGGACCAGGCCATGCGGATTTTGACGGCGCGCGGCGCCCAGCGCCTGTTCCTGGAAGTCGAGGAATCCAATCTTCCCGCCCAAGGGCTTTACCTTCAGGCGGATTTCAAACCAGCCGGAAAACGGGCGGATTACTACGGTCCCGGCCGCCCGGCCCTGGTTCTGGCGAAGAATCTTGAATGAGTATGCTTGGCAAGCCCGATTAGCTGTGCTAGAACCCCCGCCTTTCCAGGACGCATGGGGCGGCCTGGGGGCGCTTTAGCTTTTGGAAGGAGCGGTTGCCCGTGCAGGTTCTCGTCCGTGACAACAATGTCGATCAGGCCCTCAAGGCGCTTAAGAAGAAGATGCAGCGCGAGGGGATCTTCCGCGAGATGAAGCTGCGCCGCAACTTTGAGAAGCCTTCCGAGCGCAAAGCCCGCGAAAAGGCCGAGGCCGTGCGCCGGGCCCGCAAGCTGGAGCGCAAGCGCCTGGAGCGCGAAGGCTTCTAGCCCTTCTAGCCTTTCCTGGTATCAAGGAAGAATAAGGCCCCGATCCTTATAGGACCGGGGCTTTCAGTTTCTGCTAAAACAAATCCGTAGCGCAGATTCACGCAAGGAAGCACTATTCTTGGCTTGAACAGAACTGGGGATGCGCATGACTTATCGTACCGACTTCACCTTTGGCGAGCTGCTGCTGTCGCGCATCGTCACCAATCCCCCCTGGTTCGAAAATGCCTATGTGGTGCGCGATCCAAGCGCCAAGGTCTCGGTCATCATCGATCCGGGCGGCAATGCGGACAGCCTGTGGTCGGCCTCGCGCGAGGATGGCTGCGACCTTGCCGCCATTTGGCTGACGCACGGCCATTTCGATCATCTGGGAGGTGTTGCCGATCTTCAGGATATGAAGGATGTGTCCTGTTTCGCGCACCGAGACGAAAAGCCCATCATCGACGCCCAGCCATCCTGGTCGGCTTCCATGCTGCCGCAAGCGGTTCGAGCCCCTCGCAACCTGACATGGCTGGAAGGCGATGCGCCCGGCCTGACATTGGGAAGCCATGACATCCGCGCCATCGCCACGCCGGGTCATACACCGGGCGGCGTCTGTTTCGATTTCGGCGCTTTCGTCATCACCGGCGACACGCTGTTCAATCAGGGTGTGGGACGCACGGATCTTCCCGGCGGCAGTGGGGCCGTGCTGAAAGCGTCGATCGAGCGGCTGTTGAAGATGCTTGCCCCTGATGTGCAATTATTCGCGGGTCATGGCGAGGAATGGACGGTCGAAGACGCTAGGCCCTGGTGGAGCCAAATGGGCAACTACTTTTTCTAGGCAAAAAAGGAGGGGGCCATGTACATCAATGGCGCCTGGGTGGATGCCCGCAAAAGCTTTGCCAGTCATAATCCCGCCAATGGCGAGGTGCTGGGGCATGTGCCCGACGGCAACGAAATAGACGCACGCCTAGCCATTGCCGCCGCCGCCAAGGCATCTCCAGAATGGGCCGCCTCCACGGCTTATCTGCGCTCAAACCTTCTCCATCGCGCCTGGCAGATCATGATGGAGCGCAAGGAGGAACTGGCGCGCCTGATGACGGAAGAACAGGGTAAGCCCCTGAAGGCCTCGCGCAACGAAGTGGTTTATGGCGCTGACTTCCTGCAATGGTTTTCCGAGGAGGCCAAGCGGGTTTATGGCGCGGTCATTCCGGCGCCCAGGGCCGAGCAGCGTTTCATCACCCTAAGGCAGCCCGTGGGCGTGGTGGCGGCGATCACGCCCTGGAACTATCCGATCTCGATGCTGACCCGCAAGATGGCGCCAGCCCTGGCGGCGGGCTGCACCATCGTTTTAAAACCCGCCGAGGCCACGCCGCTTTGCGCCATGGCCGTCTTCAAGGTTTTTCACGATGCGGGCTTTCCGCCCGGCGTGGTCAATCTGGTCACCGCATCCGATCCTGTGCCGGTGGGCCAGGAAATGACCGCCAATCCCTTGGTGCGCAAGATCACCTTCACGGGTTCAACCCGGGTGGGCAAGATGATCGCGGCCAGTGCAGCGGCGCAGGTCAAGCGGGTGTCGATGGAACTGGGGGGCCATGCGCCTTTCATTCTTTGCCCAGACGCCGATCCCGTGCATGCCGCCAAGGGAGCCGTGCTGATCAAGGGCCTGAATACCGGACAGGCCTGTATCAGCCCCAACCGTTTCCTGGTTCATCGCCCCCTGGTTCCCGCCTTTGTCACCGAACTGACGGCCAGAACCGCAAAGCTGAAGGCGGGATCGGGTCTTGACGAAAGCGTCTCGGTGGGGCCGCTGATCAATTCCATGGCTCTGGACAAAGTCCATCGCCAGGTCGAGGACGCTCTCTCGAAAGGGGCCAAGCTGGAATGCGGCGGTCATCGTTTGACCGAGCATGGACTGGATAAGGGCTGTTTCTACGCGCCCACCGTTTTGTCGGGGGTCACGCGCGATATGCTGATCTGGCACGAGGAAACCTTCGGCCCCATCGCTCCGGTCATCGCCTATGACGACGAGGCTGAGATTCTTCCCCTGGCCAATGACACGGCTTATGGCTTGGCAGCCTATGTCTATACGCCGACTCTTGCCAGGGCCATGCGCTTGTTCGAAGGGCTGCATTTCGGCATCATCGGCATCAATGACATCAATCCAACCGCCGTCGCCGCTCCCTTCGGCGGCATGCAGGAAAGCGGGCTGGGCCGCGAGGGCGGAGCCGAGGGAATCTCGGAATATCTCGAAACCAAGCTGGGTGGTTTTTCGCTCGTCTGATTTGTTCAGCGCCGCTTCTGTACGCGCTTCTTCGCTTTATGCTTATCGGGCTTTGCGATCACCGGCTCGGGCAGCATCGAGCGGGTCGAGAAGACAAGGCGCTCGCACAAAACGCGCGACAGATTGAACAGGACTTTCGAGGCCAGTTCCGGCGAGGACTTCATCAGCTTTTTCAAGAAGGTCTGGGAGACGACCAGAATTTCGCTGTCGGCCAGGGCGACCACATCGGCCGAGCGCTTCACATCGGCGATAAAAGCAATTTCACCGAAAACTTGGCCCGGCTCCAGCACGGCAATCGGCTTTTTCGTCTTGCCCAGGCGCACTTCCGCCAGGCCCGAAAGAACCACGAAGAGTTCGCTGCCCACGTCGCCGGTTCTCAAGATGGTGTCGCCGGCGGCACAAGACAGCACCGTGCCGCTTTTCAGCACATGGCGCTCTTCCTCTTGCGTCAGGTCTTCGAGCAGAGGCACGCGCCGGCCTGTCGAGGGGCGCAGCTTGTCGGCCAGGAAATGCCAGAAGGCGTCGTCATCGATCGCCCACTGGCTGGCCTTGGTGGTGGCGGGGAATTTGCGGGCCAGCCACTCAGCGCCCTCAGCGTCCTGCCAGAGCTCTTGACGGTTCTTAAGCTTGCGCCAGAAGGGTGAGCGCACGGCTTCCAGGTGGCGGGCATCCTTAAGGGCCAGCAATAGCGGTACGCGGTAGCCGACCTCGGGGTCGAGGAAGTTATCGGTGAAAGGCCGGTATCCCAGATGCTCGTAAAGCTCGATCAAGGCGGGGGCGCAGTGGCAGAAATCATAGACAATGCCGTCTTCCAGCCCGGTTTCGTAGGCCTTGGCCAGAATTTTATGAAGGGCCGTCGTGCCTCGAAGATCGCGCGCCACCATCAAGCGTGAGGAAAAACTCAAGCGCGAGGGTGGAATGTCATCAAAGCGGGAAAGGCGGTAGGCGGTCTCGAAAGCCGGAGGCAGACGGGTGCGGTCCGCCCGATTGATGCGCAAGGTGGCGATGACGGCATCGCCCTCCTGGGCGTAGAGGATCAGGGCGTTTTCGTCCATCTCGTCGGTCAGCCAGCGCCGCTTGTGATCGGCATTGGCCAGGGCGATCTTGCCCATTTCCTCGACATAGACCTGATAGCGGAAACGCCAAATCGCCTCCAGCTCATCGGATGAGCGGGCCTGATAAATGCGCAGCGGTGTCTCAGTACTCTCGGCTTCTGCCATGGTGCTTCTACATTCCCCCAATGGGGTAATCCTAGCAGTTTGATTCGATTTGCGCACCTGCCGGGTTGCGAGGCGCAATCAGTTCGGCTATGACAGGCCTATGACCGATACCGTCTCCCAACTCAGCCAGTATTTCGATTTGCTGTCCGATCTCGGGCGCAAGGCCCAGGCCAGCGATGCCTCGGGCAAGACTCTGCAACTGGACGAGGCGCTGGGCCGCATTCGCGCCCTGGCCCGGGTGACTCACGAATCCGGCCACACCCTCTTTTTTATCGGCAATGGCGGCAGTGCGGGCATTGCCAGCCATCTGGCCATCGATTACGGCAAAAACGGGGGCTTGCGCTCAATGGCCCTGAACGATGGGGCCGCCCTCACCTGTCTGGCCAACGATCTGGGCTATGAACATGTCTTTTCCCAACAGATCAGCCTGCTTGGCCGGTCAAATGATCTGTTGATCGCCATTTCCAGCTCGGGCCGCTCGCCCAATATCTTAAAGGCGGTCGAAGCCGCCCGGTCGAAAAACATGGCCGTGATTACGCTGTCGGGTTTCGACGGCACCAATCCCTTAAGGCGCCTGGGTGACATCAATCTGCATGTGGCCTCGCACCAGTACGGATTCGTCGAAATCCTGCATCTGGCGCTTTTGCACGCCGTTCTCGATTTCGAAATGGGCTGGAAAGGCCAAGTATAACCTTTGGCGGCGAAGTCAAAAAAAAGGCCGGGGAATGCCCCGGCCTTTTCGTTTCGACGGTCGATTTTCCTACCTGCGGTCACCAAAGAAGCGCAGGAGCATCAGGAACAGATTCAGGAAGTCCATATACAGGGTCAGCGCCCCCATTACGGCCTTTTTGCCAGCGATTTCATGGTGATCCGACTCGAGATAGAGTTCCTTGATCTTCTGGGTATCCCAGGCGGTCAGGCCGGTAAAGATCAGCACGCCTGCTGCGGAAATCACGAATTGCAGCATGCTGGACTGCATGAACAGGTTGACCAGGCTGGCCAGAATCAGGCCCCACAGCCCCATGATCAGGAAAGAGCCGATGCCCGACAAATCCTTCTTGGTGGTGTAGCCGTACAGGCTCATGCCGGCGAAGGTGGCGGCACAGATAAAGAAGGTACGGGCGATGCTGGCGCCGGTATAGACCACGAAGACCGGGGCCAGGGCAGCTCCCATCAGGCCCGCATAGAGCCAGAAGGTGGTCTGAACGGCGGTCAGGCTCATTTTCTGAACGCGAAAGCTTAAGAAAAACACCAGGGCCAGGGGGGCCAGCATGACCACCCACATCAGGCCGCTGCCAAACAGGGCCTGCATCAGGGCCTCGTTCGAGGCGACCAGAAGGGCTACAATGCCTGTCAAAGCCAGGCCCGAGCCCATATAATTGTAAACCCGCAGCATATAGGAGCGCAGGCCCAGGTCGATAGCGACGCCTTGGGCCTCGGCGCCGGTTGCGGTGCGGCGAAGGGTTTCGAAAGCCATGTCCGGTCCTCTCGTTAAAGGGTTCCGCCCATGTTATATGTGAGAGGGGGGAGGGAAATCAACCTTCGACCCGGGAAAAGTTAACAGGGGAACGAGAGGCCGGATGGCCAAGGAACCGGAAAAGAAGAAGGAAGCGCCGCCGCCGCCCAGAAAGGAACCCGTGAAAGGGGCGGGGACGCCGGTCGTTCTGCGCGACCGCTACCAGATTTACCCTGCCACGCCGCTGTTCGATTTTGATCAACCCAGCGCCACGGCTTTTGCCTGCACGGACAAACGCGATCCCGGACGCTACCTGTTGGCCTATGTCTGCAAGCCCGAACTGCCGCCCCGGGTCAATGTGCTGCGCACACTAAAGGGCCAGCAACTTGCCGGGGTGATTCCCCTGCTCGACTGGGGAATCGTGGAGTGGCCCCTGGCCGGTCGCCAGTGCCTGGTCGTCATCTATGCGCGGCCTTTGGGGGGGCGGGTGATGCCGTCACTCGATTCCGAGATCAAGCCCCTTGAAGAGCATGAGCTGGTCAAGAAGATCATGCCCCAACTGGCGCAATCGCTGAAGGAACTGAGCGAGCGGGGCATTCCGCACCGAGCCATCAGGCCGACCAACCTGTTTTGGATGGACGAGAATTGCGAACAGATGGTTCTGGGCGATTGCGTGACGGCGCCACCGGCCTACGATCAGCCGGTCCTCTTTGAAAGCATCGAGGTGGGGATGTGCCTGCCCGCCGCCAGGGGCAGCGGCAGCTATGGCTACGATCTCTATGCGCTGGGTGTTTCGATTCTGATTCTGAAACTGGGACGCGCACCGCTTAAGGGTGTTGAAAGCGAGTCGCTGCTAAGGGGAAAGATCGCCAAGGGCTCCTATTCCTATTTGGTTGGCGATGAGCGCATGCCGCTCTCCATGATCGAGTTGTTGCGCGGTTTGCTGTGCGACGATCCGCACGAACGCTGGTCGGTCAACGATCTCGAGCTTTGGTCAAACGGGCGCCGCCTCTCGCCCTTGCAGCCCAGGCAGGAAAAGCGCGCCGTGCGCGGCTTCGCCTTCGCCGGAGAAGAATACAATACCTGCCGCGAACTGGCTTTTGCCATGTCCCTGAACTGGGACAAGGCGCATGTCCCCATGATCGACGGCTCGCTTGAGGTCTGGCTGCGGCGCGGCATCGACAACAAGGAATTGGCAGACGTTGCCACCACTGCCATCAAGAATGCCAGACAGGCCCCGGCGGCGGACGTCAAGCTTGCAGAGGAGCTGCTTGTCACGCGTGTATTGATGCTGCTCGATCCCCTGGCCCCCATCCGCTACAAGGGCTTCTCGGCTCTGCCGCTGGGTTTCGGTCCGGCGCTGGCCGTCATCATGGGCACCAAGTCCGATCCCAAGCTCTTTGCGGAATGCCTGCTGCGCGACGTGCCGCACATCTGGTTCGAGACAAGGCCCGAATATGATCCCGCCAACTCGCAGATCGATAACTTGTTCAAGGACCTGAAAGCCTACATGCAGCAGACGGCGCTGGGTTACGGTCTCGAGCGCCTGCTCTACGATCTGAACGAGGCCCTGCCTTGCCAGAGTCCCCTGGTGGCCGATTCCTTCGTGGTTGAAATCGGGGAGTTGCTGCCGGCTCTTGAGCAGACAGCCAAGCGAATCGATCCGCGCACGATGCCCATGGATCGCCATATCGCCGCCTTCATCGCCTGCCGCTTCGATTTCAATGTCGAGCGTCAGATTACGGCGCTGAACGCCGGTCATCAGGAACGTCAGATCATCGGCATTCTAAGCCTGCTGGGAACCGTGCAATGGAAGCTGGGGCCTGAAAGCCTGCCCGGCCTGGCCTCGTGGATGGGGGCGCATCTGGGGCCCGTGGTCAACGGTTTTCACAGCCGGGCAAAGCGGCGCGAAATGGAAAAGGAGCTGCCGAAGCTGGTGCGCGCGGGCAATCTGCCGGAATTGTTCTCCTATGTTGAAAATCACGACGAGCGCAGGCGCGACGACGAAGGCTATCTATTGGCCAGGGCGGAATTCGCCGCCTCCAGCCAGGAAGCCAATGAAATCGAAACAGGCACGAGAAGGCGGACAGATCAGGCCATGCGCTATGGCCATCAGGCGGCTGGCATGATCGCCATGATGCTAGCACTCACCGTTATCAGCATTCTGCTCCTCATCCGGTTCTTGTAGGGATAAGCGCCATGGCCCAAAAGAAACAGGTGCGCAAGGTGCCTCAAGGGGCAAAGCCTCCCGGAAAACTTAAAGTCACTCTGGGCCTGCTCATTCTTGGCCCCCCCCTCTTCTTTTTCTTTCTGCCCACTTGGGTGTTTTTGTTCCTGTCCATGCTGCCTTCGGTGGTCGCCTTCGTGGTCGATCGCACGCCTTATCGCTATGCCTGGGTCAGTGTGGCTGGTCTTAACCTTGCGGGCGTGGCTCCCTACTTGATGAAATTATGGTTCGAAGGCCATTCGATGAGCACGGCCCTTAAGATGCTGTCCAATCCTTTCGATCTCATCGTCATGATCGGCGCCGCCGGTTTGGGCTGGGTGCTTCATTTGTCACTGCCGCCTGTGGTCGGAGCCTGGCTGGATGTCACCTCGCAGCGCCGCCTGACGCAATTGCGCGCAACACAGCGCAAACTGCTCGATGAGTGGGGGGCAGAGGTTGCCCAGCCGGACAGCGAAGAGGCACCGGTTTCCAGACGACGGTAATGCCAAGCTTCCCGGGCCTATCCCGACGATTTATCGCTAGGTATTGCCGGGCGTCGGCAAGCTGAGCTTGAAGGTCGAGCCTTTATTGATCCCGTCGGACTCAACCCAGATTCTTCCGCGATGCCGTTCAACGATGCGCTTGCAGATAGCAAGACCAACGCCCGTTCCTGGATAGTCCATAATGGTGTGGAGCCGCTTGAAAATAACAAATATCTGGTCGGCATACTGGGGTTCGATGCCAATGCCATTATCGGAAATGGCAATCTCGCAAGCTTCATCCTGCTCGCTTGCCCGGATTGAAACAACTGGACGCTGTCCCTTTGAGGAGAACTTGAGGGCATTGCCGATAATGTTCATGAAAAGATGATGCAACTGAAGCTGGTCTCCCAGGACAATGGGCAGTTTGTCGTGATTGATCTCGGCTCCGCTCTCCAGAAGAGTTGTCTTCAGATCGGAAAAAACATTCTGAAGAACGACGTTCATATCAACCGGATTGAAGGACTGTGCGTGACTGCTGACCTGTGAGTAGGTCAACAGGTCGAGGACCAGAGCATCCATGCGCTTGGCGGCTTGAATAATCATATCCAGGCTTTGCTGGGCGTCTTGGGCAATCGTTCCAACTTGGCGGGGTAATAGCTGGGAAAAGGCGACGAGGGTGCGAACAGGCTCGCGCAGATCATGCGACGCGACAAAGGCAAAGCGCTCAAGCTCGGTATTGGAATTCGTAAGCGTATCCACCGTTTTCAAAAGTGTTCGCTCAGCATTGTAGCGGTCGGTTATGTCGCGTGCGATCGAGGCGAACTGAACAACCTCCCCCGAGGAGGCGTGGATTGGACGCGTGTTCCAGCTCATATGGTGAATTTGGCCATCCTCGGCGATCTGACGATTCTCAAAGGAAAAAACCCTGTCCCTCGAATTTTCCCCAGCCCCCATCGCCTCTGCCGTTAGCTTTCTGTCGTCTGGGTGGGTAAAATCAAAGGCCGATCTGCCGATGCAGTCCTCCGGCCTCAGGCCGAAAATGATGTTGGAGGCATGATTCACGAACAAAAGCGTGCCCTCTCTATTCGTCCAGACGATTAGGTCGGGTGTGCGTTCGACAATGTCTCTGTATTTCCTTTCGCTTTCCGCCAGCAAAACCTCGGCCCGCCTTCGACGGCGATTGTTGGCCAAAAGGGCGCCGATCAAAGCCGTCTCAATCACGATGAACAGCAGAGCTGTCACAATGTGGAATTTGTAAAGCTCCCATAATCCGGGGTCGCGATTGACGAATTGTGTTTCCGGCGGAAGATTTTGGGGAAATCCCCCCCAACGCCTGATTTGACGCCAATCGAATAGGGGCACAGCCTCGTTTGTGATAACTGTGATCGGCTCGACAATCTGGCGCGCCCCCTTCACAAAGTCGCTTGCCAGCCGGGCAGTTGCTTGACCCAGTCCGGCAACGCTGACGACGGAACCGCCAATTCCCCCGTTGCGCAGATTGTAGTCATAGAGTCCGAAAACCGGAGCGTTCGCCGTTTTGGTAAGCATGGCCTCCAATTCATAGGC
>PDZW01000043.1 GCA_002753155.1 Alphaproteobacteria bacterium WMHbin7
GCAGATAATCGCCCATGGGATCATGGCTTTTGCGCATCGTGTAATCGCCGATGACCGTTTTGGCCTCCTCTTCCGTCCAGATGCCGGGAGATTTCACCGCCACCTCATAGGCCGGACGCGCCAAGGGCTGCAAAAGCTTCTGCAAGATGGCTTCGCCATCAGCGCCGTAGGTTGGCTTCTGCTTCGGCTTCATTTCGACGAGGCCGGAAGCGTTGTCGCCTTCGTGAGCTTCCGATGTCGGCGGTTCCGAGGATGGAGGTTCGTTTGAGAATGGCTCGGCGGGTGGCGGCTGCGGTTCTGCCGTGGCGTCCTTCTTCTCTTCCGGCTTGGCGGGCTCGTCGAGAATCTTCTGGATGCTGGGATGGAAGGTCTCCAGCTTGCGCTGCTCCTCGGGCTTGTCCTTGTGCTCCGCCGCCAGCGAACGCCAGCAGGCGTCGCTATAGGCCTCCAGCCCCAGGGCGCCGCAATGATTGCGCATCTCGGCCTCCCAGTTGCGCTCGTGCCGAATGACCTCGCCCTTGGCGTTCTTCACCTTGTTGGCGATGGTGTGTGATTCACGCGCGATGGCTGCGGCGTCGCCTTTCTTTGCCGCCTCGACCAGCTTGGGCGAACCGTCCAGATTGCCGATATTGAAATGCACGGCGGCGATGGTGGCCTTCTGTCCGTCGGTCAGCTTGTCCCAGGGCTCGGCTCCGATTTTCTTGCGGATATTGGGCACACGGCTTGCGATCTCTTGATCGAGGCGCGTGTTGACGTCAGTATCACCGAGATAGGCCTTGGTGACTTTTTTGTAGTCCTCTGCCGCCTTGTGATTTCCATTCTCCTCTGTCCTTTTCTTGACCATGGCGTCATAGGCGTCCGATTTTTCTGCCGCGGTCATCAGGGGGCCTTCTTGGCCGTTTTCCCCATTTTTACGCAGATTGAGTTTCAGGAAGTCGGCCTTGCTGTCGACATTGAAGCCGACCCCGATGGTGATGAGACCCTTGCTGTCAAGATAAGGATGCGGGATCACTCCCTCGTTCTTGCCGATCCGGTCGCGGATCGCCGTCTTGGCGCTATCGGGCAAAGTGTAGGCGGATTGCTGAACAGTCTTGGTCATGATACGATCTCCTAAAGGTTGAGGGTGCGCCGTTTTTGCCCTCGCTCCAGGGGGAGGAAGGTATGACGCGCCAGGCTGGTTGGTGGAAAGTTGGATTACTGCTTCTGTCGGCGCTGATTGTCCCGCCCATGCCGGGGCATGCGCAGGAAGAGAACACACAGGTGCGCCTGACCTATGTACCCAACTGGGCTCCCATTCCCGGCAATCAGGGAATGAAATGGTTCGCGAACAAATCCTGGATGCCAGCCACGTTTCAAAGCCAGAAAGCGCATGGGCCGATGACCATCCATGGCGACGGCAAGATTACGTTTGAAAAGAGTTATCGCCCCTGGTCCTACCGGGTGCTGGCCGAGACGCCGGACTTCGTGCTTCTCTTCATGCGCATGGACCATACCTATCCAGAGGACAAAAAGACCGACATCCGCTACAGCTTTGTCATTCTGGCGGCAGACATTTCTGAAACATACAAAACCCGCGACAAGTTGCCGCCCGACTACCGCCCGGTCACCATGCATTTCTTCTATTGTCTGCACGATTATCCAGAGCCTCCCGGCGAGGGCGGTGTTCAGGATGTGCTCCTTACGCGCGAGCCGCATTGGAATCTGCCCAAGGACGAACTCCTGGCTTTCTGGCACGGGAACAAGCAGTGCAACCCAGTGCTCACGAAAAGGGATACAAGGACGCTGGGGCGGTACTTCCCCAATTACCCCGGTCCGAACTGGGGCTGGGCGTATTATTCAGAGCTGCGATGACATGCTGCTGCGCCTTTATCGTTCACGATCCCCAGAGGCTTCTATGGGGTGTCGAACTTTTCTCGGAGTGACGAATGCCGTCGTCGATCAGGCGTCCGGACAAGGCCTTGGCCTGCTTTTCGTTTTGCTTGATATGCTCGCGTGTGCGCCGGTCAAGTGTGTCTGCCATAATACGCTCCTTTACTGGTTGAATGCGCAGCCCCGCCCGACCACCGGCCCCAAAGAGGCATGATGCGTTACAGAACGGCACTGCTGGTGATGGCGGTCGTTATGTCCGCCTTGCTACCGCCCGCCAGGGCGGATTGGTTGGACCCCCTCTGCCCGAAGGCACCCCATCCCGGTTCGACTGGGACCGGATGTCGGGCTATTGGATCCGTAAAGATGATAAAAACGAGCTACTCTTTTTTTCACGAGAGGGAATGCTCAATTCGTCAAAAGAAATTGACGGCAGTTTCCTCTATTTCATCGGGCGATGGCAGGTCGTGCAGGAACTGAAACCAGCCAGGCCAGATGTCCATGCGGTTCTCGTCATGGCGACCGACGAAAAATTCTGCAATCAAACAAGTGGCAAGCAAACACCCCATTTCCGTCTCCTAGAATACGGTCTTGATTACTACGAAAAGAACCAGCTCAGAAACGACTATAGCCTTGACGTTTTCCCTCCCCCTGATCTGCAGCTTCCGGCGAACAGACTGTGGAGCCATTTTCTTTCCGGCGCCCGTGGCGACTACAAGTTCGAAGGCTATTGGTACAAGATCGACGAAAGCGCCGCCCCGCCATGGTTCCGCGATCAGGTGAAGAACCTTGTTCTCTCTGGCCGCTTCGCCTGCGAAGAAGCGCCCGAAAAGAAGTAACCCGTTTCAACCGGGGCATAAGGCTGTCCCTTCCTTCGTTGACTGAACAGCCCCGCCCCATCACCGGCCCCAAGGAGGCACGATGCGTTTCAGAACGGCACTGCTGGTGATGGCGGTCGTTATGACCGCCCTGCTACCGCCCGCCAGGGCGGATTGGTTGGACCCTTTGCCCGAAGGAACCCCATCCCGGTTCGATTGGGACCAGATGTCGGGCTATTGGGTCCGTAAAGATGACAAAAACGAGCTACTCTTTTTCTCACGAGAGGGAATGCTCAATTCGTCAAAAGAAATTGACGGCAGTTTATTCTATTTCATTGGACGCTGGCAGGTCGTGCAGGAACTGAAACCGGCCAGGCCCGATGTCCATTCGATCCTCGTCATGGCCACCGACGAAAAACTCTGCGATCAAGCAATCGGCGAGCAAACGCCCAATTTCCGCATTCTTGAACATCGCCACGATGGTCCCCGCGACAACTTTCTAACGATTGACGCCAGCATCCAGGACCCGCCCCCCGAAGCCACAAAACTTCCCGCCAGGGATCTGTGGGCGGCTTTCTCAGAAAGCGCCCGAGATGCGAAATACAAGTTCGAAGGCTATTGGTACAAAATCGACGAAAGCGCCGCCCCGCCATGGTTCCGCGATCAGGTGAAGCACCTCGTCCATTCCGGCCGCTTCGCTTGCGAAGAACCGCCCGCAAAGAAGTAACCCGCCGCCCAAACGAAAAAGCCGCCCTGAAGGACGGCTGTAGACGCAATAAGGGCGGTAATGACTTATTCTTAGCTTATAGCGGGTGCACTGTCAAGACCGTTTTCATAGGTTTCACGTGAAACGCCAGAGATGGGTAATATAACCTACGACATCCTGCAGGCCTCATCGAACTCCAGGCGCGGATTCCGGGGATACAGCTTGTCGGGCAGCCCATAGCCGATATTCATCAGAAGGAAGCTCTTGAACCGTCCCTCGGGGAAAAAGGCCGCATCCAGCTTAACCGCATCAAAGCCCCCCATGGGGCCGAGATCGAGCCCCAGGCCCCGGCAGGCCAGGAGAAAATAGGCAGCCTGGAGCGTGGCGCTGAGGCGCGCCGTGGCCTCGGTCAGTTCGGGCTTGCCCTGATACCAGCTTTTGGCATCCGCCTGCGGAAAGAGGCGGGGCAACAGATAGGGAAAATCGAGGTCATAGGCGCAGATGGCCGTCAGTGGCGCCGCCATGGTCTTGTCGATATTCCCAGGCGCCAGGGCTGGCCTCAGCCGCTCCTTGGCCTCGGGCGATCTGGCGAAGACGATCCGCAAGGGCTGGCAGTTGGCCGAGGTGGGCCCCATGCGAGCCACATCCCAGGCCTGGCGCAGGAGCGAATCGGGAACCTCGCTTGCCTGCCAGTGGGAATGGGTGCGGGCCTTCAGGAACAACAGATCGAGAGCGGCGGCGTCCAGGGTCATGGCAGAATTCCTTTCGTTGGAAAAAGACTATAGATTGGCCGCATGAAACACAAAATCCAAGTGGCGCTGACCGCCCTTCTCCTGCTGGCCCCCGCCCTTGCCAAGGCCTCCGATTCCGCCGTGATCGTGATGTATCACCGCTTCGGCGAGGGCGCCATTCCCAGCACCAATATCCGGCTCGACCAGTTCGAGGCGCATCTGAAGCATTTGAAGGAGGGCGGCTACCGGGTTTTGCCGCTTTCCGAGATCGCAAGCGCCCTGGCCGGTGGCAAGGAACTGCCCGAGAAGGCCGTCGCCATCACCATCGACGATGCCTATCTCTCGGTCTACAAGGAAGCTTGGCCGCGCCTGAAGGCCATGGGATTTCCCTTCACTCTGTTTGTCACCACCAAGGATGTCGATGGCGGCTCCAAGCTGTATATGAGCTGGGACCAGATGCGCGAGATGGCAAAACAGGGGGTTGCCATCGGCAATCATTCGGCCACCCACCCGCATATGGCCGATCTGCCTCCCGGGGCCGTGCAGGAAGAATTCCGGCATTCCCAGCAGCGCTTCAAGGACGAGTTGGGCCTTACCCCCGACCTGATGGCCTATCCCTATGGCGAGGCCAGCCTGGGCGTGATCGAAGAGGCAAAAAAAGCCGGATTCAGGGTGGGTTTCGGCCAGCATTCCGGCGTGGCCCATTCTGGGGCGCCGTTGTTCTATCTGCCCCGCTTTGCGCTGAACGAGCATTACGGCGATCTTGAGCGCTTCCGGCGCACGGTGGACATGCTGGCCCTGCCGGTAACCGCCATCGATCCCCCTGATCCGGCACCCAAACCCTCGCCCAAAAATTTCCGTCTGACCCTTAGGGACGATCCGCCCCGGGGCCTTAACTGCTATACCGGCGACGGCGCCCCCGCTGCCTTAAAGATCGAGGGCAAAATCGTAACAGCAACACTGAGCAAGCCCTTCCCCCCGGGGCGCGGGCGCCTCAGTTGCACGGCACCGGCTGCGAATGGACGCTGGCGCTGGTTCGGCCATCAGGTCATCATCAGCCAATGACGATGCATCCCCTCTCCCCTCCCTCGCTGGACGATATCGAGGCATTGGCGCGCCGCGAACTGGCCCATTTGCCCGCCTCGTGGCAGAAGCTTGTGGGCGCCGTCGCCATTCTGGTCGAGGATTTTCCCGATGAGGAAATCGAACGCGAGATGGAGCTGGAAAGCCCCTTCGATCTTCTGGGCCTCTATCAGGGAATCGATATCGGCCACGAACATTCCGGCGGCGTGGTCAACGACGTCAACCGCATCCTGCTCTATCGCCGCCCCCTCCTTGATTACTGGTGCGAAACGGGAGAAGACCTGGCCCATGTCGTGCGCCATGTCTTGATTCACGAAATCGGCCATCACTTCGGCCTGTCCGACGAGGACATGGACCGCATCGAAAACGAGAGTGCGCGATGAGCGGAAAATGGATCATCCGGGCTGCCCTGCTGCTGCTTTCGGGCTGTGCGACGCAATCGGCAACACAGGCCTGGATTCACCCGGATTGGGCAAGCAGCTATACCAGTCGCGATCTCGCCACCTGCCGCAAAAGCGCCGACGAGGATCTGGGCCGCAAGCTGGGCCGCGACGATCTGTTGGATCGCGATCCCTCGGACCGGGGTTCCTCGCCCACCCGCACCACCGATGGCATCCGCAACCGCTATGAATTCGACCGCTATGTCGCCAACTGCATGATGGCGATGGGCTACCGGCGCACCAAACCCCAGAATTGATCACGGCCCCTCTTCCAGGTCGAACCAGAGGGGCTGGCTGTGATCATCCACGCGTCTGCCCAGCAGCAGCGTCCAATAGGCCTGACCGTCCAGAGCCCGGCTTACCCCCACCCCGGCATCTTGCACGTCGGGCTTCAGCATGTTGGCGCGGTGCCCAGGACTTTGCAGCCACAACCCCACCGTTTTCTGGGAATCGATCAGGCCAGAGGCCAGATTCTCGGCAGCCTCGCGATAGGGATAGCCCTGACGCATCAGCCGATCCTTGAGCCCCGAGCCTTCGGGACCCTTGTGGGAAAGCCGCCCCCATTCGGCCAGAACGGCCGCATAATCCTGGGCGGCCCGGGCCAAACGCTCCTCGGAGCGTAAGGGAGCCAGCCCCACCTGGCGCCTGGCCGCATTGACAGCGGCGATCAGGTCCTGCGCAGGGTCCGCCCAAGCGCAGGGGGAAGGGGCCAGAAGGAACAGGATCAGGACAAGCCATCGCATGGGAGAAATTTAGCCGCGAGTCATGCTATGAAGCAATCATGACCCTAACCCCGGAACTTCTGGCCCGCTTAGATCAGGCCAACAAACTGACCGACCAGGGACGGACCGAGGAAGCCGAAGCCCTGCTGCGCCAGCTTCAGGGATTCGCCCCGGCGCATGCCAATCTGGCCCTGCTGCTGGAGCAGAAGCGCGACCTTTTGGGGGCTTTGGAGCAGCATCGCTGTGCCGCCGCTTTGATGCCTGACAACCGGCTGATCCAATTCAATCTGGCGACGGCGCTTGAACATGCAAGGCGCTATCAGGAAAGCGAGGCCGCCTATCGTCTGGCCCTGGCACTCGATCCCCAGTTTGCCGAGGCCTGGCACAATCTGGGCAACTGCCTGCAGGAACAGGGCCGGGTGGAAGAGGCCGACCAAGCCTATCGCCAGGCGCTGAGGCTCAAACCAGATTTCAGGGCGGCGCGCTCCAGCCATCTGATGAATCTGCATTACCTGAAGGACGCGACGCCCCAGGCGATACACGACACGACGAAGGCCTATGCGGCCGCCTTAGCAAGGCAAGACAAAACGTCACCCGCCCCACCCAGGGCTGACAAAACGCCGCTGCGCATCGGCCTTCTGTGCGCCTATGTGCGCAGCCATCCCCTGGGCTCTCTGGCCGAGGCAGGGCTATCGGCCCTTGATCACGAACGCTTCCCCCTGTTCTTCTATGTCAACGAACCCGGCGAGGATGACTGCGCCAGAAGTCTGCGCACGCATTGCAAGGAATGGCGTCAGATCGGAGAGCTCAGCGATCAGGCTGTGGCACAGCAGATCGAAGCCGACGGCATCGATATTCTGATCGATCTGGCAGGCCATACGCGCGGCCACCGGCTGGGCGTGATGGCCCTGAAACCCGCTCCCGTTCAAATGCATTGGGGGGTTGCCTATTGGAACGGCCTGGGCATGGAGGCCATCGATTTTTTGCTGACCGACCGCGTCGAAGTGCCGCCGGACAGTTCCTTTCCCCTATCCGAGGCGCCGCTCTATCTCCCTCACAGCTTTGCCTGTTATCACCCACCCGATGACGCGCCGCCCGTCTCGTCCCTGCCCATGCTGGAACACGGCGCACCTTGTTTCGGCAGCTTCAACCGGCTGGCCAAGTTGAATGACGGCGTGCTGGAACTCTGGGGGCGGCTGATGGCTGCCGCCCCCGAAGGATCGCGCCTCTTCGTGCAGGCTCATGCCTTCGATGATGAATCGGTGCGCCAGCGCTTTCTTGAGCGGCTTGCCGCCGTCGGCATCGCTTCTGACCAGGTCGAGCTAGTGGGTGCCCTTAAGCATGCAGATCTGTTGGCTGCCTATGCCAAGGTGGATGTGGCGCTGGACTGTTTTCCCTGGTCGGGGTCGATCATCACCCTGGAAGCCCTGCTGATGGGCGTGCCCGTGGTGACATGTCCCCATCCCTCGATCACCGGACGCCATTCGGCCAGCTTCCTTTCCAGCCTGGGCGAGACGGGCTGGATTGCAAGGGATGCCGATAGCTATATCGCCACGGCGCTCGATCTGGTTTCGGATGCGACAAGGCTGGCGGGAATTCGGTCGGGCCTGCGCGACCGTCTGCTGGCCTCGCCGGTCTGCAACGGCGCTCTGTTCGCCAGAAATCTGGAATCCCTGCTGACCAAGGCCTGGATAGAAAAAATCAGGCCCCGCTAGTCAGGTCGAGCCCCATCTCGGCCAGACGTTTTTCCGCCTCGGCATGGATGCGGCTCTTCAGGCTGGGATGGTCGTCCAGCAGCCGCTCGAACTCATTGATCTGCAAGACCAGAAGCTGACAAGAGGAGACGGCTCTTACCGTCGCCGTGCGCTCGGTCTTGGCGATCAGGGCGATCTCGCCAAAGAAATCGCCCGTCTTCAGCCGCTTGTTCTCGCCCGTCATCTCGACCTCGACCTCGCCCGAGACGATCATGAACATGGCGTCCGCCGGATCGCCCTTGCGCACCAGCCGCTCGCCCGGCACGGCCACCTTGGGCTTGAACAAACCCGCGATATCGGCAATGGCGCTGGCATTCAACTCGGAAAATAACGGCACCTTGGCAACCATGGTCCAAGAAATGACGAAGTCGCGCTTCTTCATTTCCTGGGCGAAGGCCGAGGCCAGAATACCGGCGGGCAGGGCGAACATGCAAAGCCCCATCACCACGGTCACGCCGCCCATCAATTTTCCAAAATCCGTATGGGGCACCACGTCGCCATAGCCCACCGTGGCCAGGGTCACGATGCCCCACCACATGGCGGCGGGAATGCTGCCGAAGGCCACGGGCTGCTCGTCACGCTCGATGTAATACATGATCGACGACATGGTCACCAGCAGCACCAGCATGACGATTCCAGCCGAGATCAAGACGCGCTTCTCACCCTTGATGACGTCGCGCAACGTATCCAGCGCCGCCGAATAGCGCAGCAGCTTCAACAGGCGCGCCAATCGCAGAAAGCGCAGATCGACCGAGGTCAGCATCCACAAAATCGCCGGCAGAATGGCCAGAAGATCGATAAGGGCCATCGGCGTCGCCATATAGCGCAGGCGGCCCAGCAGGGGGTGATCGTGAAAACGCTCGCGCGGATCTTCGACGCAAGCCCAGATGCGCACACCATATTCGATCACGAAAATCGCAACGGAAACGACTTCGATGAGAAGGAACGCCCAATGCCAAGCCGCTTCGACATTTTTCATGGTCGAGGTGATTTCGGCCGCCACATTAAGCAGGATCAAACCAATCAGGCAGACCGAGGTCAGGCGCCCCCAGAAACCGGCCCCCTCTTCCACGATCCGCCATGTCTGCCAGCGCAAGCGCTCCATCATGGCGCCATCTTAGCGGGAAGACTTCAGGCTTGCCAGACCGATGCCCGCGAAAATCAGCCCCAGCCCCGCCGCGTGGTAAAGCTGGAAGCTTTCACCCAGAAAGAAAACGGCCAGCAGGGCTGCGAACAGCGGTGTCAGATAGGTGAACTGCCCGGCTAGGCCAGCACCCAGGCGCATGACACCTTCGTTCCAGCAGATATAGGCCAGAACCGAGGCGCAGGCCGCCACATAGATCACGGCTCCCAGATTGGCCCAGGTGAGTGCCGGGGCCATGCCGCCTGCCAGTTCGGCCAGATGCAGCGGCAGCAGGAAGGGGGTGCCGATCAGCACCAACCAAGTCAGCAGGACCAGGGGCTTAATGCCGGTCGGATAACGGCGCAGGGCCACGGAATAAACACCCCAGGACAAGGTGGCGGCCAGCACCCACAGATCGCCGGGTTCAAAGGAAAAGGCCGCCAGCACGGCAAGGTCTCCGCGTCCGATCACTGCCAACAGCCCGGCAAAGGAAAGAGCCAGACCGGCCAGGGCCAGGGGTTTCGGACGCTCGCCCAGCCACAACCAGGACAGCAGGATCGTCACCAGCGGCAAGGACGAGGCCACGATCATGGCATTGATCGCCGTCGTGCTGGTCAGGGCCTGATAGAGCATCGTGTTGTAGGCCGATACCGAAGCCAGCGCCATGAAGACCAGAAAGGGAAGCTGCCGCTTCACCTTCGGCCATTCGCGGATCAGATCGCCCCTTGTCAGCAAGACGAGAATCGCCGCCGCCAAAACCCAGCGCCATAAGGACAGCGCCATCGGGGGCATGCCGCCACCCGCCAGCACGGCGCGGCTGATCACGGCATTTCCGGCCCACATCAGCGGTGGAACGATCAGCAGCAGATAAGTCACAGCGTCACCAGCCTGGGCGCATGGGAGATGGATTTCAGGAAGGTCACCAGGCCCTCGGGTGAAATCAGCGTGCTGGCCGTGTTTTCCAGAGGGTGAAAAACCAGCTGCGCATCGCCCATCATGGCCTTGTCGAGAACGCAGATCACGTTTTTTGCCCTATCGTTGATCAGGGCGAAGGGAGTTACCGAACCAGGTTCGATGAACAAGGTGGCGCGCAAACGGTCGGCGGAACCGAAACTCAAACGCGCCGAGCCTATGCGGTCGGGCAGGCTTTTCAAATCCACCTTGCGGGCGATGGGGCATGAAACCAGCCACATCTGTTCCTTGGCGTCCTTCAAAAACAGATTCTTGCAATGCGTTCCGGGAATGCCCCGCCAATGCTCCTCGCCATCCGCCACCGTGAAAATGGGCGGATGATCGAAGGTTTCTGCCTTGATTCCCTCGGCTTCCAGATAGGTCAGCAGACTGGCGCGGGTGTGGGGGTGTTGCATAACCCTACATAGCATGCCAATCGGCGCTTGCCGAGGGGGGCGAATTGGGAGTAGGCACGTCCCATGTCCATCCGCGATCTTCTGCTTGCCACCCTGGTCATGGCCATCTGGGGATTCAATTTCGTCGTCGCCAAGCTGGGCGTTGGCGAAATCCCCGGCCTTCTGCTGACGGCGCTGCGCTTTGCCCTGGTGGCCCTGTTGCTGCTGCCCTTCCATCGCCCCACCTTTGGCGAATTAAAGCCGCTGGCCCTGCTGTCCTTTACCCTGGGTGTGATGCATTTCGGGCTGTTGTTCGTGGGGCTGCAGGGAATCGATGCGGCGGCTAGCGCCATCGTCATTCAGTTGCAGGTCCCCTTCAGCGCCCTGCTGGCTTTTCTGTTCTTCAAGGAGAGCTTAGGGATCGGGCGCTTTATCGGCATGGCGCTGGCCTTTTCCGGGATTGTGCTTCTGGCGGGCGAGCCCCAGCGCATCGACCTGTCGGGGCTTGTTCTGGTCATCATCTCCGCCTTTGGCTTTGCCGCCTCGACCATGGTCATGAAACGCGCTAGTCCCATCCATCCCTTTGTCCTGACGGGGGGCGTCTGCGCCTTGGGCGTGCCGCAATTGCTGCTGTTATCTCTGATTTTTGAAACCGACCAGATCAGCCGGTTGGCCGAGGCCAGTTGGATCGGCTGGGGGGCCGTGGTCTATACCGCCGTCTTCGCCTCGCTGGTGGCGCACAGCCTGTGGTACAGACTGGTGCGCCGCTATCCGGTCAATGTCATCGTTCCCTTCTCGCTTCTGGCCCCGGTGCTGGGTATTCTGTCGGGGGTTCTGTTGCTGGACGAACCCTTTGGCCTGCACAAGGCCCTGGGGGCGTTGGCAACATTGTCCGGTGTGGCTTTGATTCAATTTCTTTCGGCAAGAAAGTCGGCATGAGACGGTTCGATTCACCCTCGCCCAATCATGATGAGCGGCCCGATGGCACGCCCATCGACATGCTGGTGATTCACTATACCGGCATGAAAAGTGCGACGGAGGCGCTGGCCCGCCTTGCCGATCCCGCCGCCAAGGTGAGCGCCCATTACCTGATCGACGAAGACGGCAGCATTCACGCCCTGGTGCCCGAGGAACGGCGCGCCTGGCATGCGGGCCTGGCCTTCTGGCGGGATCAGCGCGATATCAATGCGCGCTCGATCGGCATTGAACTGGTCAATCCCGGCCATGAATTTGGCTATCGCGGCTTTCCCGAAGCCCAGATGAAAGCGCTGATCAATCTGGCGACGAAGATTCTGTCCCGCCACCCCATTGCGCCCCGCAATGTGGTGGGCCATGCCGACGTTGCTCCCACGCGCAAGCAAGACCCCGGCGAATTCTTCGATTGGAAGCGACTGGCGGACTGCGGCATCGGCCTCTGGCCCAGCAGCGCCCAGCCCGGTCAGGCCGTGCATCTCATTCCCCGCCTGCACCGGTATGGCTATGATATCTCGGACCCCGATGCCGCCGTTTTGGCCTTCCAGCGCCATTTCAGGCCAGCCAAAACCGATGGCATTGCGGATGCTGAATGCGCCGGACTCCTTGACGCGCTGCTCTTGCTGGTTCAGGAATAGGAAACCAGATGGCCAGGTGACCGCTGCCGGTGCAAGCCGGGAGAGGAAAGTCCGGGCTCCACGGAAACACGGTGCCGGGTAACCCCCGGCGGGGGCGACCCCAGGGAAAGTGCCACAGAGAGCTGAACCGCCGTTTTGCTGCGGCAAAACGGTAAGGGTGAAAAGGTGCGGTAAGAGCGCACCGCGCGACCGGCAACGGAAGCGGCAGGGCAAACCCCACCGGGAGCAAGGCCAAATAGGGGCGGTACGCTGGGCAACCAGCACTCGGCGTTTCCGGGAGCGCCGCCCGGGTCGGCTGCTAAAGATGCCAGGTAACTGGCATCGTAGAGGAATGGTCACCCAGCGCCCGCAAGGGCGTGGACAGAACCCGGCTTACAGGCCATCTGGTTTTTATGCTTGGTAATTTCTTTGGCGCGGTCCAAGCCGCCTCCAATTCGATAAAATTCGAAATAAATCTCACGCAAACTTTCATAATAAAACCACCAAATTTCCATCAATAAAAAGTATTCGACAAGTATTCGCGCCCTTGGCATCCTGAGGCCATGGAAACAAAACGCCCCCTTTTCCTGTCCGTCCTCGCCCTGCTGGCCGCCTTGCAGAGCATTCCGGTTTTTGCCGCCGAAACCGCCCTGCGCGACCAGGGGCTTTTAACCGAAAACGAAAAGGAAGCCATTCGCAGCATGCAGACCTTGATGGGAAATCGCGCCGACGCCCAATATGCCATCGGCAGGATTTTTGAGCGCGGCGGGCTTGAGCGCGAAGCCCGCACCTGGATACAAAAAAGCGCCCAGGCCGGTTATGTGCAGGCCAAGCTTTGGATCGCCGAACAGCAGATGAAAGCCGCCTTCCGGGGCGACCAGGGACGCATGCTGGTCTCATCGCGAAGGTCGATGGCCGAGGGCGAATAGGGATTTATCGCTCCAGAGCCTGTCTAGCGTCCGATTCACGCGCTTTCAGAGACAGGCCCTCAGAGTATATTCCGAACATATGCAATCTCCACGCACCGTGTATGGTCGGAAATTGCCTTTTTCCAGCCCGACACTTTCCTTAGAGCGCGTCCAGGGCAGATCCTTCTCAGCAATAAAGCCGCACCATTCACGGGTGCTGCGTGACAGATCCGGCACGTCCAATCAAGGAGTCCCTATGTCACCCCCCCTTCCGCCTTCCGTAGCGCCACTCCTGTCCGAAGGGCAGAGGAGTGAATCGGCAAGGGTCTCCGAAGTGCGGTACCGACGCTTGTTCGAAGCAGCCCAGGACGGAATACTGCTCTTGAATGCCGAGACGGGCCAGATTGATGACGTCAACCCCTACCTGGTCAGGATGCTTGGATACTCGCATGAGGAGTTTCTTGGAAAGCGGCTCTGGGAAATTGGCGCATTTTTTGACATCGAGCAAAGCAAAGCGCTTTTTACCGAGTTGCAATCGCAAGGGTTTGTCCGCTACGAAAACCTTCCCCTGGTCTCAAATGCAGGAGCGAAGGTGGAGGTCGAATTCGTTTCCAATGTCTATGATTGCGACGGCGTGAAAGTCATTCAGTGCAACATCAGAAATATTTCTGATCGCGTGGAATTGCAAAGGCAGGCCGTCTCCCGAGAACATCGCTACAAGGCTATTTCTGCAACCGCTCTGGACGCCTTTGTAACGAGCGATTCGACAGGGCGCATTGTGGGATGGAATCCCAGTGCCGAGCGCATTTTCGGCTACACCGATACTGAAGCGATCGGTCAGACGCTGACGCTGCTGATGCCGCAACGCTTCCAGGATCGACATCTGGACAGCATGCAAAGAATGCGTTCCGGCATTGAAAGCCACATGATCGGCAAAACGGTCGAGCTGGTTGGTCTGCGCAAAAATGCCGTAGAGTTTCCGCTTGAACTATCCATGGCAACCTGGATCGATGGCGACAAGCAGTACTTTACAGGCATAATTCGTGACATCACCCATCGCAAGGCGGCAGATTCGCTTATCCACCACAAAGGCCTGAAGCTTAAGGAATCGAATGCCGAGCTGGAACGTTTCGCTTATGTCGCATCGCACGACCTGCGAGAGCCCCTCAGAATGGTCAACAGCTTTCTGACGCTGCTGGAAAGGCGCAACCCCCAGCTCGATGCAGAATCGAAAGAGTTTCTTGGCTATGCCAAGGAAGGTGCTGTGCGGATGGATCATATGGTTCTGGCCTTGCTTGAATTTTCACGCGTTGGCCGATCCGGCGCCACCTTCGCTTCTGTTGACACCTCTCTTGCCGTTACAGAAGCCGTGGCGAATCTGGGATTGCTGATCAAAGACACCAAATCCGACGTGACGGTGGTTGCCCCGCTGCCTGTCGTTATGGGAAATCGAGATGAAATGATGCGTCTGTTCCAGAACTTGATTGGCAACGCGCTCAAATATCATCACCCTGACCGCTCACCCATCATTCATATTTCCTGTCGAAAAAGCGATCACGATTGGCTGTTCTTAGTGCAAGACAACGGCATCGGCCTTGAGCGTGAGTATTTCGATCGAATCTTTGTTATCTTCCAGCGCCTGCACGGACGAAGAGAATACGAAGGAACGGGAATCGGGCTCGCCATTTGCAAAAAGATCGTCACTACCCATGGCGGCAAGATCTGGGTTGAATCGGAACCCGGAAAAGGATCCACCTTCTTCTTTACGATTCCCATGTCTGGGTCATCGCCCGCCAATGAAGCATCTGACGGATAGGCGTGCCCGGGAAAAAACAAGGCTGGTCTGTTGACCGAAAAGAATATGAACGCCTCTTGGCTGACATCACCCTCGCCATCTGATAACCGCAATCATTCCCAATTATTGCCTCCCCCGATGCGCAATGATAGACTATGTCGATCTTTGACATATAGGTTTCAGCCATGTCCACCAATGTTCATCTCACCCCAGAACTTGAGACATTCGCAAAAAGTTGCGTTCAGGACGGTCGCTATAACAATGTGAGTGAGGTCGTGCGCCAGGGGCTTCGTCTGCTCCAGGAATCCGAAGAACATCGGCACAGTTTCAACGCCATGCTAAAGGCCGCTGAAGAGGAAGCGGATCGCGAAGGCAGCTTCGAGTTGAATGAGATTCTAGCAGAGGCCGACGCTGTCATCGCTTCAGCCAAAAAATGACGGCGGCCCGCCTATCGCCCCGCGCCAGGAACGATCTGCTCTTGGCCATGCGCTGGATCGCCAATGAGGACCCGTTGGCTGCCGATGCCCTTCGGAGCGCCATTGCCGAAGCGGCAAAACGCATCGGCACTCACCCGGACATCGGAGTCCTGCGCCCAAACCTAGCCGACCCGCCCTATCGTTTTCTGACGCTGGTGGGCCTTCCCTATCTGATCGTCTACAACGCAACCCGCAAGCCGCCGCTGATCCTGCGCATTCTTCATGGGGCCAGGGATTTGCCGGAAATCTTCAGCCGTTCGTAAAACCCCGCCCTGCCTCGTAAAGGGCGATGGCGGCGGCGTTCGAAACGTTGAGGCTGTCGACCGGACCCTGGCTCACCATGGGAAGCCTCGCCAGCACATCGCAGGTTTCGCGCTGCTTCATGCGCATGCCCTCGCCCTCCGAACCCAGCACCAGCACCAGCTTGGGCGGCAGCGGAGCCAGTTCGGGCAAAGTACGATCCGCCGTTGCTTCCAGCCCGATGGCGACGAAGCCCTCGGCCTTCAACTCCTCAAGCGCCTTCGAGAGATTGACCACGCGGACCAAAGGCACGGCTTCCAGCCCACCCGAGGCGGCCTTGGCCAAGGCACCCGATTCGGGTGGGGCGAAACGGTCCTGCAAAATCAGTCCCAAAGCCCCAAAGGCGGCGGCCGAGCGCAGCACCGCCCCCACATTCTGGGGGTCGGTCACCTGATCCAGCATCAGGAAAACCGCGCGTTCCTTGATAAAAGCGGCACGTTTCAGATCATCGAAGTCGAGATCGGGCAAGGGATCAACCGCCAAAGCCAGGCCCTGATGCACCGTTCCCGGGGGCAAAAGCCGGTCGATACCCTCGCGGTCCGTGGTTTCAACCTGCTTGATCCGCGCCAGAAGGGCCGAATCCAGGGATTTGACCCGGTCCTCGGTCGCCACCAGACGCCGACAGACCCGGGCCGGATTGCGTAAAGCCGCGTTCACTGCGTGAACACCAAACAGCCATAGCCCTTCCCCGCCGCCCAATTTGGCCAGCTTGGCCCGCTTTGGCCCACCCTTTCCGGCGTAATGCTGACGTTTTTCGGCCTTCGACATGCCCGACGAGAAGCCCTTGGGGCGCTGCGGGGTCGGTTTAGTGGTCATGATCATGGGCTCCTTCATGAGCGGCTTGGACTCTAAGTCTAAGGCATGTTAGCCTTCGGGGCATCAATTCGAACGCTCCGGGACCTGGGCAGGGTCCAGGCAGCGTTGGTTTTGTTTATGCTTGTGTTTTGAAGTTGACAAGGGCCGCGAAATCCTTATGGTTCGCACTTCCGCCGAACCGGAGAGCCGGTGGCGCGGAGGGGTGGCCGAGCGGTCAATGGCAGCAGACTGTAAATCTGCCCTCTACGGAGTACGAAGGTTCGAATCCTTCCCCCTCCACCACCGGCTGGCGGCGAGCGGGAAGAGATGTGTCGGATCAAGGGCTTTCTGGGCGGGTGTAGCTCAATGGTAGAGCAGAAGCCTTCCAAGCTTACGACGAGGGTTCGATTCCCTTCACCCGCTCCATCCGGCCGGGTCTTTTGAAGGTCCGTATATATAGAGTCTATAGGTTAGTCAGTTTCGTTGGGTCACAGACAAAAGAATCACAGGAGCACGCGCGACCATGGCAAAGGCGAAATTCGAGCGGACGAAGCCGCACTGCAACGTCGGCACGATCGGACACGTTGACCACGGCAAGACGTCGCTGACGGCGGCGATCACCAAGGTCCTGGCCG
>PDZW01000013.1 GCA_002753155.1 Alphaproteobacteria bacterium WMHbin7
CTTCAAAAGGATGCGGGCGACGGTCAGACCGGCCTGTTTCTGGTCGGGAGTGCGGGCAACAGCGGCCATGGTGAAAACTCTCTGGTCTGGGGTGAGGCTGCCCTGTCTTAGAGCGATTCGCCACGAAAGTGCAATAAGCCTTAACAAAACGCCTGTGTGAAAGGCCTCAGGCACCCTTGCCCGATTAAGGACAAACTACTTCCAAATCGGCTTTCCGCCTCCTGGCAGGCCCAGATCGGCCCAGCGCTTCGAGACCGCCTCGATCACATCCTGGTCCATGCGGATGGGCTGGCCCCATTCCCGCTTGGTTTCCGGCGGTATCTTGCTGGTGGCGTCCAGGCCCATCTTGCCGCCAAGACCAGAGTCGGGACTGGCGAAATCCAGGTAATCGATGGGCGTATGTTCGATCAAGGTCACGTCGCGTACCGGGTCCATGCGGGTGCTGATCGCCCAGATCACGTCGTTCCAGTCGCGACAGTTGATGTCCTCGTCCACCACCACCACGAATTTGGTATAGACGAACTGGCGAAGATACGACCACACACCCATCATCACCCGCTTGGCATGCCCCGGATAAGCCTTTTTGATCGAGACCACCGCCATGCGATATGAGCAGGCCTCGGGCGGCAGCCAGAAATCGACGATCTCCGGGAACTGCTGCTGCAAAAGCGGGATGAACACTTCGTTCAAGGCCTCGCCCAGAACGCTGGGTTCGTCGGGTGGGCGGCCGGTGAAGGTGGACAGGTAGATCGGGTCCTTGCGCATGGTGATGGCCGACAGCGTGAAAACCGGAAAGGGCTCGATATTGTTGTAATAGCCGGTGTGGTCGCCGTAAGGCCCCTCGGGCAAGGTGGCTTCCAGATCGACATGTCCCTCCAGCACGATCTCGGCCTCGGCCGGCACCATCAGGGGCACCGTTTTCGCGGCCACCAGTTCCACCTTGCTGCCCCTGAGCAGGCCCGCAAACTGATATTCCGACAGCGTATCGGGCACCGGCGTCACGGCGGCCAGGATGGTGCCCGGATCAGCCCCAATGGCCACCGCCACCGGAAAGGGGTCCTTCCGACCCGAAGCCTTCCAGCGGGCGAAATGCTGGGCACCACCCCGGTGCGCCAGCCAGCGCATGATGGTCTTGTTCTTTCCCGCCACCTGCATGCGGTAGATGCCGACATTGGTGGCGTCGCGCTTGTCCGATCCCGGCCCCTTGGTGATCACCAAGGGCCAGGTGATCAAGGGCGCAGGCTCGCCCGGCCAGCAAGTTTGAATCGGTAACGCCTCCAGGTCGATCTCGTCGCCGGTCAGCACAACTTCCTGGCAAGGGGCTCGTGAAACCGTAGCCGGTTTCATCGCCATCACGGTCTTCAACAGGGGCAATTTGTCCCAGGCGTCGCGCCAGCCGTTCGGCGGTTCGGGCTGCTTAAGATAGGCCAGTGTCTCGCCCACGGCCCGAAGCTCGGCCAGCTCGCGGCCCATGCCCCAGGCCACGCGCTCCTTGCTGCCGAACAGGTTGACCAGCGCCGGACAGGGGTAGCGCTTTCCCCCTGGACCCACCACATGCTCGAACAGGACGGCGGGGCCGCCCTCGGCCAGAAGGCGGGTCTGGATTTCCGTCATCTCCAGATGCGCCGAGACCGGGGCCGACACCCGGACCAGCCGTCCTCTGGCTTCGAGATGAGCCATGAAATCGCGCAGCGAGTTAAACATTCGAAGGCCCCCGGAAAGGAACTAGGTGTTGAATTATAGGGATTTTCGTCCAGCTTTGACTTTTCTTTCAGTAAGAAGACGGGTACTCTAAGACCAAGGGAGAAACATGAACAACAACACGATGCCTCAAAACGGCGATGGCCGCGAGTCCCGCTTCAAGCGCCTGATCGATATCGGCATCGCGCTCTCGGCCGAGCGCGACTACAACCGGCTTTTGGAAAACATCCTGGTCGAGGCCAAGAATTTCTGCAATGCCGATGGCGGCACACTTTACCTGATGAACGAAGACGGCAAGAGCCTCTCTTTTGCCATCATGCGCAACGACACGCTGGGCATCGCCATGGGCGGCACGACGGGAAAGCCCATTCCCTTCCCGCCGGTCAAGATGTTCGACGACGAGGGAACGCCCAACCAGAACAACGTGGCTTCTCTGGTGGCGCTCACCGGCCAGACCATCAGCATTCCCGACGCCTATGAAAGCAAGGAATTCGACTTCTCGGGTACCCGCAAGTTCGATACCGGAACCGGCTACCGCTCGAAATCCTTCCTTACTGTGCCGCTGAAGAATCGCGGCAACGAGGTGATCGGCGTTCTGCAATTGATCAATGCGCGTACCGACGAAAACGAAGTGATCATTTTCACCCCCGACATCGAGCCCCTGATCGAGGCCCTGGCCAGCCAGGCCGCCGTCGCCTTGGATAATCGCTCGCTGATTGACGCCCAGGTCAAACTGTTCAACAGCTTCATCAAGGTGATCGCCACCGCGATCGACGCCAAGTCGCCCTACACCGGCGGCCACTGCTTACGCGTACCGGAATTGACCAAGATGTTGGCCAAGGCCGCCTGCGACGAAACCGAAGGCCAATATGCTGATTTCAACCTGACCCATGACGAATGGTACGAGCTTGAGGTTGCTGCGGGCCTGCACGATTGCGGCAAGGTGACAACGCCCGAATACATCGTGGACAAGGCCACCAAGCTGGAAACCATCTATAATCGCATGCACGAAATCCGCACCCGCTTCGAGGTATTGAAGCGCGACGTGGTCATCCGCTATCTCGAAAACCGCATCAAGGGCGAGGAAAGCGAGGCCGAGCTGCGCGAAAGGCTGGACGCGGATCTGGCCCAATTGGACGATGATTTCGCCTTTGTGGCCGAGTGCAATGTCGGTGGCGAATTCATGGCGCCCGACAAGGTGGAGCGCTTAAAGAAGATCGGAGAGCGCACCTGGGTGCGCACGCTCGACGACGAGATGGGATTGTCGATTGCCGAATTGCGCCGCTATCCCAAGGATCGGCCCAAGCCGCCGGTGACCGAATTCCTGCTGGCCGACCGCGAGGAGCACAAGATTCCCCACGAGATCGAGAATGCGCTGGCCGTGGGCATGGAGGAATTCACCCTGAAGCGGCCCGATCTGCATCTCAATCTGGGCGAAATCTACAACCTGTCGATTGCCAGGGGTACGCTGACCAACGAAGACCGCTACCACATCAACGACCATATCGTGCAGACCATTCTGATGCTGCGCGCTCTGCCCTTCCCCAAGACCTTGAAGCGGGTTCCCGACCTGGCGGGCAACCATCATGAAAAGATGGACGGCACGGGCTATCCCAGAAGCAAGCTCAAGGACGACATGACGATGCCCGAGCGCATCATGGCGATTGCCGACATCTTCGAGGCCCTGACCGCCGCCGACCGGCCCTACAAGCCGCCCAAGACGCTGTCGGAAAGCCTGAAGATCATGGGCTTCATGTGCAAGGACAAGCACGTCGATCCCGACCTGTTCAACCTGTTCCTGACGTCGGGCGTGTGGAAGCAGTATGCCGAGCGCTTCTTAAGGCCCGAGCAGATCGACGAGGTCGATATCAACAAGTATCTGTTCAAACCCCCGCCGCCGCCCCCGCCGCCGCAACCGGCGGCGTAAGGCGACAACAGGGCCTGTCTGGTCAGAACAGGCCGATCGCGGCTGCGATGATGAACAGCGGAATCAATCCGCTTATGATACCCAGGCCAAGAAGGACGAAACCGGAGGGAAGCTCGAAAGAATCGTCTTCCATCAAACCTTTGTGCGCTGCGTTGTGTGTGAGTAACATGGGACAATCTCCTTTGTTGGATAAGCCCCGGGAAGGCAGAACCCCGCACCCCAGAAACGGCCTTCCAGGCCAGCCCCGTTAAAAAAATTCACTCGGATTGAATGTGGCCCCGCCCCGCTCCGGTTTTAAGGGGGGAGGCGGAAAAAGGATTGAGAGATGACCCACGAAGCGGTACATTGGGTCATCGAAGGGCAGCAATGATCAAGAGCTTCCGCGACCACTGGCTCAGGGACTTTTTTCTTCACGACCAACTGTCCAAGCGGATTCCGGCAAGCCTGGACCAGCGTCTGTTTCGCAAACTGCAATTGATCGACGATGCCACCACCGATGCCGATCTGCGGTCCCCGCCCAGCAATCATTTCGAAAAGCTGAGCGGGAATCTATCCGGCTGGCGTTCGGTTAGCGTCAACAGGCAGTGGCGACTTGTCTTCAGATGGAACGGCGCCACCGGAGAGGTGCTGGATGTGTATCTCGACAGCCATGACTATCGATAGGATGTGACCCATGCTGATGACCAAGCGCAAACCAGCCGGTGTTGGCGAGATTTTGAACGAGGAATTTTTGGAGCCACTGGGTTTGACCCAAGCGGAACTGGCTGCCGCCATGGGCGTTCCTCGCAAGCATGTCAATGAATTGTGCAATGACCGGCGTACCATCACCGCCGATACGGCGCTGATCCTGTCTTGTGTTTTCGAAACCAGCCCGGATTTCTGGCTTAATCTTCAGCGCCGCATCGATTTGTGGGAAGTGGCGAATTCGCCCAAACGCATGGAACGCATCCAGCGCGCCCGGCCAGTGAGAAAAGTGGCGTGAGAGAATAACGGGATCAGAGTCGATTTATTCAGGAGACGAAGAAATTATTGCCCCCCCCTAATGTCCCAGAATCTGTCCCAGGAATTGCTGGGCGCGTTCGGTCTTGGGGTTCGAGAAAAACTCGGCGGGTGGGGATGATTCCACGATCCGTCCCTCGGCCATGAATACCATCTTGTCGGCCACCGTGCGGGCGAATCCCATTTCGTGGGTAACGCAGACCATGGTCATGCCCTCCTCGGCCAGAGTAATCATCACATCCAGCACCTCCTTGATCATCTCGGGGTCAAGGGCACTGGTGGGCTCGTCGAACAGCATCACCTTGGGCTTCATGCAAAGGGCCCTGGCGATGGCCACGCGCTGCTGCTGACCACCCGACAACTGGCCGGGATATTTGTTGGCCTGCTCGGGGATGCGCACGCGTTCCAGATAGGCCATGGCGGTCTCGGTGGCTTCCTTGACTGGCGTGCCTTTCACCCAGTTGGGGGCCAGCGTCAGGTTTTCCAGCACGGTCAGGTGCGGAAACAGGTTGAAGCTTTGAAAGACCATGCCGACCTCCTTGCGGATGCGCTCGATCATCTTGACGTCGCCGGTCAGTTCGATGCCGTTCACCAGGATGCGCCCCTTCTGATGTTCCTCGAGGCGGTTGATGCAACGGATCACGGTCGATTTACCCGAACCCGAAGGCCCGCACACCACCACTTTCTCGCCCTTGCCTACGGTCATCGACACGTCTTTCAGCACATGAAAGGCGCCGAACCATTTATTGACCTGATCGAGCAGGATGACGGGATCGCTCATGACTACCTCTTAAGACCGGCGTTCAGGCGCTTCTCCAGATACTGGCTGTAGCGCGACATGAAAAAGCAGAACAGGAAATAGATGAAGGCGGCGAAGACATAGCTTTCGATATAGAAGGGCCGCCAGAGGGGATCGGACAGTGCCGTCTTGGCCGTGGTCAGAAGGTCGTAAAGGCCGATGATGATGACCAGCGAGGTGTCCTTGAAGCAACTGATGAACTGGTTGACGATGGGCGGAATCACCAATCTCAGCGCCTGGGGCAGAATGATCAGTCCCATCTTCTGCCAATAGGAAAGGCCCAAGGCGTCGGCGGCCTCGTACTGGCCCTTGGGCAGGGCCTGCAGGCCGCCGCGCACCGCTTCGGCCAGATAGGCCGCGGTGAAGAGCATGATGCCCAGTTGGGCCCGCAGAAGCTTGTCGATGGTCATGCCCTCGGGCAGGAACAGGGGGAACATGATCGAGGCCATGAACAGCACCGAGACCAGCGGCACACCGCGCACGGTTTCGATATAGCCGACACAGATGGCTCGGATGGCGGGCATGTCCGAGCGCCGACCCAAAGCCAGCAGAACCGACAGGGGAAAGGCCAGCACGATGCCCAGTGTTGCCAGAATGAGGGTCAGCGGCAATCCGCCCCATTTATCGTTGCCAACGAAGGAGAGGCCGAACAGTCCGCCCCACATCAGAAGGCCGCAGAGCGGCAGGGCCGCTCCCCAGACCGCCAGGATGCGCAGATTCCAAAAGCGCGGATCGCAAGAAATGGCGATGGCGCTTAAGAAAAGGCCCATGGCCAGCAGCGGGCGCCAATGTTCGTCGTGGGGATAAAGGCCGAACAGGATGAAGCGGTGCTTGACCTCAATGAAGGACCAGCAGGCCCCGCCCGCATCGCGGCAGGCCTGGGGGTCAGCCCCCAGGAAGGTGGCCTTCAGAAGCACCCAATCCAGCAGCGGCGGCACAGCCCAAACCAGCAGGGCGACGGCCAGCACGGTCAGCAGCGTATTGGGAGCCGAGCTGAACAGATTTTCCCGCGCCCAGCCCAGGGCCATCAGGGCGCTGCGCCTGGGTGCTTTCAACTCGGCCTGCGACGGCTCCTCGACATGCGAGGCGATTTCCGAGGCGGTTTTGGGATCCTGGATCGTCATCGTCCCACCAGCGCCGTTTTCTTGTCGTACCAGTTCATGAAGACCGAGATGCCCAGCGACACTGCCAGATAGACCGCCATCAGAAGCGCCACCCCTTCGATGGCCTGCCCGGTCTGGTTGATGGTGGTGTTGGAAACGCTGACCAGATCGGGATAACCGATGGCCACGGCCAGCGACGAATTCTTGGTCAGATTCAGATACTGGCTGGTCAGGGGCGGAATGATGACGCGCAGCGCCTGGGGCAGCACGACCAGCCTTAGCACCTGGCCGCGCCGAAGGCCGAGCGCCAGGGCGGCCTCGGTCTGGCCCGGCGAGACGGCCAGAATCCCTGAGCGCACGATCTCGGCGATGAAGGAGGCGGTATAGAGGGTGAGGCCGGTCAGCAGGGCCGCGAATTCCGGGCTGACCGTGGTGCCGCCCTCGAAATTAAAGCCCTTAAGCTCGGGAACCTGCATCGCGACAGGGGCGCCTCCCAGCAGCCAGACCAGCAGGGGCAGGCTCAGGATCAGCCCCAGCCCGGCCCATCCAGAGGGAAAGGATTGTCCGGTCTCGGCCTGACGCCTTCGCGCCCAACGGGCCAGTAGCATGGCACCCAGGACGGAGAGAAGCAGGGCGGCCAGCACGGCCCATTCGGTGCCGCCCCAGTCGGGGGTGGGCAGTTTGAGGCCTCGGTTGGACAGAAAGACACCGGGCAGCGGGTTGAAGGCCTGGCGCGCCGCAGGCAACCCTTCGGTGATCAGGGCGTACCAGAACAGAAGCTGCAGCAGAACGGGAATGTTGCGTAGCGTCTCGACGTAAAGGGTGGCAAGCCGGGCCACCAGCCAGTTGCCGGATAGGCGCGCGATGCCGACGATGGTGCCGATGACCGTGGAGAGGGCGACGCCGAGGACGGCCACGATCAGCGTATTGAGCAGGCCGACCAGAATGGCCTTGGCGTAGGAATCGGCGGGATCGAAGGCGATGGGGGATTCACCGATGGCAAAGCCCGCCTCGCGGCCCAGAAAGCCGAAGCCGGTGGCGATATTGCGCGCCGCCAGATTGGCCAGGGTGTTTGAAATCAGATACCAGCCGACCAGGACCACGGCCCCCACCACCAGCACCTGATAGAGGATGGCGCGGTTACCCTGATCGTTCCACCAAGGTGTCTTGGGTGCGTCTTGGCTCATGGTTGGGCGCGAAGAAAAACCGCCGCCCGGGGGCCGGGCGGCGGATCGTTCCTTAGCGGATGGGCAGGGCGTAGATCAGTCCGCCCTTGTTCCATTGGGCATTGAGGCCCCTGGGTAATTTCAGCTTGGAGCCCGAGCCGACATTGCGCTCGAAACTCTCGCCGTAATTGCCCACCTGCTTGATGGCCTGATAGGCCCAATCCTCGCCGACGCCCAGAGCCTTGCCAAGGCCAGGTGTTTCGCCCAAGAGGCGCTTGACCACCGGATCAGTCTTGCCCTTGAAGCTGTCGATATTGGCACTGGTGATGCCCTTTTCCTCGGCTTCGAAGGTGGCATAGATCACCCATTTGACCAGATCGAACCACTGGTCGTCGCCATGGCGAACGCCCGTGGCAAACGGCTCCTTCGAGATCAGTTCCGGCAAGATGACGTAATCGTCGGGATTGGAGGCCTGAGCCGAGCGGATCGAGGCAAGCTGAGAAGAGTCCGAGGTGATGGCGTCGCAGCGTCCGGCGAAGAAGGCGGCTGCCAGTTCGTCCTGCTTTTCGATCACCACCGGCTTGAAGTCCATCTTGTTGGCGCGGAAATAGTCGGTGAGGTTGAGTTCGGTCGTGGTGCCGGGCAGGACGCAGATGGTGGCACCATTCAGCTCCTTGGCGCTCTTGACGTTCAGCTTCTTGGGCACCAGGAAGCCCTGGCCGTCATAGAAGTTGGGCGGACCGAAGTTGAGGCCCAGTTCCGTGTCGCGCTGGCTGGTCAGCGTGGTATTGCGCGACAGCATGTCGATTTCGCCCGATTGCAGGGCGGTAAAGCGCTGCTGGGTGGTGAGAGGCACGTATTTCACCTTCTTGGCATCGCCGAACAAAGCGGCGGCCACGGCGCGGCAGACATCGACGTCAAGCCCCGCCCAGTTGCCCTTGTCGTCTGGCGCTCCGAATCCGGCCAGGCCGGTATGAACGCCGCAATTCAAAGACCCGCGTGCCTTGACGGCGTCGAAAGTGGCGCCGGCCTGGACTTGGCTGGACAGGACCGTGCCGCCGAAAAGAGCGAGGGTCGCCAGCAATGCAAGACGTTTCATGGTGTTTCTCCCGGTTGCGTGGGTTGTCAGCAGATAAACGACGCTGGGGGCCGTTGAAGACCTCCGGAGTTACTTGAATGTAGGCGAAACAAGGGGCAACGCCAACCCCCCGCCACCCGATGTAAGACTATTCATTAGAGCTAATATAAAGGGGCGATGAAATTTTGTTCAGGCTTGCGACAATTTTTCTCCACGATTAAAAAATAGGATTAAACTGTGTTAAATCGCGGGCCGTGCAAGATCCGCTGGAAAGGCACTTTTGCATTTGAGGGGAGATTAGCCTGCCATGACCATCAGGAAGCTCTTTACTTTGGTCTTTGGCCTGATTCTCGTGTTGATGGTGGGGCTGGGCATAATGACCACAGCCATGCTGGCAACACAGATCGAGCATATCGACGAGATGAACGTCACGGCCCAGCAGGTGACCGAGAAAAATCTCCCGCTCGTAAAGGTGATCAAGGATATCAAGCTGGATGTCGTTCAAGTTCAGCAATGGCTGACTGATATCTCGGCCACACGCGGCCAGGACGGCCTGGATGACGGTTATAAGGAGGCCGAGGCCTCCGCCGAAAGCTTCAAGAAGAATGTGGCCCAGGCCCGAGCCCTGGCCGAGACGCTTAAATTGGCTGACATCGTAAAATCCCTCGACGAGGTCAAGGCGGCCTTCCCTCCCTTCTACGAGACCGGCAAGAAGATGGCGGCGGCCTATGTCGAGAAGGGTCCGGCTGGCGGCAACAAAATAATGGAGGAGTTTGACGGGGTGGCCGAGACCTTGAGCACCAAGCTTGAGGAATTGATCGCCGCCGTCGATGCCAGCACCGGGAAGGCGGCGACCGATTTGCAAGACGCCAACGCCACCTTGTCATCCTCGGCCAATACCATGTCGATCAGCCTGCTGGTGGCAGGCCTCATCGTGATGGTCATTCTGGTCCTGGCCCTGGTTCTTTTGAACAAGCGCCTGATCGAGCCCATGTCCAAGCTGACCGGCGTCATGACGGCCATGGCCAATGACGAGCTTGAGTTGGTTGTGCCCGGCAAGGAGCGGCATGACGAAATGGGCAAGATGGCCCAGGCGGTCGAGGTGTTCCGTCAGAACGGCATCAAGATGCGTCAGTTGCAGTCTGCCAGCGAGGCGGAAGGCCGACGCACTCAGCGCAAGTTGCAAAGCCAGATTCTGGCGCTCAATCACGCGCTTGACGAGGAAGTGGGCTTGACGGTCGATGCCGTGTTGTCCGAGGCCAAAAGCATGGAGCTTTCCGCCCAGAGCATGGAAGGTGCTATCGAGACGGTGCAGCGCCAGTCACAAGCCGCAGCTGCAGCTTCCGAACAGGCGACCGGCAGCGTCAATGCCGTGGCGGCGGCGGCCGAGGAATTGTCCAGTTCGGTCCAGGAAATCAGCCGTCAGGTCAACCAGTCGACCAGCATCGCCCATTCGGCCGAGGACGAAGCGAACAGGGCCACCAGCATGGTGCAAAGTCTAGCCAAGTCGGCGGAAAGCGTTGGCGAGGTGGTGCATCTGATCAACGACATCGCTTCCCAGACCAATCTGCTGGCGCTCAATGCCACCATCGAGGCGGCGCGCGCGGGCGATGCGGGCAAGGGCTTTGCGGTGGTTGCCAACGAGGTCAAGTCGCTGGCCAACCAAACGGCCAAGGCCACTGATGAAATCTCGGGCCAGATTACGGCCATTCAGCAGGCAACCCATGATGCCGTGGCCGCCATCGAGGGAATCGCCAAGACGATCAGCCAGATGAACGCCATTGCGGCGGGCATTGCCTCGGCGGTGGAAGAACAGAGTGCGGCCACCCAGGAAATCGCCCGTTCGGCCCAGCAGGCGGCGGACGGAACGCGCGAGTCCTCGACCAATATTTCCGATGTCTCGCGCTCCAGCGTCGAGACCGGAGAAATCGCCGGCATGGTCAAGACGTCGGTCGGTCAGGTGAACGAACGCATCACCGGCATGCAGGAGACCATCCGCGGCATTTTGCGCTCCAGCTCCGATGACAACAAGCGCATGAACCAGCGCCATACCCTGAACTTGCCCGCTTCGGTCACGTTCGATGGCCGAGAATCCAGTTGTCTGCTGCACGATCTGGCACTGTCCGGCGCTGCCGTGATCGATCGGGTGCCGGAGGGCGCCGCCCGCGGCGCCACCTTCAAACTGAAGGTCGTCGGCCTTGGCGAATTTTCCGGGCAGATCATGGCCTTGACGCCGCACTCAACACATATCAGTCTGGAGATCGACGAGCAGAACGCTCAGAAGATCGAACAGTTCATCCAAGGGCGCAGCAGAGCAGCTTGAGGTTTGGGGAGGAGACGGCGGTGAAATACGAGATCAGAGAAGATGCGGGGCGCACGGCATTGCTGCTTCGCGAACAGATGACCTTCGCCGACCGCCAGGTTTTCGACGGACTTGTTCCGGGGGTGGTCAAGCCAGGGAAAAACATCGTCATCGATATGGCGCATCTTGAGTATATGGACTCGGCTGGACTCGGCATGCTGTTGACCCTGCGCGATCATGCCGAGAAGGCGCGCTTGAAGGTAACGATCCGCTCGCCCCAGGGCGACGTCAAGGAACTGCTGCGCCTGTCTTGCTTCGATACTCTTTTCCCATTCGAGTGACCGTTCCTTGATGAATGGCGCAGCCAAGACGGGCCAGACTCGTTTGCTGGTCGTCGATGACGAGGCCTTCAACCGCGAGATCCTGACCGTTCTTCTGGAAAATGCCGGATATGCCGTCGATCAGGCGGGTGGTGGGCAGGAGGCCCTGGACCGGCTGTTTGCCGAGCCCGAGGCCTATGATGCCGTTCTTCTTGATCGCATGATGCCGAACGTTAGCGGTATGGATGTGCTGCTTCGCATGAAGAAGGACAAGCATCTGCGTCATGTCCCGGTCATCATGCAGACCGCCATCGACGGCCAGGAAGAAATTGTCGAAGGCATTCGCAAGGGCGTTTTTTATTATCTGGTCAAGCCCATTCAGCATGATCTGCTGCTGTCGATCACCCAGGCCGCCGTTCAGGATTATTCGCTGTTTCGCCGTCTGATGAACGAGGTGAAGAAGCACACTGATGCCCTGGTGCTGCTGAAGGATGCCCGTTTCAACTACCGGACACCCCAGGAAGCCAATCTTCTTGCCGTCATGCTGGCCAGCGCCGTGCCTGAGGTGCCGTCGTTGGTCATGGGCCTTTCGGAACTTTTGATGAATGCCGTCGAGCATGGCAATCTGGGCATCAGTTATCAGGAAAAATCCGATCTGATTGCCAAAGGCGCCTGGATCGGCGAGATCGAACGGCGCTTGATGCTGCCCGAGAATATGAGAAAGACGGTTGAAGTCGTCTTTACGCGCATGCCTGAGATGGTTGCCGTTACCATCAGCGATGAGGGCGAGGGCTTCGATTGGCGCCGTTACATGGAGATGGACCCCGCGCGCGTTTTCGAAACCCATGGGCGCGGCATTGCCCTGGCCCGCAAGACGGGCTTTACCGCCATCGAGTATCAGGATCGCGGCAATGTGGTGATGGGGCTGGTCGATCTGACTAGGTATTCTCCTTCGGAGCCTGCCTGACCGTGAGCGATGAATCCCTCGAACTCGTTTTGCTTTGTGTGCGCCCCTGCGAGGATCCGCAGCCGGATTTTATTTTGAATGCAAGACCTGCCGCCAGCCTGGCCGCCTGCTTGAAGCTGCTGGAGAATTGCTCGACTTGCGACGCCATTCTGATCGGTCTTGAAATTGCCGACACGCTTCCCGTTCACGCCGTTCGCCGTCTGGCCGAAGCCTTTCCCGATATTGCCCTGATCGTCTGTGCGCATGCCCGCGAAGAGGCCGAGGCCTTGATGCTGGTGGATGCCGGAGCCACCGACTATATTCTTCCCGACGCCATGGATGAGGCGAATCAGAAATCCAGAATCGAATACGCCATTCAGCGCCATGCCGCCCGTAGCCTGTTTCGGCTGGCTTTCGAGGCAAGGGCGTGCAAGCCCGGGCGCAGCTGGGACTGGGCCTTCGAACTGGGACCGGACCTTGCCTTCAAATGGCTTTCCGATGGATTTGCGAGCCAGCTGAAACTGGCTCCCGACTTGCTGCTGGGCCGCACACCCTGGGAGATCGATGTTGTCGAGCATGATCCGGATCGCTGGCGCCAGTACATCAAGGATTTCAGCGAGCACAAGCCCTTTACGTCTTTGACCTGCCGCTTGCGCGATCATCAGGGGGGGCGACATGCGCTCAGGCTGTGGGGAGACCCGGTGACGGCACCTGATGGCTCTTTTCTTGGCTATGTAGGCACTGGAATCGATATCACGGCAGAGGTCGAAAATGCGACACGGCTCAACGATGCCTACGAACTTCTGAAAGACATGTTCGACGATATGCAAACCTATCGCGAGCGCTTGGAAGAGGATTTGGAGGTTGCCAGAATCAGCCAGCGCGAACTGCTGCCCAAGCCTGAGCTGCTGGCCGAAATCGAAGAGCAATGCCATGTGCGCCTGACCTATTTCTTCGAGCCGACCTCGGAATTGGGGGGGGATATCTGGGGCGTTGTGCCCCTCAACAACGACGGCTTCGCTCTGTACCTTGCCGATTTCTCAGGCCATGGCGTTGCCGCCGCCCTGAATACCTTCCGCCTGACCACACTGATTCAGGAGAATCATGAAAACCGGGGCGAGCCTGCCCTCTATCTGGAAGCTTTGAATGCCAGGCTGAAAGAGACGCTGCCGACTGGCCAGTATGCGACCATGCTTTACGGCGTCGTCGATGCCAAAGCCGGTACTTTCCGCTATGCGGCGGCGGCGGCTCCCAGGCCGCTGGTGGCCGATCTGAAGACCGGCGATATCGTGGCCGGAGAAGGCCGGGGTCTTCCTCTGGGCGCCGTTTTGGGGGCGCGATATACCGAGCGCTGCTTGCAGATCAAGCCGGGGTCCCTGATCATGCTGGCCAGCGACGCTTTGGCTGAAAGTGTCAACCGGGAAGGCGTAGTTCTTGGCAAGGAGGGCATTGTCGATCTGGTGCGTTCGGTGGTTCTCGACAAGCGGGAAGAGGCCGATGCAGGCAGTCTGCTCGTTCCCTTCTTTGCCAAGGTTGACCGCCCTCTGAAGGACGATCTGACCGTCGTCATCTGCCAGATACCGACTTTTTCCTGACTCTTGCGATCAGGGCCTTCTCGACTTCGATCAGCAAGAACAGACCCAAGCCGGCCAGGCCGATCTGCCCCCAGGCTTCCAGCGAAATCGCCTGCGTATGAAAGAAGAGTTGCATGGGGGGCGCATAGGTGAACCCGGCCTGCAAGAGCAACATCAGCCCCACCGAGATCAGAATGGGCTTGCTGCCCAGAATCATCTTCAGATGCCAAGCCGGAGTGGTCAGGGTGCGCATGTTGAACAGATAGGCGATCTCGCATCCGACCAGGGCGTTGACCGCCACCGCCCGAGCCTCGTTCATCGAGGCTCCGTTGCCAAGTGTATGCAGGAACAGGCCGAAGGTGACGGCAACCACGACGGCGGTAACCATGGCTAGACGCCAAATCTGAAAGGGTGTGATCAGGGCTTCGCCGGGCGGGCGGGGCGGGCGCTTCATCACCCCTTCCTCGGCGGGCTCGAAAGCCAGCGCCATGGCGAGCGTTATGGCTGTCACCATGTTCACCCATAAAATCTGAACAGGTGTGATCGGCAGGGCTGTTCCGGCTATGACGGCGGCCAGAATCACCCCGGCCTGCGCAATGTTGGTGGGCAGAATATAGGCGATGGATTTGACCAGATTGTCATAGACGGCGCGTCCTTCTCGCACCGCTCTGGCGATGGTGGCGAAGTTGTCGTCGGCCAGAACCATCATGGCCGCTTCCTTGGCGGCTTCCGTGCCGCCCCTGCCCATGGCCACTCCGATATCGGCCTTCTTCAAGGCGGGGGCGTCATTGACGCCGTCCCCGGTCATCGCCACCACGTCGCCCATGGCCTGAAAGGCGGTGACCAGCCTTAGTTTATGTTCGGGCGTGGCGCGGGCGATGATGCGGGTTTGCGCCAAAGCCAGGGCCAGACCGGCATCATCGAGCGCATCGATTGCCGGTCCGGTCAGAACCTCTCCTGTGGTGTCCAATCCCATGTCATGGCCGATGGCGCGCGCTGTTTCGGCGTGATCTCCGGTAATCATGCAAACGCTAACCCCAGCCGTTTTGCAGGCGGCAACAGCTTCGATGGCCTCGGGGCGCGGCGGATCGATCAGGGCGATCAAACCCAGAAACTCGATGCCGGAGGTAATCATGTCAGGGCTGATTTGCCGGGGCCGTCCCTCAATTCGTTTCCTGGCCAAGGCCAGGACGCGCCGCCCCTGCGCCGCTTGCTCTTGCGCCAAACTCTCCCATTCCGGACGCTGCAAGGGATCGAGCAGGGCTAGAATGCTCTCCGGGGCTCCTTTGAGGTAGATACAAGAATCGCCCCCGTTCGCATCATGCAAGGTGGCCATGCGCTTGGTTTGGGAGTCGAAGGGAATTTCCGAAATTCGGGGCTGGTTGCGCCGTTCGTCATCAAGAATCAGTCCCGCATCCAGAGCGGCAGTCATCAAGGCGATTTCCGTAGGAGCCCCCTCGATGATCAAGGCGCCGTTCTCCTGACGCGTGGCGGCGTCGTTGCACAGCAGTGCTGCCTGGAACAGAGCCTGCGCGCCATAGTTTGAGGGCAGCGCTTCGGCGACGGTCATGCGATTCTGGGTCAGCGTTCCGGTCTTGTCCGAACAGATCACGGTGACAGAGCCCAGAGTCTCGACGGCGGGCAGGCGGCGTATCAGCGCATTATGTGTCGCCATGCGCCGAACCCCGACGGCCAGAGCGATGGTAAGAACGGCGGGCAGTCCTTCGGGAATGGCGGCCACAGCCAGACCGACGGCGGCCATAAAGGCCTCTTCCAGCGGCATCGAACGTCCCAGCCAGGCGAGAAGAAACAGAACAAGGGACAGGGCCAGAATGCCGATGGCCAACCAGCGGCCAAAATCAGAAATGCGGCGCAAGAGCGGTGTTGCCAAGGTTTCGACCGACGCCAGAAGGGTGCCGATGCGCCCGACTTCCGTCGCCTGCCCGGTCGCTATGGCAATGCCCTGACCGCTGCCATGCGTGACCAGCGTTCCCGCAAAGGCCAGGCAAAAGCGTTCGGCCAAGGGGGCTTCTGGCGCAACGATCTCGGTATGCTTGTCGATGGGGACAGATTCACCGGTCAGCGCCGCCTCTTCAATTTGCAAGGCACTTGCCCGCATCAGCCGAAGATCGGCCGGGACGCGGTCGCCTGATTTCAGATGGACAAGATCGCCCGGTACCAGCAGGGAGGCATCAATTCCCTGGCGGTGTCCATCGCGACTGACCATTGCCGTTTGCGACATCATATTGGCAATGCTGGACAGCGCCTCTTCGGCCTTGCCTTCCTGAATAAAGCCGATCACGGCATTGATGATGACGACGCCGACGATCACTCCGGTATCGATCCAATTGCCCAGTAAAGCCGTGCCGACGGATGAACCCAGAAGGACGTAAATCAGAATATTATCGAACTGTTTTAAGAATCGCCAAAAAGGATGATCGCGCTTGGCCTGGGCCAGCCGGTTGGGGCCGAACCGTTGCAGGCGATGGGATGCCTCGCCAGCACTTAAGCCATCAGGCGGTGTGTCCAATCTTCTGCGCACGTCGTCTGGCGTGCAGGCATGCCAAATCGGCGAGGCGATCTTTTGGTCCGTCATCCAAGGGCTCTTTAGTGAAGGGTGTTGATGATCTGATTTTCCAGCCTTGAGACGCGAAGGTAAAGATTGAGGCTGCGCGTCATCAGACTTCTAAGGGACTTTGGCAGTTCATCGAGAAAGCGGACCCGCTCGATCAGGCAGATGTCCTGGGCGCTTAGGCGATTATCAGGGGTGACCGCCATGGCCTGGCTGATTTCGCCAGCCTCGACGGCCCGCTGGAGCATCAGCCAGGCCATGACCTGAGTCAGGCGCGAGGTGATGCGAAAAGATTCGCAACTAACCTGCAGGCGGGCTTCCAAGCCAAGCTGTTTGCGGTCGCGGGGCTCGACATAGGCGACATAGTTGCGGGCTTCCTCGACCAAAGCTAACGCCTCGTCATAGGTACGGTGAAAAAAGACAGGCTGCATACTAGCCATTGTCGATCTCCTGCGGCCCTCTCTTGATCTTACGCCACTTCCCTTAAAAAGCCATGTAGGAATCCCTGTCCGCAGAATCCAGGGGGGGGCTTGACGGAAAGGCATACTGCACTACATCCCTTTGCGGACGGCTGCCCATAGAGGGGGCCGGGCCTTTTGGCAATCACGCCATGTTGCTTCGAAAAGGAGAATATGGATATGCAGACCTTCGATCTCTCCCCCCTGTTCCGCTCCGGCATTGGATTCGACCATCTGGAGCGCCTGCTTGACAGCGCCAAGCGTCTGGACGACCAGACCTTCGCCTATCCCCCCTACAATATCGAGAAGACCGGCGAGGACGGCTATCGCATCAGCATGGCCGTGGCGGGCTTTTCCAGCCAGGATATCGACATCACCGCCAAGGAAAATTTGCTGATCATCAGCGGCAAGGCCCGCAAGGAAGAGCAGCCCGTTCAATACCTGCATCGGGGCATTGCCGGACGCTCGTTCGAGCGGCGATTCGAGCTGGCCGACCATATCAAGGTGGTGGCGGCCAGTCTGGCCGACGGATTGCTGCATGTCGATCTGGTGCGCGAGATTCCGGAAACATTAAGGCCGCGCACGATTCCCATTCAGACGAGCCAGGCTCCCGAACCCAAGGTTCTTGAAAGCAAGGCGGCCTGAATTTCGGGCGAGCGGGGAGGGGGGATGCCCCCTCCCCGGCCTATTTTCCGATTCCGAAAGCGCCGTAGAAATTGCCGCTGTCCGGTTGATCGACGGGGGGCAGACCGGTTTCCTGGCTGGGCAGGTACTTTTTACGGTTGAAATCCTGATTCTGGTCCAGGCAGGCGAAAGAGGCCAGATGCGGCACGGTCAGGCGGCATTGCCAGCGCTGATGGCCGATATAGTGGGCCGTTTTCTGGCCCTTGGCGCATTCCTCCCCCGCCAGCTTCTTAAGCGTTTCCAGGCTGTCACCGTCGCTGAAACACACAACAACCTGATCATAGAGCGCTTTTTTGCGACCCGCAGACCCCAAATCGGGGGTTTCAACGAAGGGTTCGGGCTTGGCGCAGGCGGCCAGGCCCAGGAAAAGAGCCAGAAAAGGCAGGGGGGACGCTTGAAAGGCCATGACCGACACCACGTCTTGTTCGATGGCCTGTTGTACCGAACGATCAATTCCCGGGAAAGCCCTAATTCTGACTGTTGCCAGAAGCCGCCTCACTGGCTAAAGTCCAGGAAAGCCTTGAAACACAAGGGAGACTGGTATGTCAGAACCCAAAAAACGTTTTCGCCTGGTAACGCGCAGCGATTTCGACGGCCTGGTTTGCGCCGTTCTCTTGAAAGAGCTGGATATGATCGACGACATCAAGTTTGTCCATCCCAAGGACATGCAAGATGGCAAGGTCGAGATCAGCGAAGGCGACATCACCACCAACCTTCCCTATGTCGATGGCGTTCATCTGGCCTTCGATCACCATCTGTCGGAAACGATCCGGGTGGGGCGCAAGGAAAACCATATCATTTCCCCCGATGCGCCGTCGGCGGCCCGCGTCGTCTACGATTATTTCGGCGGACGCGCGCGCTTTGCCAATATCGCCGACGACATGATGCAGGCGGTCGATCAGGGCGATGCCGCCCAGTTCTCAGTCGATGAGATCCTGCATCCCACCGGCTGGCCTCTTTTGAATTACCTGATGGACGCCCGCACCGGGCTTGGCCGTTTCCGCGAATTCAGGGTTTCGAACTATCAGTTGATGATGGATCTGATCGCCTATTGCCGCAATCACAGCATCGCTGAAATCGTGGCGCTGCCCGATGTGAAGGAGCGCGTCGAGCTCTATTTCGAGCACGAGCCGAAGTTCAAGGACCAGATCAAGCGCTGCTCGACCGTTCACGGCAATCTGGTGGTGCTCGATCTGCGTAATGAGGACACGATCTATTGCGGCAACCGCTTCATGATTTATGCGCTCTACCCGCAATGCAACATCTCGATCCATGTTCTCTGGGGATTCAAGCAGCAGAACACCGTGTTCGCCATCGGCCATTCCATTGTCAACCGCACATCGAAAACCAATGTCGGTCCGCTGTGCCTGACTTATGGCGGCGGCGGCCATGAGAAGGCAGGAACCTGTCAGGTGGCCAACGAGGAGGCCGAGGTCAAGCTTGCCGAGATCGTGAAGAAGATCACGGCCGACGGGTAAGTGCTTTTTCAGAAAGACACGTCCGGCCTTACACCGCTTGCGGCGTTCCGCGCCCTGAAGGAGCGCGGCGAGTTGAAGCCGGACCCGGGCCAGTCCCTGGTTGCCGAAAAACTGGAAAGCCTCTATCACGCGCTCAAGGACTACCATCCCGGACAGGGCGAGTCGGGATGGCGGTCGCGTTTCGGATTGTCCTGGCGCAAGGAAACCGAAACGCCCCCCATGGGGCTTTACATCTATGGCGATGTGGGCCGCGGCAAATCCATGCTGATGGATCTGTTCTTCGAGACGGTGACCATCGCGGGCAAGCGGCGCGTCCATTTTCACGAATTCATGCAAGACATCCACCAGGAAATTCACCGCTGGCGCCAGATGCCGGGGCGCCAAGCCACGGCCGATCCCATGCCCCGCATGGCTCGGCACATCGCGGAAGACACCTGGCTTTTATGTCTGGATGAGTTGCAGATACTTGATATCGCCGATGCCATGATCGTGGGCCGCCTGTTCCAAGCTCTTTTTGAAAATGGCGTGGTCATCGTCGCCACCTCGAACCGGGCGCCAGACGAGTTGTACAAGGATGGGCTTCAACGCGAGCGCTTTCTGCCCTTCATCGATCTGATCAATCAGCGTCTGGATGTTCTGGAATTGGCCGTGGGGCCCGATTACCGGCTCAACCGCCTGAAGGGCCATCCGGTCTATTACACGCCCTTGGGGGCCGAGGCTGAGGCCGGGCTCGATCAGGCCTTCGCCTTGCTGTCGGATGGTGCCGAGGAGGTGGCGAAGGTCATTCAGGTTCTGGGCCACGAGGTGAAGGTGCCGCGCGCCGGCAACAAAGTGGCGCGCTTCACTTTCGAGGAGTTGTGCGACTCGCCCTTGGGACCGGCGGATTATCTGGCCCTGGCTTCGCGTTTCGTTGCCCTGCTGGTTTCCGAGGTGCCGGTGCTGGGGCCTGAAAAGCGCGACGCCGCCAAGCGTTTCGTCACGCTTGTCGATGCGCTTTACGACCACCGCTGCATTCTGGTCTGTTCGTCCGCAGCGACGCCGGAAGCGCTTTACCCCGAAGGCGACGGCTCATTCGAATTTCATCGGACGGTGTCGCGCCTGATCGAAATGCAAAGCCGCGACTATCTGGCTAGTTCGCACCTAGCCTAATTTTCTGCTTAGATCGGCAAGCCAGGAAATTCGGGCCTCGGCCTGGGAAATTTCAAGCTCGAGCCAGGAGATCAGCGGCGCCGACGACCCGCTTTCGGCTTCCTGGCGTTTCAGGTCCATCAAGCGCGTCCGGTCAGTGGTGACGGCATCCGAGAGAATGGCAGCCTGTTCCGCCTGTTCGTCGATGGGCAGCAGATGCAAGAAGCGCAGCTTGAGGGCAACCAGCAGCCGGGTCAGATCGCTGCCCGAACGCAAGGGTGCCGTCAAAAGCGTGATCAGTTCCTTTTGTCCGGTTTCAGTAATGGCCAGGAGGGCGTCGTCTTCCATGCCCTTGCCGTCGACCGCCTCGACCAAACCCTCATAGCGCAGAAGTTCGATCGAACTGCCCATAAGGTCAAGCGACGGGCCGACCATCCGGCTGATGAACTGGCGTGTCCTTCCGGCCAAGTCGCTATAGCGGCGCGCTTTCTCGGCTACCAGACCAAGCGCGCACAGGCGAACCGATTCCTTGGGCGTCAATGTCAGATCGGGAAACATGCCTTGGACCCGTTGCGACTCATTACCATACTAAATATAGGCCAACAGTGCCTTTTCGTCTAGGCCGCCGCCAAGTCCTTGCGAATCCCCAGCCTTTGCCAGACGTCGCCCAGGGCATCGACCAGCTTGTCCATCATGGCGTCGTCGTGCAGGGGGGTCGGCGTGATGCGCAGACGTTCCGTGCCTTTGGGCACGGTGGGATAATTGATTGGTTGCACGTAGATATTATGACGGAACAAAAGTTCGTCGCTGGCTTGTTTGCACAGGGCAGCATTGCCCACCATGATGGGCACAATGTGGCTGACCGAGGGCAGCACGGGCAGGCCCAGCTTGGCCAAACGCTTCTTCAAGGTGGCGGCGCGCTCCTGATGGCGCTCGCGCATCTCGTTATGGCTGCGCAGATAACGGATGCTGGCCAGCGCTGCGGCGGCCACGCCGGGCGGCGGCGAGGTCGAAAAGATGAAGCCCTGACCGAAGCTGCGCACGAAATCGACCATGGCGGCCGAGCCCGCGATATAGCCCCCCACCACGCCAATCGCCTTGGCCATGGTGCCCTGAATGATGGTGATGCGATCCAGAACGCCGTCGCGCTCGGCAACGCCCGAGCCTTGCAAGCCGTACATGCCGCAGGCATGGACTTCGTCGCAATAGGTCATGGCGCCATGGCGCTCGGCCACGTCGCAGACATCGGCCATGGGGGCAATGTCGCCATCCATCGAATAAACCGATTCAAAGGCCACCATCTTGGGCTGATCCTTGGGATATTCGGATAAGAGGCGGTCCAGGTCCTTTACGTCGTTATGCTTCCAGACATGCTTGTCGGAACGCCCGTGGCGAATGCCCTCGATCATTGAATTGTGGTTAAGCTCGTCCGAGAAAACGACCATCCCCGGTATCTGGGCGCCCAGGGTGGAAAGCGTGGTCTGGTTGGCCACATAGCCCGAGGTGAAAAGAAGGGCGGCTTCCTTTTGATTCCAGTCGGCCAACTCGCGTTCAAGCAGAACGTGATAATGGTTGGTGCCAGCAATGTTGCGTGTGCCTCCGGCCCCGGCGCCGCAGGTTTTGACGGCCTCGACCATGGCGTCGATCACCACGGGGTTGAGTCCCATCGCCAGGTAATCATTTGAGCACCAAACAGCGACATCAACGACCTTGCCATCGGGCTGATAGTTCCTGGCATAGGGAAAGGCCCCGGCCTGACGCTCAAGATCGGCAAAAACCCGATAACGCCCCTCGGTTTTCAACTCGCCCAGACGGTCTTGGAAAAACTTCTCGTACTTCATGCCAGCTAACTCCAAGGGGTGGCGACTCCGGGGGAGCCCCACCAAGAAATTTTATTATCCTAATCGAAGGGCCGTCTTTTCGGCAACCCTTTGCTTGCCCTGGTGGCTTTTCGGTTACCCACAGCCTCTCAGGACTTTCAATAGAGGCAAAAAGCGGATAGTCTCTCGAAAGCTTCTCTCGCTAGAATCAACGGGAAAGCCAAAGGGGATATGAAATCGCCGACGACCGATGCCGCCCCGCCGGGCTTGGCGGCGCTCGCCACCGAGTTGGGTGAGGCGCTGTCCGTCATCGCTTTTCGCCGGGTCCAGGCGAGGGGCGAACTCCCTGTCTATACTTGGTTTTCTCCTGCGGCGAAGCGATTTCTAGGGGTCGATTCCGAGACGACCGCTCCGCAAGGGGTCCTTGCCGCCGTGCATTGGGCTGACCGGGACGGCTTGGCCGAATCCATTCAAGCATCGGCGGAACGGCTTGACATCTCGACAGAGACGTTCCGTGTCGTCACCCCCTCGGGCGTTGTTGTCTGGCTGGAAGGCATGGCGCGCCCCCAAGCAATGCCCGATGGCGCCGTGGTCTGGGAAGGGATCTGGGTCGACGTTTCCGAAGGCAAGCGAGCGCTTCAGCGCCTCGATCTCATTCTGGGTCACGCTTCCGACGGCATTATCCTGATCGATGAGGAAGGCAAAATTCAACTGGTCAACCTGGCGGCCGAGGAGTTGTTCGGCTATGCGCCGGGTGAATTGCTGGGCCAGCCCGTCGAGTGCCTGATGGAAGGTCAGGACCGCAAGAATCACCACGCGTATATCCGGAACTATCTGAACACCGGCGTTAGCGCGAAGTTGGGCCGGGGATCGCGCGAGTTGACGGCAAGACGCAAAAACGGCAGCGCATTTCTGATCGACCTCTCGGTCAGCGAGGTGCGCTCGGAGGGAAAACGCTATTTCATCGCCATTGGCCGCGACATCTCGCAAAGAAAAGCGACCGAGGCCAAGCTCGAATTCCTGGCCTATCACGATGTTCTGACCGGCCTGTCGAATCTGTCACGTTTCAGGGAATTCTTCGAAACACTGCTGGCAAGTCGGCGCGAGACGGGGCTTGCGCTCAATCTGCTGTCGCTGGGCATCGACGGCTTCTCCTTCATCAACACGACGTTGGGTCATCACGTCGGCGATGCCGTCTTGAAATCCATCGCCCTTCGTCTGGTCACGCTGGCCGGACCCGAGGCCATGGTGGCCCGCGTGGGCGGCGACCGCTTCCTGGCGCTGCTGCCCGACATGGCGCCCGGGCGCCTGATCTCGGATCGGGTCGAGCGCATTTCAAGGGGCATGAAAGAGCCCTTGTCCTCAGAGGGGCAGGAGTTCGAACTGTCCGCCTCGATCGGCGTGGCGGTGTGGCCCAGAGACGCCGACGGTGCCGAAACGCTGATCCGCTATTCCGAAGCCGCACTTGAACATGCCAAGGCCATCGGCCCCGGTACTGTCCATATCTTCACCCGCGAATTGGGCGAGAAGGGGGCCAAGGCACTCAGCTTGCAAAGCCGCATTCGCCGGGCCATCGAGAATCAGGAATTCACCGCCCATTACCAGCCGCAGGTGGATTTGCAAACCAAGGCCATCGTCGGCATGGAAGCCCTGGTGCGCTGGTTCACGCCGGAAGGCCCCATTTCCCCGGTCGAGTTCATTCCGGTGGCCGAGGAATTCGGCCTGATCGATCCCATCAGCGAGGTGGTGGTGCTGGCCGTCTGCCGCCAGCTCAAGGATTGGCGGGCCAAGGGGATCGCCATCGTCCCGGTGGCGGTGAACATCTCCTGGCGTCAATTTCGCAATCCAAGACGCCTTTTGGCATCGCTTGACGAAGCGCTGACGGCCACCGGCATCGATCCAGCTTTTCTGGAAATCGAACTGACGGAAAGCTCGGCCATGCAAGACATCGCATCGGCCATTGCCACAATCCGCATGCTGAACGAGCGGGGCCTCAGTTGCGCCATCGATGATTTCGGCACCGGCTATTCCTCCTTGAGCGCACTCAAACGCTTTCCCATCCGCAAGCTTAAGGTGGATCGTTCCTTCGTCATCGACATCGACAACGATCCCAACGATGCCGCCATCGTCAACGCCATCATTGCCATGGCGCATGCGCTGAAATTGAAGGTGGTGGCAGAGGGCGTGGAAACCCAAAGCCATCTCGATTATCTGCGCAGCCTGAAATGCGACCAGATGCAGGGCTATCTCTTCAGCCCCCCCCTGGCCGCCGAAAAGATCGAGGGCTTCCTCAAGGAAGGCAAGCGACTGGAAGGGTAGAACCCTTGCGCCCCCTCGGGAGGGGGGGCTGTCCTGCGACCTGAATAAAACTGACGTTTTTGTATGGGAAAATAGGGCGTATCCTTGAGGCGTCGCCGACGGCGGCCAGAAAAACAGAGGGGGGGGGCTTCGGCTTCCATTGCAACCAATCGAAACAAGTGGAGGAGACAATGAAGCTGCGCGTAACGACATTCAACTGCGAGAATCTTTTCGGACGCTATCGCTTCCTAGATATCGCGCCAGAGAAGAAGAAGGATGGCTACGAGAGCCAAATCCAGATTTACGAAATCATCGCACTTGAGGAGGGGCGAACCGGAAGATTGAAGCCCAAACCTATCGCCGAGGCCCAGCGCCGAAACACGGCGGCCGCTATCTTGACGGCAGAACCGGACATCCTTTGCGTGGCCGAGGTGGAGAATCTGCTGGCCCTACGTCTTTTCAATGCGCGCTATCTCGAGAATTATTTTGACCGCATCGTCCTGGTCGACGGCAATGACCCACGTGGAATCGATGTAGGGATTCTGGTGAAACGGGGGCTGAAGGCTGACATTCTCAGGATTGCCTCGCATGCTGACGACGCCAAGGATGGCGGTATCCTGCCCACAACCAACCGGCTGGACGCGCGGAACTGCCTTGGGAACGCCGTCTTTTCCCGCGACTGCCTGGAAGTCGATATCGGAGTGGGAAGACGGAAGCTGACCCTCCTGGCCAATCATTTCAAGGCCCAGGATGGAAAGCCCGCTTCGACTGCGAAGAGATTGATCCAGTCGAAGCGGGTCCTCGACATCGTCAAGGCTTGTCGGAGGAGGGAAACGCTGCCGGTCGTGCTGGGCGATCTGAACGTGGATAGCAAGGGCAGCCAATATGATGGCAGCCTCGATCCTCTGCTGCACTCCCGGCTGTTGAGCGATCCCTTCGCGAGCATCGCCCAGGAAAAAAAGTGGACGCACTATTATTCCAGCAAGAGGTCAGTCAGCCGCCTCGACTATATTCTGGTCGATAGCGAGCTTGAGGATGGCGTGGTGGGCACAGAAGTTTTCCGCGGCGGTCTGTCGCCGAACTGTCCGAAGAAGCATTATGACGGCGAGCGAGTCGGCACGATCGAGGAGGACAAGCTGGAGGCCAGCGACCACTGTCCGGTGACCGTGACACTGTCGCTTTGAGGCGAAGATTCCGGCGATGGAACGGATGTTCCTTCCGTCGCCGGAATGTTACCGATTCGTGATGACTGAGACCCCAGTCCCACAACGCCAAGCGCAGTTAAGAAATTAAGGAATAGGTTCCACTTTGGCTTCGCCACAGATGTAGTTAAAATGCATCGGAGAGTGACAAGGGTTTGTGGTATCTATGAATTTGATCTTCCGGAGAGCCAGCCTCGCATGACATCCGCCTCCAGCGATTCTGATGCCCCCTTGGATGAAGTTCCCGCCCACGAGGCTTCGGAACCCAGGGCCGAGGACAGGACGGCGCGTCACAAGCATTCCTATACGGTCACCTGTTCCAGTTCATTCCGCGATGCCGTCGATGCCATGGCCCGGACGCGCAAGGTGAATGTGGGCGATCTGGCCAGATCGGTGATGCTGGTGGTTCCGGAAAAGACGATCGAGGACCAACCCGATCCCGGCGAACCGCCGCCGGGAGACCGCGAGACGGTGATCTTGAAATCCGGCCCGGCCGAGGGGCGCCCCTGGCGGCGCAAGCCGCGCCTTCAGGTGCGCATGACTCCCGGCTTTTCCATTTCTTTTATCCGCAAGGCGCTGGCGCTGGCCTTGCTGATGGGCCAGGGCGAAATTGCCGTGCGGGTCGATGACGGCAAGGCAAAACCGGTGATCGAGCCTGTTGCCTTGCCGCCCAGCGGTCCCGATCCGGCGGAACTGGCCCATCATGTCGAAGAGGTCGAGCGGCTGCGCACCATCATCAATCTTCTTGCCTTCGACCCACTTCCCCATGGCGTTCTGACCCGCGAGGAAGCCTTGCATGTGCTGGGCTTTCCCCCAACCTCCAGGCCCGACGACCGCACGCTGCGCAGCAAATTCAGGTTGTTGGCGACCATCCATCATCCCGACAGCAGCCATGGCAGCCATCATCGGATGAGCCAGCTCAATGCTGCGATGGAACTTCTAAAGCGCGGCGCGGCCTAGCCTCAAAGTAATCCCGCCTGTAATGAACCGCTCTGTCAAAACAGGTTGACGGCGGGCGGCAAAGCCACCATATCAAGAAAGTCTAATGTATCTTGGAGGGCGGCATGCCGGAAATTCAGGTGGGCGGGCGAAGCATTGGCGTCAGCGAGGCGGGCTGGCTGGACGATCTTAAGGATTGGAGCGAGGACGTGGCCCAGGCCATTGCTCTTCGCGAAAGTGTGCAGCTTACGCCTGAGCATTGGGACGTCATTCGCGAAAGCCGCGCCTATTTCGAGGAATATGGAACAGTGGCCGAGCAACGCGTCTTCATGAAGCTGATGAAGGAAAAATACGGGGCCGAGTGCTCCAGCCAGCAATATCTCTATCAGCTCTTTCCGCATGGCCTTTTGAAGCAGGGCAACAAGATCGCCGGCCTTCCCCGTCCCAAGGGCTGTAGCTGACCTTTGCCGGTGCTATAGTTCTGGCATGAGCTTTGAAACGCTGACCTATGCGGTGCAGGATGCGGTGGCTGAGATTCGTCTCAACCGCCCGCATCGCATGAATGCCCTGACCCTCGAAAGCTATGATGCGTTGGAGCGCTGCCTGGAGCGTGCCGAAGCCGACCCGGCTGTCCGTGTCGTGCTTCTGGGCGGCGAGGGCCGGGCTTTTTGCGCGGGCGCCGATCTTAAGGAAGAGATGGATGCAAATCGGCTGATCGCGTGCGAGCAGTCGCTGGCTCGCAAGCTCCATGCCCTGCCCAAGCCGGTGATTGCCGCCGTTCATGGCCCTGCGCTGGGGGCGGGGGCCGAGATCATCCTGGCTTGCGATTTCATTCTGATGGCCAGGGATGCAAGCTTTGCTCTGCCCGAAATCGGTCTTGGAAATTTTCTGGGCGGCGGCGCCTCGGCCCTGCTGCCAAGATGGGTGGGGCTTGCCAAAGCCCGCGAGATCGTGATGCTGGGTCTGAAGATCGATGCTGTGGAAGCCCATGCCATCGGCCTGGCCTGCCGCATCTTTTCCAACGAGGGTTTTAGCGAAGCCGCCAGGGCGTTCGCCTTGGAAGTCGCCAGCCAGCCACCTCTGCCCCTCCGCCTTGCCAAGGAGCAGTTCAACCGGATCTGGTTTCAGAATTTCGAAGAGACCCTGGAAGCCGAGGCCCAGGCCATGCGTGAATGTCTGGACAGCCCGGACTGGCAGGAAAAGCTGGCCGACTTCAGGAAAAGGCGCCAGCCGCCCCCTTGACGCAGCGTCCTGTCCGTTTTGCAAAAAGGCTTTCCGTCAAATCAGCTTTCGTATCGCATCAGCGATCTCGCTTGCTGTGTCGAGCGGCAAGGGCGATGCGAAGGGGGCAGAATCCGCGCCAGGTTTCAGCGCGTAGCCCTTGGCGATGAGATCGGCATGCAGCCTGGCATGTTTTGCGCCGACGAAACCGGGGGGGGCAAAGAGATGCACGGGGCGACCGGTAAAGCAGGCCTCCGAGAGCATGGAAACGGAATCACCGGTGACCAGGATCTCATCGCCCATGGCCAGAAAGGCCAGATAGGGATTTTCCGGTCCGTGCCCGTCGAACAGGGCACAAGGGTCTTTCAATCTTGCGGCAAGGGTTTCCCAGGCAGGGCGCGGTGTGCGACGGCTTCCCGTCACCAGCAGACTTCCCCCCAGGCGATGTCGCAACGCCTCGATCTGATCGGCCAGCAGCGCAGCCGTCTTGGCATCGAAGGGGCGTTTATGCGTGGCGCCGCCCACCAGCACGGCCAGATAGGGCCTGGGCAGATGGGCCAGCTTGGTTTCCCATTCCTCCCTTGCGGCCGCCAGCTTGTCACGGGTCAGGCGGTGCGGGGCTCCGACAATGCGCAACTGATTGGGGGCTGCGGCATGGGAATCGTGCAAGGGAAGTGCTATCAGATCAAAGTCACCGGCTCCCGCTCCCGGATGCATGATCTGCACGATCCTTGTTGCTCCCTTGCTTTGGCGCTTGATCCAGCGGGCGAGTGGTGCTGTGCGCCGTCCCGCCGCGATCACCAGATCGGGCCAGGGGGGTGCCAACTGAGCGCGGGTTTCCTTGGCAATGCCCGCCTGCGTGGCGCCCAGCATCCGGTTGGGAAGCACAGCCAGTCTTGTATAGGCGATGTGCTTGACCTCGAAGGGGCGTTTAAGCGCCTCGGCCACACCCAGGGCCTGATTGGCATGCCCAGCCGCCGTGTCGGCCAGAACCCAGACGCTCATCTCTTCCTCCCCATTTTGGACAGGCGCATGCGGGGCGTGATGATATCGGGATCGGTCTTCAAGTGAAGCAGGGCGGGCTTGCCTGACGACAGGGCCCGTTTGAAGGCGGGCTCGAAATCTTCAGTTCTGCTCACGCCTTCTGAAAAGGCGCCGAAACTTGCGGCCCAGGTCCCGAAGTCGGGATTTTCCAGCTTCGTCGCCATCACACGCCCGGGATGGCGTTTTTCCTGATGCATGCGGATGGTTCCGAACATGCCGTTGTCGAAGACAAGCACAATGGGCTTGGCGCCATACTGGCGGGCGGTGGCCAGTTCCTGGCCGGTCATCAAGGCGCCGCCGTCGCCCACGAAGGCCACCACGCATTTTTCCGGCTCGGACAATGAGGCCGCCACCGCCGCCGGAATGGCATAGCCCATGGCGCCACAGGTAGGCCCTAGCAGGCGGCGGGGTCCAAAGGTCAGAAAGCGCTGCGGCCAGCCCGCGAAATTGCCCGCATCGACGGTGAGAATGGCGTCCTTGGGTAACAGGCGTTCCAGCATCTCCATCATCAGTCCGGCATCGAGCTTGCCGCCGGTGGCGACGGGCTTTGCCCAATCGACGCGCTGGGCTCGGATCTGCTTACGCCAGGCGGCCCAGGCCGGCCGCTTCGGCGGATCAAGCTTCGCGAAACCGTTGGCGAAGGAAGCGGGTGTCGCGTTGATGCAAAGATCGGGATGGAAGACGCGCCCCAGTTCCTGGGCACCTGCATGGACATGAATGATTTTCTGGCCGGGTCTGGGCAGATGATAGGCCTGGCTGGCGATTTCCCCCAGCCGGGTGCCCAGAAGGAACAGAAGATCGGCATCAGAGGCGGCCTGCACCAATTTGGGATCGGGGCCGATGCCCAGATCGCCCGCAAAGCAGGAATGCCCACCCGAGATCAAATCCTGGCGGCGAAAGGGAACGGCCACGGGCAGCGACCAGGCCTTGGCCAGATTGGCCAGGGCGTCCCGGCCCGCGCTCCCCCAGCCGCTGCCGCCCGCAATCAGCAGGGGGCGCTTGGCTTTCTTGAGAAGTGCTGCCGCCTTTGCCAATGCCTCGTCGCTGGGGACGGGAAGAAAGGGTGGCAGGGCTTTTGGCTTGGGTAGGACCGCTTCTTCGCGCAGCAAATCTTCGGGCAAGGCCAGAACCACCGGACCCGGACGGTCGGACTGGGCAATCTGGAAGGCGCGGGCCAACATGGCGGGCAATTGGCCGATCTCTTCGACGCGGGCGGCCCATTTGCACAAAGGGGCGAACATGGCGGCAAAATCGACTTCCTGAAAGGCCTCGCGACCATAGAAATCGCGCCCCACATCGCCCAGCAGCAGGACCAGGGGGGTGGAATCCTGCATGGCCGTGTGGATGCCGATGGTGGCATTGGCGGCTCCCGGGCCTCGGGTGGCCAGCACCACGCCGGTTTTTCCAGTCAATTTGGCGCAGGATTCGGCCATGAAGGCGGCTCCGCCCTCGTGGCGGCAGGCAATGGTGCGAATTTTGCTTCTGGACTGGTAAAGCCCGTCCAGGACATCAAGATAGCTTTCGCCGGGAACGCAAAAAACCGTCTCCACCCCCTGGCAAAGCAGGTGATCGGTGACGACATGTCCTCCGGTACGGGGCCTTTTTGTCATTCCTTTGGCTTAGAAGGTTGCCCAACTGGCGTCAAGCCGCCATGATGCCTCCCCTTCGCCCTTTGACAGGAACCTTTCGATGCGCCGCTTTCTTGCCTGCCTGCTTCTCGCCTCTTTGATCAGCCTGCCTCTTCACGCCGCTGAGGATAAGCTCAGCCCCAAGCAGGCCGAGCAGGTCAAGAAGATCCTTCGGGAAACGCTGATGGAAAATCCCGAACTGATCGCGGACGCCATTCAGGCGTTAGAGGAAAAGCAGCGCTTGCAAAGCGAGGCCGAGGCCAAGAAGATGCTGCAATCGCGCAAGAAGGACATTTTCGAGGACCCCAATTCGCCGGTCGGCGGCAATGCCAAGGGCGACGTGACGCTGGTCGAGTTTTTCGATTACCGCTGCGGCTATTGCAAGTCGGTGCATGACGCCGTGATGCGCGTCGTCAAGGAAGACGGCAAGATCAAACTGGTCTACAAGGACCTGCCCGTGCTGGGCGCCGAATCGGTTTATGCCGCCCGGGCGGCGCTGGCCTCGGTCAAGCAGAAGAAATATGCCGAGTTCCAAGACGTGCTGATGCGCCACAAGGGCGGGTTTGGCGAGGATGTCGTCATGTCCCTGGCCAAGGAGGTGGGAATCGATCCCGACCGGCTGAAGAAGGACATGGCTTCCGAAGATGTGGCCAAGATTCTGAAGACGAATATGGAACTGGCCGAATCCCTGGGCATTCGCGGCACCCCGGGATTCATCATGGGCGATCACATCATTCCCGGCGCCGTGCCCGAGGCCAGCCTGCGTCAGTGGGTGAGCGACGCCAGAAGCAAGAAGATGAAATAACGAAGAAAGACCGTCACCCCGCCTGTCCATCGACGCGGGGTGACGAAAGTACCGGGAAATAGCTGAAGGTGAACAGGGCGAAGGCCGCCGTCCAGCCCAGGCCCGACAGCAAGACCATCTCCATGTAAAAGGCGGACGTCAGCGGGGCTGCGGCGCGGATCAATCCCGCTGCGATGACCAGGGCGAAGGCGGCGGCCATGTGTGGTGGCACCTTGATCAGACGCCCGGTATGGCCAAGGCCGATGCGCGACATCATGCCCAGCGTGATGGGGCCCAGCGTGGCGACGGTAAAGGCGTGAAGGGCGACAGAAGGCGGCAGGTGTCCCAGATTGACCAGACCCTTGGCGACCAGGGCGGCAATCAGGAAGGCATATCCGGCATGCAGAACCCAGACCAGTGGCGTTTTCAAGGTTCGCTGGCTCTGCCATCCCGATAAGCGAAGGGCGTGAATAAACGCCGCCACAAAGGCCAGAAGGCTTGCCGCGATGGTCGCCCAGGCAAAGGGCAACAGGTCGAAAACGACGAAAGCCCCTGCCGAGGGGAGTGCCAACAACTCGACCCATTTGATCTTTCTGGTTTTGGTGCCGGGAATGCCGTTCTCGGTGAACATCACCATGACGCGCCCGGTCAGCACGACCACGAAGACGACAAGAATTTCAACGCTGGCGGTCAGCAGCGACAGCGAACCGCCCAGATCGACGATGCCCGCCTTGTCCAGATGAAAGGCCAGATTGTAGGCGGATGCCAGCAGCAGCAGGCCCATGAAGCCAAGATTGGGCCAGTTCTTCGCCTTGATCAAAGGCGGCGCCAGCACCGCCGTCAGAACGGGCAGAAAGGCGACATCGACGGCTGCGACCAGCCAGACGGGCAGAGCATCACTGCAAAGCATGATCAGACGGCCCAGGGCCCAAAGCCCGGCCAAGGCCCCCAGCTTCCAGCCGCTCAGATGCGGTTTTCCAACCCAGTTATAAACGGCGGTCAGAAGAAATCCGGCGATCACGGCAAAGGCGTAGCCGTAAATCATTTCATGGCCATGCCAGGCAGCGCCGCCCAGGCGGGTGGCAAGATCGAGCTTTCCGGTGAAGATCAACAGCCAAAGAGGCAGCAGCAGCATGGCGGCAAGGCCTGCCGCGAAAAAAAAGATGCGGAATCCCTTGGCCAGAATGACGGGATAGGGCGGGGGCAAAGCCGTCTTGGGATCGAGCTCGAATAAGTCAGGAGGTGACATGAGGTTAGAATGATGGGCCTGGAAGACTGCCGCCTTGATGATGGTTAAATGATTTCGTCCCCTTCCATGCAGAAATCGGCCAGCCGCCTCAGGTCGGTGATGGCGACGGTTTGGTTCTCGCTGACCACGCCTTCCTTCTTGATGGCCTGGAATACTCTGGACAGCGTTTCCGGACGCACGCCGACGCGCCCGGCAATCAGGATTTTGTTGTGAGGCAGATGCAGGATGGTCGATCCCTCGCGCTTGGGCGTCAGGCTCATCAAATAAAGGGCCAAACGCTGGCTGGCCGACTTCAGCTTGAGGTCCTTGACCTCGAGAACCAGAGAACGGAAATTCTTGGAAAGCGAGGTCAGCATGGCCAGGGCAAAGTCGGGATACTCCCGCAGATCGCTCAATAGCCGGTCGCTGGGAAGCATCAACAGCCGCGAGGTCGTCAGGGCCTTGGCTCCCATCAGATAGGGTTTTCCGGTCAGAACGGCGGCGGCAATGAAAACGTCTCCACTCTTCAAGATGGCGACAATGGTTTCCTCGCTGCCGCTGACCGAGCCGGTAAGGCCGACTTGACCTTCAATCAGAATATGCAGCCAGCTCGCCTCTTCGCCTTGGTCAAACAGGATGTCGCCGCGCTGATAGCGAATGATCTTACCTTGCGCCGTTACCTGGCGCAGGCAATCTGCCTCAAGCGTGCTGAAAAGGGGTAAATGGGCGAAAGTGGCAAGATCGTCCGCCGTTATGGAGCGTTCATGCATTTCTTTTAAATGCCGGGCGCCACGACAAAGATCTGCATCCATCCTTGGGCACTCCAAGACCGAAAGGCCTGTGAGAGGCTAAGTTAAACGGTCGGGCAGCGAATTGATGTTGGTCAAGGCTGCCATGCCGGCTTGTCGGGAACGACCTGGAAAGAAGCTCACGCGCTCCCTTGCTCGTATTCCTGGATTGATCAACCCCACTCGTGTGACGCGCTTGACCAACGTCATATCACCAGGACTCTTTGAAAATTAGAGTGTGCGCATGTTTCATGGGCGGAGTGAAGCCATGCAGGTCGAAACCGATGCCGAGGGCTATTTGCTGGAGCCCGATGACTGGAACCCCGAGATTGCCAGGGAACTGGCAAGGCGCGAGGGCATCTTGCTCACAGAGGAGCATTGGGAGGTCATGGACTTCATGCGCGACCATCTGCGTGATCACCGAGTCGCTCCCGATGTGCGTCACGTCATGAGGTATTTGAGCCAGAAGCGGGGGGCCGGACGCAATCGCGTATTCGAATTGTTTCCCTATGGCTATGTGCAGCAGGCCTGCAAAATCGCGGGAATGCGCCGCCCACGGGCCTGGAGCAGCGGGTAATTCCGTTGCTTGACCAAGGTTAAGGTTATTCCCGACCAAGGCGCGTAGTTATGGCCCGGATGGGCGGGACTCTAGCGATTTCGCCATTTCAATCATTTCGGAAAGAGTTGAAGGAGCCGACATGTCCGAAACATTAACAAAAGCCGCGGCCCGAAATATTTTCTACGGGGGGACGGTCTTTTTTTTCCTCATCTTCATCGGTCTGGTGGCGCACAGCGTCACCACGGCCAGCGCGATTGCCACGAACAATCCGATCACGCCCTCGGTTGCCGCCGGAAAGCATATCTGGGAGCGTCATGCCTGCATCGACTGCCATACGATTTTGGGTGAAGGAGCCTATTTCGCCCCCGAGCTTGGCAATGTCTGGGTTCGCTTCGGCGGCAAGGAATCGCCGGATGGGGCAAGGGATGCGCTCAAGGCTTGGATGAAGGCGCAGCCCACGGGCATCGCCGGGCGGCGCCAGATGCCGCATTTCGCCATTACCGACGCAGAGTTGGACCAGTTGGTCGATTTCTTGAAGTGGACCAGCGAAATCAATACGCAAAACTGGCCACCCCAGGTCAGCGGCTGAGCCCGAAGAGAAAGGTTGCATCATGAAATACGAATCGCAAAAAGTGGCGATGTACTACTTCGCGGGAGCCTTGGCCCTGTTCGTGGCCCAGGTTCTCTTCGGCGTCCTTATGGGAACCGTCGTCGTCGTGCCCAACTTCCTGTCAGAACTGCTTCCCTTCAACATCATGCGCATGGTGCATACCAATGCCCTGATCGTCTGGTTGCTGATGGGGTTCTTCGGCTGCGCTTATTATCTGATCCCCGAGGAAGCCGAGCGTGAACTGCACAGCACGAAACTGGCCATCATCCAGTTCTGGCTGTTCCTGTTCGGAGCGGCTGCCGCCGTGGTCGGCTATCTCTTCCGCATCCATGAGGGCCGGGAATTCCTGGAACAGCCCCTGTGGATCAAGCTGGCCATCGTGGTCGTGGCCCTGATGTTCCTCTACAACGTCTCGATGACGGTGCTGAAGGGCAGAAAGACGGCGATCACCAGCGTGTTGCTGCTGGGCCTGTGGGGCATTGCCGTCTTCTTCCTCTTCTCGCTCTACAACCCCTCGAATCTTGTTCTCGACAAGATGTTCTGGTGGTGGGTGGTGCATCTGTGGGTCGAAGGCGTGTGGGAACTGGTCATGGCCTCGGTTCTGGCTTTCCTGATGATCAAGATGACCGGCGTCGACCGCGAAGTGGTCGAAAAGTGGCTCTATCTCATCATCGCACTTACCTTGTTCACCGGGATTTTGGGAACGGGACACCACTACTACTGGATCGGGACTCCCGGTTATTGGCAGTGGATCGGCTCGATCTTCTCGGCGCTCGAGGTCTTTCCCTTCTTCGCGATGGTCATCTTCACCTTTTACATGGTGTGGAAAGGGGGACGCACGCATCCCAACAAGGCAGCCCTGCTCTGGTCGCTGGGTTGCTCGGCCTTCGCCTTCTTCGGCGCTGGCGTGTGGGGCTTCATGCATACCCTGGCCCCCATCAACTACTATACGCATGGCACCCAGGTGACGGCGGCGCACGGCCATCTGGCCTTTTACGGCGCCTATGTCATGCTGAACATCGCCATGTTCACCTATGCCATGCCGAACATCCTGAAGCGCGAGCCCTATAATCAGGTGCTCAACATGTGGGGCTTCTGGATCACTTCGGGCGGCGTTGCCTTCATGACCTTCGCGTTGACCTTCGCCGGTGTGGTGCAAACCCATCTGCAGCGCGTGATGGGCATGAATTTCATGGAAGTTCAAGAGCAACTCGGCTTGTTCTACTGGCTCCGCCTTGGAGCGGGTGTGGCGGTCCTGGTTGGCACGATCTTGATCGTATGGTCGTTGGCCGTGCCGGGGAGCCGCCAGAAGGCGGCCAGCCAGGCCGGGTTGGCGGCTGCAGAGTAAGCGTAGCTGATGCGACGGGGGCGGCTTTCTTGGCCGCCCCCGATTTTTTTGGAGGTTGCTCTCGTGTCCGTGCAAGTCCTTTCCTCCGCCAAGACGGAACTTCCCTTTTATGTGCCGGTGGGCAACGAGGTCCGCCTGTTCGAACTGGCCTATCAGCATCATCTGCCCTTGCTGTTGAAGGGGCCGACTGGCTGCGGCAAGACGCGCTTCGTCGCCCATATGGCGGCCAGGCTCAAGCGGTCCCTGTTCACCGTCTCCTGCCACGACGATCTGACCGCAGCCGATCTGACCGGGCGCTATCTGTTGAAGGGCGGCGATACCATCTGGACCGACGGTCCGCTAACCCAGGCTGTTCGCCAGGGCGGCATCTGCTATCTGGACGAAGTGGTCGAGGCCAGGAAGGACGTCACCGTCGTTCTGCATCCCCTGACCGATGACCGGCGTCTTCTGCCGCTGGAGCGCACGGGCGAGCTTCTGGAAGCCCCCAATGACTTCATGCTGGTGGTCAGCTACAATCCCGGCTACCAGAATGTGCTGAAGCAGTTGAAGCCCTCGACCCGCCAACGCTTCATCGCCATCGAATTCGATTTCCCGCCGCCCGACATCGAAACCGGTGTAGTCGCCAGGGAAAGCGGTTTGTCCGAGGAAAAATCGAGATCGCTGGTGGTTCTGGCCGAGCGCCTGCGCGCCATGAAGGGCCAGGATCTGGACGAAAGCGTTTCGACGCGTCTTCTGGTCTATTGCGCCACCCTGATCGCTGCGGGAATGAGTTGGAACGAGGCCATTCAATCGGCCATCATCGAGCCCCTAAGCGACGATCCCGACATCAAGGCGGGGCTCTTGGAAGTGGTGAAAGCCGTTTTCGGCTGATTGGTTGCAGCCATGAAATTTCTGGAAGCCGTTGAGGTAGAGGAAAGGATCGGAAAGGTCTGGAACCGGCTGGTCGCCGGTCAGGCCAGTTGGCCCAGCTTCCCTGATGCCGGGGTGACCTTGGCCTCCGTTCAAACCTCGCTGTCCGTCTTCTTCCACGGGTTGGGGGGCGATCCGGGGCTCAGTCTTGCTCCTGCCGTCAGCCGCTCGTCGGAGCATCGCCTGACCTGGCGCCAGCGTCTGGGCATGGATAGCGAGCGCTTGTCCATGGCCAGCCGCGACGAACGCAGCCTGTCGCTTCCGGAAAGGCTCGATCATTTTCCCGATCCTGGCTTGAATCGCGCCTTGTATTTCTGGCTGGCCGCCTATTTCACAGCGCTGGAGCCGCCAGAGCCTCAATCCGATCCCTTGCTTGCCGATCTCGATTTTCTAAGAAGGGCGGGTGCTGCCAGCCGTCAGGTGCTGGCGGCCTATCCGGGGCTTGCGGCGCGTCATGCCGCCTTGTGTGCGGCCTTGCGCTCCTTGCGTCCCAAACGCCCCTTGAACGGAATCGAGCGTGCCGTGAATGAATTGGTGGAAGCCCTTCTGGGTGGGCCGTCCCTGGCCCCTGACCATCCCTTTTCGTGTGTTCTGGGCGGTCAGCTTCCTAAGCAGGCGAAAGCATCCTCGGGCTACAAGCCCTTCCTGCCGGTTCCCCTCTGGGGCGAGGCGCTTATCCGTCCTCCTCAGGATGAACTGGCCGATGACGGCGAGACGGAGGAAGGCGGGGCCAGCGGCAAGAACAGCGAAGAGTCCGCCAAGCGCTATCTGGCCGAACGCCAGGATATGAAGGATGCCGACCGCAAGGACGGGCTCATTCTCAACCGCTTTGAAAAAATCCTGTCCTTTGCCGAGATGATGGCGATCAATCGCAGCACCGACGATATGGACGAAGAGGAGGCCAAGAAGGCCGCCGAGGATCTTCAGGTGCTGACGCTGGGCAAGCATTGGCGCAAACCAGCGACCAAGCTGAAGATCGATCTCGATCTGGCCCCCAACGCGGCCGATCTGGCCCATCTGACCGGGGAAAATCTCTATCCGGAATGGGATTATCGCCTTCGCGACTATCACCAGGATTACTGCCGCGTCCTTACCTCCCAAGCACCGCTCGAAGGCGAGGGTTGGGTGGCCGACGAGTCCGTGAAAAAGCGAATCCGGCGCATTCGCCGCCAGTTTGAGGCACTCCTCAATCGCCCGGTTCTGCTAAGAGCCCAGCCCGACGGCAGCGAGTTGGACATTGATGCTTTGGTCCGCGCCTCTTCCGATCTCAAGGCCTGCGGCTACGCCTCCGAGCGGGTGTACCTTCAGCACCGCAAGCAGGAACGCGATCTGGCGGTGGTGGTGCTGGTCGATGCCTCGCTGTCCACCGACGCCTGGATCGAGAACCGGCGCGTGCTGGATGTCGAGAAAGAGGCGCTGACCGTATTCGCCAATGTTCTGGAAGCCTGCGGCGACAGTTTCTCCATCCTCACCTTCACCTCGAAGAAGCGGACCAGCGTCAGGGTGGAAACCATCAAGGGATTCGAAGAGCATTTCTCGGAACAGGTGGTCAAGCGCATCGGCGCCCTGAAGCCCGGCTATTACACCCGCATCGGCGCTGCCGTTCGACATGCCTCGGCCCAGTTGGAGCAGCGGCCCAACCGTCATCGCCTGCTGCTGGTCATCACGGATGGCAAGCCCAACGATATCGATCATTACGAGGGCCGCTATGGCCTGGATGATACGCGCAAATCCATCCGCGAGGCCAGGGCTCTGGGCCATAAGGTGTTCGGCGTCACCGTGGATCGCAAGGCCCAGGACTATTTCCCCTATCTGTTCGGTCGCGGCTCCTTTGCCATCATTTCGCATCTGGCGCATCTGACCGGGGCCTTGCCGCGCCTTTACCAGCATCTGGCCGCCGCCTGAATGAATGCAAAGCTGAAGGACAATGCCGAATGGGGCGCTCTTTCGGCCCTTCCGGGCAATCCCATGATTTGGATTCTGATCATCAGTGAACTGGTGGTCTTTGGCCTTGCCCTGATCGGCTTCATGGCTATGCGCTTCCTGAAGCCCGAAATTTTTGCCACCGGTCAAGCGGCACTCGATTACTGGCTGGGCGGTTTGAATACGATGTTCCTGATCACCAGCGGCTGGTGCGCGGCCCGGGCCGTTCATGCAAGGTCGCGTGACCAGCGCCAGAAAGCACGTCTCTGGCTGGGAGGGGCCGGAATGTTCGGGGCGGCCTTCCTGGTGGTCAAGCTGGTCGAGTGGAGCGAAAAACTTTCGCAGGGTCACGATATCGCTTTCGATGCCTTCTTCACCCTATTCTATCTGATCACGGGTTTTCACGCCGCCCATGTCGTCATGGGGTTGGCCATTCTCGCCATCGTGGGCTGGTGGGACAGCTTAGAGAATTTGAAGACGGGCACGGCCTTCTGGCACATGGTCGATCTGATCTGGCTGATCATTTTTCCCGTCATATATCTGGCGCGCGGGCTGTAATGACTGAAGAACGAAGACTGTTTCGGGCTTGGCTCATCTTGATGTCGCTGACCCTGGTTTCCCTCCTGGCCGCCTTTGGTGGAGAGGGAATCGAAGGAGGGAGTGCCCTGTCACTGGCCGTATTGATGGGAACGGCCTTTATCAAGACCCGCCAGGTTCTCGATCATTTCCTGGATTTGAGAGAGGCCAGGGCTGGCTGGCGCGCCTTCTTCACGCTTCTTCTGGCGGGGCTGCTTTTGATTCTCTTGGGAGTTGGGTTAATTCCCACCCTCATGCAAGAAGCGACGTAGTGCCTCTCTGTCGGTGATGATGATATCGCGTCCCCGGCTTTCGACGCCGACTGACTTCATGCGGGCCAAGGCGCGCGACAGCGATTCGGGCGCAATGCCGATACGGCTGGCCAGCGTCACCTTGGTCAGGGGCAGGCGCAGCCTTGCTTGCTTGGTATTCTCAGGCGCAAAGGTCAGAAGAAACGAGGCCAGCCGCTGCGCCGGAGAACGGCTTTTGATCTGGGCGATTTCCTCGGTCATGCGGGCCTGCCAGCGCGCCAGTCCTTTCAGCAAGATCATGGCCAGATGGGGATTCTGTGACAGGTGCTTCAAAAAAGAAGGGGCGGGCACATGGATCAGCCGCGTGCCGCCCAGGACCTCGCAATTCAGCGGGAACTCGCCTGGCGAGAAGATGGCCGCCTCGGCGAAGGTCGTGACGGCGGAAAAGACTTCGATGATCGATTGCTGGCCGGTCTTGGTCATGGCGTAGAGATTGACCTGGCCGTCAAGGATGATGAAAAAGCGATCCGCCTTGTCGCCCTGGCTGAAGATCAGGGTCTGCCTTGCATAGGAAACCGTATTGGACCCGGACAGAAGAGCCGCAAGGTCGGCCCGCTCGACACCCGAGAACAGAGGCGCTTTTGAAGCCAGGTCAAGATCGGAAGGTGACAGCCCGCTCATCCGGTTTTCCTAATCGTCGGCAATGCAGAATTGGCGCAGATGCCCAATGTCGGCAATGGCGACGCTGTTGCCGGGCAGCGAGTCGACGCCGATGCGGGCCAGCTTGCCCAGAGAGCGGGAGAGGCTTTCCGGCTGCATGCCCAACTCGTCGGCGATACGCTTCTTGTCATGGGGAAAGTCGATCCTGACTTTCCCAGACGTCTGATCTGTCAGCGACAAAAGATAAATGCCCAAACGCTGCGCCGTCGTCTTCAGCTTCAACTCGGCGATCTGCTTGACCTGATTGCGCAGGCGCAGGGACAGGACGGATAGGACATGCAGTTGCATGTCGAAGCGAGATTCGAGCAGATGAAGCAGGTAAGAGGCCGGAATGGCGATGATCCTCGATGGCAAAAGCGTGCGCGCCGTCAGGTCCGAGGGATCATGCGAAAAAACGGAGACATCGCCCAGAATGGTGTTCTGGCGGCAGATGTCGACGACGCAGGGATGGCCGTCGGCCTCGGTGGACAATTCCACCTGTCCGTCCAGAAGGACGTACAGATTGGTAACTGGATTGCCTCTTTCGAACAAAAGATGGTCCGCAGGGTAGGCGTCTGTTTGGGAGTGTGCCAGCAGGGTTTGCAGGTCATTCGGGGCAAAGCGCGAGAAAAAGGGCATGACCTGCAATTCAAGCAGGTTGTCTTCGTCCAGCCGTGAAAATGCACGTTCCGGCATGCCTACTCCCTGAAATCGACGGTCTTGTATACACGATGATTGGGGGACTTCCTTCTCAAAAATTAGGGGAAGAGGATAGGGCCACCTCAAGAGCCTGTGCCAGTTCGTTCATCGGGGGGGCCCAGTCATAGGGCCGTTCCTGGCGGAAAAGCCGCATCGAGGGGTGCCAGGGCGAGGATTCCCCCGCATCCTGCCAGCGCCAGTCGCCGCCGAAGCGAAGGACCGTCCAGCAGGGTTTGTTCATGGCTCCTGCCAGATGCGCCAGTGCCGTATCGGCGGTGATCACCAGATCGAGATAGGAAACAACCGCCGCCGTTTCTGAAAAATCGGTCAGCCGGTGGGTGAAGTTCTCGACTTGGGGCGGTGGCTCCTCGGCCTGTCCGACTTGAAGCGAAAGAAAGCGGATTCCCTGGACGGCCAGCACCGGATCCAGGGCGCCAACCTCGAAGGAGCGCCGCTCGTCGGCAGGATGTTCGGGGTTGCCGCGCCAGGCGATTCCCACCTTGAATTCCGGACCATTCAGGCGTGGTTGCCATTTTTCGATAGTTTCAGGATTGGCCGCAAGATAGGGAGGCAGGTCACCGAAAACACCGAACAGATTTGCCAGGGAGAGAAGCGCTATCTGCCGGTCGGCTCGGATTTCTGTTCCGATGGCATGGATCTCTGCCTTGGGGAAATTGAAGGCGAAGAGAGAAACAAGCCCAGGATGAACCAGCAATATCAGCCTCTTCACCCGCTCCAGGGCGGGTTTCAGATAGCGTGCGAAGTGAAGCACGTCGCCCATGCCCTGTTCGGCCCAGACCGCCAGAGTCCCCTCGAAATTTCTGCCGTCCCATAAGGGCGCATCGACGGGGGGCGTCATGGCGCCCGGGCATAAGAGACGGTTTTCGAAGAGGCGAAAACGTGACTGCCACTGGCCTTGGCGCAGCAGAGCCAGCGAAAGGTTCCAAGCGGCCAGAACCGACGAGGGTTCAATCTCCAGCGCTTCTTTCAAAAGGGTCGTTGCGTCGGCGGTCTGGCCGAGATCGAGCAGCACCGAGCCCAGGCTGATCCGCGTGTCGGCGCGTCCGGGATCAAGCTCCAGGGCGTCGAGATAATTCTGGGCCGCTTCGACCCGCCGCCCCAGTGCGGCCATGGCGTTGCCCAGATTGTGCCGGGCGTCGGCGGAAGACGGGTCGAGCGCCGTCACCATCGCCCAGGCCAGGGCGGCCCCCTTGTTGTCGTTCCTGGCCCTGGCGGCGGTTGCGCGCTCGACCCATTCTTGCAGTTCAGACATAAAGGCCCCTGAGACGTTCGATCACGGCATTGACGGGGGTTGCCCAATCGCCGGGGGTGGGCTGGCGGAACAACTTGGCGCCAGGATACCATGGCGAGGTTTCTCCCTCCATCTGCCAACGCCAGTCGGGGATATGGGGCAGCAGAATCCACAAGGGTTTGCCCAGCGCTCCGGCCAGATGGGCAATGGCGCTGTCCGAGGTGATGACCAGATCAAGGGCGGAGACAATGGCGGCAGTCCCTTCGAAACCGCTGCCGATGGCCGGGTCCTCCTCGTTGCCGAGGTCAAGCGGGCCCTCGGACAATCTCAAAAGCTGCTCGCGTCCGATTCCGGTCTGCAACGAGGCAAGGTTGATAGCGGGAAGATCGAGCAGGTCCAGCAAGGGGGCCAGACCCGGTGAGCGGCGCCGGTCGGCGTGATAGCCCGGATTGCCTTGCCAGGCCAGACCGACCCATGGCCCCGGGCGTTGCTTGTTGGCGGCCAGACGATTTTTCCAATAAGCCAGACGTTCTGGGTCGGGAGACAGATAGGCTTCACAGCCGTAAGGGGCCTCAAGGAAGCGTGGTGCAGACAGCAGGGCAAGATGCGCATCGGCCTTGGGCAAAGCGTTGCCCCGTTCGACGACGGCAATCATCGGCAGTGAACGGGTGAATAGGGATGCCTGCTTGGGATCGGCTTCCAGCACGACATGGCGGGCGCGCTTGGCAAGCATCGGCAGATAGCGGACGAACTGAAAGGCATCGCCCAGCCCTTGTTCCGCATGGACCAGCAAGGTGCCCTGGGGCAGGGGCTTGCCGTCCCAGGGGGCGCAATTGAAATCGCGTTTGGGGGTGGAGAAGTTTGTCATCTCCCAGCGCCATTCCGCCTCGTCAAAACCCTCTTTCCAGGCACCTTTCAAAAACAAAACCGTGGATAAATTCCAGTGCGCATCGGCAAAGTTGGGGTCGGTTTCAACGGCTTTGCGCAGTATTGTCTCCGCCTCGTCAAGCCGGCCTTGTTCCTTCAAGGAAACGCCCAGATTATTGGTGATGCGCGGATCTTGAGGGGCTGCGTCATGGGCTTTTTCGAACAGGTCGGAGGCCTTCGAAAAATCATCCCGGCTCATCGCCAGATTGCCCAGACTGAAAAGGGCTGGCGCGAACTCGGGGTCAACCTCTAGCGCTTGGTGGAACAGGCGTTCGGCGGCATCGGTTTCGTTGCACCAGAGCCTGATCGTGCCTTGCATGACCAGGGGGGCTGGATTTTCGCTTTCCAGGAGGCTGGCCATATGAAGAAGCTCATCGGCTTCGTCGTAGCGTTTCAGGCGCATCAGAACGTCGGCCGACTGCATCATGGCCTTGGCGTCATGCTCGTGCCTTGCAAGGTAATTGCTCCAGGCGTCGCTGGCCTCTTCAAGCCTGCCCAGCATGTCCATAATCTGCGCCAGCTCAAGATGTGGGACGCCAAGCTCTGAATCAAGCAGTGCTGCTTTTTTCAGTTGGGGAATGGCCTCTTCAAGGCGGCCCATGAGGCGAAGGGCCTGGCCCAGTCCCAAACGCACCTTCGCCTCATTGGGCGTCATGTCATAGGCATTGCCGAAGAAATCGAAGGCCTGATTGGCGTGGCCGAGTTTCAGCGCAATCTCGCCAAGGCGGGTCCAGACCCCCGGTTGACGGGGATTGGTCTGCACAAGCGCCCAAAAGGCGGCCTGGGCTTCCATCAGCCGCCCGGCCTTGAAATGCGCTTCTGCGGTTTCGGTGCCCGGGCTCATGGGTTGAAATTAGCCGATAAGCGGCGCCGGTGCCACCCACCAGCCGGGCTCGTTGAGCAATATCTCCCGGGCGGCCAGGCGCGCCTCGTCCTCCTGGGCGAACAGGCCGAAGCAGGTCGCCCCGCTGCCCGACATGCGGGCCAGCAGACAGCCGGACTGGGCTTCCAGCGACTTTTGGACCAGAGCGATGGCAGGGACAAGGGAGATTGCGGGCAAAGCCAGATCGTTCCTGCGGTCGCGCAGCAGGCGGGCCAGATCTTGAATGCTGGCGGGGGCGGCCTCGAAGGGAGAGGGCGTCGAAAAGGGTCCCGAGCGGGCCTTGAAAACAGGTGGTGTTGCCAGGGGAATGCGAGGATTGGCCAGAACCAGCCAGGCTTCGGGCAAGGCCGGTGCCGGGGTCAGTCGCTCGCCGATGCCGCTCATGAAGACGGCCTTGCTCTTCAGGCAGACCGGAACATCCGCACCCAGGGACAGGGCCAATTCGGACAATTGGTGTTCCAGGGGCTTCACATGCCAAAGCCGGATCAGCGCCTTCAGGGCCGCCGCCGCATCAGCCGAGCCGCCGCCGATGCCCGAGGCGACGGGCAGATTCTTTTCCAAGGTGAGATGCGCCTTTGCGGGCAGAGAACATGCGTCTGCCAGTTTGCGTGCGGCCTTCAGGACCAGATTGTCCGGCTCGTTCTCCAGCTTTTCCGCCATCGGACCCGAAAGGGCGAGCGACAGATCGTCGCTGGCCCTGGCCGAAACGCGGTCGCCAACGCCCGCAAAGGCGACAAGACTGTCCAGCTCGTGATAGCCGTCATCTCGCCGTCCCACGACATGCAGATAGAGGTTAAGCTTGGCGGGCGCGAATTCAGTGATCACGAAAACGGTCTATTTCTTGTGATTGGTAAGGCCGCGTTCCAGTTTGATCTTGACCGCCTGGGCAAGTTCCGGCTCGGGATCGAAGACCAGGGATTTCTTCCACTGGAAGCGGGCCTCGTTCTTGCGGCCCACCGTCCAGTAGACATCGCCCAGATGGTCATTGATCACGGGGTCTTCGGGTTGCAATTCGGCGGCACGTTCCATGAAGCGCACGGCGCCCTTTAGATCATTCAGGCGATACAGCACCCAACCCAAACTGTCGGCGATATAGCCGTCAGTGGGCCTGAGATCGACCGCCTTTTCGATCATCTTGCGGGCGGCGACAAGGTTGACACCCTGCTCGACCCAGGAATAACCGAGATAGTTCAGCACATAGGGCTGGTCGGGTTCGAGGGCCAGGGCCTGCTTGAAATCGGCCTCGGCCTTCGGCCATTGTTTGGAGCGCTCGAAGGCGATGCCGCGGGCATACAGAATGGGCCAGTGGCGCTTTTCCAGCCTGCCCATGCGGGAAAGTGCGCGGCTATAGGCATCGGCAGCTTGATCGAAGCGTTTGGCCTGACGGCGGATATCGCCCAGGCTGATCAGGGGGTCGAAGCGCTGCGGGCGCTCCGTGGCCAATTGCTCGAGCAGCATCTCAGCCTCGTCCACCTTCTTCAGGCGGTTGAGATTTTCCGCCAAGCGGATGCGGACGGGCCAGGAAGCTGGCTCACTGGCGGGAATCGAGGCATAGACGGCATCCGCCTCTTCAAGCCGGTTCATATCCTCGAGAATGCCGCCGATCAGCACCTTCAGCAGGGGAAAATCGGGTTGCAGTTCCTGAGCCAGACGGCACAGCATCAGGGCGGTGTCGGCGGCTCCGGCCTGCTTGAGCGAGGCGGCGGCGCCGAACAAAGCTTCCGCCATGCCTTCGGCGGCTGTCGAAATGGGCTTGATCCCCTTGGCGATGGCTTCGGCTTCGGCTTCGGGGTCCAGCATCGAGGAATCGGGGTTGTCGGTGCGGTAGCGTTCGAACAGGGCCTGGGCCTTGTCCTTCTCGCCGCGCGCCAAATGGAAGGCGCCGACCACGCGCACGGCGCGAAGCGTCAGCCCCGCCGGACTGGCCAGCGTGCTTTCATACAAACGGGCGGCGGCTTCGGGACGGCCCGCCAGTTCGTTGATGAGCCCTGCATGAAAGCCGTAAAGCGGCATCAGGGCGCTCGACTCCTTCAAGGGGGTCAGCACCTCCAGGGCCTTTTCAATATTTTTGTCGCCGAAGTTGGCCCAGGCCTCCAGAAGCGGCACGACAAAGCTGTTCAGCCCGCGCCTGGGCTGCGTCGACAGGCGCCGGGCAGCCTTTGAAAAATCGCCGTTCTTGGTGTCACGCACGGTCAGGATATAAACAGCGGGGGCGGCCTCGGGGTCGAGTGACAAAAGCCGCTCGGCCAGCACCTGGGCGCGCAGAGGTTGCTCTTCGGCTGTTTTCAGCACACTGGCCCGGGTTAGAAGCTCAACATTGTTGGGGTCCTTGGCCAAGGCTTGGTCATAAGCGTCGGCGGCGGTTTTGGTGTCGTGCAGGTAGGTGGCGTGGCGGGCCGCCAGATACTGACCCGATCCCGAGCCCGCGATCAGCGCCGATCCTTCCTCGGAAACAGAAGCTGGAGGCGGGGCCGCGCAGGCAGAGAGCCCCAGGGCAAGAGACAGGGCCGCCAGCGACGGGTGCTTGAAACGAATATGGACGAGGGGCATCGAAACTCCGGTACAGAAGGTCATCTGCTTACATATTGGGATAGTTGGGTCCGCCGCCACCCTCGGGCACTTTCCAGACGATGTTCTGGGTGGGGTCCTTGATGTCGCAGCTTTTGCAGTGCAGGCAGTTCTGGGCATTGATGACAAGGCGCGGTCTTCCTGATTCGCCATCGCGCAGGATTTCGTAAACGCCTGCCGGACAATAGCGCGTCTCGGGCGAATCATACAGGGCCAGATTGACCGAAATGGCAATCTCGGGATTGAGCAGCGTCAAATGGGCGGGCTGATTTTCTTCGTGATTGGTATTCGAGATGAAGACGCTGGACAGACGATCGAAACTGACTTTGCCATCGGGTTTGGGATAGTCGATCTTCGGCCAGTCCTTGGCCTTGCCCAACTGGGTGTGATCCGGCTTGTGATGCAGTGTCCAGGGCGCCTTGCCAGCCAGCAGATAGGTGTCGATGGCGGAATAGACCAGCCCGGCCCACAGGCCGTGATGGAAGGAGGGGCGGATATTGCGCACCTGCTTCAATTCCGACCACAGCCAGCTTTGACGCAGGCGCTCAGGGTAAGCCACGACTTCCAGGCCGTGTGTTTCATCATAGGGATGGGTCAGGGCGTCGAAGATGGCTTCGGCGGCCACCATGCCCGACTTCATCGCCGTGTGCGATCCCTTGATCTTGGCGACGTTCAGGAAACCCGCGGCGTCGCCCACCAGCAGGGCACCGGGAATGGTCAGGCGCGGAATGGATTGCAGGCCGCCCTCCGAAAGGGCTCGGGCGCCATAGGCGATGCGCCGCCCGTTCTCGAAGACATCGCGGACGGCAGGATGCGTCTTGAAGCGCTGGAATTCCTCGAAGGGAGACAGGTACGGGTTGGGATAATCAAGCCCCACCACGAAACCAACGGCCACCTGATTGTTTTCGAGATGGTAGAGGAACGATCCGCCATAGGTCTTGCTGTCCAGAGGCCAGCCGATGCTGTGCATGATATGGCCGGGGCGATGTTTGGCGGGATCGACTTCCCACAATTCCTTGAGGCCGATGCCGTAGGTTGGTGGATCGGCGTCTTTGCGCAGGCCGTAATGCTCGCACAAGTCGCGGGTCAGCGAGCCACGGCACCCTTCGGCAAATACGGTCTGCTTGGCGCGAAGCTCGACGCCTCTTGTGAAGGTGGCGCTGGGTTGACCGTCCTTACCGATGCCCATGTCGCCGGTGGCAACACCGGCCACCGACCCGTCATCCCTGTACAGAAGTTCGGCGCCGGCAAAACCGGCAAAAATCTCAACACCCAGGGCCTCGGCCTGATTCGCCAGCCAGCGCGTGACATTGCCCAGGCTGACCACGAAATTGCCCCGGTTGCGCATCGAGGGAGGTGTTGGAAGCTGATAGGCCTTCCGCTCCGTCAGGAACAGGAAGCGGTCTTCTCCGGCGGGCGTGTTCAGAGGCGCGCCCTTTTCCTTCCAGTCGGGGAACAGCTCGTTCAGGGCGCGGGGCTCCATGACGGCGCCCGACAGGATGTGGGCACCGACTTCGCTGCCTTTTTCGATGACGCAGACCGAAAGATCCTGGTTCTTGGTCTGACAGAGCTGCTTTATGCGGATGGCCGTGGCCAGACCCGAGGGACCTGCGCCCACGATCAGCACGTCGAATTCCATCACTTCGCGGTCCATGGCGCGTCCTTAACTTATTGATTGGCGACCGATTTATCCGGCTGAAGGGTCCCGCAAGGGAGCCTCGACCGACTTAGGGTCACATGCAACTTCCAGACAGGGTATTGGAGGGCATTTTACGCCCGGGTCAAGCCCTGTTTCATCTTGCCGCAACCTGCTAAGCTGACTTCATGAACGCGATCCAGTCCCCCCTGACCCCCTATGAGGCGCTTTGCTGGTATCTTGAGGCAGGCGTGGACGAGGCCGTGGGCGAGACGCCGGTCAATCGTTTTGCCCCCCAACCCGAAGCTGCTCCCATCTTACCGCCTGCTTTCGCCAAGCCGACTGTGGCTGCCGATAAGCCGCCGGTTTCGCCGCCCGCTTCCCGGCCCCATGCCTCAGGTCCCAGCATCGCGGCGGGGGTCAAGACCCTGGATGCGCTGAGGGAAGCCCTTGAGGCCCTTGAGGGCTGTGCCTTGAAAACAACGGCCACCCAGCTTGTCTTCGCCGACGGCAATCCTGACGCCAAGGTGATGTTCGTGGGCGAGGCCCCCGGGGCCGACGAAGACCGTATCGGGCGCCCCTTCGTCGGCCAGGCGGGCAAGCTGCTCGACAAGATGCTGGCCTCGATCGGGCTGGACCGCTCGAATGCCTATATTACTAATCTGTTGCCTTGGCGCCCGCCGGGCAATCGGACCCCCACCCCCCAGGAAGTCGCCCAGCTTCTGCCCTTCCTGGAGCGCCATATCGAGTTGGCCGATCCTCAGATACTGGTCTTGCTGGGGGGCACAGCGGCCCAGGCCGTGCTGGCCCATTCCGAGGGAATCACCAAGCTGCGGGGCAAGTGGTTCGATTATGCGACACCGGGTCTGGTGCGGCCCGTTTCGGCCCTGGCGACCTTTCATCCTGCCTACTTACTGCGTCAACCCGCTCAGAAACGTGAGGCTTGGCGCGATCTGTTGATGTTGCGCCGTAAGCTCGATGAGATTGGCACTTGATTCGCAAAGACGAATCATAGTTGTCCACAGGAAAGGGCGGGCGTTGGCCCGCTTTTTCTTGCCCGCAGGGGGGGGATCGGTTACGAGTCCCGGCCATGACCTGGACCGACCGGAAAGTAAAAGCAGTTCCGGCAACGATCCGCATCATAACCCTGGCGGCGTTTTTGGGAGCTGCTGGGACGGGGGCGGCAGAGACGCTTTTGGATGCGGCGCCGGTCGCCGGTAACGGTAAGCCAGTGAGAACGGCCTCCGTTACGGGCGAGCTTGAACGTTTAGGCCGAGTAACCAGCCTGCCGGATATCCTTTCGGCAGAAGATTTGGCGCGTTATCGAGCCGCCATTCTGTTCCAGGAAAAAGGCGCTTGGGCCGCTGCCGATAAAGAACTGGGCAGGGTTTCCGATCCGGTTCTCAAGGGCAGCCTGCTGGCCGACCGCTATCTTTCCCGCAAATACCAGCCGAAACCCGCCGAGATCAAGGATTGGATGGCGAAATACGCCGACCATCCCGATGCTTCTCGCATTTTCAAAATGGCGGGCAAGGGCCAAGCGGCCAAGGGTGTGCGCCGCCCGGCCGAGACGGGCTATCTGCATGGATTCTCGGAAGGCTCGGGTATCGATGAGGAAGTGGGCTCGTGGCGGGTCTCCGAGAAGGCGTCGAGCAAGCCCCTGAACGCCAAGGAACGCGCCCAGGAAAAGGCCTGGAGCAAGTCCTTTCGCAAGCAGTTGAAGGCGGGCAATGTCGATGAGGCGCGCCGACTTTTGGAAAGCCAGAACGCTCGCCACTATCTTGACGAGACAACCTATGACGAAGCCCGTCTGGCCCTTGCCACGGGCTTCTTTCTAAGAGCCCGCGACGAAGAGGCCCTGGATCAGGCGGTCAAGGCCGCGCAACGCTCGGGCGATGACGTGCCTGGGGCGCACTGGATCGCCGGTCTGTCCGCCTGGCGCCTGGGCAATATCGAGAATGCCCGCATTCATTTCGAGGTTCTGGCCAATCGCGAGAATGCACAGCCGGGTCTGATGGCCGCTGCCGCCTTCTGGGCTGGCCGGGCCAATCTGGCCCTCAAGCGTCCCGAGATGGTCGATTACTGGTTCACCATCGCGGCCAGCCAGCCGCGCAGCTTCTACGGGCTGCTGTCGCACCGCATGCGGGGCCTGCCCATTCGCTTTGAAGATTCCAGCGTCGTCTTCACCGAGGACGATGCCGAGGTGCTGCTGAACCATGCGGGCTCGCGCCGCGCCCTGGCCCTGATTCAATTGGATCAGCAAGAAGAGGCCGAGCGCGAATTCAGGAAGCTGTATACCGGGGCCTCGCCGGGATTGGCCAAGGCGCTTCTGGGCGCTTCGAAATTGTCGGGCATGCCGGGCCTTGCCATTCGTCTGGGCGGCGTGATGAGCGAGCGCGACGGTCGCATGCATGATGCCGCCCTTTATCCCTTGCCGCCCTGGAAACCCGATGGCGGATGGCGCATCGACCGGGCCTTGGTCTATGCCCTGATGCGTCAGGAATCGGCCTTCAATCCCACTGCGAAAAGCCGGGCGGGAGCCAAGGGGCTGATGCAACTGATGCCGGGAACGGCCAAGCTGGTCGGTGGGCGCCAGGATGCCAAGCTGGTGATGAATCCGGAAATGAATATCGAATTGGCACAGCGCTATATCGAATCCTTGCTGCGCGATCCCGCCATCGACGGCAATCTGTTCCTGCTGGCCGCCGCCTATAATGGTGGTCCGGGCAAGGCCATGCGCTGGGAGCGCCAGGCCGATCACCGCGACGATCCTTTGCTGCTGCTGGAAAGCATTCCTTCCCGCGAGACCCGCGCCTTCATCAAGCGCGTGTCGTCGAATTTGTGGATGTATCGGGCGCGCTTGAAGCAGCCCAATCCGGAACTCGATCTTCTGGCCGCAGGCGAGTGGCCGGCTTATGCAGCACTCGACAGCCGCTCGACCGCCAGCTCAGCCCGCTAAAACCAGTATCCGCTTAAGCCGGGCGTCGTGAATGCCCAGTTCGTCCATGCGCTTTAGCGTGCATTCCAGATAATCGTAGGACCGTCCCTTGCCTCCAAGACCTTCTGCGATCAGACGGGCGGCCTCGGTTTCGGACAGTCGGCAATATTGCTCATGATCGCGTTTGGCGACATAGGCCAGGGCGGGGACTGTCCTGCCATCTTGAAGACGGGTTTTAAGTTTCAGGGGGTGATAGACCCCGGTGGGCAGTTCGCGCTCGTCAAGCAGCGCCCTGACACGCGCCTCTTCGCCCTTTCTGACAAGATGCGCCAATCCCCGGCAAGAGCCGCCTCGATCAAGCCCCATCACCAATCCCGGCTTTTCCGGTGTGCCGCGATAGCGGATGGACAGGATGCACAAGGCGCGGTGATAGCCAGAAATCCAGGCGCTTTGCGTCTCTTCGGGATCGAAACCGATCTCCCACATCAGCGAGGCATAGGCAAAAACCCAAAGTCGCTGGTCCATGCTCAGGCCCGGTTGGCCAAGGCGACACCTGCCGCCACCACGCCCATGCCGATCAAGGCCAGGGTGGACAGGGTTTCTCCGAACAGGAAATAGGCGATCAGCGCCGTGGCAGGGGGAACCAGATAAAAGAAGCTGGCGACCTTGGCCGCGGCACCCGCGCGGATCATGCGGTAGAGCAGGGTGATGGCGCCCACCGAGAGAACCAGACACAGCCAGGCCAGGGCGAAGATGAATTCGCCGCTCCATACGACCTCGCGGGTTTCCAGAGCCATCGACATCGCCAGCATGGCCAGGCCAGCACTGGCATATTGGACGACGGCGCCCGTGCGCAGATCCATCCCCGAACAGTGGCGCTTCTGATAAAGCGTTCCCAGCGAGATCCCGATCACGGCACCAAAGGCCCAGGGCAGGCCTTCAAATCCGGCCGAGCCCGGATGGACCTTGTCGGCCACCACCAGAATGACGCCCAAAAGCCCCAGCAACAGCCCGGCCCATTGCTTGGGCCGGACGCGCTCGCCCAGGATGGGACCCGCCAGAACGGCGGTCAGTAGGGGCTGAAGCCCGGTGACAAGGGCGGCGATACCGGCTCCCAGGCCAGCGGAAATGGCCGCGAAGACCCCACCCAGATAGACGCCGTGAACCAGAAGACCGGCCAGGGCGATGCGGCCCACAAAGGCGGGTGATGTCGGCCAGGGGGCTCGCATGAGGAAGGCGGTCAGGGCCAGAAGGGCCGTCACAATGACAAAGCGGATGAGCAGGAAGGTAAAGGGTTCGGCATAGGGTGCCCCCATCTTCGATCCGATGAACCCCGTGCTCCATAGAAGAACGAACAGGCCCGGTGCGATGGCGGCCAGAGGATCGCTGGGGCGCTTGCTGTTCTCGTTCATAAACGCAGTCTATCCGGCCTTTTTGCCCCGGGCGAGGCTTTTACAAACCGTCAAAAAAGCCGGGGATTGCCGCTTGCGTCCCGGGCCTTGCTATGGCAAGGTCCGCACCCTGAAAACGGGCGCGCTGCTGTAGCTCAGTGGTAGAGCACTCCCTTGGTAAGGGAGAGGTCGTCAGTTCAATCCTGACCAGCAGCACCATTTTTTGTCAAACAAAATCAGACGATTAAAGCAAGGCTTCCGCCTCTGTCCGAAAGGGCCGGAATGGCCACGAAGGGCCAGCTTTTGCCATATCCGGCAGCGCAAAGCGTGCATAATCCGAGCAGGGATTCACAAGGGGAAAGAGGCTTCGATTTGATCAATCGCCTTCTCTGCTGCCCGTGCGTTTTCCTCAAGCGGCTTGGATTTTCAGGAATTCGCTAATTTCGAGAGGGGGCCTTTATGGCCACCCGAGGAAATTTGTCTGCGGCTTCGATTGCTGCCTTGCTGCCTCGAACAGAGGAAGCCATCTGGGTATCGACCTGCGAGATATGCGTGTGCAACCAGTCGAAGATGAAGTCGAACGTCTCGTTCTGAAAAATGAAATCGGCATTCTCCAGTAACTGATTATGCACTTTTTGTATTATCTGCTCAAACTCCTCATGCGCTTTTTGATGCGATTTGAGTCCGCCAAAGGAACAGGCCGCCATGGCACTTTCCTCGCGCCTGAAGTGGATCGAGACGTAGTCGACCAGGGAATCAAAAACATACACCAGGGTTTTGTGCGGGAATGAATAGGCGCCCATTTCCTGCAAGTCCGACACCCAGGTCACGATGTTCCGGTGATCCTCGTCGATCGAAGGCACCCCGACCTCAAGCGCGTCATCCCATTGCATGATGTCTCTAACTCCGAGATCGTTTGCTCGCTGCTGGACCACAACGCTGCTGCCTCCCAGGCCCGGGCGAGGATGGTCCCTACGACCCGGCGGGGCACTACTTGAAAATAGGCTAGAATCAGACAGTTTTCTTCATTTAATTTCGATCATTGCCGGGCTGGTACCCCTGCCGACTTTGCGGGGGGCTCTCTTTCAGGGCATAAAATCATTGAGATTGCCGCGACTTGTCCTGCTTCGGGACAAAAAACCATTGCTGTTAAGTAGTTAAGGCGTGGCTTTTCGCTGCGTCCGGGGTTGCCCGACCGGCAAGGCCATGTTATCAGTGCGTAGCTGGTATGATAATCTTGTTGGCATTGTCCTTAGGGGAGAAAACAGATGGCCGCAGCCGCAGTGATGTGCCCACCCGTAGCACAGGGCGTAGCGCCCGTAGCTCCCGCCACCATGGCCGGAGAGATCGAGAATGAAGCCGTGGCCGCCAAGGTGGCCGGGGCCAAGGGTGCCGTTGCAAAGGGCGGGGCGGCGAAGGCGGCAGCCGGAGTCGGACAGGCCAAGGGCCTGGGCGTCGCCTTGAAGACGGGAGCCGGGCAAACTGCGGCGGCGAAAGGTACCGCTGGTCTTGCCGCCAAATCGGCCGTTGGCGCGGCGGGCGGAACCGTCGTTGCCGGAAAGGGGCTGGGTCTGGGCCTCGGTTTGGGTCTGGGCGCTTGGGGCCCCATTTTCCTGGGTCTTGCCGCTGCCGCCGCCGCTTATGCCTATCTGCGCAGCCGCAAGGCCGAACAGGAACAGTCCGACGAGGAAATCGAGCTGCGCCAAGCCATGGCTTGAGTTGCAGAGACGCCTTACAGCAGGGGATAGAGGATCATGACGGAAGCATTTGTACTGGCGCCAAGGGAAGTGAAGAGCAAGCTTCTTGCAGCCCTCAGCTATTTGGGAATCTTGTGCTTCGTTCCGCTTCTGGTTTCGCGCGACGACGAGTTCGTCTCTTTCCACGCCAAGCAGGGACTGGTCATCTGGATGTGGGGCGCTTTGGCGATTTTCGCTCTTCACGTTCCGCTTCTGGGCAAGTGGGTCTTCGGGCTTTCCACCATGGCCGTTGTGGCCTTCTCGGCGCTGGGCCTGCTGTCCGTGGTTTTCGGAAGGGCCTGGAAACTGCCGCTGATCAGCTACGTCTCGGCACGCATCTAAGATCGCCCCCAACAAAGCGGAAAGGCGCCTGAAGCCCCTCCTTAAGGGGCTTGGCGCCTTTTCCTTTGGCGGGCACACGCCCGGCTTCGCTTATGGCTCTTTTCCCTTCGCCCGTGTTATAACCCTCGGGCAAGGTGGCAGGAATGACAGAGACACTCGATCAAATCGCCTCATCTCCCAGTCGGGCATCGCGCGCCGATCCCCGGGCAGGAGAAAGGTCCAGAAAGGCGTCCGGTGGCGGCGGATCGGGTCGCCTTGTCCTCATCGTTCTTTTTCTGATGCTGATGGGGGGGGCTGCCGCTTGGACGGAAATTCGCCCCTATGTGGAGCCCCTCTTGGGCTGGCTTCCCGCTTCATCTTTTTCCTCTGCCAGGCCCGTCCAAACCTTGCCGCCGTCTGAAGCATCTTCCGAGCGCGCCGCTATGCTGGAGGCTGCCCTGTCCTCGGCGGCCATCCGGCTTGAACAGGCTGAGCAGCGGCTGGCTTTGGTCGAGTCGCAGTTGAGGCAGGCGACACAGCAGCGCCCTCAAGAGGATAGCAAGGAATTGCCGCCAAAGCCTCTGGCTGCCCCTTTGCCCGCAGACAAGCCTTTGCAGACTGGCGGGGACGACATGCCCGCCAATGCTGCTGGCCCGGCGGAAAAGCCGGATGACTTGCGCAAAAGGCAGGGTGAGCGCGTGGCGAGGGGATCGCTGGTCCTGCTGGCCGTCCGCCAGTTGCGGGAATCCGTCGACAGGGGGACGCCTTTCGAGACCGAATTACAGGTCGCGCGCTCGCTGGGCCCCGGCAAATTCGCCAAGGCGCTTGAATTTCTGGCCCCGCTTGCGCAGACGGGAATTCCCACCCGTGCTGTGCTGATGGAACGCTACAAGCCAAGCGCATCCGCTGCCTTGGCAGCAAACTCGCAACTGGGCAGCAACTGGCTGGAGGGCCGCGTCTCTCAGTTCTTCTCTTCCGCCATTACCGTGCGCAGGACCGATGGCAGCGGCGACGGCAACGGCGACGCCCTCAGGCGCGCTGAAAAGCTGGTGGCAGAGGGCGATCTGATCGGCTGCGTCGATGCCCTCAGGCTGCTTCAGGGGCCAGCGGCCAATGCGATGCTGCCCTGGATGCAAGCAGCGGTGACGCGAATCAATGCCGACAGAGCGCTTTCGGAAATCCTCTCGGCAGCCATCTCGGCCGCCAATGAAAGCGGCGACTGATCCATGCTCTTCCGATTGATCCTGCTGCTGAGTCTCTCCGGCCTGGTTGCTGCGGCAACCCTCTGGCTGGTTGCCAATCCCGGCGCCATCAGCATCGATTGGATGGGCTGGCAGGTCGAAACGACCATGCTGGTGTTGCTGCTGTTCCTGCTCGCTCTCTTCTTGTTGATCTCCTTCACCTCCACGCTCTTCCGTTTTATCTTCTCCCTGGGCAAAATGCGCAGCCGCGCTTTGTTGGCTAGGCGCGTCAAGGATCAGGACGCGGGTCTGGCGGCATTGATCGGCGCCCTCGAGGCTGCCTCGGTGGGCCAGATTCGCGAAGGGCGGCGTCTCGCCGGACAAGCCGCCCAATTGCTGCAAAGCCGGGAGTTGGCCAAGCTCTTGGCCTCGTTCATGCCACTTCCGCCTGCCGAGCTGGGAGAGCCTTCGCTGGACGACAATGCAGCGCGGGAGTCCGTGCGGGCCAAGGAGGATAGCTCCTGGTGGCGAAAACTGCTGGGAAACGGCCCGCCTCGCCCCTCAAGGGGCAGGCTGGCAGCGCGTCATTTGTCGCCTGCTGACTTTTCAGCCCCCGAGCCTTCGCCAAAGCCAGTGAAGCGCGAACCGCAGGATGTTCCTTCCGAAGCGCCGCCAGCACCGGAAATTCTGGTTCTCGATACAACGAAGCTGACCGAACTGGTGCGGGAGGAAAATTGGGATGGTGTGCAGGAGCTGATCGCTTTGGCCTATCCGCAGAAGGGCAAAGTGCCGGATGCCGCTTTGCGCTTGAAGGCAGGCATCACTCTGGCGCAGGCCATGGCCTCGCAGACCGCCGACCCGGAGCGAGCCCTGGCCCTGGCAAAAGAGGCAGCGGCACAACACGAGGCATCGGCCTTCATTCCCGCGACTCTTTTCATGGCCGACATTCTGTCCAGCCAAGGCAAGCCTGACGAGCTGGGCACTTTGTTGAAGGATGCTTGCCACAGGCATCCGGCCTATCCTCTTCTGGAACGCCAGGCGGAGCTGGCGCATGGTACGACGGCAGAGGATCGTCTCAAGCGCATCGAAGAGATTGTTCAGAAGGGCCCTGGAGACCCGCAGAGCGAACTGGCTCTGGGCGAGGCTGCCAGCCATGCCAAGGTTTGGGGGCGGGCCAGACGACATCTGATCGCGGCGGTGAAGTCCGAACCCTCGGCGAAAGCTTATGCCCTGCTGGCTCAAATCGAAGAGCAGGAGACTGGCGATGCGGCGGCTGTCGGCAGATGGCGTCACAAGGCCGAGCATGCCGTCAAGGATTACGGCTGGCATTGCGGTCATTGCAAGGCGTCTTTATCAGCCTGGACTGTGTTGTGTCCCGCCTGTTCTCGCTTGGGCGATGTGACGTGGGGGCTTTTCGAAAAACCCAAGCCGATCCCCCAAGATGAGATGCCAAGCAAAGCCGAGCTTGCAGAGAAGCAGGACGCCGAGGTGCTGCCTCAGGCCGAGGCCTGACGGCCTGCCCTTTTACGAAAAGAACGATAGAATTCCTGTATGGCGCGACTGGGCTGGGGTGGCATCGAGCTTGGTAGCCGTTTTCAGCATGGCGGCTAGACCCGGTACGCTGATCGCACGGGACTTGGAAGCCTTGACCAGGGCCTGAGTCCAATCGCGCACGAAGATATCCGGGCTTTTGGCCAGACGGGCGACCAGGGCAGCGCTTTCCGGCGTCAGAAAATGCTCGCGGCTAAAGATCAGATTCTCGCCGTTGTGAAACTGCGCGAACAGTTCCGGTTCGAAAACAAGGGCGCGCAGCGAGAGCAGAATGACCAGCATGGAAAAATGGTCGATGGTCTCGTCGAAATGCTTGGTGTTGCGCAGCGGATGCTGAAAATTGACGCTGCCCAAAACCGGCGAGGAAAGCCCCTTCAGCTTGGGCAGATACATCGAATCGTAATCGAGCAGTTTCAGCTTGCCCTCGGTCGAGCTTACGAAAACATTGTCGTGCTTCAAATCGCCATGCGCGATGCCGCGCTTGAGCAGGTCTTGGCACAAGCGGCTCCAGGCGATGGTCAGCCCCGCCAGGGCCTGGCGCTTTTTTGCCGCGCACAGGGCCTCGGTCATAGCCCCCAGGCTTCTGCCCTCAAGCCAGGGCATGGTCGCCACGGGATAATCCCGATGAGGAGCGGTCGAGGAGGTTATAAAGATTTCCTCGGGATGAAATTTCATCGGCAGGAAATAGGGCGACTGGGCGGTTCGGATGAAATCGGCCACGGCCTGATAGCGCCGGGTCAGCTGGGCGATGTCGCGGGTAAAGCATTTCAGGGCCAGCACTTGGCCCTTTGCGTCTTGCACCTTGAAGACGCCAGCGAAATTTCCCGCCAGCAAAATGGGGGCGTTCCTGGAATCGCGCAAGGGCGAGATGTCCAGAGAGACGAAGCGTCCCTTCGGATTGACCACGGCATGCTTATAGTCATTGATCAGAGGATAGGTCATCGTCGGTTCATCCTGTTGAGCCTCTGAGGGGCTGTTTTGCGCCCGATCCCGCCATCTGCGGGGGCTCGGTCGTGTCGATATCGATCAGCAACAAAGTCGCATCGTCATTTGCCAAAAGCCCTTCCCTGTGGCGGGCGCGGACATAGGCCAAGAAAGCCTGGTCCGATTTCAAGGCCTGGCGCAAGGCATCCAGCACCCTGGCGAAGGGTTCCTGCGCTTGTTTGCGCTGGGCGCGAATGGCATCGCCAAGTTTGCTGTCGCCTTCGGCAAGACGCGAAAACGCCTCAGCCATTTTTGAATTGCTGGCACCTGGCGCATGCAAGGCGAGATAGCGCAGCAGAAGATATTGCCCGATCCCGTCAGAGGCCACGGCGATCGTGGCGCGGGCAGGCAGCGTTACCACCCCGGTTGACAGTTTGGCCTTGTCGGGCAGGTCCTTCCAATTGAGCAGGGCGGGTGTTCGTCCCAAGTCGGAAAGGGTTGAGGGATAGCTTGTCGTTAGGATGGGGCGGGGCCCCGTTCGGTCGAACACCATGATCTGGCTGTCGCCATAACCCAGCCAGCGCATCACCGCCCGGCCGCGCAGGAAGCTCAGCCAGCAGGCGGCCAGCGTGGCGCACGAACCTTCCTTGACGAACTTGGCATGCTTGACCGGCTGGCTTTTCGCCCGCTGGGCATAATCGCTGCGAAAGGAAAGGCAGAAGCCATCCAGCCAACGATTAAGTTCGTTAATGCCGACAATGGGTCTTCCCGGCAAACGGCTGACCAGTGTTTCGGCCCAGGCCCCGCAAAACAGCCCCGTGCCGCCTGCCCCATCGGAAACAGCCGCCAGCAGGCTGTCCCTGGACTTGTTCAGACGAAACTTGTCTTCGTTCTGCCGCCAGACAATCTGATCGCCGATGGAAAAGCTGTCGTTGCGAGGTTTGGCGACAGAGCGTCCCCTGGCCGAGCAACTCGGCCAGGAAGTCTGCCCGGAAATCACGATGCCTTGTCCAGCAGTTCCGATTCCGCGAAGTCGCCATCGTCGTAACTGTCGCCCGCGATGTCCGAAGCCGAAGACAGCTCGCCCGGCGAGAAGGGCTCGACCAGAGAGGAACGTGCGGGCTGAACATTGATGGCTTGGCGCGTTCCGATGTCCAGCAAGGTCAACAGGGCCACGGCATTGGCGTTATAGGCCATGCCCTTGAGGCGCGCATCGGGGGCCAGCGTCCGGTCGTGAACTTCCTCGATCACCGCTCGATGACGGGGCGACAATTCGCTCGACATCTCGAAAAGCAATCTGGCATAGGCGTCGTTGGGCAATTCATCGGGCGTGGAGGGAAACAAGACCGACGCATCATCGCCGCCTGAAATATGGCAATTGATCAGCAGGACCTTGCCGTCGCTGGTGGCGAGATTCGTCAGATTCCTGGCCGTCCTCAGCAGTTCCTGGTCGCTGTTGACGTCATTGGCCATGCCGTCGGTGATGTTGATGACGACGGGCGGAAACGAATCGGGGTTCCAGGCGATCCACTCGGCAAGCGTCGCTTGGGCCAGCAGAAAAGTCGCGTTCATCGGGGTGCTGTCGACGCCGACGGGGTCGATCCAGCGCGAAACAGCGACCCGCTCGTGAATGATCTGGCCGCGCACTTCCGTCGCGATATCCATCTCCACGATCTCGGCATTCTCCGCCACCTCGGTAATCGGCACCAGCTTGCGGCCCGCCAGATTGTTGCGCCAGCAGAATTCAGGGCGCCGCGTCTTGCCGTAACCGATGATGCCGACATCGAAATAGTCGCGCACACCCTCGTCGCGCATACAGCGATTGATCAGTTCTTCCAGTGTGCCGTTGAGGGCATTGGCCACCGCCTCGGCGCGGGTCAGGGCGTTGCCCGCAGGATCGACGCCGAAAGGCTTGTTCATGGAACGCGATTGATCGACCAGAAAAAGGAAAACCCCCCGGCTGTCACGACTGATTTCTTTCGAGTAGGCCACTTCTCCCCTCCCCAAGTCTTGAATTGAATTTCAGCGTCAGAGATTATCACAATCTCTATATATGGTACAAAAATATATTCCAAACCCACTAGTTTTTGAAATCTTGCGGCGACGAGGTGCATCAGAGCAAATCATGGGGAAAGATCATTTGCAAAGCGGCCAAATCACGGGATAATCCATTGACGTTGCAGCGTTGGGGCCTTTACCAATCTCGTGATCGGGGGCGCTTGGCCTTTCTTCCGCCTAGGGGGGGGCCAAAAAAGGAGCGCCTTTCGGGCCAGGGCGTGTGCGCTTGCTTTCAGTAACCTGCGGAGTTTGCCATGCATGACAAGTCGAAAAAGTCGCTCCTGTCCTTCAATGGAAAGAACAGAAGCATTTTCATGGCGATTTCAGCGCTCTGGCTGTTTGTTTGCGCGGCCTATATTTCTGTATACAGCGGCTGGGAAAATATTATGTATTTCATGCCGCATGAGTTCTTTATCATTCTGCTTGTCGTTGCATTGCCTCTGATTGTTTTTGGTCTTGTCATTGTCATCACGCAGGTAACCATCCGCGTGGATAGTCTGCGGACGGATGTCGGCCAACTGTCCCAGCGCGACGGTATTGCCACCGAGGCCCTTGCCCTGATCAGCCAGACCATTCGGGAAAGCCGCGAAGCCCAGATCGAGGCGCAGGAGAAGGCTGCCGCCCTGCTGGTCGATGCCACCCGCGATAGCCGACAAGCCATCATCGAGGAATTGCGCTCGCAAGGCGGCATGTCGCGGGATATCTCGCGCGAGTTGGCTCTGTCGGCTCAAAAGCTGGCGCCGGTCGCCGCCAGCGATTCCGTCCAGAGCATCGACCGCATGCGCTCTTTGGCCGAGTTGCTGACGTTGGCGCTCAACGATCTCAGCATGACGGCCACTCAGTTGCTGACCGACCTTTTGTCCAACGTTCAAGACGACAAGGAGACGGTCAGGAAATTCATTTCGACTTTGACGGACGCTTATTTCGCAGGTGACAGAAACGTCTTCTTCAGGTGCCTTGCCCTTGAGGTCAAGGCGCATTCGGATAAGTTTCGAGAGATGGCGGCAGGTTCCGATACGGTTGGCCGGAGAGTGTCGAAGATCCTGCGCGAGGCGGGGGAAATCAAAACCCTCGTCGCCCAGTGCAATCCCAATGATCTCATTCGCATCGTTTTCGAGGATGGGGATCTTTGGGATCTGGAAAAAATTCTTGTTACGCACTTCGCCGACGATGGCTCATTGAAGAGTGCGTAATTGCGGGTTCAGATGCTTGACCGTAACGGATACTCCAGGCTGCCTTCAGGCAGTCCCGGATGCTTCGCGGTTGCGCACACGGTAGCAGAGCACATCGACGCTGGGACCTGACTGGTCAGAAGACAGCGTCCATTTGCGGGTTACCGGCTCGAAGACGAAGAGATCCTTGTCGGTGGCGGCATTCGAGAAGAGCTCTTCCAGAATAAGAACCTCACCCGATGTGGCGATGGGGCGCAGGCGGGCCGCCGGGCTGATTGAATTCAGAAGAAGGTCGCTGTGCCCGGTTTCATCCATGTCGGTGCGTATCGTGGCAAAGCCCCAATTCACACAGACGCTAGAATCCACCTTCATGTCGCGCAAGATGTTGATGTAAAGACCGGCGCAGCGCAACGCATCCGTCGGATTCTCGAATCCGGCGATGATGCTGCTATCCTTGGTGGCCATGGATATCTGCGTCTTAACGCCAAAAAAGATTTTGTTGTACTGCATGAGCAGATCCACCAGCAGACGTCTTTCCTCTTTCGTCTTGCGGCTGAAGGGCTCGGAATACAGCATCAAGATGGCCAAATCCTTGCGCTCGTAGGTGTAGAAGCCCTCATCCGCCTCTTCCTCTGGCGCCGGGGCTGGTGCCGGGGCAAGCTGTGGATGAACCACCGGGGGGGGCTGCGCAGTTGCAGGCTCTGGCGCGGGCGATGTCTCTGCAGGGATGGCAGCACTGGCCTGGGCCATTTCCAGGGGGGCTTCGGCAAGAACGGGCGGGGCCTCGGGCTCTGCCAAAGCGACGATCTCGGCAGGAGCGGGGGCGGGCTCGGCAGCTTGGGGAGCGACGGTTTCAACCTGCTCGGGCTCTTTGGGAAGCGCGGGTTGCCCAGCCTCTTCAACGGGTGCCGACGGGGGCTCGGCAACGGGGGCTTGCCGGGCGATTTCCTCGACTGACTCGGGCGCTGTCTTCGGCGGCGAAGGCTGTCTGGCCTCCAGGGGGGCGGGGGCAATTTGAGGGGCTTCGGTTGCCGGAGCCTCCAGCGTTTCCATAAGCGAGGCGGACTCTGGCTCGGATGCGGCTGTCGTTGTCTCTGCCAACGCCATGTCGGGCGTCAAGTCTTCGCTTGTCTCGACTCTGGATGGAGTCGGGGCCTGTGCCTCCCCCTCCGGCTTGAGTGATTTTTCTTCTTTGCCCTTGCCGGGCTGACCGGCCTCGAAATCAAGCTCGCCGGTTTCGTCGTCGCCGCCATCCGCGTCATCGTGCGAATACGGGCGCTGCCGACCGCCAACGCGATAGTCGCGGATGATGGCGCCACTCATATTGGCGCCATCGAATTTGGCGCCGCTGGTATCCGCATCCGTCAGCGTAGCGCCGCCCAGGTCGGCTTCGCGCAGATCCGTTCCGGCCAAAATCGCCCGGGTCAGATTGGCGCCGGTCAGCTTGGCTCCGACAAGTCGGGCCCCCGCCAGATTCGCCCCCGTCAGATCAGCGCCGGAAAGATTGATCTTTCCCACCAGGCTGGCGCCGGCCAAATTCACCCGGCGCAGACAAGCCCCTGAAAGATTAGCCCGCAAAAGATAGGCACCGGCGATGGTTGCCCCTTCGAGATAGGCCCCAGAGAGATTGACTTCATCCATATTTGCGCCAGCCAGATTGGCCAGACGCAAATTCGCCCCAGAAAGGTCAGCCTTGCGCAGATTGGCCAAAGACAGCACGGCGCCCGTGAGGTCCATTCCGGCAAGATCGGCCCCCTTCAGATCGGCGCCGGCCAGATCGGGCAGAACATCAGGCTCCTGCTGGCGCCACGCATTCCAGCGGCCAGCCCCCTGTCCTACAACATGTAGATGATGAACGTTCGTCATACCCCTGTCCGGAATAGCCCTTCTTCGCTAGGCAAACCGATATTCCCAAGCTTTAAGGATTAGCTCCATTTGGATTGAACCACAATATCTCGTTAGGGTCCAGCGCAGAGAACAACAAGCTAATGTGTTGATTGTTTTCGCCGCGAACCTTCACCAGGCCTTTTATGCTTTCTTGGCAAGATGCTGCAGGCTTGTTTGCCAAACCCACCCCTTGTGGTGTGCTTTGCCACGAGCTGAGCAAGACCGGGAACTTGAAAACCTCTCGGACAGGCCCTGACAGGGGGCGGGAGCTCTTGACAGGAAGCTCAAACGGCAATAGGGTTATTGCGAACAAGTCGCAATCGCAACTCATGGGGCCAGGACAATGAAGACGGTCGTAGACAGTAAGAGCCACCGCGCGGGCCTGAATGGGTTCAATGCAGCAACGGCATCGGCCACGGGGATTGGCGCTGGGGCGGCGGGTGCTGCCGTCGTTAAGGCCAAGGGGCTGCTTCTCCTTGGCAAGGGGGCGTTTGCCGTTCTCGGAGTCGTTGCCGCTGGTCCGCTTGGTGTTGGATTAGCCATCGGAACGCTAGCGACGCTCCTTTACGGGGCCAACGCCATGCGCTCAAGCGACCCTTTCAGGCAAATGACATAAAATCTGCGCCGCGCCGGGATGTTGTTTTACGGCAGAATGAGTTGCCCAGAAGCTTGGACGAAAAGCGTGAGGTTCTGACAGAGGAGAGTTCGCTTTTGATGATCAGGGCGCCTGCGACGGCATAGCGAAGAGCAAGATGAGCCGCCAGGGCACTCGGCCCACTTCTTGGAAGTTTTTATTTACTTTCGTCGCCCCCCCAGCGAAATGCCCCGAACAGGGGCATTTTTTATGGAGTGTGCGAATAGTCTGTTGATATGTATATGTGAATCAGTGTTGCTGTCCAAGCTGGCGCAGAGATTCGAAAAAGTCTAGACTGAAGGCCAGGGGACGCCAGAGTAACCGCCTGATCTTGCGTAATATCCCTCGATATGGAGGTGTCCTTATCTGTTGTGGAGTTTGGCGCCAAATGCTTACGGCCACGTCACTTGACGATCTTGTCACAGCGTATCTGGGCCTGGCAGAGGTTGGTGTTGCGCTTTTTGATGAATGCGGACGAATTCTGCGGACGAACGACAATTTGGAGCGCTTGTTGGGATGTCGGGGCGGCCAGCTTTTGCAGACAAGCTATTTCGAGCTTTCGCACCCAGACGACCGTGAAAGCGAGAGTGCGGCTTTTTCAGCGCTGACGGATGGGGGGCAGCAAACCTATGCGCTGGAAAAGCGACTGCTGCTGGGTGCGCATGACTTGGCGCATTATCAGGGGGTGTTGCATGTCGAGTGCATGGTCACGCGCTACCGCTATCAGGAAAAGATGGTCTTTCTGGCCCTCATGCAGGAGATGAAAATCTATCGGCACTTCAAGACGCGGCATAACGAGACATGAGTCTGAGCTTCAGCCTTGCCGCGATTCGCATGTTGCTGGGAGAGCCCAATCCCAATGTGCGCAGCAGCCTGCGCACATCCTTGTTCCGCCACGGTCTGCGCGGCATACAAGACAGCGCCTCAGCGTTGCGCTCGCATGAACTGCTGGGAGAGCAGCCTTTCGATCTTGTCGTTCTTGACGCGAACATGGAGGACTCGGACGTCTTTGGAATCATCCGGCTAGTTCGAGAGCATAGGCTTAGCAAGGACCCTTTCGTCAACGTGATCTTGATTGCCGATCCCCCTCATCCGGACATGGCCCGCCTCCTTGTCAATGCGGGCGCCGATGCCGTTCTCATCAGGCCCATCTCGGTTCAGGTTCTGCACGCGCGGATAAATCTGCTGATAGAAAACCGCAGACCCTTCGTGGTGACACAGGATTATATCGGGCCTGAACGGCGAACCGAGCCGCGCCTGGGCTCTGTGCCGGTTTCTGAAATACAGGTCCCCAGCAGCTTGAAAAACAGGGCTTATGGCCGGACCGACGACGAGCTTCACTTGAAGGCGGTTTCCACAAGTTGGGAAATTATCAAAAAGCAACGAACCGAGCGTTTGATTTATCAGATCGGCTGGCTGGCTCAGCGCATCCTGCCCGAGGCGGGAAAGGAAGATGTCCTGCATCCTCGCTCGCAGATCGCCATGCATTTGGTTTTCGCGTGCGACAGGCTGACCAATTGGGCCAATGACGTGGAGAACGAGGAGTTCTACACGGTCTGTCGCAAGCTTAAGGAGGGGGCCGAAACGATTCAACGCGCACAGACACCACCGGAGCCGCAACTAACTGCCGAGATACAGGCCGACGCAGGCCGCCTCGAGGCCTTGTGGTCGAGACCTGCCGGTGATCCGCCGACCGAGAGCTGAAAAGAAAAACGGCCCCTGACGAGGGGCCGCTCTTCATGAGGGCGTGGATGAGCCGGTCAGGCGATGTCTTCGATCGCCTCGTCATCCGCACCGGATGTGCGTGCCGCAATCTGGGCCTCGGTATATTCGACGGCCCGGTCCCAGGCATATTTGCCAGCGATGCCCGCAGCAACGGCAACGCCCAGCGACACCACTAGGCCGCCGCCGACAGCACCGGCCACGGCAGCGCTGAGGGCCGTCGCCAAGCCGGCGCCAACCGTTTCCTTGCCGGTATCGATTGCTGCTTCTTTGCGGCTGACCTTTCCGGCTTGCAGTAAGTGGAGATTCTTCGCCAGAGCCGCCGCCCCGCCAACGATTCCGCCAAGAACGCCGACACCGGGAAGCGATTTAGCCAGATAAGGCGCCAGATGAAAGGGCATGTTCAATTCCTTATAAAGTAAAAGACGTCGCCTTATGCAACAGCCCGTAAATCTACAAGGAGCTGAAGGCAGGTCCGTCAGGGAAGTCGGAACACTAGCATGGGCGAGGGCGGCTGAAAAGTCCTAACAGAGAACAGCTTCCGCTTGGTGAATCGCCCCGTCAGCATTTACGCTGTCGAAGTTGGGGGAGAGGAGTGAAGACCCTGATGCAGAATTTGGAGGCAGACGCGGAGCAAGATCTGTCGGCGCCAGAGCAATTGGGAGCCGATCCCATGCGCGATGTCCGTCGTATGCGCAGGCTGGCGACCGGCTTGCTGTGTCTTGTCGCCATGGTCTTTCTGATGGCCGCCCTGGGGGAAGAGCGCTGGCCCTGGCTGGGCGTCGTCCGCGCCTTTTCCGAGGCGGCCATGGTGGGTGCCATTGCCGACTGGTTTGCCGTCGTCGCCTTGTTTCGCCACCCCCTGGGCATACCAATTCCCCATACGGCGGTCATTCCCCGCAATCACAAGCGAATAGCCGCCGCCATTGGACGTTTCGTCTCGGCAAACTTTCTGGCCTCACAAGCGGTAGCGCGCCGCCTGGAGGAACTTGATGTCGTGGGCCGCCTGGGTCGCTGGCTGTCAGCGCCCGAGAATGCAAGCCTGCTGGCGGAACGACTGATGGTGCTGTTGCCGCCGGTTCTGGACGTCATTCAAAGAGAGCATTTGCGCAAGACGGTGAATTCGATGTTTCGAAAGGGCATCGGCAAAGCCATCACCGCCCCCTTGCTGTCAAGTCTTCTTTCCGTGGCGGTGGCCCAGGGATATCACCAGTCGCTTCTGGATGAGGCCTTGCAGGCCCTGGGTGATCTCCTGCGCACCAAGCGCGGATTTATCCGCAAGAAGGTGGCTGCCAAAAGCAGTTGGCTGCCTTTGTGGCTTGAGGAATCCCTGTCCGATCAGATCGCCGCAGGGCTTGGCGAGGCGCTGATCGAGTTGCGCTCCTTGGACCATCCCTGGCGTACAGAATTCGAAAAAGCGACCCGGGAGTTCATTCATCGCCTGGATGCCACCCCTGAGTTCGAGGAACGAATTCATGCCGTCAAAACCCAGATCCTGAACGATCCGGCCATTGAGATGTATCTGGACGACTTGTGGAACGAACTGCACGATCAGCTTGCCTCTAGTGCTGCGGAAAGCGGCAGGGGACTACGCGGAACCATTGAGGATTCCGTGCGTTCCCTGGGCGAGCGTATCGCCGCAGACATTACGTTTCGTGAAACGGCAAGCCGGTGGCTTAAGCGCGCCATTGAGCAGTTCATGGTGCCGCGCCGCGAGATGATCGGCTCTTTCATCGCCGGAATGGTCATGCGCTGGCCCACGGAAACGCTGGTAAACCGGCTTGAAGCCCGTGTTGGCAAGGATTTGCAATATATTCGCATCAACGGAACGCTGGTGGGTGGCTGCGTGGGCTTGGTCATTTATCTGATCGGCGCCGTCCTCAAGCCCTAAAGACTGGCGCCTTGCGCCGTCCGCCCACTTGGCTATGATTGGGCAAAGAGCAGACGTTCAGGTTGTTGCAACGATGGCTTTTCTCCCGTCTGGGGGATGGGCCGCGCGGGGAAGTTTCCAGAAAAGATGATGACCGTTCCTTCCAGAATGGGCTCAAGCGCCGCCGAGCCCCTTCAAGCCAGCGATACAACAGCCCTGGCCCGCAGGGGCAGCCTTCGGCTTGCCCTCAGTCTTGGGCTGGCTTTTGCGCTGATCTGGGGGGGACTGGTCTGGCGGGCGGACAGGATGAGCCAGGAGGCGGCTGGAAAAGCGGTCCTGCTGGCACAGAATTTGTCGATTGCCTTCGAGGAAAACATTGCCCGAACCATCGGCAATCTCGATCTGTCGCTTTTACATGTCAGGCAGTCTTACGAGCGTACGCAGGGAAAGGGATTTGACGTCGAGGCTGAGCTTGAACAGTTGCAGGCCATGCAAGGTCTGGCAGCGCAGGTCGCGGTCATCGGCGAAGACGGGCTGGTCAGGCAAAGCAGCGGCGGGCCGTTGTCGGTCAAGACCAATGTCGGCGATCAGGACTTTTTCAAGGCGCACAAGAACGGCGACGCCGACAAGCTTTTCATTGGTCGCACGCTGGCCGATGCCGCCACCTTACGCCTGTCCGTGCCCTTCTCGCGCCGTCTGCGCAAGGCCGATGGTGGTTTTGCTGGAGTTTTGCTGCTGTCGGCCGAGTCTCACCTTCTGTCGGATTTTTTTAAGTCCGTCGATATCGGCCCATCCGGAACGGTCAGCCTGGCCGGGCGCGACGGCTATCTGCGCGCAGGCCTTGATCTTAGCCCGGCCATCATCGATACGCCGATTCAAGACGGGCAACTATTTGCGCAACTGGCTCAAAATCCGTCTGGGCAGTTCTTCGATGAAAAGGAAGGTGGGCGCGCGATCGCCTACAGGTCCTTGATGGACTATCCCCTGATCGTCGCGGTCGGCATTCCGGTCAGGGATATGTTGGATATTCTCGGCCAGGAAATGATCCTGGAGATTCTTGTCGGTCTGCTGCTCTCCGGTCTGCTGGGCGTTGTGGGTTGGGGGGCGCGCCAGCGCCCAGCCCAGCCCGGGAAAGAGGCGCCTTTGCCCAAGGCGGGACCAGAGCGCTTCCACAAGGTTCTGGATAGCCTGACCGAAGGGGTTGCGGTTGCCGGTCTGGATGGCAAAATCGTCTTTGCCAATCCGGCCTGGCAAGTCCTGGCGCGGGAGAATCCTGCCCTTGGCGCCCTTGGCGAAGCGGCCCCCCAGGCTGATGATGCCCTGGGGCAGGCCATCGTTGAGGTGGCCTGGGGCCGCTCTTCCGGCCAGTCTGTCGAATATCCGGCGCAGGGTGGGGAGGTGGCGAACCTCTGGCGCCGGTTGGATATCCTGCCTTTGTCTGGCGGCGGCGGCGCCTTGATGCGTCTGGCCGATATCAGCGAAAGTCGAAAACATGCCGAGGCCCAGCAGATTCTGGAAGCGCGGATCGCCCTTCTGTCGGAAGGATCGCTGACTTGGCATTGGGAGATGGGGCCGGACTACCGCTTTACCTGGTTGTCGCAAAGCTTTCAGGCGTTGACGGGGCAAGATCCGCGCTCTGTCCTGGGTCGCCATGTCGAGGCGGTGACGGGCGCATCCGCGCAAGAGGCCTTGGCGGGCTTGCTTGACGATTTTCTAGCTTATCGCAAGATTGCAGGCTTTGAATTCTCTATTCAAGACCGGCACGGCGCTACGCGAACCTTTTGCTTAGGTGGCGAGCCGCTCTTCAATGCCAGCGGTCAATTCGCGGGCTATCGTGGCAGCGTACGCGATGTCACCGAGTCCGGGAACGCCCAGATCGAAAGACAGCTTTTTCTAACCCGCCTCGAGGAGTTGGAGGAGCGCAACCACGCCTTGCTGAACATACCAGGCATTGCCGCAATCATCTTGGACGGTGAAGGCAGATTGGTGGCTTGCGGGGCGGCCTTTCTTGAATTGGCCGGCCTGACCAGAGAGGTGGCGCTTGGGCGGCGTCTGACCGATTGGTGTCCGGAACCAGCCGCTCAAGAGGCCCGGGAGAAACTGGCGGCGTTGAGGAATACTCCTGGCTCGTTCGAAATGACGCTGCTCTGCAACGATGCCCGCGAGGCTGACATATTGGTGAGTGGATGCGCCGCTCAGATCGGCGGAACAGACCTGATCATGGCATCGATACAAGACCTAACAGATCTGAAAAGGGCTGAAGCTTCACTTGATGCCGCCCAGGAAAAGATCGAAGTCCTTTCGACAGCCATGATGGATTTCCTGAAGTCGGTCGGGCGCGACATCCATACCCAGCTATACAGCATCCTGGATTTGGCGCATCTGGCCCTGGCCCGGAAGGAGAGGGCGCCAGGAGGGGATGTCGTTGACACGATGAAGAAGACGGCCAAGCGGCTGCTGGCCGTTACGGGCGGCCTTATGGACATGCCCGGCTTGCAGACAGGGCAGCTAGCCCCTGCCTGGGAACGCTTCGATCTGGAACGCCTGATCGGTGAAGCGGTTGCTTTGGCGGCGGATCTTGCCAACGTCAAGGGGGTTGAACTGGTGGTCCGCATCAAGCCGGAGGTGCCGCGCCTTGTGTTCGGGGACGCCAGGCGCCTGGGCAGGCTTCTGCTGGGCAGCCTGAGCCAGGCGGCCAGATGCACCGAGGCGGGCGAAATCGTTCTCCAGGTTGCCCTGGATGGGCCAAGCGGGGATCGCCCCCAAGTCCGCTTCACCATCGACTTCAGTGGAATCTGCGGCGAATCGAATGGGCTGGAAGATGGAACGGTCATGGATATGGAGACGGGGGCGGGGGGTTCGCTCTTCAGGCCGCTGGTGATTCTGCTGGGAGGGGAGGTGGGGGCAGCGACAACCGACGGCCAGAAAAGCACAATCTGGTTTGCTCTGCCCATGGGCACTGCAAAGGCCAAGGAGCAAGCCGCTCCAATACGTCTCGGCGGGCGCAGGATGCTGGTGGTGGACGATAATCCCAGCGCAAGCGAAGCTCTGGCTTTAATGCTTTCTGAACTGGGGGGTGAGGTCGAGCGGCTGCCTACCGGCAAGGCGGCGCTCGAAACCATCACGGCTGCCTTGGTGTCGGACAAGCCGTTCGACGTTGTTTTTATCGATCAGGGGATGAAGGATGTCGAGGGTTTCGAAGCCATCATCCGAATCCGCGGCAAGTTCGGAAACGGCAAATTTCCGCATCTCGTCTTGATGTCGGACGGCCATCTGCCTGAAAGCGAGACGCCGCATCTTGGAAAACCTGTTTTGCGCCATCGTCTGCACGAAGTGCTGGCGCAGGTGCTTGGGCTTTCGATGCAGGCAAGCGCCCCGTCGGCCAGCCCGGCGCAGCTTGATCCGTCGAGCCTAAGCGGCACCAGAGTTCTGTTGGTTGAGGACAGCCCCACCGACCAACTGGTGGCCAGGGACATGCTGGAGGCGGTGGGCATGAATGTCGATACCGCTGAGAACGGCGCTCTGGCTGTCGAGATGGTTTCGTCCAACGACTACCAGATCGTGCTGATGGATGTCTTGATGCCGACGATGGGCGCCATCGAAGCGGCGCGGCGCATCCGCCTTGACCAACGCTTCGCCCGCCTGCCCATCATCGCCATGACCGGCGAGGATTGGAAGGACGAGCAGGAAAAGTTCATTCAGTTCGGATTGAACGACGCCATCTTCAAACCGGTCGATCCCGACCAGCTTTATGCGGTGATTCAGAAATGGGTGTTGGGAGTTGAGGCTCGTCCATCCCTGCTCGATTGACCGGAAACATGGTCGATCAGTTCAACGATGCCGACGGCCAGCCCAAGCAACAGCAGGAACAAGGCCACCTTGACCATGCTGGTTTTGGGCGTTCCGGCGAGCATGGGAAGAGAGAAGGGCCTTGGCGAATTACGAGCAGCCGCCCGGGGGCTTTTTGCCACCGGCGCCGCAGCAGCCTCCGCTGCAGGAGGCCGAGCCGGACTTGGAGAAGATGCGCTTGAAATGCCGCACGACAATCGCCGCCACCACGATGGCCACCGCAATGATCGCGGAAATGTCCCATGCCGCTTCGGTTGTCATAGCAGCACTCTCCCCAGGTTGACGATGATCAGGGCAAGCGTCCAGGCCAACCCCAGAGAATAGGCTACCGAGAATCCGACCCATTTCCAACTGCCCGCTTCGCGGCGTATGGCGCCGATGGTGGCCAGACAGGGCAGGTACAATAGGGCGAACACCATAAAGGCAAAAGCCTGGGCGGGATTCATGGTTCCGCTGATGGCGCTCATCAAGCCTTCCGATTCCTTCGATTGGGCATAAAGAACGGCATAGCTGGCGACGACGGCCTCTTTGGCAACCACGCCGGTCAGAATGGCCACGGTGTCCTTCCAGCCGAAGCCCATCGGCTCGAACACCGGGGCTACGGCCATGCCGATGCGGCCAAGATAGCTTTTTTCAAGTTTTTCGCGGTCGCGCTCGGCGGTCAGTCTCTCTTCCTCCGATACGCGCTCGTCGCTGGCAGGTTGAGAGGCCAGTTCCGTCAGGGCCGCATCATAATTCTGGCTGAAGGTGATTTCGCGCGGGAACTCCTGCAGAAACCAGATAACAATCGAACCGACCAGAATGACGCTGCCCACCTTTTGCAGAAATCCCGCCGCATTTTCCCACATATGGAACAGCACCGCGCGGATCGAGGGCAGGCGGTAGGGCGGCAACTCCATGACGAAAGGCTCCGGCATGGAACGCAGAACCGTCTTGCTGAACAGAATAGCCGAGCCCAATGCCGTTACGATGCTGAGCAGATACATGGCAAAGACCATGGACCCGGCATGCGCCGAGAAGAAGGCGCCCGCGAACAGCATCATGACGGGCAGTCGGGCCGAGCAGCACATGAAGGGCGTCACCAGCGAGGTGATGATGCGCGATCGTCTTCCTTCGATGGTGCGGGTCGCCATGATGGCGGGCGCGTTGCAGCCATAGCCCATGATCAGGGGAATCAGCGCCTTGCCGTGCAGTCCGAAGAGGTGCATCAGCCGGTCGAGCAGGAAGGCGCCTCTGGCGATGTAGCCGGTTTCGCTGAACAGGGCGAGAAAGAAGAAGAGGATGACCACATTGGGTAGGAAAACGATGGTGCCGCCCACGCCAGCCAGCACGCCGTTCAGCAGCAGGTCCTTGATCATGCTGTCGGGAAGGATTCCGCCCAGAAGACCACTCAGGGCATCGACGCCCGACTTGATGATGTCGGTCGGATAGGCGCCCAGGGTGAACGTCGTTTCGAACATCACCCACATCAGGCCCAGCAGAATGGGCAGGCCGAGCCAGCGGTGCAGAAGGATATCGTCGACCCTGGTGTGCAGCATGGCTTCGTCGGGGATTTCTGCGGAAACCGTCCTGGCCTCCATCAAAAGCCCGTGAATGAAACCATAGCGACCGGCGGCGAAGGCCAGTTCGCAACTTTCGTCATGGTGTTGCTTGAAGGTGGCGCGTTCGGTTCCGACCTGCTCGATCAGTTCCTTATGCTCTCCTTCGCGGGTGAGAATTTCGTCATCGCCTTCCAGCAGCTTGATGGCCAGCCAGCGGCTTTGCTGGGCAGACATCTCCTGGGGATGCAATTCGGTGATCTGGGTGCGCACGCGTTCGATCGCTGCCTCGAGATGGGCGTCGTAGCCCACCGAAACGCTGGGATGGGGCGGGGTGGCGGGGTCGGCAATCTCCAAGGCGGCGTCGAGCAGAAGGTCAAGCCCCTCGCCCGTCGTTGCCACCGTTTCGATAACGGGGCCTCCCAGCATCGAGACCAGGGCGGGGGTGTCGATCGAGATGCCCTTGCGCCTAGCTTCGTCGAACATGTTGAGGGCATGGATTCGCGGACAGCCCATTTCGATCAACTGGGTGGTCAGGAACAGGCTGCGGTCAAGATTGCCGGAATCAAGGATGTTGATGACGACATCTGGGCGCTTGAAATGAATATAGTCGCGCCCGGCCTGCTCTTCTGGCGTTCGGGCCGACAGGGAATAGATGCCGGGCAGGTCGACCAGCATGATTTGGCGGCCTCGATGCTCGATCAGGCGTTCGCGCGGCGCAATGGTCACGCGCGGATAATTGCCCACGCTCTCGCGTGCATTGGCCAGTTTGTTGAAAATGGTGGTTTTGCCGGAATTCGGGTTGCCGGTCAGGGCCACGGTCAGGGTCTTGATCTTCACGTCATGCGTCATTTGTGCATCCACATCCCAAGGTGCGCGAAAACGGGCATCCTCGCGCAAGCCCGGAAACCAAGGAAATTTGGCCTATCAGCTAAGGCGCAGCAAAACCTTGCGCGCATCCTCGTTGCGAAGGCTGAGTTGGTATCCCTTGATGGCGTAGATGCGCGGGTTACCCATGGGGGCCGTGCGATTGAGGCTGACCGTCGCCCCCCTGACCAGTCCCATCGCCGCTAGATTATGGCCCAAAGCGTCATCGGCGACCTTGACCACGCAGCCGCTTTGTCCGGGGCCAAGATCGGCCAGTGTCACTGCTTCCATTTGAGAATTCTGCATCTCGATCCCACTTGCTTGGGATCTGCCTTCGCTTAGACAGATCCGAATTGTTCCAAATCAGCGATGCGTCACGACAACTCGTTGTAACTCAAAATATTTTAGGCCTGAACGCTTGACCCCATCCCCTTCTTCCTGGACGAGATGCCTGCTTTTGAGCCCTTCACAAACCCAATTTACAGCCACCCCTAGATGCAAGTCAAATTAAAAGTCATTCGCAATTGGCCCCCGGGATCCCCCCCCTGAAGCGCCCTAACATTTCCCGTTGTTTCCTGTTAGCATTGAGGCAAATCATAAGCAGGCCCTCTTCTTCCCCCACTGGGCGGGAAATTGGTGTTTATCGTGGGAAATGGGCGTTTTGGCCTTACCTCGAAGAGTTTGCAAGACTGCGTCAGTGCGATTCGGCGTTAATCTGGAGCGAGTGCATGGTTAAGGAAAAAAAGCGGCAAGCCCCGAAGAAGCCGGCCCGTCCATCGGCACCGAAAAAGCAGATGGCTTCCGAGCCGGTTCAGGAGATGGCCTCGAAGCGGCAAATGCCTACGGCGGCGCCAGCGGAGTCGGCTTTGAAAAGGCAGGCGCCCCAGGTGCCGGTCCAGGAGGCGGCCCCGGCGCCCAAGTCACTGGCGGCCATGTTGGCCGAGATGGGGCAGAACAAGGGGTTTATGGCGGCAAGGACGCAAGGCGAGGGCCGCGGCACGGTCAACGGGGGGAAAGCCCCGGCGGGGCAGGCGACGGCAGAGATGGCGCAGGGTGCGCCAAGCGCCGAAGCCTCGCCCGCTTCACTCAAGACCCCGCCCCCCAGCCGGGATATTCTCTCGCTCATGGAGGAAGCGCCCTGGGCGAAGAAGGCGTCCTCGCGGCAGGCCAGACCCGCATCGGCGGTCAAGGAGCCGCCTCCCCCCGTGGCCTTGTGGTCCCAGGGGGCGCCAGCGACGGAAGAATTCGCAGAAAAATTCGCTGAAAAGAAGGTCGAAGAGGATAAGCCGGTTCTTCCCCAATCCCCGGTGACCGAGGCGTCTTCCCAGGCGCCCTCCTGGCAGACGCTGCTGGAAAGTCAGCCCTGGCTGCAGCGAATGCGCCCCGCCTTGCATTCTCCCGAAGTGCAAGAGCGCAAGCAGGAGCCCGGCTTGTTGGGGGATATGCTTTCCGACAAGCGTGTCTCGACCCCTCTTCAGGAACTCATCTCGCAGAAAGTCTCCGTCGATTCCGCCCCTTCCCACCTTGAACCGCTACCGGCATTGGAGGTTGCGGCGCAAGACGCGAAAGAGCCCAGTCCGCCTCAGGCCCCGCCTGTCTTGGCCGACCCGGTGACGCCGCAAGCCGCTCCGGCGGCAAACGAGGAGGAGGCGACTGACCCCAGCCCTTTCCCCGAACCGTCCGAGGCCTCTTTGGCGGCTGAAAAGCCCTTGGAAAAGACGGTCTCGGACGATTTGGAACAGCTTGATGAACCGGAGCGGCAAGCCGAGAAGGCTCCTGCATTGCTGGCCGATCTGCTGGCCAGCTCTAAGCCAACGGTGCCCATCCCTGCGCCTGCACCCAGTCCTGTCCCAAAGCCAATAACCGCCAAATCGCCGCCTAAGCCCGATTCAACTTTGCGCGAGCCGGACCGCAAGGAAATTCCAGTCGAGGATCTGCTGGGCGGCGTGATCAGTCTGTTCGGTTCGGGTGTGAAGGGGGTCTCATCGCTCTTCAGGCGTAAATCGAATGCGCGAAAGTGACGCTTGGCTTCTAAGGGGCCGATGAGACGGGAGTGCATGTCATTCTCATTTGGGGGTGGAAAGCTGGACATGGGGTTTTTTTTGTGATTAACCACTCTGGCCGTGCGGGGTGACTCTCAGGGCCTTGATGCATTGAAACCAGAGGAAGACATGCCCTCACAGGGAGTCTTGGAGTCGCAGCGCAACTCGCTGTATCTGCTGTCGGCCGTCTGCATGATCTGCATGACGCTGGCGGTGGCCGTGCAGCCCTTGTTCCTGCGCAACGTTCTCAATATTTCCTTCGAGCAGGCTGGCTTCATCAACGCGAATGTGCAGGTGGTGACAGAGATCCTCGACATTTTCGTCGTGGGTTACCTGGGCTACTGGTCTGATCGCATCGGTCGCGTTCGCATCATCGTTTTTGGCTTCCTCGTCGCAGCCCTGGGGGCCTTCATCGCCCCCTTCAGCCTGCCCTTCGGCCAGTTGGCGGGCAGCGCTCTGGTCGTCTATTACCTGTCGCGCATCATCATGTCGCTGGGCACGGGTGCGGTTTGGCCCCAGCTTTCCGCCCTGGCCGGTGATTTCAGCGACAGTTCGAACCGGGCTCGGCTGATGAGCAATACGGCCTTCATGATGGCCTTCGGCGTCACCCTGGTCTATGCCGTGCTGATGCAGATTCCCAATTACGCCAGCGTCTACACCACCATGCTGTTGACGGCGGTTATCTCGCTGCTGGGCGCCTGGCTGGCCAAATCCTGCCTGGTGGACGTCGCGCCACGGCTGGAAGACAAGTCTATTCCCTGGAAGCGCGTCTGGAGACTGGTGCGGGCCGAGCGCCATCTGCGCCTTGCCTTCACGACCTCGTTCTTTGCGCGTAGCGACATGGTTTTCGTCGGTCTGTTCCTGATGCTGTGGTTCATCTATTTCGCCGATCTGGTGGGCATGACGCAGGAAGCCGCTGCGGCACGGGCCGGACAGTTGATCGGTGCCTTGGGGGTTGCGGTGATGGTCTCCATCCCGCTATGGCGCATGTTTATCGAACGCCAGGGGCGCACGAAGGCGATCATTCTGGGCATGGCGCTGTCGGGCCTGGGCTTCCTGATGCTGGGTTTCATGGTCAACCCTTTCAGTTGGCTCATCGTTTTTCCGGTGGTGCTGGTGGCGGCGGGACAGGCGGGCTGCTTTGTCGCACCGCAGATTCTGACCGTGGATTACGCTCCCCGCGACCTGTTGGGATCCGTGCTGGGCGCCTTCAACGTGGCGGGCGGCATCGGGATCATTCTCTTTGTTCAGATAGGCGGACTGCTCTTCGACATGGTAGGTCCGCATGCCCCATTTTTGTTTACAGGCGTGGGCAATCTCCTTATTCTGGCCTATGCCGTTTGGGTTCAAAGGCTTGACCGGGAAGTGGGCCGCGAGGATGAAGAATTCGCGGCCATGGGAGATGCCGACCCACAAAGCCAGGAACTTTAGGTTGAATCCAACTCAAGCCATATCGTCGGAGAGGACATCATGCCGAGCGTAATTTTTGGATTGCTCACCGTGGCCTTGGGGCTTTGGGGACTGACGGCCTGGTGGTGGTCGGTTACCGAGTTTTTGCGCGGCGCCCTTCCGATCGCCCTGATTTTCCTGGGTTTGGTGGCTTTGGCGGCGGGTGTTCGCACTGTCCGCAAGCCGGGCGGCAAGGCGACAGGCAAGGCTGAGGCCGAGGAAGATATCTGATGAGGGATTTTACGGACGATACGGACGAGGCGGTTGAGCCGCAGGTCTGTTCGAAGGATCTGAAAAAGTATTTCTTCGTCATTGGCGTGGTGGCGCTGGTCGTGCTGTTTGGCGCTTACGCCTATCGCCAATCGACGGGTGGCGGCGTCAGCTTCAGCAAGCTTCTGGCGAATTTGGGCGGCAATCCCGCTGTCAATTTGCCTGTTCAGGGCAACCAGGCGGGCGCGGGCGGGGCGATGTCCCTGCCGGTGGGCGTTCTCGCAGCTCCTCCGTCGGGGGCCGGTGGGCTGGCGACCATGCCGCCGATGGTCGAAACGGGCGGCGGCCAGGCTGCGGACTGGGCGGGATCTCCCGATTTTTCGTCGGTCGCAAGCTTGTTGCGCAACAGCGTGGTCAGCGTTACGGCGGCTTCGGGCGGCCAGGGCGTTGCCGAGCCTTTGTCCCCGACCGGCGTGTTTCCTGACGGCCAGTTCCGTTTTGCAACCCCCATGGCGCGCGCCGTCGAGAACATGGGATCGGGCGTCATCATCCGCAGCGACGGATATATTCTCACGAACTACCATGTCGTGCGCGGCGCCAATTCCGTTTTCGTCAACGTGCTGGATGATTTCGCGGCGACGCGCTATGCGGCCGACATCGTTAAGATGGACGAATCGCTCGATCTCGCCCTGCTGAAGGTGACGCCCAAGTCGCCCTTGCATGCCGCCGTGCTGGGCGACAGTGACGCCGTCCGGGTGGCGGATGCCGTTCTGGCGATCGGCAGCCCCTTCGGGCTGGATATGACGGTCAGCCGGGGAATCATCTCGGCCAAGCGCAAATCGCTGGTCATCGAGGGGGTGACTCACACCAATCTCTTGCAGACCGATGCCGCGATCAATCAGGGCAATTCCGGCGGGCCGTTGGTGGCGCGCAACGGCGCCGTGATCGGCATCAATACGGCGATCTACACGCCGACCGGCGCCTTCGCCGGAATCGGATTCTCGGTGCCCAGCAATCAGGCCAAGCTGTTCGCCATGGACGAGTTGAACAGCCTTCCCGCTTCGACGGTTGAAGGCCCGTCGATGGGGCTGGTGGCCTTTCAGGGCCCGCAGGGCAACGCCGCATTCGGTCAACAGCAGATGGGGGGCGGCGCCGTCGGCGCCGCAGGCCCGCCGATCATGGCGGGCGTGACCTCGCCGCACCGTGACGGGCGCCAGAACATGGTCTGCACGAATTGCCACGACCTGATTGGTGGGGCTGGACAAAGGGCCGTCGCTGGTCAGGGGCAGTCGATGATGCCCGTGGCGGCGCCCGTGGGCGCTGTGCCGCCGCCGATCATGGCGGGTGTTGCCTCGCCGCATGCCGATGGCCGCGAGAAGATGGCCTGCACGACCTGCCACACGCTGCTGCCCGCCAGGGCCGGAGTGGTTGCGATGCCGGGTCCGGGCGTTGGTGGATCGCCTTATCAGTTCGCGCAACCTCCGGCGAGTTTGGCCATGAATGTCCAGGCTGGGGCCGGAACGGGCCGCGCGGGCGGCATGGCTCCGGATATGCCGGGGCCGGGCGGCAGCACGAATATGCTGGGGGCTTATCTGCAAGCCATGCAGCCCTTTTTGGCGCAAAAGCTGAATCAGCCGGCGGGACGCGGCGTTTTCGTCAGCGGCGTCGTTCCCGATTCTCCCGCCTTCGCGGCGGGGCTGAAGGCGGGCGACATCATCTTGAAAGCCGATGGTCGGCCGGTCAAGGCGCCCACCGACATATCCGCGCAACTGACGGCGATGGCGGATGGCAGACCGGTTCGGCTGGGCATTCTTAGGGATGGCGAGCCGCGTAATCTCGATATCGCTCCGTCTGTGATGGGCCGCGTGGCGGCCCTGCAGGGCGCACCCCAGGCGGGCGTGGCGAGGCCGCAGGCCGGCGGAATGGCGCAACAGCAGATTCCGATGATGGGCGCGCCTGCGCCGACCATGCCGCAGGCAAGACCTGTTGTGCCCAGCGAGTTCAGTTGGCTGGGGATCGAGATCGAGAGCTTTCAGCAGGTGCCGGGCGCCGTCGGCGCTCCTCAGGGGACCATGCTGAAGGGTGCCTCGATCGCCGAGGTCAAGCGCGGATCGAAGGCTCAGGTTAACGGGCTGGCGGCAGGCGATGTCATCTTGGAAGTGAATAACCGTCCGGTTGGCAATGCGGCCCAGTTGGATCAGTCGATCAAGGGCTCGACCGCGGGGCAGCCGGTGCTTATCAAGGTTCACCGGAACGGGCAGGAATTTTTTGTCGTACTCTGACGCCCAAGGGCAGATTCAGCAGCAAGGATGGCGATGACCAGAGATGTGAACAGCGCAGCGAATTCGAGGCCGCCCCTGGCAAAGGGGAAGGGGCAGGGCCGTGCTGCGTCGCATCCGGCGGCGGAGGACAGCCTGCCCGCCGATGGCGTGTGGGGTGATCTGCTGCAGGCCTCTCCCTGGTCCAACCGGCCATTCCGCGGCCTGCGCAACGCGCCGATGCTGCCCTTTGCTGAGGCCGAGATGACGAAATCGCCCCCCATCGGGACAGAGATATGGGATCCGGGTTGGTCGGGGGATGATTCTGGGAAGGACACCGATCAGGCGTCAGCCGAGGTGGAGATTCGGGTCGATATCGACGCGGCGCCCGCCACGGTCATCGACATCGAGGTTGACATCGAAGTCGAAGCTGCATCTTCGCAGCCAGAACGAGAAGCCGTGCCCGAGCCTGTCGTGGTTGCCGTGGAGCCAAAGGTCGTGGCCGAAGAACCCGAGCCCGAGCCCGTGCCCGAACCTGTCGTGGTTGTCGTGGAGCCAGAGGTCGTGGCCGAAGAACCCGAGCCCGAGCCCGAACCTGTCGTGGTTGTCGTGGAGCCAGAGGTCGTGGCCGAAGAGATCGAACCCGAGCCCGAACCTGTCGTGGTTGTCGTGGAGCCAGAGGTCGTGGCCGAAGAGATCGAACCCGAGCCCGTTCTATCGGCGCCGTCGCCCGTGGTGGAGACGATGGCGGCCAAGAGGCCGGACACGTCACCCGCCGCTGCACCGGTGGTGCCTGCAAAAACGGCTGAAGTCAAAAAGGCAGCCGTCAAGAAGGCCGCATCAGCGCTGTTGGCAAAGCCTGCAGGCGTCAAGTCGCAGGAAGTTCCTGTCGAGAATTTGCTGACGGGTGTGGTGACGCTGGTTGGCAGTGGTGTTGGCAGTGTCGTGGGATTGGCCGCCTTTGCGGGGGCCTCGGCAGCAAGTGCGCTGGGCTTTGGCGCAAAGAAGCAGAAGAATTCCCCAGGCAAGGCGAAGAAATAGGACAGCGACGCTGATCAGGATCAGGACCGGGGGGCAAATCGCCCGGGGCAACGGAAAACAGGGAAGGATAGGCAAATGAGCGGAAACAAGCTGTTGTTGGGAATCGATTTGGGCACGTCGCATACGGCGATCATGTCGAACCGCGGCGCCAAGGGCTTGGTGCGCTCGGTCGTAGGATATCCCAAGGACGTGATCGGGCTAAAGCTTTTGGGGCGTCCCTATGTCGTGGGCAACGAGGCTTATGACCTGCGCTCTTACCTCGATCTGCGCTATCCGCTCGAAGACGGTGTGCTGGCCGAGAATGGCGAGCGCGACATCGAAGTGGCGCGCCACATGCTTTCGCATGTCATCAAGATGGCCGACGCCAAGCCGGATGACGAAGTTTACGCTGTGATCGGCGTTCCTGCCCGGGCGACGGGATCGAACAAGTCGCTGCTGCTCAAGATGGCCCAGGAAGTGGTTCATACCGCGATGGTGGTGTCCGAACCCTTCATGGTCGCCTACGGTCTTAACAAGCTGCTGAACGCCATCGTCGTCGATATCGGCGCAGGTACGGTCGATTTGTGCGCGCTCAAGGGAACCGTTCCGTCGCCCGAGGATCAGGTAACGCTGACCAAGGCGGGCAATTATGTCGATGAGCGCTTGCAGAACGCCATTCTCGAGCGCTATCCCGACATTCAGATGAACGTCAACGTCGCCTGCGCCATCAAGGAGGCGCATTCCTTCGTGGGCTCGCCCTCAGGCCCCGTTGTGGTCGATCTGCGCGCCGCAGGAAAACCCGTGAGCTGCGATGTCACCGACGCCTTGAAGGTGGCGTGCGAAGCGCCCCTGCCGGATATCATCGAAAGCATTCAGACCCTGATTCAGACATTCCAGCCGGAATATCAGGAAATGGCGCTGAAGAACATCATCGTCGCCGGTGGCGGGTCGCGCATCAAGGGGCTGGCTTCGTACATCCAAAACAGCCTGCGCGCCTATGGAAACGCCGAAGTGGTGTGCGTGACCGACCCGACCTATGACGGTTGCCGCGGCGCCTTGCGTCTGGCCGAAGAGCTTCCGCCTCAATATTGGGGACAACTTGGAGAGATCGCTGGCTGATGCCTGTCTGGGTGGGCACAGCAGCCCGCCTTGAGACTGAGCGCTTGCAGGCGGAGTAGGAGGTAACGTGTTTTCGCTGCTGTTCTATTTGATTGCCGGTGCGGTGATCGTTTTCTTTGCGTCGGCGAACGCGCACCTCGTCGTGGTCAATCTGGGTCTGGTCATGTTGCAGACGCCCCTGTTCGTCATCATGGGCATTTGCTTCTTCTCGGGCTTCGCGGTGGCGGTGATCACGGCGCTGGCCAAGACATCGCTGGGTCGCAGGAAACGCCCGGCGGGTAAGGACTTCATAACCAAGCGAGCCAACGGCAAAGACATCGTGCCCAGAATTCACTGAGCGTTTGACATGACCGTCCCGATCCAGCCCTGTCCGGGCAGAGCAAGCGGGCGCGTCGCCAGGAGCAGGCAATGAGATATACCAATTGCGTGACTTGTTCGAAGACCATCGGCTGGGTCGGCCTTGCCGTCAACACGGTCATGCTGTTCATGAAGGCGTTCATCGGCCTTGTCGGCGGCTCGCAGGCGATGCTGGCCGATGCGCTCTATTCGCTGAAGGACATGGTCAACTCGCTGACCGTGATCATCGGCACCTCGGTTTCCAGCAAGCCTTTGGATGCCGAGCATCCCTACGGCCATGGCAAGGTGGAATTCATCCTGTCGATGGTGGTCAGTGTGGTCTTCATCGGTCTGACCGGCTATTTGCTGGTGCATGCCGTGCAGATCCTGTTCGACGAGGAACGCCACCGCACGCCGCATCTGATCGTTTTGTGGGCGGCCATCGTGGCGGTCGGCGTCAATCTGGCGATGTATTACTATTCGCGCTGTGTTGCGATCGAGACCAACAGCCCGATCGTGCGCACCATGGCCAAGCACCATCACGGGGATGCCACGGCTTCGGGCGCCGTGGCCCTTGGCATCATCGGCGCCCACTATCTCAGCATGCCCTGGATCGATACGGGTGTCGCCATCTGGGAGGCCATCGACCTTCTGCTCCTAAGCCGCGTCATTTTCATGGATTCCTATCGCGGCCTGATGGACCATTCGGTGGGCGACGTGCTGTGCAATCGCATCATCGATGCGGCGCGTGCGGTCGAAGGGGTCAAGGGCGTCATTCATCTGCGCGCCCGTTATGTCGGCCAGGAAATCTGGGCCGACATGATCATCGCGGTCGATCCCGAGGAGACCATCGAACGGGCGCACGACATTTGCGAGCGGGCCAGGGACGAAGTCTGCGGCAAGGTTCGCCTGATCGCCTCGCTTCACATCAGCGCCGAGGCGCGTGAGAGCGTAGACGGGGCGCCGCACATCTCCAACAGTCCTTTGGAATACGACGAAGTCATGATGACGCGGGCCTAGAGACACATGGCCGGCGTCCTATCCGTTCTGGTGTTCATCGCCGTCTTCGCCGCCATGTTCAGGGAGGTGGTGGCCGGGCATGTCGCCGTGCTGGCCGGTGCTGCCGCATTCTTGCTGATCGGAAGCTTAAGCGGCGGCTATACGCCGCAAATGGCGGTCAATTCGATCTATTTCGAGACCTTGGCGCTGATTTTCGGCATGTCGGCGATGTCGGCACTGATCGCCAAGTCGGGCCTGTTTGTCCATCTGGCCGAGGGCATGGCCGAACATTCGCTGGGCAACGGCTGGTGGGTTCTGGTGATGATGTCGCTGGTGACCTATGCGATCGCGCTGGTTACCAACAACATCGCCACCATGGTGATCATCCTGCCCATTACCTTGAACATCTGCCGCCGGGTCGAGCTTAATCCCGTTCCTCTGATCATCGTGGAAATCGTTGCGGCCAATCTGGGCGGGGCTTCGACCATGATCGGCGATTTTCCCAACATGATCATCGCTTCGGCGGGTGTGTTGCACTTCAATGATTTCATCTCGGGCATGATGGTACCTTGCCTGGTGCTTCTGGCGCTGACGCTGGTCTTTTTCGAATACCGGCTTCCAAAATGGCGCTCCAAGCCCAAGCCGATTGCCTCGCGGGCCGACGACGCAGATCACATCTTCGGGCACCCCACCGTCGATCAGAATCTGTTGCGCAAGGGGCTTTTCATTTTCGGCCTGGCTTTGGCGGGTTTTGTGCTGGCCGGAACCATCGATGTGCGACCGGGTTGGATCGCCTTCGTGGCGGGACTGGCCGCCCTTGTCTTCGGCGGCTTCAAGGAGGACGACATCTTCCAGGCCTGCGGCGGGCACGATATTCTCTTCTTTGTCGGCCTGTTCGTGATGGTGGGCGGACTGACAGCAGTGGGCGTTTTGGACTGGTGCGTTTTTGCCATCGACTGGCTGGGCGGCAGCAGCACGGTCTTTCGCACCCTTGTTTTTCTTTGGCTGGTGGCGGGCCTCACGGCCTTTATCGGGGGCAGCACTTCGGCGGCATTGTTTGCGCCGGTTGCCGCCTCGCTGGTGACGGCCACGGATCCGCAGACGGCCTGGTGGGCCTTGTCGCTGGGCATCCTGGCGGGCTCCTCGGGTGCGCTTTCCGGCGCCACGTCGGGGTCGCTGGCCGTCAGCCATTACGAGCGTTTCGTTAAGCGTCATCCGGAGCTTCTGAAAATGATTCCGGCAGGGCAAGGTTTGGGGCACAGGGAATATGCCAGGTGGGGAATGCCCATCATGGCGCTTTTTCTTTGCTTCTCCACCCTGTACATTGTATCTGCTTTAAACTGACGAACGCCGCGCCCGAGACCGGGTGTGGTGTCGTCGGCATTGAGTGAACTCGAACGGCAAGTGGACGATCATGATTGAGACCGGCGAAACAACGGGCGATCTTCCCAGGAACACTATCGTCTTTTGCAAAAGACCGTGGAAGCTTCCGGTTGCCGTCATGGCGGTCTTGGTGTCGCTCACCTTCGCTTGGGGCGCCTATGTCATGAACACCTATGAAGAGGATGACCTCTTCTCGGGCGACGACATGACCGTGACGCAGTTTCTGTTCCGCTCGGTGGCGCAGCCCGATGTCCGTCGTCTTTATTACAGCGTGCCTCCGGCCGTGGTCGGTGTCAGCGGCGGCGGCGTGAACGCCGTCGTTCAGGGCTCGGGCGCGCTGGTGGGCGCCAATGGCTATGTGCTGACGACGCTGCACACGGTGGCCAATCTGCCGCAGATCGAGATTCATGTCAGCACGGGGCGCGGCGTTCAGCGTTTTCCGGCTCAGATCGTGAAGACCGAGCCGGCTCATGATCTGGCTCTGCTCAAAATGATGAGCCCCGAGCGCTTCTTGCATTTCAGGCTGGCGCCGACGCAGGGCATGGCGGTCGGCCAGCCCGTCTTCGCCTTCGGTCAGGGCATGCGGGGCAATCCCGTGATTCGCCAGGGCGGCTTGATCGCCACCGATGCGCCGCTCTCCTCGGGCGGCATGACGATCTCGCATCTCCTGCGCACCGATGCTGTCTATAGCTGGGAGCAGAATGGCGGCCCCCTGGTCAATGCCCAGGGCGAGCTGGTGGGCATCAATATCGCAGTCAAGGGACCAAGCGGCGGCATCGAGGGCTTTGCCATTCCGGCGCATATCGCCCTGGCTCATTTTCAAGATGTCCTCAAGTTCAAGATGGGCGGGCGCGCCGTGGCTCCGCAGGGAACCAATCAGCAGGCGGTGGGCATGGCCCAGCAGAATGCGGCGGCCCCCCAGGCGGTGCCTGCTGCAGCGGGTGCGGCGGGCTGGTGGTCGAAGGCCAAGGCGCAGGTGGGCGGACAGGCCCCGGCCCCCGGCTATGGCGTCAATGTCGCCCTGCCCACGGCGGGGGGCATCGGGCTGATCAATGCCCCCAATGGCGGCCAGTTGCTGTTTGATCGCGATCACAGCGGTGGCCTGCGCATTGCGGGTTATCCGTTGGCCGACGTCTTCGGGCTGGCGCTGCTGGCCCTGGCTGCGGGAATTACCGGCGGCATGATGACGATGGGCGGCGGCGTTCTTCAAGTTGCGGGCATGATGGCCTTTTTTGGCTATGGCATGTATCTGATCCGCCCCGTGGCCTTTCTGACCAATGTCGCCGTTTACGGCGCCGCGTCTTTGCGCAATTCGAAGGCCGGGTTGGTCGAGTGGGACAAGGTGAAGAAGCTGGCTCCCTGGGGCGTTGCCGGTGTCGTTCTCGGCTATTTCCTGGGCAATGCGATGGGTGACGGCAGCATCGCCATCCTGCTGGGCGTCTTTGCAATGGCCATGGCGATGAAGGCGGTTCACGAAATCGCCTATGCGGATCGGGCCCCTGGGACGAAAGCCGATGCGCTTGACGCGTTTATCGGCGACGATGCACCCGATCAGAAGACCGGCGAGGCAGAAGCCAAACCGGCCATCGATATTCCCGAGGGCCATCTGCGTTCTGCCGTTCTGGGCCTGCCGATGGGCTTAGTCAGCGGCATTCTGGGCATCAGCGGCGGCGTCATCGAAGTGCCCCTGCAACGCTATATCGGTCGCACCAGCCTGCAGAATGCCATCGCCAACAGCTCGGTCCTGGTTTTCTGGGCCTCGGTTGCCGGGACGCTGGTTTCCTTCACCCATGGCATCAGCCGTGGCCTGATCGATTGGCAGGCCCCGATCGTGCTGGCGCTCTTGATGATTCCCGGCGCCTATGCGGGCGGCATTCTGGGCGCCAAGTTGATGCGCGCCTTGCCGGTGGTGACCCTGAAATCGATCTATGCCGTAATTATGGCGGCGATAGCCGTGAAGATGCTGTTCGCGTCATGAGGCGGCAATCCGGCCACATGCTGAACGGGGGCGGGTAGCCATGGCGATGATCCCGCCCAAGCTGCTTTTGCCCCTGGTCATCGGCCTGACCGCGGCGACCGTGGTCTTTCTGACCCGCAAGGGAAGCGAGCCCAATCTTGCCGCCAATACGATGCAGCCCGCGCAGGCCGTTCAGATGGCTCAGCCCTTTGCGCCCCCTCCTTCGGCGGCGTTGCCGGGAGATCTGGCCCAGATGGGTGCGCCGAGCGCCGAGCCGATGCCTCTCGAGCCCACGGTTCCCAATTACATCCCCCGGAATCTGCGGCTGTTCGAGGGACATTGGCAAGGCATGGACGGGCGCCTGCTGACCGACGAGCTTTCCCAGAAACTGCGCTTTCCCAAGGGGTTGCAAGGCATTCTGCTGGGCGAGGTCACGTTGAATGCGGCGCGTTCCGGCCTTCTGGGCGGCGACGTCATCGTCAAGGTCGAAGGCATTCCCGTGCCGACGATCGAGGAGTGGCAGCGCGTTTCGCGCGATCTGGCCAACCGCAACGAGGTGCTTTTGACCGTTCTGCGCAAGGAGGGCGGGGTCAGCCTGGATATCACCCGCGCCAAGCGCTCGACGCAGCGCATGGGCCTGCCCTATGACGGCACGGGACAAAGCGGCAATGGTATCGTCATGCGGACCCTGAATCTGGTCTTAAGGGCCGATAATACAGTGGGTTTCGTGCAGGTCGAGGCGGCTCCCATGATCCTGGCCGGCGATCCGCGCCCGCATCCCGAGCGGGGTCCGTGCACGAGTTGCCACCCCATTGGCAAGGGGCTCGAATTGACACCTGACCCAGATTTGATAAGTTTGCCCCCCCCCGTCATCTCACAGCGGCAAGTCGCGAGAACGGGCCCTCCGCACGAAAATCGCGGGCCCTGCGAAGCATGCCACGTGATACAGTAGCCGGGCTTTGGAGAGTAACATGCTGAAAAAGACCACGGAATTGATGGATGATGTTGGCCTCTACGCCCATTACGGCGCCAAGGTCGTTGGGCGGCTGGCGGACAATCTGGTGTCGGCCTTCAGCAACGCTTTTACGGTCGAAGGCGACATCCGTCTGACTTACTACCGCCAAAAGGGGATCAACAGCGCCAAAAGCGGTCGCTACGAGCAGGCGATTCCCTTGCTGGAACAGGTGGCGGCGCAAAATCCCAATGACGGCGAGATTCCCCTGTATCTTGGGGTTTCCTATGTGCGCACGGGCTCGGTCGAGGAAGGAATCGAACTGCTGGAGAAGGCAGTGGCGGCCGACCCGGCCAACATGAAGGCCGCGACGATCCTGGGGCTGGCCTATGTCCAGGCCAAGAAATACGAGATGGCGGTGCCTTTGCTCGAAAAGGTGGCCAAGGCCAATCCGGCCAATTTCAATGTTCGTTTCCGCCTGGGTGTTGCCCTGGACAATCTGGGCCGCTTCGAAGCGGCGATCGATTGGTTCAAGGCGGCGCTGGAACTGCGGGCCGAGGATGCCAAGACGCTGCGCGCCATTGCTTATTGCTACGAGCAGATGGATATGCACGACGAGGCGTTGCCCTACCTCAAGAAAGTGAATGAAATCGATGCCGCTGCCTCATGACATAAGGCGCTGATCCCATGAAAACGGCCGCCAACGAAGAATCGAACGTCCGCTCGCTGCGCCGGGTGCGCAAAGACGAGGAGCTTCTGAGCCAGCTTTACGTGGTCGATACGCCCACGACCGAGCCGGATCGGCGTACCGTGCGCATCGCCTTGATTCTTTCCATCGTGGCCGTGCTGGGCTTGGTGGCAACCCTTTTCCTGCGCTACAACACCTTCATCACCATGCGCGAGGAAGTGATCGCCAAGCACTCCAATCTGGATGCGGCCATTCAGCGGCGCGAAAATCTATTCGGCAACTTGGTCATGCTGACGCTCAGCCATGCCTCGCTGGAACATTCGATCTTCGGCCACACCTCGGACAAGCGGGCGCAAAGTCTGGGGGCGGATGCCGACAAGGCGGGCGCCTTGGCCGGGCTGGAGAAGATGCTGGGCGGCGGCGGATTGAGGGCGATGGATAGCGGCGCCTTGTCGGGCATGCTGGGCCGCCTGATGGCGGTGGTCGAGCAGTATCCCAACATTCAGTCGGCCGAAACCTACAAGCAGATGATGAACTCGCTGGTCGATATCGAGGATCGGGTGCTGGCGACCCGCAACGACTACAATAATTCGGCGTCTCTTTACAATGCGGCGATCACGAAATGGCCGTGGGATTATTTCGCCTATCTGACGGGTTTCAAGCGCTTCGAGTATTTCCAGCCGGGAAGCGAGCGCGCGGCACCCATCATCTCGAAGGATATGATCAAGACGCTTCTTCCCTCCGACCAAAAGAATGGAGAAGGCCAATGATTTGGGAAGCCTTGTTCAAGGGCAGCATCATCGTCGGATTCACGCAGGGCGTCATGACCCTGATGGACAAGGTGATGGCTGAGGAAATCCTGCCTCACCGCATTTACAACACGGCCGATGCCGCCAGACTGCTCTCGATGGACAGATCCGACGTGATCAATCTGCTGCGCAGCAAGGAGATCAAGGGCCGCCTTGTTGACGGCAACTACCGCATCATGGGCAGCGCTATTTTGGAATATATCAGCCGATGAAATTTCAGAACTGCAAAAACTGTCGCGAGGAAGTTATCTGGTGGGCGTTCTTCGTGAACATCGCCCAGACCATCTTCAAGGGCATTCTGGGACTGCTGAGCGGCAGCGCCGGTCTTTTGGCCGATTCGCTGCATTCCGGCGCCGATGTGGTGGCCAGCGCGGTGACCATGTTCAGCATCAAGATGTCGTCCAAGCCGGCGGATAGCAAATATCCCTTCGGCTACGGCAATATCCAGTACATCTCGTCGGCCATCGTGGGCATGATCTTGCTCTTCGGGGCCATTTTCCTGATGTATGAATCGGTATTGAAGATCATCTCGGGAAATATCGAAGCTCCCAGCATCATCGCCGCCGTGGGCGCTACGGTGACCATCATCACCAACGAGCTGATGTACCGCTATCAGGTCTGTGTCGGCACCGAGAACAACAGCCCTGCCATTATCGCCAATGCCTGGGACAATCGCTCCGACGCCTTGTCGTCGGCGGCGGTTCTGGCTGGCGTGGTCGCCTCGGTGATCGGCTTTCCCATCGCCGACGTTCTGGCCGCGATCGGCGTTTCGCTGCTGGTCGGCAAGATCGGCATCGAGCTGATTTCCGAATCAGTCAAGGGTCTGATGGATACCTCGGTCGATGTCGATATCCTGAAGACGGTCTGGAGCATCTGCATGGATGACGAGAACGTCCAGAACATCTATTTCCTGCGCGGACGCAATGTCGGCGAGGAAATCCATCTGGACATTCGTTTGCGCGTCTCTCCCGACATGAAGGTGAAGGACAGCACGGCGGTGGCCGAAAGCCTTAAGGCTCAAATCCAGGAAGAAATCCCGCATGCGCGTGAAATCCGGCTCTTTGTCAGCCCCGCTGCGATGGAAGAGGCGCTTCCTGCGTGATCAAGCACAAACAGACGCCTGAAGACGACGATCTCGGCCCGCCCGACCGGCCGAAGATTTCCGGGATGTCGCTGCTGGCCGCCATGGCGGTCTTCCTGGTCTTTCTCGTCCTGCTGGCTCTTCTTCCCGGGCAGTTCGGGCAAGTGGCGGGTGTTGTCAGGAATGAACTCGACATCCCCGCCATGGTCAATTTCGGCGCTGCTGGCGCACCGCCCGCTCCGGCACTTGCGCCCGGCGCCGCCGTGCCGGTGGCGATGCCCGGTCTCATTCCCTTTTCGCCGACCAAGCCGCAGCCTTTCGGCGGGCGGGTGACCCAGCTGGCGAGTTTGGGCGCCGATGTCGGCTGGGGCCAGATGCATATCTGGGTCAATGACGGATCGGCCCTGCGAGAAATATCCCTGGCCCCGCTTTGGTATCTTCAGCAGGTGGGATGCGGGAATCTGGAGAATGCGCGGGTCAATGGCGCGGGTTTTCAATTTGACCCCTCGCGTCCCAATGCCGAGCTTTATGCGAAATACGTCATCGTGGATGGCCAGAAATGTCTTCTGCGCGACGATGAGGGATTGGCCCTGTGGGGCAATCCAACCAGATGAGCTGGGCAAAGGACTTCCAGCGTGACCAAGTTTGAGGCATGGCGCAAACGCTTTGGCCGAGCAACGCTCGGGACCCTGCTGCTGGCTGCGCTGATCGCTGCGGGTCTCTTCTGGGGCAAATCGCCGATCCTGTTCGAGATTACGGACTTTTCCTCCTTGCGTCGGGCCGAGGGCGTGATGCTGGGGCGCATGCCGCTTCCCACCGAGCCGTCGGTCATAAGTCCGTTCGAGAATTTCCTGAAACCGGCGCCGCGCTACAAGCTGATGTCGATCAAGCATATTCCGCCGATTACGCCAGGCGGCGGCATGCCGCATCCCTATGTCGGGGATTGTCTGAACTGCCATCTGATCACGGGGGGCGCCCCTGCTGGCTCGCAGTTCAAGACTCCGGTGGGCGCCGTGCTTGAGAATTTCTCACGCGTCCATAAGCTGGGCCCGCCGATTCTGCCCGTCTCGCAGCAGCCGCATCCCCCGGCCGGGCGCTGCATCAAATGCCACGATATCGTGGTCAAGGTGCCGCTGGACCCCAATCCGGGCGTGCGCTGGCGGCTTTAATTACTCAGTTTGGACAGCGTCCGATTCAGCTAGGGGCACGCCATAAAGCTCGAGCCTGTGGCCGATCAGGCGGAACCCCATTTTCTTGGCGATTCGCTTTTGCAATTTCTCGATTTCGTCGGAATGGAACTCGATAACCGCTCCGGTGGTATTGTCGATCAGATGATCGTGGTGCAGGGGCGTTTCCGGCTCGAAGCGCGAGCGCCCATTGCCGAAATCATGGCGCTCCAAAATATTTTTGTCCTGGAAGAGGCGAAGGGTCCGGTAAACGGTCGCTAAACTAATTTTAGGATCAATCAAAGAAGCCCGGCGATGAACTTCCTCGACATCGGGATGATCTTGTGCCGCCGACAGAACACGGACAATCAACCGCCGCTGTGACGTCATTTTTAAATGGTTCTTTTTACATAGCTCGTCTATCCGTGAAGACACGTACCCCCCCCCCCCCCCC
>PDZW01000044.1 GCA_002753155.1 Alphaproteobacteria bacterium WMHbin7
ACGGCTGTGCGCCACCCGCCCCCTGCCGGTGATCGACGGGCTGCTGGCCGCCACGGCGCTGGTTTACGATCTGACCGTGGTTACGCGCAATACGGCAGATTTTACGCAGTGCAAGGTGCGGCTTTTCAATCCCTGGACGGCGCTTGCCTAGTCCTTTGGCAAGCGCCATAGTCGGCTAAATTCCAGGAGCCGCATCATGTGCCTAGCCATGCCTGCCCGAGTGGTCGAACTTAAAGATGACGATCAGGCCGTCGTCGAGCTTGAAGGGGTTCGCCGCGAGATTTCCCTGGCCCTGATCGAAGCACCCAAGATCGGCGATTACGTCATCGTGCATGTCGGCTATGCGCTCTCCAAGCTGGACCCTGAGGAGGCGATGAAGACTCTGGCCCTGTTCGCCGAAATGCAGGCAGCCGGAGAGGCTTCGTGAAATTCGTCGATGAATTCAGGGATGGCGATTTGGCCCGCGGCTTGGCCGACGCCATCGGCCGCGAAGTGCGGGAAGGCACGCGCTATCATTTCATGGAGTTTTGCGGCGGCCATACGCACGCCATTTTCCGCTATGGCATTCAAGACCTGCTGCCCAAAAATGTGCGCATGATTCACGGCCCCGGCTGTCCGGTCTGCGTACTGCCCATGGGGCGCATCGACGGCGCTTTGCACCTAGCGAAGCAGCCCGGCGTCATCCTGGCCAGCTATGGCGACATGCTGCGCGTTCCGGGATCGGGGCGCGATAGCTTATTGAAGGCCAAGGCCCAGGGTGCCGACATCCGCATGATCTATTCGCCCGCCGACGCCGTGGGTTTGGCCGAAGCCAATCCCACAAAGCAGATCGTTTTCTTCGCCATCGGGTTCGAGACCACGACCCCCCCAACCGCCCTGGCCATCCGTCAAGCCCACAAGAAGGGACTTTGCAATTTCACCGTCTATTGCAACCATGTGCTAACCCCTGCCGCCATCAGCAGCATTCTGGAAAGCCCGGAAGTACGCGATTTGGGCACCGTGCCGCTGGACGGCTTCATCGGACCCGCCCATGTCTCCACCATCATCGGCAGCCAGCCCTACGAATTCTTCGCCGAGGAATATCGCCGCCCGGTGGTGATCGCCGGATTCGAGCCCTTGGATGTGCTGCAAGCCATTCTGATGCTGATCCGCCAGGTCAATGAAGGCCGCTTCGAGGTCGAGAACGAATTCTCCCGCGCCGTCACAAGGGATGGCAACGCCAAGGCCAAGGCCCTGGTCGCCGACATGTTCGAGCTGCGGCGCAGTTTCGAATGGCGCGGGTTGGGTCAGGTGCCTTATAGCGCGCTTCGTATCAAGGAAGCGTGGAGCGCCTATGACGCCGAAGTCCGCTTTCAGGTGCCCGATTTCAAAAGCGAGGACCATAAGGCCTGTGCCTGCGGCGCCATCCTAAGGGGCCTTAAAACCCCCGCCGATTGCGCCCTGTTCGGCACCGCCTGCACGCCCGAGCATCCCATCGGTTCCTGCATGGTCTCGGCCGAGGGGGCCTGTGCCGCCTATTACACCTATGGACGCCAACGGAGAGCCTCATGAAGCTGGATCTGGAAAATGGCGTCGTCGAGATGGCCCATGGCGGCGGCGGGCGCGCTATGGCAAGGCTGGTCGAGGATATTTTCGTCCGCTCCTTCGACAACCCGCTTTTGTCCCAGCGCAACGACCAGGCCTGTTTCGACCTCAGTGCCGGGCGCGTCGCCATGACCACCGACAGCTACGTCATTCAGCCCCTGTTCTTTCCGGGCGGCGATATCGGCTCGCTGGCCGTGCATGGAACGGTAAACGATCTGGCCATGGCCGGTGCCCGGCCGCTTTATCTTTCGGCGGGGTTCATCCTGGAAGAAGGCCTGCCGCTCTCCGATCTGGTCCGCATCGTGGCCTCAATGGCCAGGGCCGCCGCCGAGGCCGGTGTTGCCATCGTGACCGGCGATACCAAGGTGGTGGAAAAGGGCAAGGGCGATGGCGTTTTCATCAATACCACCGGCATCGGCCTGGTGCCTTCGGGCGTGGCACCCTCTGGCGAAAAGGCCAGGCCTGGCGATGCCATCTTGATTTCGGGCACGCTGGGTGATCATGGTGTTGCCGTCATGAGCTGCCGCGAGAACCTGTCTTTCGAGGTCGATTTGCTTTCGGACTCGCAATCCCTGGGCGGGCTGGTCGGGGCCATGGTCGAAGCAGTGCCCGATATCCATGTGCTGCGCGATCCCACAAGGGGCGGTCTTGCCGCCACCTTGAACGAGATCGCCCGTCAGTCGGGTGTCGGCATGGAATTGCAGGAAACCGCCATTCCCATTCGCGGCCCGGTGCGCGCCGCCTGCGAGTTCCTGGGGCTTGATCCCTTGAACGTCGCCAACGAAGGCAAGCTGATCGCCATCTGTGCTGAGGGCGATGCCAATCACCTACTGTCGATTATGCGCGCCCATCCCGCAGGCCGGGACGCCGCCATCATCGGCCAAGTGGTCGAGGATGCCGATTGTTTCGTGACCTTGAAGACCAGCTTCGGCGGAACGCGCATGGTCGATTGGCTGATGGGCGAACAGCTTCCCCGGATCTGCTGATGCGCATTCTGCTGCTGGCTCATTCCTTCAACAGTCTGACCCAGCGCGTCTGGGTCGAACTGGCGGCCAGGGGGCACGAGCTGGCCCTGGAACTTGACATCAACGATCATGTCACCGAGGAGGCGGTGGCCCTTTTTAGGCCCGACCTGATCGTCGCCCCCTTCTTGAAGCGAGCCATTCCCGCCACGGTCTGGCAATCCGTGCGCTGCCTGATCGTGCATCCCGGACCACCCGGCAACAGAGGCCCCGCCGCCCTGGATTGGGCCATTTTGGAGGGGTGCCTGGAATGGGGCGTTACGATTCTGGAGGCGGTGGCCGACTTCGATGCCGGACCGGTCTGGGCGCACAGGTCGATTGCTTTGCGCCCCGCCTCCAAGGGCAGTCTTTACCGACGCGAAGTAACCGAGGCGGCGATTGCAGCACTTTTGGAGGCGCTGGCGAAGATCGAGGCGGGCGAATCTCCCCGGCCAGCACCCTTCGGCCAATTTCGCCCCGCCCCCACGCAGGCCCAGCGCGCCATCGATTGGCAATATGACACAACAGACCGTGTGCTGCGCAAAATCCGCTCGGGTGATGGCGCACCCGGCGTTCTGGATCAAATCAGCGACAAGGCGTTTTACCTGTTCGATGCAAGACCTGCCGATCTAGAAGGCCCGCCCGGCCAACTGATGGCACGAGCCGGAGGCGCTCTGGCCCGGGCCACGCAAGATGGTGCGGTCTGGATCGGCCATCTAAAGCCTCAGGGCCGCGAGGCGCTCAAACTTCCCGCCACGCATTACCTGCCAAGTGAAGCCTTAAGAGACGTCGGACATGCCGATATTTCCTATGAGGAGCAAGGGGCGGTCGGCATTCTCTCCTTTCCCTTCCACAACGGGGCCATGAGCACGGACCAGTGCCGACGCCTGCGTGATGCTTTTCTAAAGGCCGCCCAGCGCCCCACCCGCGTCATTCTGCTTAAGGGCGGCGATGATTACTGGTCGAACGGCATCCATCTGGGCACCATCGAGGCGGCAAGCAAGCCCGCAGATGAGTCCTGGGCCAACATCAACGCCATCGACGATCTGGCCCTTTCCCTCATCACCTGCACCAGCCATCTGACCGTGGCCGCACTGTCGGGCAATGCCGGAGCGGGCGGCGTCTTCCTGGCTCTGGCGGCAGACCAGGTTTTGATGCGCCCCGGAATCGTACTCAACCCGCACTATAAGGGCATGGGCAATCTCTATGGCTCGGAATACTGGACCTATCTGCTGCCCAAACGGGCCGATGCCTTGCAGGCCAAACGCATTCTGGAAGCCCGCCTGCCCATGGGTGCCGATGAAGCTTTGTCGCTGGGCCTGGCCGACGGGCATCTGACCGACGCCCTGGCCCAGGCCAATGCCCTGGCGAAGCCTGAGGAATTCGATCGCAGAATCAACGAAAAGCGCCAGACGCGGGATCGGGACGAGGCGGCAAAACCCCTGGCCGCCTACCGCGAAGAAGAGCTAGAGCACATGCGCCTGAATTTCTATGGCTTTGATTCCAGCTACCATGTGGCGCGCTATCACTTCATCTTCAAATCGCCCAAGTCGCGCACCCCTCTTTACCTGGCACCCCATCGCCGTGTTAAGCTTGCCTGATGGACAAGCCCGCCATTCTGGTCATCGATGATGAAGTCCGCTCGCAAGAAACGCTGGCGCGCGTGCTGGGCGAGGAGTTTCGCGTCTTTGCGGCCAGCAGCGCCGCCAAGGCGGAAAGCTTTCTCGATCAGGAACGCATCGAGGTTATTCTGTGCGATCAGCGCATGCCGGGCGAGAATGGCGTCGATTTCCTAAAGCGTGTGCGCGAAAGCTGGCCCGACCCGCTTCGCATCATCATTTCGGGCTATACCGATTCCGAAGACATCATCGCAGGCGTCAACGAGGCCGGCATCTATCAATACATCACCAAGCCCTGGGGGCCGGAGCATCTGCTTTCCGTGGTGCGCGAAGCATCGCGCCTTTACCGCCTGCAAAGCGAGAATCAGGCGGCCAGCCTGGAGATCAAGCTGGATTCAGACACGCTGGGCAAGGTCGTCGCCAAAAAGCACAAGGCGTTGAAAAGCCGCTTTGGCTTTGACCGCCTGCTCTGCGCCGACAACAGCCCCTTGAAGAAATCGGTCGAGTTGGCCAGCCGGATTGCGGGCTTTGACATTCCCGTCCTGATCACCGGCGAATCGGGCACCGGCAAGGAATTGCTGGCCCGCGCCCTGCATTACAATTCGCATCGCGGCGAAAAACCCTTCGTCGTCGAGAATTGCGGTGCCCTGCCCGACACGCTTTTGGAAAGCGAATTGTTCGGAACAAAAAGGGGCGCCTTTACCGGCGCTCTTGAAGACCGCATCGGCCTATTTGAGCAGGCCAGCGGCGGCACCATCTTTCTTGACGAAATCGGCGACACCTCGCCCGCCTTCCAGGTCAAGCTGCTGCGCGTGTTACAGGAGGGCGAGATCAGACCCTTGGGAGCGCGCCAGCCCAGGCGCGTCGATGTGCGCGTGATCGCCGCCACTAACCGCAATCTGGAAGAGGATGTGGCGAGCGGGCGCTTCAGGCGCGATCTTTATTACCGCCTGGCCGGGCTTCGCCTGCATGTGCCGCCTTTGCGCGAGCGCCCCATGGATCTGCCGGTGATCGCTGCCAAACTGGTCGAGCAGGCGGCGAAATCCTTTGGCAAGCATATTGACAGAATTGCGCCCGAGGCCATGGCGCGCCTGACCGCCTATGACTGGCCGGGCAATGTGCGCGAAATGCAAAACGAGATCAGCCGCATGGTAGCACTGGCCGATGGCACCGAACTGGGGCTTGATCTCCTGAGCGAGCCGGTGCGCAGCCAAAGCACGATCCCCCTGGCTAGCTTTGCACCGATGTCGCTTTCCCAGCCCACGGGACCCTTGAAGGATCAGGTCGAGCAATTGGAGGAGCGGATGATTGCCGAAGCGCTTCGCCGCCACCGGTACAATATCAGCCATGCCGCGCAGGAATTGGGCCTGTCGCGTGTCGGCCTAAGAGCGAAATTGCAGCGTTATGGCCTCGAGCGCCTCAACTGACCGGGCCTATCCGGACATTCTGGAGCAGGTGGGAGGCCTCAACCTTTCCAGCCTGCAGGAAACCGCCTGGATCGAAGTGATCCGCAAAATGGAAGAGGTCTATTCCGATCTCATCCGTCACGAAATCGACCTTGAAAGCAAGAACGAGGCGCTGGAGCAGGCCCACCGCTTCATCGGCAGCGTTCTTTCTTCAATGTCCGACGTGTTACTGGTCTGCGACGGGTTGTGCGACATCCAGCAGGTCAACCAGGCACTGCTCGATCTCACCGGCTATGCCGAGGAGGAGTTGCTGGGCGAGCCCCTGACCACGCTTCTGCCCTTTGCCGACCGCAATCTGATCGAGTCACTGCTGGGTCTTTCCGGCGCCCAGCCGGTTCAGGACCGCGAGGTTCGCTTTCTCTCCAAGCCAGGTGAGCCTACCGGTCCGGTGGCCTTGAATGCGTCGCTAAGGCGCGATTCCCTGGGCCAGCCCGCAGGCTATGTCCTGATCGGACGCCCGGTCGGCGAATTGCGCCGCGCCTATGAGGCCCTCAATGCCGCTCATGCCGATCTCAAGGCCGCCCAGCAGCAGATCGTGCAGTCGGAAAAGCTGGCCTCGCTGGGCCGTCTGGTGGCGGGTGTTGCCCACGAACTCAACAATCCGGTCAGCTTCGTCCTGGGCAATCTGCATTCGCTGGCGCGCTATCTGGACAAGTTGTCGGGCTATATCGATGCGGTGCATGAGGGGGCTTCTGCCAAAACCCGCGAGGCCTTGCGCCACGAGCTGAAGATCGATGCCGTCATGTCGGACCTGGTTCCCCTGATCGAGGGCACGCGAGAAGGGGCCGAGCGCGTGGCCGAGATCGTGCGCAATCTGCGCCGCTTGTCCTTTACCAATCCCGGAGGAGCCGAGGCCTTTGATCTGGCCCAGGTGGCGCGCACGGCGGGTGAATGGGCCGTGCGCGGCCGCAAGACGCGCACTGTCCTCGATTTCGATCTGCCCAACGAATTGATTGTGCCGGGGAATGCCGGGGCCATTCATCAGGTGCTGGTCAATCTGGTCGAGAATGCGCTGGACGCCTTGGAAGAGGTGGCCTCACCCCGCCTGAAGCTGTCGGTGCGAAAGGAGGGCGCCCATGCCGTGGCGGTTGTCGAGGATAACGGGCCGGGGATCGCTGCCGATTCCTTGCTGAAGCTGTTCGATCCCTTCTTCACCACAAAGCCGCCGGGTCGCGGGACCGGCCTTGGCCTGTGGATTTCCTGGAACATCGTCAAGGATCATGGCGGGGCCATCGAGGCGGGCAATCATCCCGATGGTGGCGCCGTCGTGCTTTTCACGCTGCCGCTCGCAAAAAAGATCAAAGCGTAGCGGCAACCTTCAGAAAGGCCGCGATCTTCTCTGGGCTCTTGCGCCCCGGCGCCTCCTCGACGCCAGAGGAGACATCGACCGCCCGAGCCCCGCTGGCGGCAACGGCATCCGCCAGATTATCGGGCGTCAGCCCCCCGGCCAGCATCCAGGGGACAGACCAACGCTGCCCCTTCAGCAAGGACCAGTCGAAACTGCTAGCGTTGCCACCGGGCCGCGTCGCCCCTTGGGGTGGCGGCGCATCGAAGAGCAGTCGATCGACCACGCCCTCATAGGCCCTCGCCTGCTTTAGATCCTCGGCCACGCCCAAAGCCAACGCCTTCATCACCGGTCGCTGAAAGTGCTTTCTTATGAAAGCGGCCCGGGCAGGCGTTTCCTTGCCATGCAACTGAATGAGATCCAGCGGCGCATGATGCAGAATTTCTGTGAGATACGCATCCGAAGGATCGACGAACAACCCCGTCTTGACGATGGCCGGGGGTACCCGATGCATCAGCCCCGCCGCGATTGGGGCTTCGACATGGCGCGGGCTTTGAGGAAAGAAGACAAAACCGACAAAGGCAGCCCCACCCAGAACGGCTGCATCAACGCCGGGCGCATCGCCAAGGCCGCAGATTTTTGTGGCGATCACGATCCGCCCAGCGCAGGGGGTGTTGGCGCGTTTCCAAACGCCTTCAGCTGGCGGGCGCGTTCACGCGACAGGCGGCGCGATTTGCCCCCCGCCAGCCAAGCGGCCAGGCCACCCAGAAAAACCCCCAGCGCCAGGGGCGCCAGAGCCAGAAAGAAGACCGGTGTGGCCACCTCGAAGGGCAGGGGCCAGAGCGAGACCAGGGCCGTCTGACGGTTGGAAACCGCAAAGACGACGACAACAACCGCTATCGGCAGGCCGATCAGGGCTTTCAGCAAGCGCAGCACGGGTGTGGCTTAACCGGCCGTGTTCAGGCGTTCGCGCAGTTGCTTGCCGGTCCGAAAGAAAGGCACGAACTTCGAATTGACAGAGACGGACTGGCCGGTGCGGGGATTACGGCCCTGCCTGGCATCGCGCTTTTTCACCGAAAAGGCCCCGAAACCGCGCAATTCGACCCGGTCGCCGCGAGCCAGGGCCTCGCCGACCTCGTCGAAGATCGTGGTCACGATGCGCTCGACATCGCGTTGATAGAGATGGGGGTTGAGTTCCGCCAGGCGAGCAATCAGTTCCGATTTGGTCATAGGAAGCCCCTTGTCTCGTGTTTCATCAAAGCTGCCAAATGGGAGGCGGGGCGTCAAGCCTTCTGCAAGGAAAAAATCATTATAATGCAGGAAGTTTTACCGGAGGTAGGCCAGCCAGCTCTGCCCTCACCCGGTTTGGGGGCAGGCGCACGACGACTTGGGTCCCTTGGCCGGGCTCACTTTCCACCTGCATGGTCCCGCCATGCAGCTCGACCATGTTCTTGGCCAGGGGCAGGCCAAGACCCGTCCCTTCCTGGCGTCGGCTCATGCCGCTATCGACCTGCATGAAGGGGGTCAGCGCTTTTTTGATGTCGTCTTGCGTCATGCCGATGCCGGTGTCGGCAACGGTCAACCGCATGGCGCCGTCCGTGTCCAGGCGCAGGCTTAAGCGAACCTCGCCCCCCTCTGGCGTGAATTTGACGGCATTCGAAAGGAGGTTCAGCAGAATCTGCTTCATGCGCCGCTCGTCGGCAAAGACGGCGGGCAGGGCGGGGCTTGGCAGATCCAAGACCAGACTGCAATTATTCTTGGCCGCTCTGGTCTCCAGCAAGCGCAGGCAGGCCCGCGCGGCGCTGGCCAGATCGAACACCGTTTCAAACAGATCCAATGAGCCAGCTTCCAGGCGCGAGATGTCCAGAATGTCGTTGATGATATCGAGCAGATGGCGCGCCGACAGCTGAATGTCGTGGACATAGGCCTTGTAGCGCGGTGTCCCCAACGGCCCCAGGATTTCCTGCTCCATGATTTCGGCAAATCCGATGACGGCGTTCAGGGGTGTTCTCAATTCGTGGCTCATATTGGCCAGAAATTCCGACTTCACGCGATTGGCCATCTGTGCTGCGTCGCGTGCCGCCACCAGGGCGCGCTCGGCCTCCTTCGTCGCCGTGATATCGCGCAGCGAACTGACATGCAGCAGGCGGCCGCGAAAGAACAGATCGGCGCCTCGAACCTCGGCCAAAATGGTGCGCCCCCCCTTGCAGCACAGGCTGATTTCGCGCTGTCCAAGACCTGCCCCGCTGCCGGGATTCTGAATATGCTCGTGATCATCCGAAGCAATCAGGTCATGAACCGACATGCGTTTGATTTCATCGGGCGAATAGCCTGTCATTTCGACCAGACGCCGATTGAAGTCGTAGATATGCTGCCGGTCGTGGATGACCAAACCTTCCCAGGCAGCTTCAGCCAGACGGCGAAAGCGCTCTTCGCTTTCCGTCAGTTCGCGCTTGACCTCTTCGCGCCCCTCGAATTGAAAGCGAAAGCGAGCGGCGAAATTCATCAAAAGGCCCGAGAGCGCCGAAAGGGCGGCCAGCAAAGGCAAACCCAGACTCCAGAAGCGCGAGCGGTGGGCATAATCGGCCGTCCAGCCCCGCGAGGGCACGGCGCCCAAGCGCCAACTGCCTCCGGGTATGGGCATGTCAAGGGCAACCGGGCGCTCGTCGAACAGCGTCTGTTCGCCCCAGACCATGGCGCCTGCGGCCCCCTTGCCGTCACGCCCGCGCACCGCCACCCGTATGCCCTCGCGATCGGTGGCGGTCCTGAAGCCTGACTCGTCAAAAATCACGTCGGCCTCGATAAGGACAGAAACCAGCCCCCAGTAGCGCTGAGTCCCCTCCTCCATGGGTATGAACACGGGGGCGCGCGCCGCCAGGGCACTGCCGCCCTGCACCAGAGTAAAGGGGCCGGCCAGCACCATCGATCGCTTGGCAATGGCATTCCTGATGGCGGCAACCTGATCCGGGCGCGACATCAGATCAAGACCCATCGCCGCACGGTTCCCCTCTTCTGGAAACACATGCGTGACGATATTGTCGCGCGCCAGCGTCAGGTTGCGAATACCCGTCCGGCCCGCCAGCATGACCCGCGCGATCATCGTGAATTCGCCGGGCGTGATGTCTTGCTGGCTTTTGACCAAAGCTTCGAGGCCTTGGCCGATGAACAAGCGCTGGTCGAGGGCGCTTTCAAGCCCATTTTTCAGAAGAGACAGTTTGAAGCGAACCTGTTCCGTTTCCTGCTCAAGATGCCGCTGCTGATTCCGATTGTCCAGGTAGAGCAGGACAGCGATGCCGCACAGGAAAAACGCGACGGCGGCCAACAGCGCGGGTAAAATCCGCCTTGGATACAGCCCATCATCTGCGGATGCGCCGGACGCACTCGCCTGTCCGTCAGTCAGCTTGCTCATGGCACCCCGTGCCGCCCTCTCCTTTTGTCACGCAGGAGAGGGGGGCCAGGAAATTTTATACGCTAAGCGGCGGAAATGGCAATGCAGGCGCTTGACTGGGCTGCGCTTGCAGCAGAACGGCCTTTTTCAGCTTCTCGAAGGCCTTGACTTCAATCTGGCGCACCCGTTCGCGCGAAATACCATATTCGGCGGCCAGATCTTCCAGGGTCACCGGCTCATCTTGCAAGCGCCTTTGTTCGATGATGTGCCGCTCGCGCTTGTCTAGAACCCCCAGCCCCTGGCGCAGCCAGGCCAGGCCTCGCTGGCTTTCCTGATGATCGGCCAGCCGCGTTTCGACATCCGTTCCCTCATCCGCCAGAAGATCCTGACGCTCGATAGCGGATTCGGACCTGACCGGCTGATTGAGCGAGCTATCGCGCCCGAAAAGGCGTCGATTCATGGTGACAACTTCGGCTGGCGAGACATCGAGCGTCTTGGCGATGCTGGCGGCATGGGCCGGTTCCAGTTCGGCCATCTCCGAAACGCCCAGCGCTTCCTTCATGCGCCGCAGGTTGAAAAACAGTTTTTTCTGAGCCGCCGCCGTGCCGATCTTGACCAAAGACCAGGACTGCAGGACATATTCCGTGATCGAGGCCTTGATCCACCACATGGCGTAGGTGGCAAGTCGAAAGCCGCGCTCGGGCTCGAATTTCTTGACGGCCCGCATCAGGCCGATATTGCCCTCGGCGATCAGATCGGCCACCGGCAGGCCATAATTGCGAAAGCCGAAGGCGATCTTGGCCACCAGCCGCAAGTGGCTGGTCACCAATTGATGGGCGGCCTTGATATCGCCCTCTTCGGCGAATTTGCGGGCAAGCCGCAGTTCCTCCTCGGCGCTAAGCACCGGAAAGCGGCGGATATCCATGAGATAGCGTTTGAAGCCGTCCTCGGCGGGAACGGGCAGGGCCGAAAAAGACGGAGTAAGGGCGGTCGTCGTCATCGTCATATCCTCCTGAAAGCAACATGACACAGGTTGAACCCGCCCATCATGGGCCGAGCCCGAGGCTGGGACGCCCGCCAGGCAGCGCGTCCGATAACCTTCTACCTGACAAAATAGCAGGAAACCCCTCTCAGGGTCAATCCCAATCCGCCATCAGATCCTGTACCGACTTGTATTCGAGTGGCTTTCTAGCACCGGCCGTCATCTGGTCGAGAAGTAGCGGCAGGCGCAAATCTGCCCAGCCGGGGCCTTTGTCGGAAAGCCCACGGGCGGCCAGGTGGGGATGGTCCAGCGCCTCGCCTGGCGTCAGAACGGCCTCAAAACAGCAATCGACCTTTGCCAGCAGGCTTTGCCACGCGTCCAGGCTGCGGCTTGAAAACAGGGCTTCCATCGCTGCAATCAAGGCCGTCTGTGGAAAGGGGTCGCCATGACGCCCTGCCAGTTCCCCATGTCCGGCTGCTTCGCAAAAGGCCTGCCAGAATTTGGGTTCCAACGCACCCAGGGCCGCGAACCGACCATCCTTGCAGCGGTAGATTCTATAATAGGCCGCCCCTCCGTTGATCAGCCCGCCTTCCCGAGCCGTTCCTCCCTGGGGGCGCTGGGAGGCTGACAGTTCCAGATAAGTCCAGGACATGGCGGATTCGTACAGGCTGACATCCAGAAAAGCCCCTTGCCCCGTGCGCTGGCGCCGGATCAGTGCTGCCAGAATGGCGCTCACGGCTTGCAGTGCCCCGGCATGATCAGCCAGGGGGGGATCGGCCACCACCGGCTTTTCCGCCGTACCCTGGGCGGCCAGGGCTCCGGCCAGAGCGACATAGGTCAGATCATGTCCGGCCCGCAGGCGGTAGGGACCGGTCTGGCCAAATCCCGAAAGCGCACAATGGATCAAGCCGGGATTAAGCTCGCGCAAGCGCTCCGGCCCGAAGCCTAGGCGCTCGAGCGTTCCCGGGCGGAAACTTTCCAAAAGCACGTCAGCCCCGGCCACCAGTTTTTTGAACGCTTCCTGCCCGTCTTGCGCCTTCAGATCCAGCCGCACCACCGCCTTTCCTGCATTTATCACTTTGTAATATATTGATATTCCGTCTTCGTCGGGGGCGCCGAAGCCCTGCATGGGATCGCCCTGGGGCGGCTCGATCTTGACCACGCGCGCTCCCATATCCGCCAATTGGCGGGTGGCGAAGGGGCCAGGAATATACTGGGAGAGGTCCAGCACCTTGATGCCGTCCAGGCAGTCCAAACTCATCTTTTTACCCTTTCAGTTGGAACCACAGTCGGGGTTCTTTGCCCGCAAATCAAGCCGGGCCTTGCGCTGGATGGAGCGATCCGCTATAAGGCCGCCTCGATTTCTGAAGGACAGTGCCATGAAAAGCGACATCCATCCCGACTATCACGAGATCAAGGTCATTATGACCGACGGGTCCGAGTTCACCACTCGTTCGACCTGGGGCAAGGCCGGCGACACGATGCGGCTCGATATCGATCCCAAGTCGCATCCCGCCTGGACGGGTGTCCACCGCCTGCTTGATTCCGGCGGCCAGCTTGCCAAGTTCAACAAGAAGTTCAAGAGCTTCGGCATCAAGGCCTGAGTTCTTACGTCCTGCCTTGATCCACCGTTTGAAGGTCCTGCTCAGCCCGCCCGCCGAGCAGGACTTTTTTAATTTCTTTCTTTATACTTACGGGCAAGGCCGCGATAACAACGGCATCGTTCAAAATCAGCAAAGGCGGGAGGCGCCCGAAATCCGGGCACCTGGGTTGGCCGATGGCAAAGCGTGAGGCGCGAACGGAAACCACCTACGAGATCTACGTCCTGGAAGGACGTGGATGGCAGTTGCATGCCCGTTATCGCAGCAATGAGCGCGACAGCGCCGTAGCCGAGGGGCGCGATCTGGATCGCCGCGGCGAAGTGGGCGGCGTCAAGGTCGTCAAGGAGGTCTTTTACCCGGACTTCAACAAAACCGAGGAATCTGTCATTTTCGTAGGCCACAAGGCATCCCGCTCCCGCCAGCAGCAGGGGGACGGTGATTCCGGCTATAGCGGCGACCCCTTCGCCCAGTCCGAGCAAAGCGGCCGGGGCGCAAGTCAGGCCGGTTCCTTTTCTGGTCTGTTCATTGCCTGGCGCATCATCGTTATCACCATCTTCAGCCTGGGCTTTGGCATTCTTCTAGCCCTTGCCACCTCGATGGCCATGGGCTACATGGCCCGCGTCGGCATCGGGTCCGGCGCCAATGCCAAGAATGTCGTCTTCATTGTCTTTCTTCTCGGCGTCGTTGTGATTGCCCTGCCGATGTTGACGTCGCTGGTGATTACCCTAACCCGCACCTCGTCTCCGTCAAGACCCGCACCGGTTGCCCGGGCGAAACCGCGGCGCAAGCCACGTCCCGAGCCGGAGCCCGAGCCGGAACCCGAGCATGACCACGGGTTCGATTTCGACTTCAAGGAAAAGGAATCGTTTTCGTCCGCCTATACGGTCTCGCCCGTCAACGAATTTGGTGAGGAGATCGAAGAGAAGGCGCCCTGGTGGCGCCTTAGCTGGTTTGGCAAAAAAACAGCCACGGATGACGAGGAGGAAACCCCCTCTTTTCCAGCGACGCTGGAGGCGCCCGATCCCCAAGAGGAGCCCGCCTTTCAAGAGGTGGAGCACCATGATGAGGAAGAGGAGGTCGAGGAAGAAACCAGACAGCCCGACGAGGACGGCGAGGCCCCGGATTTCGAGCGTCACCGCATGACGGTCATGCGGTTCCTGGGGGGCGCCATCGCCGCCATCAAGACCGTTCGCCCGCAACTGGACGCCTATACCAAATTTGCCGTCGACCTGGCTTTGGCCGGAGCCTGCGAAGTCGTTGCCGCCAAGGCGGGGCTGGGAGATGCAGACAAGCGGATGATCTTGAAGGATTCGGTCGAACTGATCGGCACCAAGCCCGATCTGGCCCAGGCCTTTGCCGAAAAATATGAAAGCTATTTCGTCGAGGCCCGCTACAAGCAAATGGCGGAGCTGGGACGCGAGGCCATGAACCGCTTCATGGCCGGAGAGCCCATGCCTTTCATGGCTTTGCCCGCCGCCCTGGAATCCTGGGACAAGCCGCAGATGAAGCCAGGCACCCAGCAGTCCATCATGACCATCTTTTTCACCGACATGGTCGGATCGACCGATATGACCCAGGAAAAGGGCGACATCGCCGCTCAGGAAATCGTGCGGCGCCACAACGCCATTGTGCGCACGGCCCTTTCCGAACATGCCGGAACGGAGATCAAGCACACCGGCGACGGCATCATGGCCAGTTGCCCCACCGCACCTTCGGCAGTTCAGACCTGCATCGACATTCAGCGCGCCATCGCCTCGTTCAACGCAACCAACCCGCCGATTCCGCTTCAGGTGCGCATCGGCCTTAATTCAGGCGAACCCATCGTCGAGGAAAACGACCTGTTCGGCGCCACGGTTCAGCTGGCGGCCCGCGTTTGCGCTCAGGCCAAGTCTGGCCAGATTCTCTGCTCGAAGTCGGTGGTTGATCTCAGTCGGGGGCGCGAGGATTTCTTTACCCCCCTGGGCGAAGTCATGCTGAAGGGCTTCAAGGAGCCCGTGGCCGTTTTCGATATCGCCTGGGATGCAGCGGCGCCAAAGCAGCCTACTGTCCCGCCTGTACCCGCCCAGCAGGAAGCAGCAGCTTTTGTGCCAGTGGGAACCCCGCCTTCGACCTAATTTTTTGCGCCAGACTGGCCGACAATTTGCTCTGCCATTTTGAAAGGGACTCATGACAGACAAGGCCCGCACGGATAAATCAGGCTCGACGATTCTCGACCAGAATCCCCATGCGCTTGAAGGGGCGCGCGAGAACTCGCTTGAAGCCTCGATCGGGCGTCAGGTTCGTGAGTTTCGGATTAAGCTGAACATGACCGTGGTCGATCTGGCGCGTCAGGCCGATCTGTCGGCGGGCATGCTCTCCAAGATCGAGAACGGCATGACCTCGCCTTCGCTGGGCACGTTGCAGGGCCTGTCGCGCGCCTTGAATGTGCCGGTCACCGCCTTCTTTCGCAAATTCGAGGAAAGCCGCGACGCCACCTATGTTGCGGCGGGGCAGGGGCTGGCCATCGAGCGCCGGGGAACGCGCTCAGGTCATCAGTACCAGCTTCTGGGCCACAGTATCGGCAACAAGGACATCGTGCTGGAACCCTATCTGGTTACTTTGAGCGAAAAATCCGATGTCTTTCCTGTCTTCCAGCATTCAGGCCAGGAATTCATTTATCTTCTTGAGGGCGAGATGACCTATCGCCATGGCGCCAAGCTTTATCCCATGAAGGCCGGGGATTCCCTGTTTTTCGACGCCGACGCGCCGCACGGGCCGGAGGAGCTGCACAAGCTGCCCATCCGCCTGCTGTCGGTGATCGTCTATCCACGCGGCCAGACGGACTGATCCGCCGATGACCGCAAGCGCCGCAGCAAAGCCCAGGCGTTACATTCTCACCATCTCCTGCCCGGACACGGTGGGGATCGTTGCCGGTGTTTCGGGCATTCTGTCAGGTCATGGCGCCTTCATCGAGGAGTCGTCGCATTTCGGCGATCCGACGACACAGCGCTTTTTCATGCGCACGGTGTTTCATGAACCTCCCGGCATGCCCGAGATTGCAACGATCGAGCAAGGCTTTAAGACCGTGGCCGAAAACTTCGCCATGGATTGGCGAATTCATGAGGCAGAAGGAAAACCCCGGGTGCTTTTGCTGGTCTCAAGGTTCGATCACTGTCTCAACGACCTTCTGTACCGCTATCGCACCGGCCAGTTGCGCATGGATATCCCGGCCGTAGTCTCCAACCATCGCGACCTTGAACGGCTGGTGGAATGGCACGGCATTCCCTTTCACTTCCTGCCGGTCGACAAAGCCACCAGAGCAGCGCAGGAAGCACAAATATTGGAAATGACGGAGCGGCTGAAAATCGATCTGGTCGTGCTGGCGCGCTATATGCAGATTCTATCGCCCGCCATGTGCCAGGCTCTCCAGGGACGTTGCATCAACATCCATCATTCCTTCCTGCCCGGCTTCAAGGGGGCCAAGCCTTATCACCAGGCTCATGCCAGGGGAGTCAAAATCATCGGCGCCACGGCGCATTATGTGACGGACGATCTCGACGAGGGGCCGATCATCGAGCAGGAGGTGGAGCGGGTCGATCACGCCATGACACCCGAAGCCCTGATCGCCATCGGACGCGATATCGAAAGCCGCGTGCTGGCCAGGGCCGTCGGCTATCACGTCGAACATCGCGTTCTCATGAACGGCATCAAGACGGTGGTGTTCAAGTAGGGCTGTCCGGCGAGGTGCTTGATACCCGGCCTCGCGTGTTGACCTTCCCCCCTTTCTCCCCAGGCATCCTTTCGCGCTTTCATTTCCCACAACCACCCTCGGTTGCCGCATGCTGATTTTTGTCTCCATTAGGATTATTCTGCTTGACTCTCGCTTTTCGCGGGTTTATGCGTCGAGATAACGTAATCTTTACCTGTGGTGACGCCATGAGCCTGATTTATGCCGACAACGATCCTTTAGCCCCGGCTGGACAGCAGAGGGGCCGCGCTTTCAGTCCGGGAGATATCCTTCGTTCCCAGCTTGAGC
>PDZW01000045.1 GCA_002753155.1 Alphaproteobacteria bacterium WMHbin7
TGGGCGTAGGTCGCTGAAAACAATACTCTTTACTGAAGCACTGTTTCCTGAAAAGCGATTTCCGAAGACAATACAGAGGACGAGGGCTGTTGCGGTGGCATTCCAGAGTTCCTCATTTTTTCGTGCCGCCGCATTCTTCGCTCAGGTCACACCGATTCGCCGGAATCAGAGCTTACCCGTCCCGATAACCATCCCTTCGAACTGTCCCGATTCTGTCACGATCAGTGGCGGACAACAGATATAATATCATTATAAATCAGATGTATAGATGCATAGCTCTGCCACCCCGTTGGGGACGCCACTCCCGAACAAAACTGGGCACTTCCTCGCCCGTGATTTCGTCCAGATGAGCAAGCCCTGTCTCAAGGGCCTGTTTTGGCCCTGTGAGTCGAATGACCCCTGAAGGGCAGTCTACCTCCACCCGGCATAGGAAGAGCCTCAGATAGGCCTTGCGGAAGGCCGGAGGGCCATTGTGAAGGCAGTCCCTGATTGCCGAGGCAAAACGGTCAAGACGATCCTGGGACAACAGGCGGCTGGGGTCGATCTTGCGCCGTCCTGCCATGGCGATCAGGCGCATCACCTCTTCCTTGCGTTGCTTCAGGGAGGAAATCCGACCCTTCAAATCGCCATCGAGCGCTATCGCTCCCTGTTCTATGGCCTCATAAAGTCGCCCTAGACGGCCCTCTACTTCCCGGAGTTCCCCACGTAGCTCCTCAATCCTCTTGGCCTGAAATGCGCCCTCATTGGCGGCCTTCTCCGTGACCTGTTCCCGCAGAGCCGCCAAGCTATTGTACTTTGCAGGTCAAGTTCCCTGATCAGCCCCGTATACGTGAATTTGGAAATGTCTTCCGTCACTGCTGCCCAAAGAGGATGAAGCGGCCAGCGAGAGATAAATTAGAGTTATCCAGCCATCCGTGGGCCAATTTTCTGGGGGCAGGTCAGTTACGATTCTGACGCGAATCCGACCTACTTGGCTATTTTTACAATCTTTTCATGCTTAACGCCCCGTCATGGCGTGACTCAATGTTTAGCGCTCTAGTATCTGGTTTTCTTCTCCCGAGTCGTGCTACTTATGGCCTGATAGCGGCCTGGGGGATCGGGCTGATGGGTGAATTGGGGGGATCGGGTGAGCAAGGATATAAAGCAGAGTCTTGAGGGCATTCGCCTGCTGTCGGGGTTTTCGCGCGAGGAACGCGAAAACGCGGAGCGCGCCTGCTCCTGGAAGCGCTACCGGGCAGAAGAACAGATCATCGACCGTGACAGCGATGCACGGGATGTTTTCTTCGTCGTCTCCGGAAAAGTCCGCATCGTCAATTATTCGCTTTCCGGGCGTGAAGTCACGCTGGGGGATGTCAGTGCCGGAGGGCATTTCGGCGAACTGGCGGCTTTGGACGGCGAGCCGCGCTCGGCCAGTGTCATGGCACTTGAGGACACGGTGGTGGCGACCATGTCGCCCGACGTCTTTATTCGCCTCATTCATGCGCACCCTGAATCGACCCTGTTCATTTTGCAAAGTCTGTCACGCATCGTGCGCCGCTCGACCGAGCGCATCATGGATTTGTCGACGCTGGGGGCCAATAATCGCGTACACGCCGAATTGTTGCGTCTGGCAAGGGCTGCCGCGAAGAACGATGCCAACCACGCCACGCTGTCGCCCATTCCGGTTCACAGCGATATAGCCAGCCGCGTCAGCACCACCCGCGAAACGGTGGCCCGCGTCTTGAACGAGTTGGCCCGCGAAGGCATCGTCAAGCGCGAGAAGGATTCGCTTCAAGTCCTCAACATCGAGGCCCTGGAAGATATGGTGATCGAGGTCCGGGGCGAGTGAGTCCTCGTTCCGCCCCCCTCTATTCCCTTAGGGCCAAAACGCATTAACGCTTTGGCCGCGACGTTGGGGATTTTTGCGCCAGAACAGCGCTTGGGCAGCCGAGCTTGTCGGAAAACATTTGGCTGGCCCGTTGCCACCGGGACCGTGGACTGGGGTCAGGCAGAAAAATCACCTTGGCTTTTTTGGGATCTAAGGGACGCGTCTCGAGAGGTTCATGAGTCTTGACCCTAGAATTCCCCTTGATTCGGGGAAAAACAGATTTTCGCCCCCTTGTGACGTCCGTCACGGCTTCCCATGTTCAATTCTGGCAGAGTTGCTTTACGGCGATCATGCCGGAAGAGCCGCCCGGCGGCAAAGGAGGGAAGGATGTCAACAGCTTGGAAAGCGTTTGCGCTAGCCGTACCGCTCTCATTGATGACGCTTCTTCTTTCCTCACCGTTTCGGGGTGGGCTCTTCGATCCGTTCTGAACTCTTCCTCTCTTCCCCTCTCTAAACTCAACGGGCCGGATTTCTCCGGCCCGCTTTTTATGTGCAAGAAAGATGGTGTCCATCCTAGCGCAGGATCGTTTAACTCCGAGTCACCCCGGAGACACGGAGTTAAACGTGAATCCTTCACTAAAATAAATTGGTAGAGCGGGTTCACGTCTTTCAATCGAAGCCGTTTAACGGCTTCGATTCTGGCGACCCGCTCTAGAACCCACTCTGGAGCCAAGACGCAACGGGCGCCCGCAGCCTGGCCGCGGACGCCCGTTTGCAGCCAAAAATGCGGCTGATTACTTGATCTTGGTTTCCTTGAAGGCGACGTGCTTGCGCACCACCGGATCGTACTTGCGGAACTCCATCTTCTCCGTGGTCTTGCGCGGGTTCTTCTTGGTCACGTAGAAGTAACCGGTATCGGCGGTGCTGACCAGCTTGATAAGCACGGTAGATGGCTTGGCCATGGCAATGGGCTCCGGATGAACGTCAGGCGCGCGACCATACTGATGCGCAGGAAAATGTCAAGGCTTTAAGCCCGCCACCGCTCCCGTGGGCGCTAATGCCTTGGTAAACAAGGCCCGATCCGCCAGCAGGCGTCGCGCCACCTCTTCAGCTTCCGAGGCCCCGTCCTCGGCCGGACACTGGGCGCGCAGCGTTCTGCGGGCGGCAAGATTGCCGGTACCGACGGTTCGCCATTGGGCAAAGGCGTTGGCCAGACTCGCCTCTCCGGAAACCAGGCCGCTTAGGCCCCGGCCAGCAGTGCCGCTGGAGGTGCAGATATTGGGCAGAACCCCCAATCCCTGCAGGGCGTAGCCCGAAGGCGCATGAAAACGCGACCAGGACAAATCGATTTCGCCACCGTTGGGCAGATCGATCACGGTCTGCACCAAGCCCTTGCCGAAGGTCGTCGTTCCCACCACCACGGCCCGGCCCCGGTCCTGAAGGGCGGCGGCCAGGATTTCGCCGCCCGAGGCGGTGCGCCCATCGACCAGCACCACGATGGGAACACCTTGGGCGAATTCGCCGTCAGTGGCATCGTGATTGTGGCTGGATTGGGGATGCCTGCCCCGGGTGGCGACGATTCGCCCCGGGCCCAGCAGCAGGTCGGCCGAGCGCACGGCCTGATCCAAAAGCCCCCCAGGATTGCCGCGCAGATCGAGAATCAGCCCCTTCCACTGACGTCCGTACAGCATCTGAGCTTCCTTGAGTTTTGTCTCGAAAGCTTCCGCCGTGCGGCTATTGAAGCCCACGATCTGAATCATCGCCAACTGATCGCTCAGCGCCATTCCAACGGTCGCAGGCAAGACAGCGCCATCCACCCCCTGGCCTTCGCGCAGGGCCTTGAGCCGCTTGGTCTCTTCGGCCCCCGCATAACGCGAATGCAGGTCGAAGCGAGTCAGCGCGGCATCGAAGATGGCCTGATAGACAGCCTCGGCCTCGGTGCCGCGCAAAGGGTCCGACTTGGACCTGGCGGCGATCACCCCCTCGATGGCCAGACGCGCCCAGGCCCTGGCATCCTGGGATGAAGGAAGCGGCGCCGAAAAAACCGTCTCGGCACCCAGCCGGACCTGAAACCGGTCTTTTTCGAGCAGGGCCACCAGATTGGGATCGATGGCGCCCAGTCCCCTCATCCCTTCCAGGGCGAAAGAAGAAGGCTCGATCAGGTCGAGCGAGAAGTCGAAGATGGCCTGAAAACCCTTGGACAGAACCGCCTCGGCCTCCAGCGCCGGAAAGGCGGCCGTGACCGCTGGCGCCTTATTGCCCACAGCCGCGGCTTCACTCGATTTGGCGGCTTCGCCTTGCAGCGTTGCGGTCTGAGCGCAGGCCGAAAGCAGAAGGGCAAGAAGGAAGGCTGGCAAAGGCCCACGCATGAATATCAAATTCCCGTGAAGTTCGGGGCATTATCCCCCGCGCTGAGAGGGGGGACAAGGGTTAAGCCCGCCTATGAAACCTCAAGCCCGCCAGAATCAGGAAAATCCCCGTATAGAGCATAGGTTCGCCGTAGGCGTAGAACTTGATCATCAGGGCGAAATGCAGGCAGGCCAGGAAGGCGATGGGCCAGACCAGCCGGTGCAGGCGCTTCCAGGCGACAAAGCCCAGGCGCTTGACCCAGCCATTGGTCGAGGTCACCGCCAGGGGGATCAGCATCAGGAAGACCAGCATGCCGATGGTGATATAACGCCGCTTCACGATATCGCGCCACAATTCGTCCCAAGCGAAGAACTTGTCGATGCCCACATAGAGCAGCAGATGCGACAGGGCGAAGAAGAAGGCGAGCAGCCCCAGCGTGCGTCTGGCTGGCGCCAGTCTGGGATACCAGCGCAGCAGGGGTGTTACGCACAAAGTAAGAACCAGAAAGCGTAGAGCCCAATCGCCTTGGAAACGGATCACCGCCTCGATGGGATTGGCCCCCAGCCCGAAAAACCAAGCCTTGCCCGCCAGCCAGAGTAGCGGGACCAGGGCAAGCCCCCAGGCGGCCTTGCGGACAGACACTCAGTAATCCTTTCTCAGATCCTGCAAGGCATACAGATGCGCCACCTGGTCGGCATAGCCGTTGAACATCAGGGTTTCGCGCTTTCTGAATTCGCCGATGCGCCGCTCGCGCTTTTGGCTCCAGCGCGGATGATCCACCTCGGGATTGACATTGGAATAAAAGCCATACTCGCCGGGTTGCATCATGCCCCAGGTGGTTTTTGGTTGGGCCTCCACCAGCCGGATCGAGACGATGGATTTGATGCTCTTGAATCCGTATTTCCAGGGAACCACCAGCCGGATGGGAGCCCCGTTCTGGGGGGGAATCTGCGTCTCGCCATACATGCCGACGGCCAGCAACGTTAGGGGATGCATGGCTTCGTCGATGCGCAACCCCTCGCGGTAGGGCCAGGGATAGAGGGGATTGCGCTGTCCAGGCAGACGCGCCGGATCGTGCAGGGTGATGAATTCGACATATTTTCCCCGGCTGGTAGGCCCTGCCCGCTTCAGAAGGGCCGCCAGAGGAAAACCAATCCAGGGAATCACCATTGACCAAGCCTCAACGCAACGCAGCGATAGACGCGCTCTTCCAGCGGAAAGGCCTTCAGCAAGTCATCGAGATCGAAACGGGCTGGCTTGTCCACCTCGCCGCCCAGTTCGACCGTCCAAGGCTTGGGATTGAAGCGATGCGCGTTCTCGCCAGGCGCTTCCTTGCTTTCGCCCAGTTCCAGGAAATTATTGTAACTGGTGGCGTCATTTTTGGACGTCTGGGGCTCAGAAAGCCCGAATCGGCCCCCTGCCGCCGGGGTAAAGGCGACTCCGGCGGCCAGGTGCAGAAAGCGGCGACGACCCAGATAGTCCGCCTGGGACGTAATCTCCCGGTAAGCCGGATCGCGGGCACCAAGAATCAACATGACTCACCAATGGGTTGTTTGACCTGCCGGGTCAAGAGGGAAAAGTCTCGCCCCCAGCCAGTTCGTGCGCCAAGGCGAAAAGGTTTACAGGCCATGACGGTAATGTTAAATCGACCTAGCCCAGAATGTGGGCAAGCCGCCGGGGAAGTACCAGTCCATGAAGCTGCTCGCCTGCAACAGCAACCGTCCGCTGGCCGAAGCCATTTCGGCCTATCTGGGCCAGCCACTCACCAAAGCCACCATCAAGCGTTTCAACGACATGGAAATTCATGTCGAGGTGCTGGAGAATGTGCGCGGCGAGGATGTGTTCGTGGTGCAATCGACCTGCTTTCCGGCCAACGACCATCTGATGGAATTGCTGATCACCATGGATGCTCTGAAGCGCGGCTCGGCTAGGCGCATCACGGCCGTCATGCCCTATTTCGGCTATGCCCGCCAGGATCGCAAGACCGGCCCCCGCTCGCCCATTTCGGCCAAGATGGTGGCCAATCTGATCACGGCGGCGGGTGCGGATCGCGTGGTCACGGTCGATCTGCATTCCGGGCAGATTCAAGGCTTCTTTGACATTCCGCTGGACAATCTGTTCGCCGCTCCGGTCTTCGTCAACGATGTGCGTGAACGCTTTGGCGGCGAGGATGTGATGATCGTATCGCCCGACGTGGGCGGCGTGGTGCGCGCCCGCGCCCTGGCGGCCCGCATCGGGGCCGATCTGGCCATCATCGACAAGCGGCGCGAACGTGCCGGCGTTTCAGAAGTGATGAACATCATCGGCGAAGTCGAGAACCGCACCTGCATCATGATCGACGATATCGTCGATTCGGCAGGGACGTTGTGCAACGCCGCCGTAGCCTTGATGGCTGCGGGTGCTGCCTCGGTTTCAGCCTATGTCACCCATGGCGTTTTGTCGGGCAGTGCGGTCGAACGCGTCTCGAACTCGCCCCTAAAGCACCTCATCACCACCGACAGCATTCCGGCCACCGAAGCCGTGAAGGGCTCGCCCAACATCCGCCAGCTCACCATCGCCCCCTTGATGGCGGAATCGATTCAGCGCATCTCGGAAGATCGCTCGGTCTCAAGTCTGTTTGACTGATCCGCAGAACTCTCCCCGCCTAGAGCGGGTCGTCTGAAATCGAAGCCGATAGAAGGCTTCGATTCTGGCGTGAATCCGCTCTGCCAATTTGTTTTGAGCTGCCGATTCACCTTTTAATCCGTGTCACAAAGCGCCCGGCCTGCGGTGAGGTCATCCATTCTGCAAACTGATATAAAACGATCCTGCGCTATCTTCCCCAGGCCAGTATCTCACCGGCAAGCAGGCGAAAGCTTCTTTGCAGCCGCTCAGCGCGGGGAGGACCTGAGAGAAGAATCCGTATGTCGACCCGGCCATAGGCGTGGGTGAGATCGGGAGCAGGCAACTCCTTCACCAGAAGGATCAGGCTCACCGGTTGGACCTGGCCGGGGATTTTCCTGATCTGCCAGGCGAGATCGAGAGCGGGAACGTCTTCCACTTCCTCGTCCAGCACGATCAATTGAAAAGCGTCGCGTGCGCAGCTCTCCAGAGCCTGGGCCCCCGTGACGGCCAGGATCACCCGGTGCCCGCCCAGGCGGCGCAACTCGCTCGCCACCTCCGCCGCCCAGGAAGCGGCACTCACCAGCAGGAGATCGCAGCCCACAGGACCGCCCAGGTCGGGCAGAGAGACGGGTTTGTAGGGCGACCGGTCCGCCGATGCCGGGTCAAGCTGCCAGGCATCCAGCGCCTGCGCCTCGTTGTCCGCCATACTGCCCCTCCCCGCGCCCCGCATGCCTAGCGCACGATCGTTTAACTCCGAGTCACACGGGTGACTCTGAGTTAAACGTGAATCGTCCGCTCAAAACAAATCGATAGAGCGGATTCACGTTTTCAATCGAAGCCGTTTAACGGCTTCGATTTCAAACGACCCGCTCTAGCCGGTGCGGTGTTTCCGGGCCGACTACTTGCCCAGCTTCAGCACCACATAGCCCGGCCCGTTGGGGCCGTCGATCAGCAGCAGCAACGTCTTGGCGCTGGCCGCCTTGGCGTCCTCAACCTTCTTGATCAGATCGGCTGGCTGACCGACCGCAGACTGACCGGCTTCCAGAATGACCGAACCCGGCTTGATGCCCTTTTCGGCAGCGGGCCCATTGGGCAGGGCCCCGGTAACCACAAGACCCTTCGTGTCGTCGGCCAGATCGAATTTCTGGCGCACCTCGGGCGTCGGAGGCGAAACGGAAAGCCCCAATCCCGGCACCGGCTTGCTGGCGGCCACCACAGGGGGCTGGCTCTTGCCCTTGCCCTGCTTGGCGGCTTGCGATTCCTCTTCCTCCAACTCGGCTACGGTCGCCTTCAGATTGACCGTCTTGCCCTGGCGCAGCACCACCACATCAACCGCCTTGCCCACCGGGGTTTCGGCCACGATACGGGGCAGACGGCGCATTTCGCCCACGCGCTTGCCATCGAACGAAACGATGACGTCGCCGCCCTTGATGCCCGCCTTCTCGGCCGGACCCTTGGGGGTTACGCTAGCCACCAGAGCGCCCCGGTTCTCCTTGTCCTTGATGCCCAGATTGTCGGCGATCTCGTCGGTAACGGACTGGATATGCACACCCAGCCAGCCGCGCTTGGTGCGTCCGAACTTCTTCAAATCCTCGATCACCGTCTTGGCCAACGAGGAGGGCACGGCAAAACCGATGCCGACGGAACCGCCGGAAGGCGAATAGATGGCGGTGTTCACACCGATCACCTCGCCCTTCATGTTGAACATGGGACCGCCCGAATTGCCGCGATTGATGGCGGCGTCGGTCTGCAGAAAATCGTCATAGGGTCCGGCATTGATGTCGCGCTGGCGAGCCGAGATGATGCCCGCCGTGACGGTGCCGCCCAGACCAAAGGGATTACCGATGGCGATGATCCAGTCGCCCACGCGCGATTCGTCGGAATTGCCGAACTTGACTGCAACCAAGGGCTTGCTGGGCTTGATGCGCAACAGGGCCAGATCGGTCTTGGCGTCCCTGCCCACCACCTCGGCCTTCAGAGTCTGATTGTCGTGCAAGATCACATTCACCTCGTCGGCGTCGGCGATCACATGATTGTTGGTCACCACCAGACCTTCGGCATCGATGATGAAGCCCGAGCCCAGCGATGTGGCCCGGTGCTGCTTGCCGCCGTCGGGACGCTGACGTTCCAGGAAATCCTTGAAGAATTCTTCGAAAGGCGAGCCTGGGGGGAATTGGGGCATTTCCGGCCCGCCCTTGGCGGCAACGGTCTGAGTGGTCGAGACATTGACCACGGCGGGCGACAGGGCTTCCGCCAGATCGGCAAAGCTGGTGGGAGCTTCCCGTGCCGCAGCGGCAACCGCCCACGATCCCAAAAGCAGAACGGCCAGTGTCCCGAATACCTTGTTCATAATGGTCCTTATCCTTGATCGATGCCCGGTAGCTTTGACCTAAAGGGCAATCATGGCAAAATTAGGTCAACGTGCGCGCCCCGCCGCACCCGGCCCCAGCAGATATTTGAAGAACTCGCTGTCGGGCGAAAGGATCAGCGTGGTGTCCTTGTCGCCGATGGCGGTGCGGTAGGCTTGCATGGCCCGGTAGAAGGCGAAGAACTGCGGATCGCGACCATAGGCCTCGGCATAAAGACGATTGGCCTCGGCATCGCCCTGACCCTTGGCGATCTGCGCCATCTTCTGGCTTTCGGCCAGAATGACCGTGCGCTCGCGCTCGGCCCGAGAACGAATCTGCTGGGCGCGTTCGGTGCCCTGGGCACGATTCTCGCGGGCTTCGCGTTCGCGTTCCGACTTCATGCGCTCATAGATAGCCTGGCTGGTTTCCTCGGGCAGATCGGCCCGCTTGATGCGCACGTCTGTGATCTCGATGCCGAAGCGCTGGGCATTCTCGTTGGCCTGGGTCTGGATGTCGCTCATGATCTGGGTACGTTCGGCCGAAAGCAGGCTCGACATGGTGATATTGCCCAGCACCCGGCGCAGCGACGAACTGACGATCTGGCGCAACTGCGAGCGGGCCGCATCTTCCGTGCCCAGGGCCTGGAAGAACTTCAACGGATCGCTGATGCGATAGCGCGTGTAGGTATCGACATCAAGGCGCTTCTGGTCGGCCAGAATCACCTGTTCGACCGGAGGATCCATGTCGAGCAGGCGAATATCGTAGATCACCACATCTTGGAAGAAGGGCAGTTTCATTTTCAGGCCGGGCTCGCGGATAACCCGCTGAGGTGCGCCCAATTGGCGGATGATGGCCTGTTCCTGCTGCTCGATGACGAACAGCGAATCCCAGGCCAGGATGGCCAGAACCAGCAGGCCGATGCCGGCAAAACCGAATGAGCGGTTCATGGCTTCACCCCCGATCCATTCTCGCTTTTGGGCCGAAGCTCGGACAGCGGCATATAGGGCAGCACACCGGATTTGGCCGCCTGGGGATCGATGATCACTTTATGCGTTCCTTTCAGAACCTGCTCGATGGTCTCGTAATAGAAGCGGCGCGAGATGACATCGGGGGCCTTGGCATAGGAGGTGTGGACGGCGATGAAGCGCTTGGCCTCGCCTTCCGCGATATTGACCACCTGCTCCTTATAGGCCTGTGATTCCTGGATCAGCTTTTCAGCCTCGCCTCGGGCCTTGGGGATGATGTCGTTTCTGTAAGCCTCGGCCTCGTTGCTCAAGCGCTCGCGGTCGGCCTTGGCGCGCTGCACGTCGTTGAAGGCGTCCACCACCTGGGCGGGCGGATCGGCCTTTTGCATCTGCACTTCCAGAATCTCGACGCCGGTTTCGTAGGTATCCAGCATCTGCTGCAGCAGGGTCAGGGTCTGCTGCTCGATCAGCTTGCGGCCTTCGGTCAGCGCCATCTGAATGGGAGTCTTGCCGATCACGTCGCGCATGGCACTTTCGGCGGCCACCTTCACGGTGCCCTGGGGATCGCGCACCTTGAACAGGAACTGCCCGGCATCCTTGATCTTCCACAGCACGATGAAATCGATGTCGACGATATTCTCATCGCCGGTCAGCATCAGGCTTTCCTCGTTGACATCGCGGTTCGAAGTGCCGGGCCGGGACGCCCGGTTGTCGCCGGCCGAACGGAAACCGATCTCGGCCCGGTTCGAACGCGTCACCTTGGGCTTGTAGACATGCCCGATGGGAGCCGGCCAGTTATAGTGCAGGCCGGGCTGAGTGGTGTCGGTCCATTTGCCGAAGACGACCACGGCGCCCTGCTCGTCGGGCTGCACCCGGTAAAGCCCCGTCGCCAGCCAGCCGAAAAAGACGATGGCGATCAGGACGAAGCCACCCTTGGCGCCGTTCGAGAACAGACTGCGCAGCCTCTCCTGGCCCTTTTTGACCAGATCGTCGATGTCGGGCCCCTTGCCGCGACCCCAGGGATTGCCGCCGCCGCCCCAGCTTGGGCCATTTCCGCCGCCACCGCCCCAAGGACCACCACCGCCGCCGCCGCCGCCACCGCTGCCGCTTCCGCCGCCCCACGGGCCGCCGCCTCCGGAATTCATCGCCATAAGAGAAGGTCCTTTTTGCCGATTGCGTCTTTGCAAAATATCATTAGCGCCTTATATGACACCTACCCGGTCCTAGCAACGTCGCTGACCGGGTTATTCCTATATCGGCAAGTTGCGGGAGGTTTCAAGCATGTCCATCGTCACCCAGGAAGCGCTGCTGGCGGCCCTTAAGAACGTCAAGGACCCCGAGAAGGGCTCCGATCTGGTCAGCCTGGGCATGATTTCGGGGATTTCCATCAAGGATGGGCATGTCGCCTTTGCCATTGAAATCGATCCGGCCAGAGCAAAAGCCCTGGAACCGGTACGGATAGAGGCCGAAAAGGCCGTCCACGCGCTTTCGGGCGTGCTGACCGTGCAGGCGGTGCTGACGGCGGAACGCAAGAAGGGCAAGAACGGCGGCGGGCATGACCACGGGCATGGGCATGACCACGGGCACGGGCACGGCCATGCCCACGGTGCCCCTGGCGGAGAGAAGCCGTTGATTCCCCATGTGAAGGCGGTGATCGCCGTGGCCTCGGGCAAGGGCGGTGTGGGCAAATCGACCACCACGGTCAATCTGGCCCTGGCTTTGGTCGGCATGGGCCTCAAGGTGGGCGTATTCGACGCCGACATCTACGGCCCCTCGATGCCGCGCATGCTGGGGATCGAGGGCCAGCCCGAGATGTCCCCGGACGGCCAATCCATCCTGCCCTTGCACAATCATGGCCTGACCGCCATGTCGATGGGCTTTCTGGTGCCTGAGGACGCGCCGGTGATCTGGCGCGGCCCCATGGTGATGGGAGCCTTGGAGCAGATGCTGCGCGACGTGGACTGGGGTGAACTGGATGTCATGCTGATCGACATGCCGCCCGGCACCGGCGACACCCAACTGACCATCAGCCAGAAAGTGCCGCTGACCGGCGCCGTGATCGTGTCCACACCCCAGGACATCGCCCTATTGGACGCCAGGCGCGGCCTTAACATGTTCCGCAAGGTCGAAGTGCCGGTGCTGGGGCTGATTGAGAATATGAGCTATTACATGTGCCCCAGTTGCGGACACGAGGCGCATATCTTCGGCCATGGCGGCGCCAAGTCGGAAGCGGCCCGGCTGGGCTGCGATTTCCTGGGCGAAGTGCCGCTCGATATCGAAATCCGCGAAACCTCGGACGGCGGCCAGCCCATCGTGGTCTCGAAGCCGGAAAGCCCGCATGCCGAGGCCTACCGCGCCATCGCCAAGCGCATCTGGGACAAGGTGGGCCTGATCCAAAGCGGCAAGGGCCAACGCACCGCCCCCAAGATCACGGTGTCGTGAGGCAAAGGGAGCCCGGGCGGGGTCGGGAACAAGCGGGGCCCCGACCGACCCGGCACCCGCCAGAGCGCGATTGCCCCCACCCGTCATTACGTATAGAATACGTAAACCATGAAGAAGCTGACGATCTCTGTTTCCGACGATTTCTACGCTGGCCTGCAACGATCGGTCGGTCGGAGACGTATTGGCCATTTCCTGGAAAATCTGGCCCGTCCGCACGTGCTGCCCCAGGACTTGGCGGCGGTCTATCGCGACATGGCGAACGACAAGGCCCGTGAAGACGAGGCGATGGAATGGGCCGAAGCCACAGCCCACGACGCGGCGCATGAAACGCGGTAATGTTTGGTGGGTGTCGTTCGATCCCTCGTTGGGCGGCGAAATCCAAAAAACGCGACCGGCCGTCATCATCAGCAACGATTCTTCCAACGCGGCACTTAACCGCGTTCAGGTGGTGCCGATCACCAGCAACACGTCGCGTCTTTATCCGTGCGAAGCCTACATCACCTTGAAGGGCGAAAGCCGCAAAGCAATGGCCGATCAAATCGCCACCGTCGCCAAGCTGCGCCTGAAGGAAAAAATCGGCAGCCTGACCCCTGCCGACATGCTGGCCATTGAACAAGCGCTAAGACTTCAGCTTGGATTCTTGTGACCGGCCAAACCCGCCTGGGTCTAGGGCGTCAAAGCCCAGCGGCCTTGCGCAGAAGGGCGTTCAGGCGCGTCTGCCAACCCGGTCCGATCGCCCTGAAATGGGCCACCAGATCGCTGTCCAGGCGAACGGAGATATGTTCCTTGGTGGGTGCCTTCTGCGGGCCACGCCCGCGCTTGGCAGGCTTCATCCGCATGATCATGCGCTTGCCGACCGGCGGGCTATCAACAGCGTCCCAATCTTCCTGGGAAATGCCGGGGGGCTTAGGTTTGGGCTTGGTCATAGTCTCTTTTTTCCCGCAGATTGGCCTTGCGAAGCGAGATGACGCGAACGGCATGGCCGCGTTGGGTGAAGATCAGGACATGCAGCCTGTGCCCGATATAACCAAGCGCCAGCCAGCGGACTTCACCGTAATCCCGCCGTCAAGCACCTTGTGATCACAATATACTCTTGATTCTTTCAGCATCAAATCACCATTACTACCCCTCCCTGACGATCAGGCCGCGCTTTTGAAGCTGTTTGAACAGGGCCAGGGTATCTGCCTTGATGCGGCTTGGCTTAACGCCCGCGAAGGCCTCGCCCAAGATCTCGGCGGCCTCATGGGCCGAGATGGGTTCCTCCAGCAGGCGCCACAAGGCCGAGCCCACCAGATTGAGGTGAAACAGCGATTCCCCATCAAGCCCCACCAGGAAGACTTCGCCCTCGGTTTCGCGAAATTCCACGCCGGGGGCGCGCTGGTATAAGGCTTCGGGGTCAAGGGGGCTCATTTTCGGCTCTCGGATGCAAAGGGGAACAGGCTTTTCAGGCAATCCACCGCCTGCTCAGAGGTGGCATAGGTCAGGCGATAGCGTCTGGCTGTACTGACCAGCACATTCAGCCGGTCCAGCACCTCGATTCCCGGCACAGTTTTCGAGAAATTGCGCAAGATGGTGCTTTTCAGCATTTCCGCCGTCCCCACCTCCTCGATCCGCGCGGCAAGTCCCGGCTTGCGCTCCAAAAGCACCAGGGCGGCGATGGGGGCGGCCTCGCCATGCGCTGCCAACTCGCCCCCCTTCATGGCGTAATAGGCAAAGCTGGGACTGAAGGCGGCTGCGCGCTCCTTCAAAAAGCCCGCCAGCACCCGCCCGGTTTCCTCGGGCAAAGGAAGGCGCAAGCGCGGCAGAATGCCCGGGGCGATGCCAAAACCGTCTTCCTTGCGCAGCGGCATGACATCGTCTGCGAATAATTCAGCCCCGCCTGCCGCCATATGCATGGCCAGCGTGCTCTTGCCCGCGGCGTAGGTGGAGGGGAAAACCACCAGCCCCGCCCCGGTCTTTACCGCCGCACAATGCAGGCAGAGCAAAGGGGGATTGTCTTGGATATAGGCCCTGACCAGATCGACCAGGAAATCGCAGACCGCATCCACCGGCTGGGGGAAAAAGATCTTGCCGTCGCTCCAGGCCGAGATGCGCCGGTAGCCCTGCCGATCTTTCCGGATGGTGATTCCAGGGGCGGCACTGGCCTGGCCCAAGGCCAGCCGTTCGATCGGCCAGCCCCAAAGGACGGATTGGATCAGAGGCTCGAGCTCGGCGCATCCGACCAGAGCGACCGGAGCCCGAAGGCCTTGAAGGCCTAACATCAGTGTGGTCTTCTTCAAGGGGCTTCGCATACAGCCTCAGTGCCAAAAGCCGAAGGGCAGGTCAACAGGGAAGAATTTTGCGCCCTGTTTCATGGTTCATACGCCATTCATCTTGCCTTTGGCATTCTCGACCCTGCCATTCAAATTGTGAGGACATCCATGGATCAGCATGAGCCCAAGACGGCCCCGACCCTTGACAAGCCCAAGCGCAATCGCGCCAAGGCCCTGGCCCTGCTGGGGCTGGTGGCTGGCGCCCTCTATGCGGCTCCCCTGCTTTCCGATCTGGGCTCGGCTCGCGCCTCGGGCGGGGGCAAGTTTGGCGGCGGCGGCGGTTCGGGCGTGATCTCCCAGGCCAGCGACCCCGCTACCGTCAAGGAGTGCGGCTCTTGCCACATGGCCTATGCCCCCAGCTCTTTGCCCGAAGGGTCGTGGCGGGAGATCATGGGCAATCTTAAGAACCATTTCGGCGAGGATGCCAGCATCAGCCAGCAGCTCAATCAGCAGATCACCAACTATCTGGTGAACTACTCGGGCGGGCGCGGCACCGGTCCCTTGAAGATCACCGAGACCAACTGGTTCGTGCGCGAGCATGGCCGCAAAGTGGCGTCGCGAGGGGCTGCCAAACTCTCGAACTGCGGGGCCTGCCATCAGATTCAAGGCCAGACCCAGACCAATCGGGGGCGCTTCTAGCCTTACGCCCCTTCTCTCTTAAGCTTTCGTTCCGTTCCCTCCCCGAACTCGACGAAGCGCCCGGCACGGAGCAATCCTGCCGGGTTTTTTTTGTCCGCCTCATACCCAGCATTTTCATCCCTGGGACGATCTTTACGGCTCTTCGAGGTTTGAAGTGGAATCCAGCACAATTAACCCTCGTCTTGGCCGGGCTTGACCCGGCCATCCACGCTGTGCCAACAAAGATATTATGTCCACAAGGCGTGGATGCCCGGCACAAGGCCGGGCATGACGGCTTGTTTTGCGAATTTCAGGCTCTTCTGCAATTCCACGTCAAACGTCGAAGAACCGCAACGCTGCTTAGCCCGTTCCAGGCACAAAAATACCCGGCAGGGGGCAACCCCATGCCGGGTATCTGTTTGACGCGATGGCCGGTCAGAGGCCTGCAACGCCTCCCGCCGCACCGCCAGCCGCTCCGGCAGCACCGGCAGCGCCACCGGCCGCTCCTGCGCCCGCTCCAGCACCTCCAGCGGCACCCGCTACACCAGCAACGCCTGCCGCACCAGGCGCACCCGCAGCACCTGTGGCACCAGCGGCACCTGTGGCACCCGCTGCACCTGTGGCACCAGCCGTTCCTGCTGCACCAGCGGCACCGGCTGCTCCAGCCGCACCAGCCGTTCCGGCAGCACCAGCGGCACCAGTCCCAGCTGCTCCCGCAGCCCCACCGGCCGCTCCTGCGGCACCCGCTGCCCCGGCTGCTCCGGCGGCACCCGCAGCACCAGCTGCACCCGTTCCCGCGCCACCGGCTGCTCCGGCGCCACCTGCCGCTCCGGCACCGGTACCACCGGCACCCGCACCCGTGCCGCCTGCACCACCGGCGCCGCCACCCGCTCCGGCTCCGGCTCCGGCACCTGCTCCGGCACCTGCACCTGCACCTGCACCTGCATCTGCACCGGCCCCAGCACCACCAGCGCCACCGATTGGTCTGGGTCTGGCCTTGAATCTGATGGCAGGCCCCGCAGTTCGAGAGTTTGGCAGCCCCTCGCGACGCCACTTTGCGGCCATG
>PDZW01000046.1 GCA_002753155.1 Alphaproteobacteria bacterium WMHbin7
TCGCCATCATCGCCGTTGCTAGAAAGCTGTTAACCATCCTCAATGCCATCATCAGGGATAAACAACCATGGCAAAGCGCTTGACTTCCAAGACAGTCGCTGAGGAAGCCGCGCAGCGGCTGTCTCGAAGGATGAGGCGGGGTTTTTCAGCAGCCTGCTAGTTTTCCGTCTTGGGAATAAGCCGGACGTTGGGCAATTTCTCAAAATGCCGGTCGCACGTCAGGAGGTCGGCGCCATGGGCCAGGGCGGTGGCATAGACAATGGCATCGGCTGTCGACAATCTGTATCGGACGCATAATTCCGCCGCTGACAAGGCGGTGGCGGTATCAAGATCGGCAACAAGGCAGGTTTCCGTGAAGGCGATCACCTGATCGGATTTGGCTTCTCCCACTTCCCTTGTCAGCCACTTGGAAAGTTCAAGTTGCACGATGGTCGGCACCAGCCATTGGTCTGGTTCCGGCAATTCGGCGGTCACGGCATCTCCGATGAGAGAGCCGGTCAGCCACTCGATCCAGGCGGAAGTGTCGACAAGCCGCATCAGACGCGATCAGTTCGATCACGATAATCTTTCGATCTGGCCTCACGCGCCAAACCGGAAAGCTCTTCGCGCTTTGGGACCGGCATCAGCAGCATACCCTCTCCCTTGGGGACGAAAGCGAAGACCTGTCCCGCCTGCCAGTGTCGCGTCGCCCTGACAGATTTCGGGATGGAAATCTGGAACTTGCTTGAAAGTTTGGCCGTGTCCTTGGGAGGCATTACCTTTCTCCGATCGATAAGAGAATGGTAAGACAATAGCACGGAACAAGCAATTTTCAAAAGTTGAAGCTCATCGACGCTAGACGTGGAATTCTACCGGCTTCCCGATCCGTCATGGCCGGACTTGATCCGGCCATCCACGATTTTCCATCAGGTATATCAATCGGCAAGACGTGGATGCCCGGCACAAGGCCGGGCATGACGATTTGCTTAGAAACTCGAGAGAATGCTATTCCACATGAAACGTCGAGGAGCCAAAGTTGAAGAGCAGAAAGCGAAGAAGATGCATTCCCCAACCATAAGAAGGCTCAGGGAATTTCCCATTCGTGGCCGAGCGCGATGCCGACCGAATCCTCGACCTTGATCAGCGATTTCTTGCCTTTGTGGGGCAGGGGAACCTTGTGGCTGCGGCAAAAGGTGATGATGGCGGCACCCAGTTCGGCCAGACGGAAGCTGTGATGCTCAATCTGTCCGTCCTTACGGTGAAGCATCAAGACCAGCGCCGGATCTTCGCTGGGATCGAACAGAAGGGAATCGACGTCTCCATCCGCAATCGGACGATTGTGCTTGGCCGTATATTCCAGCAGGGCGCGATGCACTTCGCTGGGCGTAAAGACGATGCGTCGGTTTTCCTTAGGCAACGCCCGATCCCCCCCCCCCCTGTCTTGCGCGAAAGTTGTGAATTCTAGCTCTTAATCGCCTTCTTGGGCAGGTCCAACTTGATATGCAGCTCCTTCAGGCGCTTCTCGTCGATTTCGGCGGGAGCCTGCATCAGAAGGTCCTGGGCCTGCTGGTTCATGGGGAACAGAATGACCTCGCGGATATTGGGCTCGTCGGCCAGCAGCATGACGATACGGTCGATGCCCGGCGCCGAGCCGCCATGCGGGGGGGCGCCAAAGCGAAAGGCATTCAGCATGCCGCCAAAGCGCCGCTCGACCTCGTCTGCCGGATAGCCCGCGATCTCAAAGGCCTTCAGCATGATGTCGGGGCGATGGTTGCGAATGGCGCCCGAGGACAATTCCACGCCGTTGCAGACGATGTCGTATTGGAAGGCCTTGATGGTCAGCGGGTCCTGGTTCAACAACGCCTCCATGCCGCCCTGGGGCATCGAGAAGGGGTTGTGGCTGAATTCGATCAGGCCCGTATCCTCGTTCAGCTCATACATGGGGAAATCGACGATCCAGCAGAATTTGAAAGCGCCCTGCTCCAAGAGTTCGAGATCGGCGCACAGCTTGGTGCGCACCAAGCCTGCGAATTTGGCGGCGGGAAGCGGCTTGTCGCAGACGAAGAAGACGGCATCGCCCGCAGATACGCCCGCCAGCGACTTGATGCTTTCCTGCCGTTCGGCATCGAGATTCTTGGCAATCGGGCCCTTGGCGCCTTCGGCCTCATAGACGATATAGCCCAGCCCCGCCGCGCCATTCTCTTTTGCCCAGTCGTTCAGCTTGTCGAAGAAGCTGCGTGGCCTGGCGCCAGCCCCGGGAGCGGGAATGGCGCGCACCACTGAGCCCTGCTCGATGGCGCGGGCGAAGATGCCGAAGTTCGATCCCTTGAAGGCTTCGGTGACGTCGCTGATCAGGAGGGGGTTGCGCAGGTCCGGCTTGTCCGAGCCATATTTCAGCATGGCTTCGTCGAAGGCGATATGGGGGAAGGGGGGCTTGGTGACACCCCGTCCGCCTCCGAATTCCTCGAACACCCCGGCCAGCACCGGTTCGATGGCGGCAAACACATCTTCTTGCGTAACAAAGCTCATCTCGAAATCGAGCTGGTAGAATTCGCCGGGGCTGCGGTCGGCCCTGCCGTCCTCGTCGCGGAAACAAGGGGCTATCTGGAAATAGCGGTCGAAGCCCGCCACCATCAGCAACTGCTTGAACTGCTGAGGGGCTTGGGGAAGGGCGTAGAACTTGCCGGGATGGATGCGCGAGGGCACCAGATAGTCGCGGGCACCCTCAGGGCTTGAGGCGGTCAGGATCGGCGTTTGGAACTCGTTGAAGCCCTGATCGATCATGCGCCTGCGCAAGGAGGAGATCACCTGGCTGCGCAGCATCATGTTGGCATGCACGCCCTCGCGCCGAAGATCCAAGAAGCGGTATTTCAGACGCATGTCTTCGGGATATTCCTGCTCGCCCGCCACCGTGATGGGCAGCGTGTCGGCCGTGGACTGCACCTCGATCTGGCCGACCACCACTTCGATCTCGCCGGTGGGCAGCTTGGGATTCACCGTCTCGGCCGAGCGCTTGACCACTTTGCCGGTGATGGTGACAACGCATTCGGGCTTCAGGCCCTCCAGCGTCTTGAAAACCGGGGCCGATGTGTCGGCCACGCACTGGGTCAATCCGTAATGATCGCGCAGATCGACAAAGAGCAGATTGCCATGATCGCGCTTTTTATGCACCCAGCCGGACAGGCGGACTTCCTGGCCAGAGTCAGTAGCGCGCAACTGGCCGCAAGAATGGGAGCGATAGGCATGCATGGCTGAAGAATTCCCTGGCTGACATGAAAAGGCCCCCGGATGCGCTGGAAAACGCAACCCGGGGGCCGATGGTTAAGGCATGGGAAGCCTATTCTGCCGCGGGGGGCAGGGCTTCCGGCGCCGTTCCGGACATCTCGCGGTCGCGCTTGGCGGCGATTTCGCGAATCCGGTTCATGACCGATCCCGTACCGGCTGGGATCAGGCGACCGACGATGACGTTTTCCTTCAAGCCCACCAGATCGTCGATCTTGCCCGAGACGGCTGCCTCGGTCAGAACGCGGGTGGTCTCCTGGAACGAGGCCGCCGAGATGAAGGAATGCGTCTGCAAGCTGGCCTTGGTGATGCCTTGAAGAACCGGCATGCCCTTGGCCGGACGCCCGCCTTCGGCCAGAGTCTTGGCATTCTCGACCGCGTAATCGGTGCGGTCGACCTGCTCGCCGGTCAGCATGGTGGTGTCGCCCGGATCGGTGATTTCGATCTTCTGCAACATCTGGCGCACGATCACTTCGATATGCTTGTCGTTGATCTTAACGCCCTGCAGGCGATAGACCTCCTGAATCTCGTTGATGAGATAGGCGGCCAGGGCTTCCACGCCCAGCACGCGCAGAATGTCGTGCGGCACCGGGTTGCCGTCGGTCAGCGCATCGCCGCGGCGCACATAGTCGCCTTCCTGCACGGTGATGTGCTTGCCCTTGGGAACCAGAAGCTCGACCGTCTCGCCATCGTCGGGAACGATCAGGATGCGGCGCTTGGACTTGTAGTCCTTGCCGAATTCCACGCGGCCCTCGATTTCCGCCACGATGGCGTAATCCTTGGGCTTTCTTGCTTCGAACAGTTCGGCCACGCGGGGCAGACCGCCCGTGATGTCCCTGGTCTTCGAGCCTTCGCGCGGCAGCTTGGCAATGGCGTCGCCCGCGAACACTTCCTGGCCGTTGTCGACCGAAAGAATGGTATCGACCGACATGTAATAGCGGGCTTCGGTGCCGTTGGGCAGCTTGATGACATGGCCCTTGGCGTCCTTCAGCACGATGCGGGGCTTAAGGTCGTTGCCCTTGGTCTGCTGCTTCCAATCGACGATGACCTTGCTGGCGATGCCGGTGGCTTCGTCCAGCACTTCGCGCATCGAAAGCCCTTCGACCAAGTCTTCATAATGCACGATGCCCGCGCGCTCGGTCAGAATCGGCAGGGTGTAGGGATCCCATTCCAGGATCTTGGTGCCCTTGGTGACCATGGAGTCCGGCTCGACCAGGATTCTGGCGCCGTAGGTAACCCGGTGGCGGGCGCGTTCGCGGCCCGACGTGGCATCCAACAAGATGAGTTCGCAGTTGCGGCTCATCACGATCGGCAGGCCCGACGAGTTCTTGACGACGTTCAGGTTGGTGAAGGTGGCCTTGGCATCGAAATTGGTGTCGATGGCCGAAGCCTCGGCGCCGCGCTGGGCGGCGCCGCCGATGTGGAAGGTTCGCATGGTAAGCTGGGTGCCGGGCTCGCCGATCGACTGGGCGGCAATTACGCCCACGGCCTCGCCCGCATTCACCTTGGTACCCCTGGCCAGATCGCGGCCATAGCAGGCAGCGCAAATGCCGGTCTTGCTCTTGCAGGTCAGAACCGAGCGGATGCCGATAATCTCCAGGCCCGATTCCTCGATCTTCTCGACGGCTTCCTCGTCGATCATGGTGGCGGCGGCGGCAAGAACCTCGCCGGACACCGGATGAACGATGTCCATCGAGGCCGAACGGCCCAGAATACGCTCGCCCAGGCTGGCGATCACTTCGCCACCCTCGACCACGGCGGAAACCGTGAAGCCTTCGGTGGTGCCGCAATCGGGCTCGGTGATGATGGCATCCTGTGCCACGTCGACCAGACGGCGCGTGAGATAGCCCGAATTGGCGGTTTTCAGCGCCGTATCGGCCAGTCCCTTGCGGGCGCCATGGGTCGAGTTGAAGTATTCGAGAACCGACAGGCCCTCTTTGAAGTTCGAGATGATGGGCGTCTCGATGATCTCGCCCGAGGGCTTGGCCATCAGGCCGCGCATGCCAGCCAACTGCTTCATCTGGGCCGCAGAACCGCGGGCACCAGAATGGGCCATCATGTAGATCGAGTTGATGGGCTTGCCCGGCTCGACCTTGGAGATTTCCTTCATCATCTCCTCGGCCACCTTTTCCGTGCAGTGCGACCAGGCATCGACCACCTTGTTGTACTTTTCACCCTGGGTGATCAGGCCGTCCTGGTACTGCTGCTCGAATTCCTTGACCCGGTCCTCGGTGTCGCTCACCAGCTTGGTCTTGGTGGCGGGCACCACCATGTCGTCCTTGCCGAAGGAAATACCGGCGGTGCAGGCATGTCGGTAGCCCAGAGCCATCAGGCGATCGGCGAAGATCACCGTCTCCTTCTGGCCGCAATGGCGATAGACGATGTCGATGACGTTCTGGATGTCCTTCTTGGTCAACAGGCGGTTGATCAGGCTGAAGGGCACGTTGGGATTGCGGGGCAGGATTTCGGAAAGCAGCATGCGCCCCGGCGTCGTGGTGACGATGGTGGTGATCGGCTTGCCTTCGCTGTCCACATCCTTGTAGCGCGACCTGACCTTGGCGTGCAGGGTCACGGCCTTGGCATCCAGCGCATGCTGAATCTCGCCGATATTGGAGAAGACCATGCCTTCGCCCTTCTCGCCCGGAATCTCGTGCGTGATGTAGTAGATTCCCAGAACGATATCCTGGCTGGGCACGATGATCGGCTTGCCGTTGGCGGGCGAAAGGATGTTGTTCGTGCTCATCATCAGCACGCGGGCTTCCAACTGGGCTTCCAGCGAGAGCGGCACGTGAACGGCCATCTGGTCGCCGTCGAAGTCGGCGTTGAAGGCGGTGCAGACCAGGGGATGAAGCTGAATGGCCTTGCCCTCGATCAGCACCGGCTCGAAGGCCTGAATGCCCAGACGGTGCAAAGTGGGAGCGCGGTTGAGCATGACGGGATGCTCGCGGATGACCTCTTCCAGGATATCCCACACTTCGGGACGTTCCTTCTCCACCATGCGCTTGGCCGCCTTGATGGTGGTGGCCAGGCCATAGCGTTCAAGTCTGGAATAGACGAAGGGCTTGAAGAGTTCGAGCGCCATCTTCTTGGGCAGGCCGCACTGATGCAGTTTCAGCTCAGGCCCGACCACGATGACCGAACGACCGGAATAATCGACGCGCTTGCCCAGAAGGTTCTGGCGGAAGCGGCCCTGCTTGCCCTTCAGCATGTCGGCCAGCGACTTCAAGGGGCGCTTGTTGGCGCCCGTGATGGCGCGGCCGCGCCTGCCGTTGTCGAAGAGGGCATCGACGGCTTCCTGCAGCATGCGCTTTTCGTTGCGCACGATGATGTCGGGAGCCCGAAGCTCGATCAGGCGCTTCAAGCGGTTGTTGCGGTTGATGACGCGACGGTACAGGTCGTTCAAGTCCGAGGTGGCGAAACGGCCGCCGTCCAGCGGAACCAGGGGGCGCAGTTCGGGCGGAATGACCGGAATCACTTCCAGAATCATCCATTCCGGCTTGGAACCAGACTCAAGGAAGGCTTCGATCAGCTTCAAACGCTTGACCAGCTTCTTGCGCTTGGCCTCGCTGGCGGTCTCGCGCAGATCGACGCGGACCTTTTCCTTTTCCTGCTCAAGGTCGAGCGCGCACAGAATGATCTTGAGGGCCTCGGCGCCGATTCCCGCCTGGAAGGCGTCGTCGCCGTATTCCTCCTGCGCCTTCTGGTACTGCTCTTCCGTCAGCAGCTCGAACATCTTCAGGGGCGTAAGGCCCGGCTCGACCACGACATAGTTTTCGAAATACAGAACGCGCTCGAGGTCTTTCAGCGGCATATCGACCAAAAGGCCGATGCGCGACGGCAGCGACTTCAAGAACCAGATATGGGCAACCGGGCTGGCCAATTCGATATGGCCCATGCGTTCGCGCCGCACCTTGGCCAAGGTGACCTCGACGCCGCACTTCTCGCAGGTGATGCCACGATATTTCATACGCTTGTACTTGCCGCACAAGCATTCGTAATCCTTGATCGGCCCGAAGATGCGGGCACAGAACAGGCCGTCGCGCTCGGGCTTGAAGGTGCGGTAGTTGATGGTCTCCGGCTTCTTGATCTCGCCGTAGGACCACGAGCGGATGCGCTCGGGGCTGGCGATCGAGATCTGCATCTGGTCGAAGCTCTGCGTGCCCCGGACCTGGCCGAAAATCTTCATAAGCTCGTTCATGTGTCGACTCCGTTCCTGGCCTTAAGGGATCAGAATTCTTTCTGGATAAGCTCGACGTTGAGCCCCAGAGAATGCAGTTCCTTGACCAGCACGTTGAAGGATTCCGGAATACCGGCTTCGAAATTGTCGTCGCCGCGCACGATGGCCTCGTAGACCTTGGTACGGCCCGAGACGTCGTCCGACTTGACGGTCAGCATTTCCTGCAGCGTATAGGCGGCACCATAGGCTTCGAGAGCCCAGACCTCCATTTCGCCGAAGCGCTGACCACCGAACTGCGCCTTGCCGCCCAAGGGCTGCTGGGTGACCAGCGAGTAGGGGCCGATCGAGCGGGCGTGGATCTTGTCGTCCACCAAATGGTGCAGTTTCAGCATGTAGATGTAGCCAACGGTGACCTTGCGGTCGAAGGGAATGCCGGTGCGTCCATCGATCAGCGTCACCTGGCCCGAGGAGGAAAGTCCCGCCCGTTCCAGCATGGTCACGATGTCGCTTTCCCTGGCCCCGTCGAAAACGGGCGAGGCGATGGGCAGGCCGTTTCTCAAATTGTCGGCCAGTTCCAGCACTTCTTCGTCGGAAAGGGCGGCGATGTCGGCCTTGAAGACCTTTTCGCCGTACATTTCCTTAAGCCAGTTGCGCAAGGATGCGGGCTTTTGCGTCTCGCGCTTGACCTGATCGACCAGTTGGCCGATCTCGCGTCCCAGGCCCGAACAGGCCCAGCCGAGATGGGTTTCCAGAATCTGCCCCACATTCATGCGCGAAGGCACACCCAGGGGGTTCAGCACCAGATCGACCGGGGTGCCGTCTTCCAGATGCGGCATGTCCTCGGAAGGCAGAATGCGCGAGATGACACCCTTGTTGCCGTGACGTCCGGCCATCTTGTCGCCGGGCTGAAGCTTGCGCTTCACCGCCACGAAGACCTTGACCATCTTCATCACGCCAGGGGGCAGTTCGTCGCCGCGCTGCAGCTTTTCGACCTTGTTTTCGAAACGGGCCTGCAGCTTGTCGATGCTGTCGTCGAAGGCGCGCTTCAGTTCTTCCACTTCGCCCATGGCCGCATCGTCGGCCACGGTGATGTGGCGCCACTGATGGGGCGGCATGGCGTCCAGCACGGATTCTTCAAGCTGGGTGCCGGGCTTGGCATGCTTCGAGCCGCCGCCCGCCTTCTGATTGAGCAGAAGCTCGCGCAGACGGACATGGAAGCTGCGTTCCAGAATGGCGCGCTCGTCGTCGCGGTCCTTGGCCAAACGCTCGATGTCGGAGCGTTCGATGGCCAGAGCGCGCTCGTCCTTCTCGACGCCACGGCGCGAGAAGACGCGAACTTCGACGATGGTGCCGTTGACGCCGGGGGGAACGCGAAGCGAGGTATCGCGAACGTCCGAGGCCTTTTCGCCGAAGATGGCGCGCAACAGCTTTTCTTCCGGCGTCATCGGGCTTTCGCCCTTGGGCGTTACCTTACCCACCAGAATGTCGCCCGGCTTCACATCGGCGCCGATATAGACGATGCCCGCCTCGTCGAGGTTCTTTAAGGCATCCTCGCCGACATTGGGAATGTCGCGGGTGATTTCTTCCTGGCCCAGCTTGGTGTCGCGGGCCATGACCTCGAACTCCTCGATATGGATCGAGGTGAAGACGTCGTCCCTGACGATGCGCTCGTTGATCAGGATCGAATCTTCGAAGTTGTAGCCGTTCCAGGGCATGAAGGCGACCAGGGCGTTGCGTCCCAGCGCCAACTCGCCCAATTGGGTCGAGGGGCCGTCGGCGATGATATCGCCCAGATTGACGATGTCGCCCACCTTCACCAAGGGCTTTTGCGTGATACAGGTGTTCTGGTTCGAGCGCTGGAACTTCAAGAGATTGTAGATGTCCACACCCGAAGCCGAGGCGCTGGTTTCCTCGGTGGCGCGAATCACGATACGGGTGGCATCCACCTGATCGATGACACCCGCCCGCTTGGCGGCAATCGCGGCACCTGAATCGCGGGCCACGGCCTCTTCCATGCCGGTGCCGACCAGGGGCGCTTCGGCCCGCAGAAGCGGCACGGCCTGACGCTGCATGTTCGACCCCATGAGGGCGCGGTTGGCGTCGTCGTTCTCAAGGAAGGGAATGAGAGCGGCGGCCACCGAAACAAGCTGCTTGGGGCTGACGTCGGCCAGAGTGATTTCCGAAGGCGGCAGCATCAGGAAGTCGCCGCCCTGGCGGCAACTGACCAGGGTTTCCGTGAAGTGGCCCTTGGCGTCGATGGCGGCATTGGCCTGGGCGATGGTGAATTTGCTCTCTTCCATGGCGGAGAGATAGATCACCTCGTCGGTCACGCGCCCGCTCACCACCTTGCGGTAGGGGGTTTCGATGAAGCCGTACTGATTGACCCGGGCAAAGGTGGCCAGCGAGTTGATCAGGCCGATATTCGGGCCTTCCGGCGTCTCAATCGGGCAGATGCGGCCGTAATGGGTGGGATGCACGTCGCGCACTTCGAATCCGGCGCGCTCGCGCGTCAGCCCTCCCGGCCCCAGGGCCGACAGGCGGCGCTTGTGGGTGATCTCGGAGAGCGGATTGGTCTGATCCATGAACTGCGAGAGCTGCGACGAGCCGAAGAACTCGCGCACCGCAGCCGCCGCGGGCTTGGCGTTGATCAGATCGTGCGGCATCACGGTGTCGATATCGACCGAGCTCATGCGCTCGCGGATGGCGCGCTCCATGCGCAACAGGCCCAGGCGGTACTGGTTTTCCATCAGTTCGCCCACCGAGCGCACACGGCGGTTGCCGAGATTGTCGATGTCGTCGATCTCGCCCTTGCCGTCCTTCAGTTCAACCAGAACCTTGATGACGCCCAGGATGTCTTCCTTCCTGAGAACGCGCAGCGTGTCGGGCAGGCCCGAGAAGCCCAGGCGGGCATTCAGCTTGACGCGGCCCACGGCCGACAGGTCGTAGCGCTCGGAATCGAAGAACAGGCCCTGGAACAGGGCTTCTGCGGTTTCCAGCGTGGGCGGCTCGCCCGGGCGCATGACGCGGTAGATGTCGATCAGCGCTTCCTCGCGGCAGGTGTTCTTGTCCACCGCCAGGGTGTTGCGGATATAGGGGCCGACATTGACATGGTCGATGGCCAGCACCGGCAATTCGGTGACGCCTGCCTTTTCCAGTTCGATCAGCAGCGCGTCGGTCAGTTCGTCGCCAGCTTCGACATAGATCTCGCCGGTCGATTCGTTGATGAGATCCTGCGCGGAATAGAAGCCGATCATGTCCTCATGCGTGACCACATAATCGTCAAGCCCGGATTCCTTCAGCTTCTTGCCGACGCGCAAGGTCATCTTGGTGCCAGCCTCGGCCACCACCTTGCCCGACTTGGCATCGACCAGATCGTGGGCCAGCTTCATGCCCTTCATGCGCTCGGGGTCGAAACCGGTGCGCCAGCCCTTCTTGCCGCGCTTGTAAAGGACGGTGCCGTAGAAATAGCCCAGGATGTCTTCGCGTGACATGCCCTTGGCCAGCAGATGGTCGAAGGGACGGCTATCCTCGGCCTTCTTGCGGCGCAGCTTGGCGGTTTCCTCGTTGTCCAGCGCATAGAGCAGCGTGGTGACGGGCAGCTTGCGCCTGCGGTCGATGCGCACGTAAACCATGTCCTTGGCGTCGAATTCGAAATCCAGCCAGGAGCCGCGATAGGGAATGACGCGGGCGGCGAACAGATACTTGCCCGAGGAGTGGGTCTTGCCCTTGTCGTGATCGAAAAAGACGCCGGGGCTGCGGTGCATCTGCGAAACGATGACGCGCTCGGTGCCGTTGATGATGAAGGTGCCGTTGGCCGTCATGAGCGGCATGTCGCCCATATAGACGTCCTGCTCCTTGATGTCGCGGATCGAGCGCGAGCCGGTCTCCTCGTCGACGTCCCACACCACCAGGCGCAGCGTCACTTTCAAGGGGGCGGCGAAGGTCATGCCGCGCTGTTGGCACTCGTCGACGTCGTATTTCGGCGCTTCCAATTCGTAGCGCACGAATTCAAGCGTGCCGCGCTCGGAGAAATCCTTGATCGGGAAGACCGATTTGAAGACTTCCTGAAGACCGGACTCGTCGCGCTTCTCAGGCGGCGTTTCCATCTGCAAGAAGCGATCGTAGGAGCTTTTCTGCACCTCGATCAGGTTCGGCATGGGCGCGATGGATGGAATCCGACCAAAACTTTTGCGAATCCGCTTGCGACCCGTGAAGGACTTAGCCATTGCCGCTCCTTATCATCAAACTGTCGTTCCAGCGCCCCCGTACTGTCATTTCCGCCTGGGCACTTAAGGGCGGAAACGCCCGGAAGCCGAAGGGGTTTCCCCCTCCGGCGCCGGGTTTAGAAGTAAGTAGGCTCCAACACGAAAGAAAGGTCTTACTTGACCTGAACCTTCGCACCGGCGTCTTCCAACTGCTTCTTGATCTTGGCGGCCTCGTCCTTCGAAACGCCTTCCTTGACGTCCTTGGGAGCGCCTTCGACCAGATCCTTGGCTTCCTTGAGGCCAAGGCCGGTGATGGCGCGGACTTCCTTGATCACATTGATCTTCTTCTCTCCGCCCTCGACCAGGACGACGGTGAATTCGGTCTGCTCTTCAGCGGGAGCGGCGGCAGCGCCACCACCGGCAGCGGCGGCAACGGCCACCGGAGCGGCGGCAGAAACGCCCCACTTCTCTTCCAGCATCTTCGACAGCTCGGCGGCTTCAAGAACCGTCAGCGCCGAAAGGTCATCAACCAGTTTGCCAAGATCGGCCATGTTACTAACTCCTTATTACAGCTTGAGTTCTGGGTTTGCGAGATGGGCTCTTAAGCGGCTGCACCTTGATCGGCCTTGGCCTTGAGAACCCGGGCGAGCTGGCCCGCCGGGGCCTGGAGAACGCCAGCGATACGGGTCGCGGGCGTTTGCACCATGCCGACGATCTTGGCACGCAGTTCGTCGAGAGAGGGCAGGGTGGCCAGGGCTTTCACGCCCTCGACTCCCAGCACCTTGGTCCCGAGGGCACCGCCCAGGATCTTCAGCTTCTCGTTGGCTTTGGCGTACTCGACCGCAATCTTGGCCGCTGCGACGGGGTCCTTCGAATAGGCAATTGCCGTCGGACCCTTGAACAGATCGGAAAGCTGGTCGTACGCCGTGTCCTTCAAGGCGAGACGCGTGAGCCGGTTTTTAGTCACCTTGAAGCTGGCGCCAGCCGCACTCATCTTGCGCCGAAGATCGGTCATCTCGGCCACCGTGAGGCCCATATAATGGGTCACGACGACCAGACCGGTCTCGGCGAAGGCTCCGTGCAGTTGCTCGACCAGTTGCTTCTTTTGGTTCCGGTCCACGGGGTTTGTCTCCGCTATACTTTGGAGGTTCGGGTTTCCCCTTGCCTCCACCTCTGACGAGGGCCACTGGGCGACCTTGCCCCATGGCCCGGTTCGCCTGTCCCAGAAGTCCAGCCGCACTCCTCTTGCAAGGAGAACGTCGGGTGTCCTCTGTCTATGCGGGCGGTTACCCTTTGAACACCCCGAATTGAGTGTACCCACAGTCTCGGACAGGTTTGGAAGGCCCGCCCGAAGGCGTTCCTTCCGCCGCCAAACCGGTTTCTGCCGGTCTGGCGGAAAGGGTTTGCCTTAGGCGCCGCTCAGGCTGGAAATATCCAGCTTGAGGCCGGGACCCATGGTCGAGGACAGCGATATCTTCTTCAGATACGTGCCCTTGGCGCCCTGGGGCTTGGCCTTGTTGATGGCGTCCACAAAGGACTTCACATTCTCGACCAGTTGCGTCTCGGTGAAGCTGGCCTTGCCGATGCCGGCATGCACGATGCCCGCCTTTTCGGCGCGGAACTGCACCTGACCGCCCTTGGCCGCCTTGACGGCGTCGCCCACATTCATGGTCACGGTGCCCAGCTTGGGATTGGGCATCAGGCCGCGCGGCCCCAGCACCTTGCCCAGCTTGCCGACCAGACCCATCATGTCGGGTGTTGCGATCACGCGGTCGAAATCCATCTGACCGGCCTGCACCTTTTCGGCCAGGTCGTCAGCACCCACGATGTCGGCCCCTGCCTTGGCAGCTTCGTCGGCCTTCGCACCCTTGGCGAACACGGCCACGCGCACGGTCTTGCCGGTGCCGTTGGGCAGATCGACCACGCCACGCACCATCTGGTCGGCGTGCCTGGGATCGATGCCCAGATTGAGCGAAATCTCCAAGGTCTCGTCGAACTTGGCGGTTGCCCGTTCCTTGATCATCTTGATCGCCTGATCGACCTTGTAAAAGGCGTTGCGATCAATGCCCGTCAGGGCCTTTTTCAAGCGCTTTCCGTCAGCCATTGGCTTACTCCACCACATCCAGGCCCATCGAACGGGCCGAACCGACGATCATGCGGCTGGCCGCCTCGACGTCGTTACAATTGAGGTCCTGCATTTTCTTGCCGGCGATCTCGCGCACCTGCGCCATCGTCACCTTGCCCACCTTGTCGCCGCGACCCGTGGTCTTCGAGCCCGACTGAATGCCCGCCGCCTTCTTCAGGAAGTAGGTGATGGGGGGCGTCTTGGTGATGAAGGTGAAGGTACGGTCGGAAAAGGCCGTAATCACCACCGGAATGGGCATGCCGGGCTCAAGCTGCTGGGTGGCGGCGTTGAACGACTTGCAGAACTCCATGATGTTCAGGCCGCGCTGACCCAATGCCGGACCCACGGGGGGCGACGGATTGGCCTTGCCGGCCGGAATTTGCAGTTTGATATAGCCAATAACCTTCTTTGCCATGATAGCACCTCAGTAAATCGGACTTGCGTCCGGGGTGTGCGCGGTACGGCGTGGCGCGCCTCCCGCTTGGGATTTTCCTAGACCTTCTCGACCTGGGAGTATTCCAGTTCCACCGGGGTCGAGCGACCGAAGATCGACACGGCCACCTTGAGCCTTGCCTTGTCTTCGTCCACTTCCTCGACGAAACCGTTGAACGAGGTGAACGGGCCGTCGCTGACGCGAACCTGCTCGCCAATCTCGAAACTGATGGAGGGCTTGGGACGCTCGATCCCCTCCTGAACCTGCTTCATGATGCGCTCGGCCTCGGCGTCCGTGATGGGCGAGGGGCGTCCGCGCCCACCCAGGAAGCCGGTCACCTTCGGCGTGTTCTTCACCATGTGCCAGGCTTCGTCGGTCAGATCCATCTTGATCAAGACATAGCCCGGGAAGAACTTGCGCTCGGCATTCACCTTGGAACCCCGGCGCACCTCGACCACTTCCTCGACCGGCACCAGTACCTGATCGAACAGGGCGGCCAAGCCCTTCTGATCAGCCTGTTCCTTGATGGACTGGGCAACCTTCTTTTCGAAGCCCGAATAGACATGAATGACGTACCAACGCATTGCCACGGCCGTCACGCTCCCAAACCGAAGATCAAGCGCACGATGTGCGAGATCGAATAATCAACCACGAAGAAGAAGATCGCGGTCAGAAACACCATCACGAACACCATCGCGGTCGAGATCGACGTCTCTCTACGCGACGGCCAAGAGACCTTGCTGGCCTCCTGACGGACCTGACGGACAAACTGGCCTGGGGTGATCTTCGTCATTCTCTTTTTCGTCTTTGGCTCAACGCTGTCAGGTCGCCGTCCGGTTGGCAGGAGTGGAGGGGCTCGAACCCCCAACCCCCGGTTTTGGAGACCGGTGCTCTACCAGTTGAGCTACACTCCTAGGACCGCTCTGCAAGGCCCGGGGGATGCCCCGGGCCCACGCAGCATTCCAACTATTCGATAATCTTGGCGACGACGCCGGCGCCAACCGTGCGACCACCCTCGCGGATGGCGAAGCGCAGGCCCTCGTCCATGGCGATGGGGGCGATCAGATCGA
>PDZW01000014.1:0-346 GCA_002753155.1 Alphaproteobacteria bacterium WMHbin7
CGGCGCTGCATGCGCTCGTACAGGCAAGAAGCATAGAAGGCGTTGCGATCCGACAGACGGGCGTTCAGAATCTCCAGCTCTTCGGCGCCGTGCAGGCCCAGCTGACGGATGGTTTCCGAAACGCGCTCCTCGCGCCCGATCAGAACGGGGGTGCCGTAGCCCGCATGCAAAAAGGCAAGGGCTGCGCGGATGCTTTTTTCTTCTTCGCCCTCGGCGAAGACGACGCGCTTGGGATTGGCCCGGACTTTTTCCGCGATGGCTTCCAGGGTCGCTGCGGTGGGATCAAGCCTGGCCGACAGGGTTTTGACATAGGCCGCCAGATCGACGATGGGGCGGCGCGCCACAC
>PDZW01000014.1:356-88974 GCA_002753155.1 Alphaproteobacteria bacterium WMHbin7
GGCCACGGCCACGGGAATCGCTGCGATCAGGCGCGGATCGAAGGGAACCGGAATGATATAATCGGGGCCGAAGCGCAGCTTGCGCCCGGAATAGGCGGCGTCCACCTCGTCGGGCACGTCCTCGCGGGCCAGGGCGGCGATGGCCTTGGCGGCCGCGATCTTCATGTCCTCGTTGATGGTGCGGGCGCGCACGTCCAAAGCACCTCGGAAGATGTAGGGAAAGCCCAGGACATTGTTGATCTGGTTGGGATAGTCCGAGCGCCCGGTGGCGATGATGGCGTCGGGACAGGCGGCCCGGGCCTCCTCGGGCGTGATTTCGGGATCGGGATTGGCCATGGCGAACAGAATGGGCTTGGGGGCCATGGCCTTGACCATGGCCTGCGTCACGCAGCCCTTGACCGAGAGGCCCAGAAAAACGTCGGCACCCTCCAGGGCTTGTTCCAGCGTGCGGGCCTTGGTGGGCACGGCATGGGCGCTTTTCCATTGGTTCATGCCCTCGGTGCGGCCCTGATAGACCACGCCCTTGGTGTCGCACAGAAGGGCGTTGTTATGGGGCAGGCCCAGCGCCTTGATCAGCTCCAGGCAGGCGATTCCGGCAGCACCCGCCCCGTTCACCACCAGCTTGACGGTCTTGATGTCGCGCCCCGTGAGGTCCAGCGCGTTCAAAAGACCGGCCGCCGCGATGATGGCCGTGCCGTGCTGGTCGTCGTGGAAGACCGGAATATCCATCAATTCCCGCAACCGGCTTTCGATGACGAAGCATTCCGGGGCTTTGATGTCTTCCAGATTGATGCCGCCGAAGGTGGGGCCGAGATAGCGCACGCAATTGACGAATTCGTCGATATCCCTTGTATCGACCTCAAGATCGATGCCGTCGATGTCGGCAAAGCGCTTGAACAGCACCGCCTTGCCTTCCATGACCGGCTTTCCGGCCAGCGCCCCCAGATCGCCCAGGCCCAGCACCGCCGTGCCGTTCGAGATGATGGCGACCAGATTGCCCTTGGCCGTGTAGTCATAGGCCAGGTCGGGGTCACGCGCGATGCGCAGGCAAGGGGCGGCCACGCCGGGCGAATAGGCCAGCGACAGATCGCGCTGGGTGTTCAGGGGTTTGGTGGGGGAGATTTCCAGCTTTCCGGGCTTGCCCTGCGCATGCATGAGCAGGGATTCGCGGTCCAGGCTGGTTTCGCCCTCGTCCATGTCAGGCCTCTTTGCGCTCGACCAGATGCAGATTGGTAACCTGTTGCCCCTCAAGAATGGCCCGCGCCCGGCCTTCTCGTAGATCGTCTTGGACCGAGACCCACAAAATGACCGATCCCGCCTCGAGGGCGCGCTCAAATTCCCGGGAATTGGGGGTGGCGGTCACGTCGTCGAAGAATTCCTTGAGGGCGGCGGCGCCAACGCCTGCGGCCACCACGCCAGCCAGGGCGGCACCCACAGGTCCGGCAGCCAGGGCGATCAGTCCCGCTGCCACCAGGGGGCCTTCATATTTCATTTCGCCGACCAGTCCGATCAGGTGCTTGCGCCAGTCAGCCCCTTCGGGGCGGGCCGCTTCGAGCGAGCTGTGCGAGGCCAGAACGGACAGGTCAGAGCGATCAAAGCCAGCTTTCAGCAGGGCCTCGACGGCGGATTCGAATTTTGTCCTGTCGGCCAGAATGCCGACCAGTTCGCGAGATCGATGATGGGGGGACAAGGGCTATTCCTTAACCAAGGGGGAAGAGGAGACCATTCTGCCTTAAGATCGGCGAATTGGGCAAGAAAGCTTGAGGTCTCTTAATTTTAACGTTTGAGGTCGCGATAAAAATTCTCGTGCGTTCCGACGAGAAGAAGAAGACGGGTCAGAGGATCGTACTCGTAGGCCAGCAGAAAGCGCTGGGCCACGCATTGGAATTTATAAACATAGACACCCGCCAGATCGCCCTTCTTCGCCTCTCCCAAAGACGGGTCGGCGGCGATGGCGGCCACGGCATCATCGACGGCGGCTTTTTGGTTGGGATGCAGACGCTTGTAGGCACGGTGAAATCCGCTTGTCTGCAGAATTTCAACCACGCTTTCTGGCCTTTCCCTCGGGAATGAAGGGTGTTGCCAGCTCCCGCTCTTCGGCCCTTGCGATCAAGAGATCGCGTACGAAATCTACCGGCAGATCGGGATTGTCCAGCGCTGCCTTTCCGACTTTCGCCCAGAATTCGATCTGTCCGGAAATGGTGCGGCATTCCGCCTTGGCGTTCGCCTTGGCGTTCGCATAAAGCTCATTGTCGATGCGGACTGGCATACCCATGGCACAACCTTGCTACAATCTGCTACTTTCGTAGTATAGCCTGTCCCCCCCCAGGATCAAGCTCCATGGATTCATAAAGCCTTGGCCTTGCCGCCTCATCGGTGCAAGATGTTTCCATGCTGACTCCGATGAAAGTTTTATTTCTCCTTCTGCTGGTTGCCGCCGCCTGGTACGGCTTCAAGCTGGTTGACCGGCGCAATAAATTGCGCGAGGAACTGGCCGGGCGCATGGCGGAAGCCGTGAAAAGAGCCCAATCCCCCAGCCAGAGCCCGACCGTCCAGGCGGACGATCTGGCCGCCTGCCCGGCCTGCGGCACCTATGGCGTGCCGGGGCGCATCAAGAATTGCGGCCGCCCCGACTGTCCATATCCCGGTTGACCAAAGCCCCCCCCCTTGGGTAGCTTGGCGCCCATCGGCTCACCCCCCGCCTTAGGGTTTCATGTCCATCAAGAAAACCAGCTTCCAGGATCTGATCCTGACCCTTCAGGCCTTCTGGGCCGGGCAGGGCTGCGTGATCCTGCAGCCCTATGACATGGAAGTGGGGGCGGGCACCTTTCATCCCGCCACGACGCTGAGGGCCCTGGGCAAGAAACCCTGGAAGGCGGCCTATGTGCAGCCCTCGCGCCGCCCCGCCGACGGGCGTTACGGCGAGAATCCCAACCGGCTGCAGCATTACTATCAGTTCCAGGTCATTTTAAAGCCAAGCCCGGCCAATACCCAGGCCTTGTATCTGGAAAGTCTGAAGCAACTGGGCATCGATCCCATGAAGCACGATATCCGCTTCGTCGAGGACGACTGGGAAAGCCCGACGCTGGGGGCCTGGGGGCTGGGCTGGGAAGTTTGGTGCGACGGCATGGAAGTCACCCAGTTCACCTATTTCCAGCAAGTGGGTGGGATCGAGTGCAACCCTGTCGCGGCCGAGCTGACCTATGGGCTTGAGCGTCTGGCCATGTATATCCAGGGCGTCGAGAATGTCTTCGATCTCGATTTCAATGGACAGGGGGTTACCTACCGCGACGTGTTCCATCAGGCCGAAGTGGAATATTCGGCCCATAATTTCGAACATGCCGGAACGGAGATGCTGCTGCGTCATTTCGAAGATGCCGAGACCGAATGCAAGGCGCTGCTGGCGCAGAATCTGGCTCTGCCCGCCTATGACCAGTGCATCAAGGCCAGCCATCGCTTCAATCTGCTGGATGCCAGGGGGGTGATCAGCGTGGCCGAGCGCCAGGCCTATATCGGGCGTGTGCGCGCCCTCGCCAAGGCCTGCTGCGAAGGCTGGCTGAAAAGCCAGGGGGAGCTTTAGATGCCCGAGCTTCTTTTGGAACTTCTGTCCGAGGAAATTCCCGCCCGCATGCAAGAGGAAGCGGCCAGAAGCCTGGCCGCGGGCGTGATGGCGGGCCTTAACGCCAACGGTCTGGGCGTGGGCGACCACGACATCGAATTCTTCGCCACCCCCCGACGTCTGGTCCTGATCGTGCATAATCTGCCGCACAACCAGCCTGACGTGAAGGAAGAGCGCAAGGGTCCGCGCGTTGGCGCACCGCAACAGGCCATCGACGGATTCCTGAAATCGGCGGGCCTTTCCAGCATCGACCAATGCGTCAAGCAAGATACCGGCAAGGGCGAATTCTGGATCGCCAATATCGAGAAGAAGGGCCGCAGAACGAAATATGTTCTGGTCGATCTTCTGCAATCGGCGATCTGCGGTTTCGCCTGGCCGAAATCCATGCGCTGGTCGGATTATTCCTTCCGCTGGGTGCGCCCGCTGCACAATATCCTGGCGGTTTTCGACGGCTTGCCGATTCCCCTGGTCATCGAGCGCAAGGGTGAAAACCGGCCCTATGATCCCCAGACGCTCGAACAGCCGGGCGCTCTGACGGCGGAACAAACAGCGCAAGCCGGCATTTTGCAGGCCAATGCCCAAACCTGCGGGCATCGCTTTCTGGCGCCCGAGACTTTTCAGGTGCGCGACGCCAAGGATTATCTGAACCGATTGAAATCGGTCTATGTGGTGCTGGATTCCCTGGAACGCAAACGCATCATCACCAAGCAGCTTGAACATCTGGCCGAGGCCGAAGGGTTGAGCCTGCGCCCTGACAAGGGCCTGCTGGACGAAGTGGCGGGTCTGGTCGAATGGCCGGTGGTGTTGATGGGACGCATCGACGAGACATTCATGGATGTGCCGCCCGAGGTGCTGATCACCTCGATGCGCAGCCATCAGAAGTATTTTTCGCTGACTAGGCCCGACGGGTCGCTGGCGCCCCGCTTCGCCCTGGTTTCCAACATGATCGCCGAGGACAAGGGCAAGGCCATCGTGGCAGGCAACGAGCGTGTGCTTCGGGCCAGGCTTTCGGATGCCAAATTCTTCTGGGACCAAGACCGGAAGGTGGCGCTGGAATCGCGCCTGCCCAAGCTGGCGGAACGTGTTTTCTACAAGGGCCTCGGCACCATGCAGGATAAGGCCCAGCGCCTGGGGCGCCTGGCCCAGGCCCTGGCCGTCTTTATTCCCGGCTGCGATGCTGGTCTTGCCGCAAGGGCGGGCCGTTTGGCCAAGGCCGATCTGTCTTCGGGCATGGTGGGCGAATTCCCGGAGCTTCAAGGCGCGATGGGCCGCTATTACGCCTTGAATGACGGCGAGGACGCTAGGGTCGCCCAGACGATTGCCGATCATTACGCGCCAGCCGGGCCGAATGACCGCTGCCCGACCGACGCCGTTTCCATTGCCGTTGCCCTGGCCGACAAGCTGGATACGCTGGTTGGCTTCTTTGCCATCGATGAAAAGCCCACGGGCTCCAAGGACCCCTTTGCGCTGAGGCGGGCGGCACTTGGCACCCTTCGCCTGATCATCGAGAACAAACTGCGTTTGCCTTTGAATGCCGCCTTCATGCTGGCGGGCAATCAATATGGCGAGGCTTTGGACGAAAGCGCGTTGAAATCCGCCTATGCCGATCTGCCGGGCTTCTTCGCCGACCGGCTGAAGGTGCATCTGAAGGAGCAGAAGGTCCGTCACGACCTGATCGACGCCGTTTTCTCAAGCGGCAACGAGGATGATCTGGTCCGCCTGCTGGCCCGTGTGGGCGCTCTGCAGGAATTTTTGTCCCAGGAGGACGGGGCTAACCTGTTGACCGGCTATAAAAGAGCGGCCAACATTCTGAAAATTGAGGAAAAGAAGGACAATAAGGGCTATAGTGAGCCCGTCGTTTCGAGCAAGCTTCAAGAGAGTGAGGAAAAGGCCCTGGCCGAGGCTTTGGGTCATGCCCAAGCCCCGATCGGTCAGGCCTTGAAAGCCGAGGATTTCATCGGTGCGATGCGCATGATGGCTGGTCTTCGCCAGCCAGTGGACGCTTTTTTCGACCGGGTTACGGTAAACTCGGACGATCAGGAACTTCGGGCCAACCGGTTGCGGCTTTTGGCCGCCATTCGGGAAGCCATGGATCAGGTAGCGGATTTTTCAAAGATCGAGGGGTGAACAGCCATGACGAAATGGGTCTACACGTTCGGCGGAGGCAGCGCCGAAGGGCGCACCGACATGAAGAACCTTCTGGGCGGCAAGGGAGCCAATCTGGCCGAGATGGCCGGGCTCGGCCTGCCGGTGCCTCCGGGCTTCACCATCACGACTGAGGTCTGCACCTACTATTACGCCAACAAGGAAACCTATCCGTCCGATCTGGACGCCCAGGTCACGGCGGGTCTTTCCTATATCGAAAAGATCGTCGGCGCCAAGTTCGGCGATCCGGTCAATCCGCTTCTGGTTTCGGTGCGCTCAGGGGCCAGGGCCTCGATGCCGGGCATGATGGACACCGTGCTCAATCTGGGCCTGAACGACATCACCGTGGCGGGCCTAGCCAAGCGTGCGGGCGACGAGCGCTTCGCCTTCGACAGCTATCGGCGCTTCATTCAGATGTATTGCAACGTCGTTTTGGAAATTTCCTCGCATAATTTCGAGGAGATTCTGGAACATGTGAAGGAAGACAAGGGCTATCGCCTGGATACCGATCTGACCGCCGATGATTGGAAGAAGGTGGTCGAGCTTTACAAGAAAAAGGTTCAGGAAAAGCTGGGCAAGCCCTTTCCGCAAGACCCCAAGCAGCAATTGCAGGGCGCCATCGGCGCCGTCTTCGGATCTTGGATGAACAAGCGCGCCTGCACCTATCGCGCCCTGCACGACATTCCGGAAAGCTGGGGCACGGCGGTCAATGTCCAGGCCATGGTGTTCGGCAACATGGGCAACGAATCGGCGACCGGCGTGTGCTTTACGCGCAATCCATCGACCGGTGAAAATCTGTTCTATGGCGAGTTCCTGATCAACGCCCAAGGCGAGGACGTGGTGGCGGGCATCCGCACGCCGCAACAGATCACGCTGGCCGGCAAGCAGGCTCAAAAGAGCGACCTGCCCGCCATGGAAGAGGTGATGCCCACCTTGTTCAACGAGCTGAACGATGTGCGCCTGAAGCTGGAAAAGCATTACCGCGACATGCAGGACATGGAATTCACCATCCAGCAGAACAAGCTGTGGATGCTGCAGACCAGAAACGGCAAGCGCACCGCCAAGGCGGCCCTTCGCGTCGCCGTCGAAATGGCCAACGAGGGTCTGATCACCAAGGAAGAAGCGATCAAGCGGGTCGAGCCACAGGCGCTGGATCAGCTTTTGCATCCGACACTCGATCCCAAGGCCAAGCGCGATGTGCTGGGCCGCGGCCTGCCCGCTTCGCCGGGTGCGGCTTCGGGCAAGGTGGTCTTCTCGGCCGACGAGGCCGAGACCTGGGCTGGCAAGGGCGAAAAGGTCATTCTGGTCCGCGTCGAGACCAGTCCTGAGGATATCGGCGGCATGCATGTCGCCCAGGGCATTCTGACCACCAGGGGCGGCATGACCAGCCACGCCGCCGTCGTCGCGCGCGGCATGGGCAGGCCTTGCGTTGCGGGCTGCGGCGAGTTGCGCGTCGATTACGCTGCCAAGACCTTCAAGGCGGGGGCGCGCATCGTCAAGGAAGGCGACGTGATCACCATCGATGGTTCGTCGGGCGAAGTGATGATGGGCGAGGTGCCGACCATTCAGCCGGAACTGACCGGCGATTTCGGCAGGCTGATGGAATGGGCCGACGCCGTGCGCAAGCTGAAGGTCAGGGCCAATGCCGAAACACCCTTGGATGCCAGCACGGCCCGCAAGTTCGGGGCCGAAGGCATCGGGCTTTGCCGTACCGAACACATGTTCTTCGATCCCAAGCGCATTATCGCCATCCGCGAAATGATCCTGGCCGACAACGAGACGGGACGCAGGTCCGCCCTGGCCAAGTTGATTCCCTTCCAGCGCCAGGATTTCATCGATCTCTTCACCATCATGCGGGGCCTGCCCGTCACCATCCGTCTCTTGGATCCGCCTTTGCACGAATTCCTGCCCCAGGGCGAGGCCGAGGTGGCGGATGTGGCCAAGGAAGCGGGCGTCGATGTGGCGACCGTGAAGGCGCGTTCGGCGGCGCTGCACGAAGCCAATCCCATGCTGGGCCATCGCGGCTGCCGCTTGGGTGTCACTTATCCGGAAATCTACGAGATGCAGGCCCAGGCCATTTTCGAAGCCGCGGTCGAAGTGTCGAAGACCGGCGAGCCGGTGGTTCCCGAGATCATGATTCCGCTGGTCAGCACCAAGAAGGAACTCGATCTCATGAAGGCCTCGGTCGACAAAATGGCTGCCGAAGTCTTTGCCAAGGCGGGCAAGACCCTGGTCTATCACGTCGGCACCATGATCGAGCTGCCCAGGGCTGCCCTGCAGGCCGGGTCGATTGCCGAAACGGCCGAGTTCTTCAGCTTCGGCACCAACGATCTGACGCAGACCACGCTGGGCATGTCGCGCGATGATTCAGGCCCCTTCCTGGAAGTCTATCGCGCCAAGGGCATCTACGAACAGGACCCCTTCGCCTCGCTGGACGTGGAGGGTGTGGGCGAGCTGATCAAGATCGCCAAGGAGCGCGGTCGCAAGACCCGGCCCGACATCAAGTTGGGAATCTGCGGCGAGCATGGCGGCGATCCGGCCTCGATTCACTTCTGCCAGAAGGTGGGACTGGATTACGTGTCCTGTTCGCCTTACCGCGTGCCCATCGCGCGTCTGGCTGCCGCTCAGGCGGCCCTGGGATCGCACGAGGACCGCACGGCGTAATTTATATTGTCCCTCAGGCACCGGGCGGGTTGGAAAACCCGCTTCCGGTCGCCTGATGGGCGGCGCAAAAATGAATTGAAAAAATTTCGAGGAAACCGCCATGGGAAATGACTGCATTTTCTGCAAGATCGTCGAGGGGGTCATTCCCAGCTTCAAGATCTACGAAGACGAAAACACGCTGGCCTTCATGGACATCAATCCGGTCAATCCCGGCCATTGTCTGGTGGTGCCCAAGAACCACGCGCCCAATCTGTTCGAATCCGAGCCCGAGGACCTAGCCAATACCATGGCCACGGTGCGCAAGGTGGCCCGGGCGGTGCAGCAGGTGGCCAAGCCCTATGGGCTCAATCTGCTGCAGGCCAACGGTGCTGGCGCCGCGCAATCGGTCTTCCATTTGCATTTCCATATCATCCCGCGTGGGCGCGACGACGATCTACGCATGAATTGGGGCCTGAAGTCGGGCAACAAGGACGAGATCGCCGCCCTGGCCGCCAAGATCAAGGCTGCGGTCGAGGATTAAACCGTATCCTCAGCCTTGGGCAGCACCATCCAGGCGCAGACTTCGGGCGTCAGCGTCTTGCCGCCCGCCATCAGCGGCTCCGGTCTGGTCAGGGCTTCCAGCCTGATCTTGGCCAGCCCCAGCCCATCGATGCCGGAACGCATTTCGCCCGCCTCGGCCTCGCCCTGACTGATCTCGGTGCCGGGCGGGGGTGCGGCACCCTCATAGCGCACGGCAAGCAGACGCTTCCTGACCAGCCCCCGGTATTTCGTGCGTGCCGTCAGTTCCTGGCCGAGATAGCAGCCCTTTTTCCAATCGACGCCGTTCAACTCGTCGAAACCGGCCTCCAGCAGAATGGCCTTGTCGGGCACCAGATCGCGCGATCCGTCGGGCAGGGCAAGTGCCAGCCGATGGCGATCCCAGGCGTCGAAGGGGTGTATGGCGAATCCCGCCGCTTCCAGCAAAGTCAGACCGCTCTCGGCGGGCAGGGCCAGCCGGGCGCCCGCATCAGCAAGGCGGGGATCGGCATAGGCCAAGCCGCCGCCAAAGGTTAGGGCGGCCCCGGCTTCTTCAGGCAGTCCCAAACAGGTCAAAGCGCCTTGGCCAAAGGCGGCGGCGGCCATCCATTCCGGGGCCAAACGCAGGCTCACCTGCGAGCGCAGCTTATAGAGGGTGAGCTTCTTCAGCATCTCGGCCGCGCGCCCGGCCTCGACCTCCAGCAGGAAACTGTCGCCCGCATCGATCAGAAAGAAGTCATAGAGAAATTTGCCCTGCGGCGTCAGCATGGCGCCGTAAAGAGCGCAAGAAGGGCTGGCCTTCATGACGTCGCAGGAAACCAGGCCTTGCAGGAAGTCGCGCCGCTCTGGCCCCTCAAGGGCCAGAAAGGAGCGTTGTTCAAGTTGGGTGCATGCCGGGCCGCTCATGATTTTCTCCTTCATCCACTTCCATGATATAACACGTCCCCATGAGCGATGAAGCCCGCTAGAGCGGGTCGTCTTAAATCAGAGCCGATAAACGGCTCTGATTTAAGGCGTGAATCCGCTCTATCAATTTGTTTTAGCGAACGATTCACGTTTAACTACGAGTGACCAGAGTGACTCGGAGTTAAACGATCGTGCGCTAGAATGCGAAAATCGGTTTTGTCTAGTATCTGATCGAGGCCAAAGCACTTAACCGCCAGGACATTACCGCCTGAGATCGCCCCATGTCGGCGCCTTGCGCAAACCCAGCGCAGACAGGAATTCGGCGGCGTGCTTGACACAGATATCCTTGAGGCGGGCCAGGCCGCGGGCGGGCGCGATGGCTTCCGGCAACAGGGCGGGATCGGCTGGAATGCGCACCACCAGCGTTTCGATCGCCCCGACACCCTCATAGCTTTCGCTTTGTGATTCGGCGGATGTTCCGGCGGGCATTTCCAGCCTGTCCCAGGCGGGCCGTGAGGCCAGCAAATAGCGCTTGGCCCCAACACCGTTCTTCAAGAGGCGATGCGCCAGCACGACATCAAAGCCTGACAATTCCTCGAAATGCTTGAGGCGATAGATCAAAGCGCGCCCGTGATGCACCAGGACCTTGAGATCAAGATGGCGAATGCGCGCACAGGCCCGACAGGGACAGGCATTGCCCTGAATCAACTCGCGGCGTTTGGCGTCGAAGGCGTCGAAGAAGGCCAGGGCGGCCTCGGCCACGCGCTTGCCCGCCTCTGGGCCTTCGGGGGCATGCAGGAAAACGGCGTCGCCTTCCAGCTTGTTGGCTTCCAAGGGCTCGTGCGCCGTGTCCAGAACGGATTCGATCAGCGCACTGACGATATGCTGGGCGTGGCTGATTTCCTGCCGGTTGAAGGTCATGAAATCGGTATAGCCGGATATGTCGGCCAGGATCAGAAAAGTGTCAATTTCTCTCTGATTCTGGCCGGACATGCCGCTCACTTCTTCAGGTAGTCTTTGATCAGCACTTCGGCGATCTGCACGGCATTAAGCGCAGCACCCTTGCGCAGATTGTCGGCCACCACCCACATCGACAGCCCGTTGGGCACCGTGGGGTCCTTGCGGATGCGGCTGACATAGGTGGCGTCCTCGCCTGCGCATTCGGCAGGCGTGACATAACCACCCGGCTCGCGCTTATCGACCACGATGACGCCCGGCGCCTTCGACAAGGCTTTGCGAGCTTGTTCGACGGTGATCGGATTTTCGAACTCGACATTGATCGATTCGGCATGGCCGATGAAGACTGGCACGCGAACACAAGTGGCGTTGACCTCTATGTCGGGGTCCATGATCTTCTTGGTCTCGACCACCATCTTCCATTCTTCCTTGGTCGCACCGTCTTGCATGAAAATGTCGATTTGCGGAATCACGTTGAAGGCGATCTGCTTGGGGAATTTATGGGGCTCGACCGGATCGTTGACATAGATGGCGCGGGTCTGGTTGAACAATTCGTCCATGGCGTCCTTGCCCGCTCCCGAGGTCGACTGATAGGTCGAAACCACGACGCGCTTGATCTTGGCCAGATCGTGCAGGGGCTTTAACGCCACAACCATCTGAATGGTCGAGCAGTTGGGATTGGCGATGATGCCGCGCTTTTTGTATTTGGCGATCGCTTCGGGATTGACCTCGGGCACCACCAGGGGGATGTCGTGCTCCATGCGGAAATAGGAGGTGTTGTCGATCACCACGCATCCCGCCGCCGCCGCCCGCGGGCTGTGCTGGGCCGACACTTTGGCGCCCGGCGAAGAGAGCGCTATATCGACGCCCTTGAAGTCGAACTTGGCAAGATCCTGGATTTTCAGAACCTTGTCCTCGCCGAACGACACTTCGCGCCCGGCCGAACGTTCGCTTGCCAGCGCGATCACCTCGCTTGCGGGAAAGTTGCGCTCGGCCAGCGTTTGCAGCATTTCGCGGCCAACATTGCCGGTGGCGCCGATGACGGCAACACGATAACCCATGATCCTGGTCCTTAATTTGTTTTCGTTAACGTAAAGGGGCGCAAACCTAACGCCTGAAGGCCAGGAATTCAATATGAGTTATATATATCCGCCCTCAAGCGCCGGGCGGGGCTGCGCCCCTAGGCTTCCGGCGGGGTGGAACCCGCCGCGCAAGCTTTGCTCGCGAGAAGAACTAATTACACTGGCCCAGCGAGCCCTCGGCGCAGACATGCTTGCCGTCGGTCCAAAGCGCCCCGGTCAGGTCAGCATAGAGGAAATCGGCCCCGGTCAGGCGGGCCCCGGTGAAGTCGGCCCCCTTGAGGACGGCCCTGAAAAAGCGGGCTCGGCGCAGGTCGGCCTGGCGAAAGCTGGCCCCGGACAGTTCGGCCTTGGTGAAGTCGGCCTCGGTCAGGTCGGCCTCGTCGAAGCGGCTGGCGGTCAGATTGGCGCTGATGAATTTGGCCCGGTAGCCATTGGCGGCCCGAAGGTCGCTTTGCGACAGATCGGTGCGCTGGAAGGTCGATTCGCGCAAATTAGCGCCCCCAAGGTCGCTTTTGGCCAGGGCGCGGCCATCGTGATAGCAGCGCCGCCAGTTCACCCCCGCATGGGCCGGTTCGGCGCAGGAGGCGGCATCGTTCTGCGCCAAAGCGGGCAGGGCGGCCAGAAGGAGGGGCAGCAGAAAGAACCATCTCATGAAACAAGATGTAATGAGCCCCAGGGCATTTGGCAAAGACTGAATTGGTGGTTAGACTGGGCATCACCGGAACGCTTAGGAGACACTCATGCCCAGGTCGAAGGCCGAAACGGCCCTTGTTGAAGCGGAACAGCATTGGGCGGCAGGCGAGATTCCGCCCGCCCGCGAGGCCTATCGCCGGGCTAGGCTGCATTTCCACGAGGTGGACGATAAGGGCGGCGAGGCCCGTTCCCTGGCCCGTTTGGGCGAGTTGGAACACCGCCAGGGCCATCTGGCGCAGGCGCGCGAGCTTCTGGCCGAAGCCCGGGCTTTGCTGGCGGGCGAGGCGGATGCCATTGCCCAGGCTGATATTCTGGTGCTTCTGGGCGAGCTGGATCGCAGCGAAAAGAAGCTGGGCGACGCCCGAGTCGCTTTGGAATCGGCGGGCAGAATTTATCAGGGTGCGGGCGATATCGGGGGTGAAATCCAGGTCAAGCTGCGGCTGGGCTGGGTGGCCTCTTCCGAGGGGCGGGAAGACATGGCGCTCGATGCCTTCAAGGATGCCGAGAAGCTGGCGCGTCAGGCCGGTGACGATCTGGCGGGCGGACAGGCCTTGATGGCGCTGGCCGACATCGAACGGCGCCTCAACCGCCTCGATCTGGCCCATCAGGCGATGGCCCAGGCCCTGACATTGTTCAAAACCTCGGGCGACGTGCTGGACGAGGCGGCGGCCACGGCGGAGCTGGCCACCCTGGCCCGCGATCTGGGCGAGCGCGCCCAGGCCGTCGAAGGCTATCAGAAATCGGCCCATCTGTTTGCCGCAGCGGGCGATCTGAAGGGCGAGGCTCTGGTCCTGCTGGCCCTGGCCCGGCTGGAATATGGCCATGATTCCATGGCGGCCAGGCGCGCCGCCGAACATGCCGTGCAGCTTCTTGAGCGGGTGAATGACCTTGATCATCTGGCCCAGGCGAAGACCCTGCTAGCCGGTCTCTGAGGCAGCCTATTTTCTGGGCTTTGCGGGCTTGGTCGGCTTTCTGCGGGGCGGCTGGGGGCCTTCGTAAAAGACCTCGCAATTGCCCCAGTTGGGGCTGAAGAAGAAATAGGTTTCGCCGCTGCGGGCCAAGTTGCCGGGATCGATCAGAAGGTCGTGGCGCTCCTTGGGAATCATGTAAAGCACGGCCTGGCCTGTCTTACCGTCGAAAACGGCGGCCAGACGCAAGGGCGAGACCGGGATGAACTGGCCGGTCCGGCAGGCCTGATCCAGCACGGGATCGGCCTTGCCCGCCTTCCAGTAAGGCAGCTTCGAGCGCTTCAGCATGGTGTATTCGTAGGCATCCGGCCAGCGCGAGCGCAAGGAAGGCGAGCCGGGAAGAATGCCCGGGGCCATCATGGGTGCTAAGCGATCAGGGGCCGTGGGCTCGACATGCTGGGCCTGGGCCGGGCTTGACGCGACCAGCATCAAAGCCAGCAGCAGGGCTGGGATGTGTCCTCTCGTTCCTTGACGTTCTTGCCTTGCGATGGCTTCCTCACACGCGAAAATATTTTGCCTTGGGGTGATGCAGAATGAAGGCCGAGGTGGATTGCTCGGGCTCCAGCTGATCCTCCTCCGAAAGCGTGACGCCGATACGCTCTGCCCCCAGAAGCTTCAGCAATACACGCTGATCGGCCAGATTGGGACAAGCCGGATAGCCGAAGGAATAGCGCGAGCCGCGATAATTCTGTTTCAGCATCTCCTCGATGTCGCGGGCATCCTCGGCGCCGAAACCCAGCTCGGCGCGGATGCGCTTGTGCACATGCTCGGCCAGGGCCTCCGTCATCTCGACGCCCAGCCCGTGCAGATAAAGATAATCGCGGTAGCGGTCGGTCTCGAACCAGGCATGGCCGGTGTCGGAAAGCTTGCGCCCCATGGTCACCACCTGAAGGGCGATGACGTCGCTGCCGTCCTCCTTCACATAATCGGCCAGGCACAATCCTTCTGGCCCGTCCTGGCGCGGAAAGGCAAAGCGGGCAAGCAGGGCACCGGCATCGTCAAGCAGCAAAACGGAATCGCCCTCGGCCCTGGCGCGGAAATAACCATAGGCGGCTTGCGGCGCCAGAATATGTTCGGTCTCGCAGATCTTCAGCATGCGCTCGAGAATCGGTCCGGCTTCGCTCTCTACCTGCTCCTTCCACTCGGCCAGCGAGCGTCCCGCCTTCTTGAAGCCCCAATGGAACTGATAGAGCATGGTGTGGTTGAGATAGGGCAGCAAGGCCTTGGGATCGACCCGCTCGATCAGGCGCGCGCCATAGAAGGGGGGGGTGGGGATCGTGGACTGCCCGGCCAGTTCCGCCCGGCGGCTTTTGATCAGGGCGGGCGAGGCCAGCGCGGCCTGGGGCTTGGGTGCTGCGGCTTTCTTGGCCGGTCGATGAATCGCACTGGCGGCGATGAAATCGTCGAAATTCCCGGCCGCCACATGGGCCATCAGATCCAAGCCGTCGAAGGCATCCCTGGCATAGGCGACCCGGCCTTCGACATAGGCTTCGCGGCAATCGGCTTCGACGAAGTTGCGGGTCAGCGCAGCACCGCCCAGAAGAACGGGCACGGTGATGCCGGCTTCGCGCATGGCTTCCAGATTTTCCTTCATGATGACGGTCGATTTCACCAAAAGGCCCGACATGCCCACGGCGTCGGGTTTATGTGTTTTGACCGCCTCGATGATGGCATTGACCGGCTGCTTGATGCCGAGATTGACGATCTTGTAGCCGTTGTTGGTAAGAATGATATCGACCAGATTCTTGCCGATGTCGTGAACGTCGCCCTTGACGGTGGCCAGCACCAGGATTGCCTTGGCCTGCCCCTCCTTCTTCTCCATGAAGGGCTCGAGATAGGCCACGGCGGCCTTCATGGTCTCGGCCGATTGCAGCACGAAGGGAAGCTGCATCTTGCCCGATCCGAATAACTCGCCCACCGTCTTCATGCCATCCAGCAGGATGCGGTTCACAATGTCGAGCGGCGCCAGCGTCTTCAGGGCTTCGGCCAGGTCTTCGTCAAGGCCCTGGCGATCACCATCGATAATGCGCAGCTTCAAGCGCTCTTCCACCGATTCCGGGCGTTCCTTCTTGACCGACACGGCCGTCCTGTCCTCGAACAGGGCGATGAAGTCCTTCAGCGCCTCTGGCTTGTGATCGAAGATCAGAGCCTCGGCAGCCGCCACTTCCTCTGCGGGAATCTTGTGCAGCGGCAGGATTTTGGAGGTGTGCACGATGGCCGCCGTCATGCCCGCCTTGAGGGCATGATCCAGAAAGACGGAATTCAGCACCTGACGGGCCGCTGGCTTCAAGCCGAATGACACATTGGACAGGCCAAGAACGATGCCGCATTCGGGCAATTCTGTACGGATGCGCTTAATCGCCTCCAGGGTCTCGATGGCCAGCTTGCGGTCGGATTCATTGCCGGTGCAGATAGTGAAAGTGAGGGGGTCGAACAACAGGTCCGAGCCCGCCAGCCCGTGCTGCTTGCAGGCAAAATCATAAAGCCGGTGCGCGATCTTAAGCTTGGCATCGGCCTCCTTGGCCATCCCCTCTTCGTCGATGGTAAGCGCGATGACGGCGGCTCCGTGCTTCCTGGCAAGGGTCAGGCGCTTCTCGGCATCAATCTCGCCATTCTCGAAATTGATCGAGTTGATGACCGCCTTGCCACCGTAAAGCTCGAGGGCCGCTTCCAGCACGGGAAACTCGGTCGAATCGATAACCAGGGGTGCGGTGACCGCACCCCTCAAGCGGCTGACCACCTCGGTCATTGCCGCCTTTTCGTCCTGGCCCACGAAGGCGGTGCAGACGTCCAGGGTGTGAGAGCCCTCCTTCACCTGCTCCTTGGCCATGGCGGTGATGCCGTCCCAGTTGGCGGCTGCCTGAAGCTCGCGGAACTGTTTCGAGCCGTTGGCGTTCAAACGCTCGCCGATGGACAGGAAGGCGTTTTCCTGAAGCAAGGGCACCTGGCCGTAAAGCGAAGCCAGCGACGGCACCCAGACAGATGTGCGGGCCTTGGGATGGGGGCGCTTGGGATCAAGGCGCATCAGCATGGCATGCGTGGCGGCGATGTGGGCGGGCGAGGTGCCGCAGCAGCCGCCGACGATATTGGCTCCATCTTCCAGAATGAAACGCTCGTGCCAGTGGGCGAAGGAGTCGGGGGCTAGCGGATAGACCGCTTTTCCGTCCACCACTTCGGGCAGCCCCGCATTGGGCTGCACGGAAATCAGGCCGGGCCAGCTGGCGGCCAGCCAGCCAATATTCTCGCCCATTTCCTGGGGGCCGGTGGCGCAGTTCATACCCATCGAATCGACATTCAGCGCATTCATCAGCGTGGCGGCGCCTGCGATGTCAGCACCCACCAGCATGGTGCCGGTGGTTTCCACGGTGACCTGCACGAAAATGGGTGTTGGGGTCTTGGCTTCACTCCGCGCAATCTTCACACCATTGACGGCGGCCTTGACCTGCAAGGGGTCTTGGCAGGTTTCGATCAAAACGGCATCGGCCCCGCCTGCGATCAGGCCCCTGGCCTGCACGACATAAGAGGCCTCCAGGGTTGCGTAATCGATATGGGCCAGCGATGGCAGCTTGGTGCCCGGCCCGACTGAGCCCAGGACAAAGCGTTGCCGCCCGTCTTTGGCGAACAGTTCGGCCGCTTCGCGGGCCAATTCGGCCGAGCGCTTGTTGAGGTCGAAGGCCTCGGCCTCAAGCCCGAATTCCGCCAGCGTCAGGGGCGAGGCGCCGAAGGTGTTGGTCTCCACCATGTCGGCCCCGGCCTGGTAATAGGCCTGGTGAATCTCGCGCACCACGTCGGGGCGCGTGCGGGTCAGGATATCCGTGCAATTTTCATGGCCGTCATAATCGGCCAAGGTCAGGGTGCGCGCCTGCACCTGGGTGCCCATGGCCCCGTCACACAACAAGACGCGGTCTTTCAGGGCTTCGAGAATTTTACTCATAGGCAAGACTCCTTGGGACGAACGCCCAGAATATGGCAGATGGCGAAAACCAGATCGGCGCGGTTCAGCGTGTAGAAATGAAAATGACCGACCCCTTCATGGGCCAGGGCGCGGCAAAGCTCCGAGGTGGTGGTGGCGGCCACCAGACGTCTGGTGTCGGGATCGTCGTCAAGCCCCTGGAAGAGATCGGCCATCCAGCCGGGAACGCCAGCTCCGCAGGCCTTCGAGAATTTGACCACCTGGGCAAAATTGGTGACCGGCAAAATGCCCGGCACGATGGGAACGGTTATGCCCGCTCGGCGCACGCGTTCCAGAAAGCGCAGATAGGTCGCGGGCTCGAAAAAATACTGGGTGATGGCGCGGGTGGCGCCCGCATCGATCTTGCGCTTCAGATTGTCCAGATCGGCTTCGGGGCTCAGGGCCTCGGGATGGGTTTCGGGATAGGCCGCCACGCTGATTTCGAAATCGCCGATTTTCTTCAAGCCGTGGACCAAATCGACCGCATAGGCATAGCCGTCGGGGTGCGGCGCGTATGTTCCGCCGTCGGGCGAATCGCCTCTGAGCGCTACGATATGGCGAATGCCTTCCTGCCAGTAGAGGCGGGCCACCTCGTCGACCTCGGCCTTGCTGGCGGCAACGCAAGTGAGGTGGGCAGCGGGTGCCAGGCCCGATTCGCGCTTCAAGCGCAGCACGGTTTCATGGGTGCGCTCGCGCGTCGAGCCGCCTGCTCCGTAGGTGACCGAGACGAAACCTGGCTTCAGCGGGGCCAGACGGGTCACGCTCTCCCAAAGCTGTTCTTGCATCTTCTCGGTCTTGGGCGGGAAGAATTCGAAGGAGACGGAGACATCGAGCGGCAGAATACGTTCGGAAACGGTCACGGGGGGAATCCTTTATCAGGTTGGTTTTGCCGCAAGCCAGATGGTGACGGCTAACGGGCGTCCGGGCAAGAGCCGGGTGTCGTAAGGGATGAGGCCGGCGTCGCGCAGGGCCTCCTCGATCTCGGCTCTTGAGAAGCCGAGGCGCAGGTGCTGATGCTCTGTTCTGAGAACTTCCAGGTCGTGCGGCGCGAAATCCACCACGGCCAGGCGCCCTCCGGGAGCCAGGATGCGCGAGGCTTCGGCCAGCGCCTGGGCGGGATGCGCCTGGAAATGCAGAACCTGATGAATGAGGACCTGATCCCAGGCTCCGCTTTCCAGAGGCAGGTGCGTCATGTCGGCGTGGTAAAGCTCGATATGGCGCAGATTCCTGGCGGCCAGCTTCATGCGGGCCACGTCCAGCATCTCGCGCGAGGCATCGATGCCGACGGCGGTTTCGACATGGGGTCCGAACAATTCCAGCATGCGCCCGGTGCCGGTGCCGATATCGGCAAATTTCCGGGGGTGGTGCGGCAGCAGTGAATCCAAAAGGGCGCGCTCGATCACGGCGTCGTCGACATGCAAGGAGCGCAGCGCGTCCCAATGCCCGGCATTGGCGGCGAAATAGGCGCTGGCCCTTTCCGTTCGGCGCTGGCGCAATTCGTTCAGGCGCTGGCCGTCCCGCGCCAACTCGTCGTCGGCCAGGGGCAAAAGGGCCGCCAGAGTGTCGGCCAATCGGGAATGGGGGGATCGGCGATAGAAGACCTGGGCGCCGTCGCGCTTGCGCTCGAGCAATCCGGCGCCGGCCAGCAATTTCAGATGGCGCGATACGCGGGGCTGGCTTTGGCCCAGGATATCCACCAGCTCGCTGACCGACAGGGGCTCAGCGCCGCACAGGGCCAGAAGGCGCAGGCGCGTCGGGTCGGCGGCGGCCTTCAAGCCGACCAGCAGGGGTTCAAATCCGGGAAAGGGCGCGGATGTGGTAACGATTGATCGGGTCATTATTGAGATATAAGCATGTCTTTATGTTATGGGCAAGGACAAAGCTGGAACGACTCGATATCAATGGCTTGCTGCTGTGGCAAGTTTGCAACAGTGGTGCGAATGGGCTTCAGCCCGCCCATTACCCCCTAGCCACCGTTTTGACGATATGTTAATCCCAGCATTGTATAAATCTGCCATTCAAGGTGTATCCTTGGACCAGGTAGCGCGGCGGTCGTAAATGCCGTAGAGGGAAGTGCGCGGTTTAGCCGGGCGGGCCTGTGGCCTCGTCCATATGTTTTGAAAAGCTGTTCGAAAGCTGGGGACCATGAAAAGCAAGAAAGCATCTGCCATTTCCACTTCCGCCGCCGTCTCTCTGCTTGCGCTCACGCTGGTTGCCGGTTGCGCAACGCCCCCTGCTGCGGGCGACAAGGAAGCCCAGGCCGAATGGGTACAGACCAACGACCCGGCGGAACCCACGAACCGCAACCTTCACGCCTTCAACCAGGGCATTGACGACAACGTTCTAAAGCCGATGGCCGAAGGCTATCGCGACTATGTGCCGGCAAATTTCCGCACCAATATCCGCAACGTGCTCACCAACTTAAGCGAGCCTTTGGTGGCCGCCAACGATCTGTTGCAAGGCGAGTTCCTGCGCGCCGCCAATGCGATTGGCCGCTTCTGCGTCAACAGCACCTTCGGCTTCCTCGGCATGGGCGATGTCGCCGGTGGCGGCGGGCTTGAGCATCACGATGAAGATTTCGGCCAGACCCTGGCGGTTTGGGGTGTGGGCGAGGGTCCGTACATCGTGCTGCCTCTCCTGGGGCCGTCGAATCCGCGCGATGCCGTCGGCACGGCGGTCGATTTCGTCGGCAATCCCACGAATTGGATGATCCCGGGCTTGCCGCTGGCCGCCGGTGTCGCCAAGGGAACGGTGACGGCTGTCGACAAGCGCGAGAAATACATCGAGCCCCTGAACGAAGTGCAGCGCACCTCGCTGGATTACTATGCCTCCTTGCGCAGCCTGTATCGCCAGAAGCGGGCTGACGATATTCGCAACGGCAAGAAGGGTCCGACCATGCCAGCACCCGGCTTGGCGGCCATGGATGCTGAAGGCGACAAGGCGGCCCACTAATAACAGGCTCCATCGGGAAGACGGCGCGGGGATCGCCGCTCCCGGTCGGGCGTTCTTATGTTGTAGAAATGGATGAAACAAACCATGCGTAACGGGTGGGGCGGCAAATTTTTTCCGGCGCTTTTGCTGCTGGGCGGCCTGCTGGCGCCGTTGCCGGTGCTGGCCGATGCTGCGAGCGAAGCCAAGGCCTTCGTGGCGAAGGTGGCGGACCGGGCGGTCAATCAGATCGGCAGGGCTCAGGTCAACGAGGAAGAGCGCGCCGAGCGTGTGCGCTCGCTGATGAGCGATAATTTCGACATTCCCGCCGTGGCCCGTTTCGTCACGGGGCGCGTCGGCAAGCTGGCCGACGAAGTGCAGCAAAAGGAATTCCAGCAGGTCTTCCTGGACTATCAGGTTCATACCTGGGCCAAGCGCTTCAAGGATTACGGCGGTCAGACGCTGGAAGTTGACGGCGCCCTGCCTCCCGACGAGGCTGGCGTCATTTCCGTGGACAGCCGTCTGCTCGATCCGGCGGGCAAACCCCCCATCCTGGTAACCTGGCGTGTGCGCCCCGGCGACGACAAAATTCTGAAAACGGTGGATATTGTGGTCGAAGGGGTCAGCATGGCGCTCACCATGCAGTCCGATTACCGCTCGATTTTGCAGCGCCAGGGCTTAAGCGGCCTTACCAAGGCGCTGAAGGAAAAGGTTGAAGCCATCCGCTCAGGCAAGATGGAAGTGCCGCCTTTGAAGGCCAGCACGGCAAAATAAGGCGAAATAGCCTGAATTGTCCCCGTTTTTCACACCCCGAGCCTCTGGACGCCGGGGGCGGTGCGCTCTAAACTCCGGTCCCCAATCGAAAGAGAGACCAGATCGTGACCCGCCGCTTTGCCCTGTATGCCCTCCTCATCGCAGCACTCTTTGCTTTTGCCGCGCCTTCGGCCAGGGCTGGCGATCCCATGGGCGAAATCGCCATCGGGGATGCCAAGGCCAAGATCACGATAACGGAATTCTTTTCGCTGACCTGCTCGCATTGTGCGGAATTCCACATCGAGACGCTGCCCAAGATCAAGAAGGACTGGGTGGAAACCGGCAAGGTCCGTTTCGTTTTCAAGGATTTTCCCTTGGATCAGGTGGCCCTGCGCGGCGCCGCCCTTGGCCGTTGTCTGGCCGCCGACAAAGGGGCCGAGACCTATGCCCGCTTCATCGAGCTTCTGATGAAAAGCCAGTCGAGCTGGTCTCAGAATCGCGATCCCATGGCAGCGCTTGAGGCGTCGGCGCGTCTGGCTGGCATGAGCAAGGAGCGCATCGCCGCCTGCGCCCAGGACAAAAAGCTGGAAGAGGCCATTCTGGAAGAGCAGTTCCGGGCGCAAAAGGCCCATGGCATCCGCTCGACCCCCAGCTTCCTGGTCGGCGGCAAGCTCTATCCCGGCGCCATGCCCTACGATCAATTCTCCGCCCTTCTCAAGGAGCAGTGAGCGGATGATTCAGTTCGAGCGTATCCGGCTCGCGGGCTTCAAATCCTTCGTCGATTCGTCCGAGCTGGTCATCGAGCCCGGGCTGACCGGCGTGGTGGGCCCCAACGGCTGCGGCAAATCGAATCTGGTGGAAGCCCTGCGCTGGGCCATGGGCGAAACCTCGGCCAAACAGATGCGCGGCGCCGACATGGACGACGTCATCTTCGGCGGCACACAAAGCAGACCGGCGCGCAATCTTGCCGAAGTGGTGATCGAGCTCGACAACCGCGAGCGCGTAGCCCCCGCCATGTTCAACGATCATGACCGGCTTGAAGTCATGCGCCGCATCGAGCGCGGCCAGGGCTCGCACTACAAGGTCAATGGACGCGAAGTGCGCGCCCGCGACGTGGCCCTGCTCTTTGCCGATGCCGCGACCGGTGCGCGTTCGACCGCCATGGTCAGCCAGGGCCGCATCGGCGCCATCATCAATGCCAAGCCTGCCGACCGCCGCTCGCTTCTGGAAGAGGCGGCGGGCATATCGGGCCTGCATACCAGGCGCCATGAGGCGGAAATCCGCTTGAAGGCGGCCGAGGCCAATCTGGCCCGGCTTGACGACGTGCTGGTAACGCTGGAAGCGCAGATGCAAAGCCTATCCAAGCAGGCCAAGCAGGCATCACGCTACCGCACCATCAATGACCAGATACGCTCGGTCGAAGCCAGGCTGTTGCATTTGCGCTGGCAGCAGGCCATCGATGCCCTGGACGGCGCCGAGGCAGCCCAGCGCGCTATCGAGGTCGAGGTGGGCGAACGCACCTCAGCCGCCGCTCAGGCCGCCACCCGTCAGGCCGATGCCGCCTCCTCTCTGCCCGCCTTGCGTCAGGCCGAGGCTGAGGCCTCGGCCAAGTTCCAGCGCCTGCTGGTGGCGGGCGAACAACTGGATGCCGAAGAAAAGCGCGTGGCCGAGGCCAGGGCGGAAATCACCAGGCGCTTGCTGCAGATAGCCGAGGACGGAGCGCGCGAAGATGCCCGCGCTCAGGATGGCACACAGGCTTTGGAGCGTCTGGCGGGTGAGCGTCTGGCGCTGATCGCGGCGGGCGAAGGCGAGGCCGAGGCGCAGCAACAGGTTCGCGACCATCTGTCACAAGCAGCGCAGCAGGTGAATGTCACCGAGGCCGAATTGTCGCATCTGACCGAGCGCGTGGCCGCCGAGGAAGCAAGACGCAATGCGTTGGAGCGTCGCAAGTCGGAAATCGGTGAGCGCTTGGCGCGTCTTACCGCTCGGGTCGAGGAATTGCGCCGCCAGATCGGCGTTTCAGAGGCCGAAGCGGCCGAGGATGCCGAAGTCATCGCCGCTCAAGGCCGAGTCGATGCCGCCGTAACGGCCCTGGAAGAGGCGCGCAATCAGGCCGAGGCCTCTGACCGGCTGCGCGATCAGGCTGATCAGGCCCGCCTGTCGGCCCGGGGGCGCTTGCAGGAAGAACAGGCCCAGGCGGCGCGTCTGAAGGCGGAAGCCGATGGATTGCAAGCGCTCTTGGAGGCCAGTTTGCGCGAGGGGACTCCGGTTCTCGATGCCATCGATGTTACTGCGGGCTATGAAGCCGCCCTGGGCGCTGCCTTGGGCGAGGATCTGGAAGCCCCCGCCGACGAGGTCTCGCCGCATCGCTGGTCGAAACTCGATCCTTATGACCATCCGCCCGCCTTGCCCGCAGGGGTGCGTCCGCTCTCCGATCTGGTCAAGGCCCCGCCCGAACTGGCCAGGCGTCTGTCGCAGACCGGCTTGGTCGAGGATGGCCGAGCCCTTATGGCGTCTCTTTCGCCCGGTCAGCGCCTGGTCAGCGCCGAGGGTGCGTTGTGGCGCTGGGATGGTTTCGTGATTGCAGCGGGTGCGCCAAGTGCCGCCGCCACACGGCTGCAGACGCGCAACCGGCTGACGGCGGTCAAGAGCTTGATGCAAGAGGCCGAGCTTCGCCACGCTCAGGCCGATGCTGAGGAAAAGGCCGCTTCGCAGGCGGCCGCTGCGGCTGGCGAGGCGGCGAAGCTGTGCAGGGATTTGGTGCGTCAGGCCGAAGCCGAATCGCAAAACGCCGTCAAGGCGCAGGCCCATCTGATGGAGCGCGCTCAGTTGCGGGCTAGCAAGCTGGCCGGTCTTCGCGCTCAGGCCGAGCAGACCGGCCATGATGTCGTCGAGGCCGAAACGCAATTGAATGAAGCTGGTCTGCAGGTGGCGGAATTGCCCGATCCTTCGGTGGGCCGCCAGCTTGCCGCCAATCTGCGCGAGAAATTGGGAGCCGAGCGTTCGGCCTTGCTGGAGGCAAGGGCGGCGCATGATCGCTTGATGCGCGAAGCGGGCGAGCGCACAAGGCGATTGGAGACGGTCGAGCAGGATATCGCCTCCTGGACCTCGCGCCTGGAAGAAGCCCTGCGCCATAAGGGCGAGCTGGACTCGCGCCGTGCCGAAGCCACGGCAGAAGAGGCGCGTCTGGCCGCCCTGCCCGGCGAAATCGCCGAAAGGCGCGAGCGTCTCTTAAGCGAGAAGGCAACCGCCGAAGCCAGCCGCCGCGAGGCAGCCGATGCCCTGGCCGTGGCCGAGGCGTCTTTGAGCGAAGCCGACCGCCAATTGAAGGCGGCCGAGCATGATCTGGCCCGGGTGCGTGAAGACCGGGTGCGCCGCGAATCGGCGGTCGAACAAGGCAAGCAGCTTTGCCGCAGCGTGGCCGAGCGCATCGCCGAACGTCTGGAATGCACGCCCGAGCAGATTGCGGAAAGCCACGGCATCGGCATCGATGAAAAACTGCCAGAACCCGACGATCTGGAGCGCAAGCTGGAGCGCCTGGTGCGCGAGCGCGATGGCATGGGTCCGGTCAATCTTCGGGCCGAGACCGAATCCGAGGAACTGGGCCTGCAGATCGAGTCCTTGAAGACCGAGCGCGAGGATTTGATCAACGCCATTGCAAGATTGCGCCAGGGCATTTCCGAGCTGAACCGCGAGGGCAGGGAACGCCTGCTGGCCTCGTTCAAGGCGGTCGATCAGCATTTCCGCGATCTGTTCGTGCGCCTGTTTGGCGGCGGACGGGCCCATCTGACCCTCACCGAGGCCGATGATCCCCTGGATTCAGGCCTGGAAATCATGGCCAGCCCGCCCGGCAAGAAGCTTCAGGTCTTAAGCCTGCTGTCGGGCGGCGAGCAGGCCCTGACCGCCCTGGCCTTGCTGTTTGCTGTCTTCATGACCAATCCCGCCCCCATCTGCGTGCTGGACGAGGTCGACGCTCCCCTCGACGACGCCAATGTGGACCGCTTTTGTTCCCTGTTGTCGCAGATTACCGAGACCTCTAAAACCCGTTTCATGGTGGTGACCCATCACCGCATGACCATGGCCCGCATGGACCGCCTGTTTGGCGTCACCATGTCCGAGCGGGGCATTTCCAGGCTGGTTTCGGTCGATCTTCGCACTGCCGAAAGACTGCGCGACGCAAGCTGAGTTTGCGCCTTTCTACACTGGGCTTTGCGGGCTTTATTGCGGCGCAACGAAGAGGGTTTTGGCGCTTGACACCCGAAGGGGTGGGACGCTATTGTGCGACCCGCTTTCGGGGCAGCTTTGCGGCCCGAGGACAGGCTTGGCGTTGCGGAAGGTGGGCGGCCATGGGCGAAGATACGTCTCCCCCCACACCGAACGAGGTCGGAGAAAGGCTTAGGCGCATTCGCGCCGCTCAATCCGACGAAGCTGGCACCTCTGGTCTGGACGCCTCGGGACAAAGGCCCGCCCTTTCGGGTCTGGGGGCTGCGATGCGCATCGGCGTCGAACTTGTGTCGGCGCTGATCGTGGGAGTGGGGATCGGCTATGGGCTCGATCACTTTCTCGGTACGCGGCCCTGGTTGATGGTGTTGTTTTTCTTCCTCGGCTCTGCCGCCGGGATTCTCAATGTCTGGCGGGCGGTTTCCGGCCAAGGCTACGCGGTGGGTTACCGCGACGAGGATGACGGCGGCAAAAACAAAGATTGAAGGATTCGCGCGTGGCCAGTCCGCTGCACCAGTTCGAGATTACGCCGCTCATTCCCCTGCATATCGGGGGCGTGGATGTGTCCTTTACCAATTCCTCGCTGCTGATGGTGCTGGCCGTTGCTGCTGTTGCCATCTTCTTCATTCGCGGCATGAGCGGGCGCGCCCTGGTTCCGGGGCGCTGGCAATCCATCGCCGAGTTGACCTACGATTTCGTGGGCGGCATGATTCGCGAGAATGTGGGCCATGAGGGGCGCAAATATTTTCCCTTCGTGCTGACCCTGTTCAGCTTCATCCTGTTTGGCAATCTGCTGGGCCTGCTGCCCTATTCCTTCACCTTCACCAGCCATATCGTGGTTACTTTTGCGCTGGCGATCACGGTTTTCATTGGCGTCACCATCGTCGGCATCGTTCTGCACGGCGCGCATTTCTTCACCCTGTTCGTGCCCTCGGGCGTGCCCAAGGTGATGATCCCCTTTTTGGTGCCGATCGAACTCATCTCGTATCTGTCGCGCCCGATCAGCCTGTCGATCCGACTGTTTGCCAACATGATGGCGGGCCACACCATGATGAAGGTCTTTGCGGGCTTCATCATTCCGCTGGGTTTCCTGGGCGGCTGGGCACCCCTGGCGGTCGATGTGGCGCTGACCGGATTCGAATTCGTGGTCGCCTTCCTGCAGGCCTATGTCTTCACTTTGCTTACCTGTCTTTATCTGCACGATGCGGTGCATCTGCACTAAGACAGTCAGTTTTGTCATTTTCAGCCCAACGTTAACGGTAAGGAACTCAAACGATGGAAGTAGCAGCCGCTAAGTTGATTGGTGCCGGTCTGGCCGTGATTGGTCTGTCGGGCGTCGGAGCGGGTATCGGCCAGATCTTCTCGACCCTGGTCTCGTCGGTCGCCCGCAATCCTGCGGCGCGCTCGCAGATTTTCGGTCTGGCGATTCTGGGCTTCGCCCTGGTGGAAGCTGTGGCGCTCTACGCCCTGCTGATCGCCTTCCTGATTCTGTTCGGCTAAGACCCGAACATATCCCAGTGCCCCGGCCGCTTCACGCGGCCGGGCAGTCGAGAGGTCGAACATGCCCCAGTTAAATGTCGCCATGTTTCCTACCCAGCTGTTTTGGCTGGCGGTCTGTTTCGTGGCGCTTTATCTGCTGGTCACCTATGTCATCGTGCCCCGCGTGGGAACGGTGCTGGACGAGCGTCAGCAGCGCATCGACGACAATCTCGAGCGTGCGGCGGCTTTGAAGGCTGATGCCGAGGCGGCGATCGCCACCTATGAAAAGGCGCTCACCGATGCCAGGGTCAAGGCCCAGGCGCATTTGCGCGAAAAGACCGCAGAGTTGCAGGCCGAGGCCGAGGCGCGCTCGCGCGCGCTTAGCGAGCGGCTGGCTGGCGAGATCAAGGCGGGCGAAGCCCGCGTCATGGAGGCCCGCAAGGCCGCCGTGGAAGGGGTTCGCCAGCTTGCCGCCGATGTTGCGGGCGATATCGCGGCCCGTCTGACCGGCGGTGCCGTCGAGTCTCATCTGGCCCGCTCAGCCGTTGATAGCGTGATGGGAAGCCGCTGATGTTGATCTCTGTCGCACAGGCCTCTGAAGGGGCCGCCGCCCACGCCGCCAGCGGTCCGTTCTGGCATGCCCCCGAATTCTGGGTTGCCATCGCCTTTTTCGTCATGGTGGGTGCTGCCATGAAGCCGGTGGCCCGCGCCGTGGCTTCGGCCCTGGACCTTCGGGCCGAAAAGATCAAGAACCGCATCGAGGACGCGCAGAAGCTGAAGGACGATGCCCAGGAAATGCTGGCCACCTATCAGCGCAAGCAGCGCGAGGCCTTGAAGGAGGCCGAGGATATCGTGGCTCACGCCAGGAACGAGGCCGACCGGCTGGCCAAGCAGGCCGCCAAGGACCTTGAAGACACGCTGAAGCGGCGCGAGCAGCAGGCCGTGGAGCGTATCGCCCAGGCCGAAGCCAAGGCAATCAAGGAAGTGCGCGACATCGTGGTCGATATCGCCGTTCAGGCCGCCGAGAAGGCGATTGCCGGAAATCTGCCGGCCAGTGCTGCCAAGGCCCTGATCGATGGATCGATCAAGGATATCGGCGCCAAGCTGAATTGATCTGCACATATTTGGCAGATGGTTAAAGGCCGGGCATGTCCCGGCCTTTTCAATTTCTTCCCAGCCAAATCAGCGTTCCCAGGAACAAGATCAGCCCCAGAAGCTTCGCCCATTGGCGGCCCGGGCTTGGTGGCTTGTCAGACTGAAAGGGGCAATCACGACGATCTGGCCTCATCCGAACAGCCCCAGAAAGACCAGCCACAGCACGAATAAAAGCCCCATGCCCAGCGGCACGGCCATCAGGCCGAAACAGCCGCTTAATGGATTGGGTTTCGAAGATGGGGTAGGGTTCACTGCCTAGCGTCCGTGGTCGATGAAAGATGATAGCGCAAAACAGAAAGCGCCATTCATGCTAATCTTATGACCCGAAGAACAGGTGGAGCGGCCATGCTGAGCGTGCATCAACTTGCGGCTTTTAACGACAATTACATCCATATCCTTCTGGACGAGGCCGCCCAGGAAGGGGTGGTGATCGATCCGGGCGATGCCGAGCCCGTTTTACAGGCCGTTGCTCAGCACGGCTGGCACCTGACCGAGATCTGGGCCACACACCACCATGCCGATCATGTGGGCGGTGCGCCTAAGCTTCAACAAAAGCTGGGCCTCACATTTTCTGCAGCCGGTTCGGATGCGCGTCGCTTGGCAGGAATCGATCGCGCACTTCAAGATGGCGACCGGCTGCGTCTGGGGCGTTACGAAGCTCAGGTGCTGGCGGTGCCGGGTCACACATCGGGGCATCTGGCCTATTGGTTCGAGGACGAGCGCCGCCTGTTTTGCGGCGACACGTTGTTCGCGTTGGGTTGCGGGCGCTTGTTCGAGGGATCAGCAGACGAGATGTGGCATTCGCTGTCACGCTTCAAGAACCTGCCCGGCGAAACGCTGGTTTATTGCGCTCATGAATACACTTTGGCCAATGCGCGCTTCGCTCTTTCGGTTGATCCCGGCAACCCAGCACTTTTGAAGCGCATCGAAGAAGCCAGAGCACTTCGCGACAAGGGATTGCCCACCGTGCCCTTCCGGCTCGATCTCGAGCTTGAAACCAACCCCTTCCTGCGGGCCGACCGGGGCGAGATGGCCAAGGCTCTGGGCCTTGACCAGGCGCCCGCCGAAAAGGTGTTTGCCGCCTTGCGCAAGTTGAAGGACGATTTCAAATGACGGCGCCTTTGGCGCAAAAAGCGCTGCTGGACTTTCTAGGCCGCCCAGAAAGTTATGGCCTCGATTCCAATGAACAGGTCGTGCGGATCGACACCCACATCTCGGCGGTCTTTCTGGCGGGCGACAAAGCTTACAAGCTGAAGAAGGCGGTTCAGCTGCCCTTTCTCGATTTCTCTAGCCTCGCCGCCCGGGAAAAATTCTGCAAAGCCGAACTGGCGGTCAACCGGCGCACCGCCCCCGATCTTTATCTTGAGGTGGCGCCGGTTTACCAGGGCGCTGCGGGCGATTTTTCGCTGGGCGGGCCGGGCGAGATCGTGGACTGGCTGGTGGTCATGCGCCGCTTCGATCAGGAAGAACGCCTGGACCGCTTGTTTGCCCGGGGGGCACTGGATCGCCATGCCGTAACGGATTTGGCCGAAGTCGTGGCCGAATTTCATGTAAAGGCTGACGTCATGCCTGGCTTCGGGGGCAGGGCGGGGCTGGCCCATGTGATTGCCACCAACGACGCCACCTTTGCCCTGACTGCTCTGCCCCGCGAACGCACGTTGCTGCTGAAAGCGCGATCCGAAGCCTGGCTGGAAAAAGCAACGCCGATTCTTGAGGCGCGAAGAAGCGGCGGATTCGTGCGCCATGTGCATGGCGATTTGCATCTGGGCAATGTCTTTCGCCATGAAGGCAAGCCGGTGCTGTTCGACGCCATCGATTTCAACGAGGAATTCGCCTCGGTCGATACGCTGTATGATCTGGCCTTTCTGCTGATGGATCTGGATCATGGCGGGCATCGCGGGCTGGCCTCGGCGCTGTTCAACCACTATCTGCCCTTTGCGGGCGAATGGGCGGGCGGCAAGACGGGGGGGCTGCTGGCTTTGCCCCTGTTTCTGTCGCTAAGGGCTGCCATTCGCTCGCATGTCGAGGCAACGCGCGCTGCCCAATGCGACGAGCCGAACGAGGCAACCCTGCGCCTGACGGAATCGAAACGCTATCTCGAAGAGGCGCTTGATTATCTCGACCCGCCGCCGCCCCGCCTGATTGCCGTGGGCGGCTTGTCGGGCAGCGGCAAGTCGCGTCTGGCCCGCGAACTCGCACCCTTTCTGGGAGCAGCGCCGGGGGCTTTGGTTTTGCGCTCGGATGTCATCCGAAAGCGACTGCTGGGCAAATCCATGTTCGAGCGACTAGCACCCGAAGCCTATGGCGCCGAGATGACGATCCGCACCTTTGAAGCCCTGTTCGCCGAGGCGAAGGCGGCGCTTGAAGCCGGTCATTCAGTGATCGCTGATGCTGTTTTCGCCAGGCCCGAACAGCGCGAACGCCTGCCTGCGCTGGCGGCCTCTTGTGGTGTTCCCTTCGACGCCGCCTGGGTCGAGGCGCCCCCTGCCGTGTTGATGGAGCGCGTGCAGACAAGAAGCCGCAATGCCTCGGACGCCACGCCTCAAGTGCTTGAGATGCAGCAGGACTATGAGCTGGGCGGTCTCGACTGGCCCAGAATCGACAGCTCGGGCACCAAAGAGGACACGCTGGCCCGGGCTCGAAAAGTGCTAAGAATCTGACGCTACTTTCTTTTTTTTCGATTTTGGCGCATCATGGGTCGATAGATAGGGGAGGGTGCAGATGAGCCATATCAAGAATCTCATCGCCGTCGTCGATGACGTGACGGGCAGGGCTCCTTTGGAGACGGCGCTCACGCTGGGGCGCATGTTCGACAGCCATGTCACGGCTCTGCATGTGAAGGCCGATCCATCCAGCGCCGTTCCGCTGCTGGGCGAAGGCATGTCGGGCGCCATGATCGAAGAAATGATGGCGGTGGCCGAGCGCGAGGCGGCGGCCAAGGCGGTGCGCACCCGCGCCCTATTCAATGACGTGATCGCAGCGGGCAAGGTTTTGCTGGTTGAGGCGCCGCCCGGCCCTTCGGGGCTTTCGGCCTCGTTTCGTGAGGAAACCGGGCTTGACGAGGAACTGGTGGCGCGCCGGGGCCGCTTGGCCGACATGATCCTGGTCGCCAGGCCGGAAGGGGAGACGGATCTTTCGGCCATCACCACGCTCAATGCCGCCCTGTTTGAAACTGGCCGCCCGGTTTTGATGACCGGGCATCCGATGACCCAGTTGGGCAGGCGTATCGCCCTTGCCTGGAACGGGTCCGCCCAGGCCGCCCGCGCCCTGGCCGCCGCTTTACCGCTTCTGACCAGGGAGGGGGTTGCCGTGGCCCTGCTGGTTGGCGAGGAAGAGGGACGCGCCGCCTATGGCCGCTCGGTCATGGAATATCTGGCCTGGCACGGCGTGGTGGCCGAGTTGCATGTGTTTGCCGCCCGCGGCGGCCAAACCGGCGAAACCCTGCTGCAGGAGATGGAGAAATTCAAAGCCGATCTTCTGGTCATGGGGGCCTATACGCATAGCCGCCTGCGCCAACTGATCATGGGCGGCGTCACGCGCCATGTGGTGGCGGATTGCCCCATCCCGGTTCTGTTCGCCCACTGATGACCCCCGGCAGGAAAACCGTCATCCTGACAGGGGCCAGCCAGGGCATCGGGCATGCCACGGCGGCGCGCTTCATGGCCGAAGACTGGCGCGTCATTTCCTGCTCGCGCCAGGAGGTGCCCGATCATTGCAGGCGCAATCCCAACTGGACGCACCATATCCCGACAGATCTGGTGGACGAGGGCGAGGTTGCGCGCTTTATCGACCAGGCCAATGCGATTCTGGACGGCGGGCCTTTACATGCGCTGGTCAATAATGCGGGCGTGTCGCCCAAGACCAGCTTCAAGGAACGCCTGGGCGTTCTGAATGGTCCCATTCAGGGCTGGCGCGACGTCTTCGAGCTTAATTTCTTCGCACCCTTGAAGCTGGCGCGCGGATTTGCCAGCGCGCTCAATCGCGGCAAGGGCTCCATCGTCAACATCACCTCGATCGCCGGTCATTACGTGCATCCTTTCGCGGGCTCGGCCTATTCGACCTCCAAGGCAGCGCTTTCGGGCTTGACCCGTGAAATGGCAGTGGAATTCGCCCAGATGGGGGTTCGAGTCAATGCCGTAGCACCCGGCGAAATCAGCACGGAAATGGTCTCGGCCGATTACGAAGCCTTCATTCCACGCATTCCGCTTGAGCGCATGGGCACGACAGAGGATGTGGCGGGCGTGGTTTTTCATCTGTGCTCAGACGATTTCGCCTATGTCACCGGCACCGAGGTTTTTGTTACCGGCGGGCAGCATCTTTTATAGTTGTCCCTCAGTCGCCGGGCGGGTTGACGACATGAGGTCCCGGGCCGCGAGCGGCGCAGAGGCGCTGAACCACCGCCGGTCCCTTGTCGCGCTGTACGATGCCCTGCTCGAAGGCGATCACCGACAGCTTTCCCCGCACGACCTCCAGCAATTCGCCGCTCCTCAGAAGATGGTCAGGATTGCGTGGCCGGGTGGCGCTCAGACGTTCATGGCCCTCGGAGAAGGTTTCATAGATCAGGATGCCCGTTTCATCGAGGGAATCCAGAAGATGCGGCCAGAGCAGGCGAAAGAGATAATTGGTGACGACGATTGCGGCAAAATGCCTGCCCGGCAAAGGCCAGGGGTCGAGCCCTTCAAGATCGGCCTTGATGATCTCGAAGCCAGACGCAGGGGCCAGCATGCTGGTATCGCGGTCGATGGCCGTCACCGGATGGCCCAATTCCAAGAACAGGCGGCTATGGCGTCCCGCGCCGGCCGCCACGTCCAGAACCGCACCTTCGGCGCGAATCAAGGGCGCAAAGCGCACCACCCAGGGTGAGGGGGCGTTGGGTCCGCAAGGATGAGCCTGCTTGCATTTCATGGAAGAAAGATTGCCCCTGAGCTTCAGGCGCGGTAAAGGGAAATATGATTCTTTTCACCCTTCAATGCCCCAGCGGACACCAATTCGAAGCCTGGTTCAAGGATGGCGCCGCCTATGAGCGTCAGGCCAAGCGGGGTTTGATCGCTTGCCCGACCTGTGCTTGCAAGGAAATCTCCAAGGCCCCCATGGCGCCCCGCATTTCCAAGGGGACACCAGCGCCCAGGGAGGAGGCGGCTTCGCCAGCGCCAGCGTCTGCTGTGCCGCAGACCACCCAGGATGTCTCGTTGCCCGTTTCGCCCGAGCTGGCGGCAGCGCTTCGCCATGTCGTGGAAAGCACCTGCGAGAATGTGGGCACGCGCTTTGCCGAAGAGGCCAGGCGCATTCATTATGGCGAGGCCGAGGGCCGGGGCATCTATGGTCAGGCGGGACCCGAGGAAACCCAGGCCCTGCAGGAAGAGGGCATCGAGGTTCTGCCCCTGCCCTGGATTCGTCACAACGCCTGAGAAGGCACATCCCTGATATCGCTTCTAGTCATATCTCGAATCTGGCGGGCCGGGCCTTATCAGTCTATTATCATTCAAAAGTCATTTTTCGAGGCAGCACGGCATGAAGCTTGTCGTCTTTGACGTGGATGGGACACTGATCGATAGCCAGCACAATATCGTCGCCGCCGTCGTCGATGCCTGGCGGGCCGAGGGTTTGCCTGAGCCGCGTCCCGAAGTGATCCGGCGCAATATCGGCCTGCCGCTCCTTGAGGCGATTGCCGCCTTGATTCCCGAAGGCGGAGAAGCTCTACACCTGCATCTGACCGAACTCTACAAGCAGGCCTTCGCCGCCAACCGAAGGCGCTTGGATTATGTCGAGCCACTGTTTCCGGGAGCACTTGAAGCGCTGGATGCATTGGAGTCCGAAGCCTGTCTGTTGGGCATCGCCACCGGCAAATCGCGCCGTGGGCTCGAAGCGGTTTTCGAGCGCCACCAGTTGGCGCACCGATTCATCACCGTGCAGACGGCCGACGATGCGCTTGGCAAGCCCAATCCCGATATGCTGCTGAAGGCCATGGCCGAAACCGGGGCTGAGGCCCAGCGCACCGCCATGATTGGCGACACCTGGTTCGACATGCAGATGGCAAGCGCAGCCAAAACCAGGGCGATTGGCGTCGGCTGGGGCTATCACGAAGCTGATGAATTGATCAAGGCCGGGGCTGTCCAGGTCCTGCGGGAATTCAGTGAAGTATCAGGCGCCGTCGGCGACCTGTGATCTGTGCAAAATAAGAGGTGAAGCCATGAAGTTTGTCAAAATTCTGGGAGCCCTTGTCGGCGTGGTGGTGCTGGTTATCGGCGGCCTGCTGGCCTATCTCGCCACCATCGATGTCAACCAGTACAAGCCGATGATCGCCGAAGAGGTCAAGAAGGCGACCGGGCGCGATCTGACCATCGCGGGGAACATGGCGCTTAAAATATCGCTCTCGCCCGCCCTGGTGGTCGAGAATGTCACGCTGTCCAACATGCAAGGCGGCTCGCGCCCCGAGATGGTGAAGATCAAGCGCTTCGAGGCCGAGGTCGCCTTGCTGCCCTTGCTGTCGCAATCCGTGCAGGTCAAGCGTCTGGTCATTATCGAACCCGATATCCTGATCGAGACCAATGCCCAGGGCAAAGGCAATTGGGAAATGGGACGGGCGGATGTCAAAGAGGCCGAAGCCGCCAAGCAAGAGGATGCCGCCAAAGGGGGCGCCATGCCCAAGGTTGCGATCGAGGAAGTGCGGATCGAGAAAGCGCTCTTCGTCAATCGCGACGGTGTTGCCAAACAGGCGATGCAGGTCGCCATCGAGCGCCTGATTCTGCGTGCCAAGTCGCTGTCCAGTCCGCTCTCGATCGATCTGGCGGGCGCATTGGATGGCAAGGCCTTTGAAGTGAAGGGCACTACAGGGCCGCTGGACGATCTTCTGGCTTCCAAGCCCTGGCCGCTCGATCTGGCCGCCAAGGCGGGATTCGTGCTGCCGGTTCCCATTCAGGTGACGGGGACGCTAAGCAGGGGTGCAGAGGCCTATGCGCTTGACAATCTGAAGCTGGGATTGGGCAAAAGCATGCTTGCCGGTTCGGTCAAGGTGGCGATGGCTGAGAGGCCAAAGGCCACGGTTCGCCTTTCCTCCGATCTGATCGATCTGTCGGAAATCGCGCCCGCTTCGGACAAGGGGGATGCCTTGCCGGAAAAGAAATCCGCCGACGGGCGCGTTTTTCCCGCCGATCCCCTGCCGTATGAGGGGCTGAAATCAGCCGATGCCGATGCCGAAATCAAGATCGGGAAATTGATTCTGCCCAACAAGCTGGCGCTCGACGGCATCACCGCCAAGATCCTGCTGGCCAATGGGCGGCTTGAGATGAAGCCCTTTGCGCTGAAACTGGGTGGCGGCGACGTGGCGACCAACATGACGCTGGATGCCAACGCGCAAAGCCTGCATCTCAACGTCTCGGGCAAGGATGTGGTGGCGGGAGCCATCGCCAAGGACATGGGCCAGTCCGACATGTTCACCGGTGGCAAGACCGACATCAATATCGACCTTAAGGGCAATGGCGGATCGGTTCGAGCCCTGATGGCGGGGCTGGATGGCGACATCCAGATCGTCATGGGCGAGGGGCGCGTCAACAATACGCTGATCAACTGGGGAGGCGGCGACATCCTGACCCAGTTGATGAGCAGCCTCAATCCTATGTCCAAGAAGGAGGATTACACGCCCATCGCCTGCTCTGTCGTGCGCTTCAAGGTGCAAGATGGCATGGCGCATGCGCCCAAGGGCATCGCACTTGAAACCAACAAGCTCGATGTTGTAGGCGACGGCACGGCCAATCTGAAGACCGAGGGGCTCGATTTCGGCATCAAGCCCACGGTGAAGGAAGGGCTGGGTGTCGGTGTGGGCAATCTGGCCAGCATGGTGCGCTTAAGCGGCACCATGGGCAGTCCCAGTGTCGGCGTCGATACCGCCGAGGCCGCCAAGACAGCCCTGAAGACCGGGGCCGCCGTGGCGACCGGCGGCTTGTCGGTTCTGGGCGGCGCTCTGCTCGACAAGACGGGGCTAACGAGCGGTGCCGTTTCCGGCCCACCCTGTCTGGTGGCGTTGGGCAAGGGCACACCCGCCAAGGCCGAGCCCGCAGCCAAGCCAGCCGCAGGGGCAGCGGCACCGGCCCAGAAGCCTGCGGATGCGGCCAAGAGCGCCGTGGGCGGCGCTCTCAAGGGCCTGTTCGGCCGTTGACCAACCCGCTGCGCAAGCGTTTCTACAAGGAGGCCGCTGTCGGTTCCGCCGACAGCGGCTTCGCTGTTCTGTTGGATGGCAGGAAAGTGCGCACGCCCAAGGGCCGCGCCCTGATCCTGCCCATCCTGGCCCTGGCCCAGGCGATTGCTGGCGAATGGGGGGTGCAGGGCGACAAGATCGAGCCCGCCTCGATGCCGCTCATGCAACTGGCCGCTACCGCCATCGACCGCGTTGCTGATGAGCGGGGGGCGATGCGAGACGCCCTGCTGCGTTACGCCGACACCGATCTTCTGTGCTACCGCGCCGCACATCCTTCCGATCTGGTGGCACGTCAGACCAAGCTCTGGCAGCCGGTGCTGGACTGGGCTGCTCTTACCCTCGATGCCGCCCTGCTGACAACGCAGGGCCTAGCCCCCATCGCCCAGCCTGAACAGGCCCTGGCTGCCCTGGCTCGTCATCTCGATCGGCTGGACGACTGGCGTTTTACCGCCCTTTCTGTCGTCACGGCCGCCACGGGCTCTCTGCTGCTGGGGATGGCTCTGCTGGAAGGCTTTTTAGGCAAGGATCAGGTGATCGAGGCCAGCCAGCTCGACGAAAATCATCAAAGCATTCTGTGGGGTGAAGACGAAGAGGCGCAGGAACGTTTGCAGGCACTGGCAGACGAGATCGGCGCTGCGGAAGCGTTTCTGAGGTTGCTACTTTAACAGAGAAAAAATTGTCGCTAACAACCCGGCGATGCCGATCACATAATTCAACACCCGCCTCTTTCTCTCGGTTTTGGCCAGCCCCTTCATGATGGGCTCGGCCGCCTTGAAGTTATCATACTCTTTGGCGAGTGCCGGAAAATCCACAGCCTCGATGGATGCGTAGACACGCTCCCGATTTTCGCGATCACCTCTTGAAACGGCGATGCGCGAGCGCACGAGGTTGAGTTGCCCAAAAAGCAAACTAAAGGAGGGATAGGCCTTCAAGATTACTTCATAGCCGATCTTGGTGGCCGCAATATCGAGAACCTTGGCGATCTTCGCTGTTGCTGCGTCGATCGCATCGTGCCTTGCGCGATGGCAATCGAAATAGGCATCATGAAGGAGACCATCAATTTCAGACGGCGGCGCCCCTGCTCCGATTTTGCCGATGGCGTCGACCAGCCGCCGTCCGGCATACCTCAATTCCTTGACGGAAGGCGTTACAACCTCACCACAGACTTGCTCAGCTAATTTGATAGCTTCTTCTGCCTTATCCCACTCTTGCTTGATAAACAAAAGACGATCCGAGTGTTCCCCCCAATTGCTCATCAGAAGTTTCCGTTGTTTATCTAATTATGGGAGGCTAATTTTCGCAAATGGGCCATGGCCGCGTCCCCCTCTTCGGAAAGCTTGCGCAGAGCGGCGCCGTTGAGAATGCTGCCGTTCTGGAAGGAGACATTCCTGCGCGCCAGGCGCGCGACGATATCTACGGTCGCCCGCTCCTTGGCGGAATCATAGTCAGCCAGGGTAAGCCAAGCCAGCACGTTTTGGAACGCACGAACGAGAACCGCCATCAAACCCACCTCCATCCGGAAAGGCCGAGTCGCGTATCAGCTAAGCTGCGGCCTGTCAAGCACAACTCAACTTTGAGTCAGATTCTGGAATCTTATACCACAACTGATTGTGGCACGTCAAGGCCTCGTGCCCATATTTGGATTATCATGTGAAAACTAAGGCGAGGATCCCCCTTCTTTCCCTCACCCCCAATCAGCGCGGTGCGCTTTGGTTGTTGGGCACGTCGGCGGTCTTTACGCTGATGAACGCCGTCATCAAATATCTGGGCCCGGCCATTCCCACCTCCCAGGTGGTTCTCTTTCGCAGCGCTTTCGGCCTAGTCGCCCTGTTGCCCTTTATTCTGTCGGATCCTAGGGGGGCGCTTGCCATCAGCCGGCCCGGCCTTCATCTCTTTCGGGCCGTTCTGGGTCTGATCGCCATGTCGGCCAATTTCTGGACGGTGGCGGTGCTGCCGCTGGCCACTGCCACCTCGCTCTTTTTCACCAAGCCCCTGTTTATGCCGATTCTGGCCGTGTTTCTTTTGAAGGAACGTTTCCGCTGGCGGCGCGGGCTGGCCACGGCAGGCGGATTTCTGGGTGTGCTGGTCATGCTGGACCCCGACAGCGGCACGGGGCCATGGCCCATCGCCATCGGGCTGGCAGGGGCTGCCTGCGTTGCCCTGATCATGGTGGTGATCAAGAAGCTGACCGCCACCGAGCGCCCGCTGGCCGTGCTGGTCTGGTTCTCGGTCCTCTCGTCAATCGGCATAGCGCCCCTGGCCGCCTGGGTCTGGGTGACCCCCAGCCTCGATCAGCTTCTTCTTTTGATGTCGCTGGGTGGGTTGGGCTCGTGGGGCCAGTATATGATGATCCGCGCCTATCGTGTAGGCGAGGCGCAGGCGATCACGCCGGTCGATTACACCCAGCTTCTCTTCGCAGGCGTCTTGGGGATGGTTCTGTTTGGAGAATTGCCCGGTTTGCGCATGCTGCTGGGCATCGCCATCATCGTGGGCGCCACACTTTACATCACCTTGTGCGAGGAAAAGCCCCTGCCCCCTCCCACTGTGTCAGGCGATCTGCTATAGATTTATCGTTTACGTAAACGAAAGGGGATGGGCATGGATGTCAAAGGAATCGCTGCCATCGTCACCGGCGGCGCATCGGGTTTAGGCGAGGGCACGGCGCGCGCTTTGGCCAAGGCGGGCGCCAAGGTGACGGTGATCGATTTGAAGGCCGAGGCAGCCCAACAGGTTGCATCCGAGATCGGCGGGCTTGGCATCGGCTGCGACATCACCGAGGCTGCCGCCACCGAAGCCGCCTTCGCCCAGGCCCGCGACAAACACGGTCCGGCCCGCATTCTGATCAATTGCGCCGGTGTCGCCACCGGGGCCCGCATCATCTCGCGCGAGGGACCTGCCTCGCTGGAGGGATTCGCCCGCACGGTCTCAATCAATCTGGTGGGCACCTTCAACACCATGCGCCTGGCCGCCTGGGACATGTCGACGCTGGAACCCTTGGCCGACAATGAGCGGGGTGTGATCGTCAACACCACCTCGATCGCCGCCTTCGAAGGCCAGATCGGGCAATGCGCCTATTCCTCGTCAAAGTCGGGCGTGGCGGCGCTGACCCTGCCCGCCGCCCGCGAGCTTTCCAAGTTCGGCGTGCGTGTGCTGTGCATAGCGCCCGGCCTGTTCGCAACACCCATGATGTTCGGCCTGCCGCAGGAAGTGCAAGACAGCCTGGGATCGAAAACGCCCTTTCCGCAGCGTCTGGGCAGGCCCCAGGAATTCGCCTCGCTGGTCATGGCGATGCTGGACAATGTCATGCTGAACGGCGAGGTGGTGCGTCTGGACGGCGCCGTGCGGTTGGAACCCAAGTGACGCCGCCATGAAGCAGGCCCAGACTATTCTGACGGTGGCGACCAAAGGGGCCGGGCTGTATGAATTTACCGGGGAGGCCGCTGCCTGGGTGGCGGCCCAGGGCATCCTCAGCGGGCTTCTGACCTTGTTTTGCCGTCACACATCGGCTTCGCTGACCATTCAGGAAAATGCCGATCCGGACGTGGTGCAAGATCTCCAAGAATGGTTTCGCCGTTCGGTGCCGGAAGGGGCCGCTTGGATGCGCCACACAACGGAAGGGTCTGACGACATGCCCGCACATATCAAAAGCGCCTTGACCGATGTGTCCCTGACCATTCCGGTCATCGAGGGACGAATGGTTTTGGGAAGCTGGCAGGGAATATATTTATTCGAGCACCGCAAGGCAGCGCACCGTCGCCAGATCGTGCTGCACTTACTGGGGACGTGAACGGAATCCCATCGCCACGACATAGGTTTCCTTGGAATCAGCCCGGCTGGCCGGGGGCTTGGCGTGGCGCACGGTGGCGAAGCTCTGTTTCAAGGCATCCAGCAGCGGTTTTTCGGCCCCGCCCTGCAGCAGTTTGGCAACAAAGCAGCCCCCGGGTGCCAGAACATCTTTGGCGAATTCCAGCGCCGTTTCGGCCAGATGCATGATGCGCAGATGATCGGTCGGCGTGTGGCCGGTGGTAGGCGCCGCCATGTCGGAGAGCACGACATCGGCCGGTCCGCCCAGCGCCTCTTTCAGGCGCGCCTCGGCGCCTTCGGCCAGAAAATCACCCAGCAGCACCGTGGCTCCGGGAACCGGGTCCATGGGCAGAATATCCAACGCCGCGACATGGCCGCCGCCGGGCTCGACGGCCTTCACGCGCGCCGCCGCCACCTGCGTCCAGCCGCCGGGTGCCGCCCCCAGATCAGCCACGCGGCCGCCCTTTTTCAGAAAGTGAAAGCGATCATCCAACTGCTCAAGCTTGAAGGCGGCGCGCGAGCGATAACCCTTGCGACCTGCTTCTTGCACATAGGGATCGTTGATCTGGCGGGTCAGCCAGGTGCGCTGCGAGAGCGTGCGTTTTTTCTTTGATTTCAGATTCTGTTTCATGCCGATGCCTCCGCCGCCATAAGGGACAAAAGCCCCTCGCGCAGGCCGCGGTCGGCGATACCGAGCTTGGGGGCGGGCCACAAATTGTCGAGAACGGAAAAAATAGCCATGCCCGCAGGCACCAGATCGGCGCGTTCGGGTCCGATGCAGGGATGGGCCACCCGATCCGCCTCGCTCATGGCGGCCAGACGCGCCGTTACCCAGGCCAGATCGCTTCTGGTCAGCAACAAGCCATCGACGCGCCTGCGCTCATAGCGGCCAAGATCGAGATGGATCGCCCCCATGGTGGTGACCGTTCCCGAAGTGCCCAGCATGCTGGCATCGCCGGAAAGAAGATAGGCCAGCATGGCGTGGCGCAGCTCGAAGGCCTGCAGGCGCGACCGCATGGAAGCCAGACTCTGAGCCCGCGCGGCTTCGTCGCGCTCGGACAAAGTGACAACGCCGAGGGGCAGTGATTCCGAGGCAATGATGCCATGATTCTCATGCTTCTGGCGGTCGATCCAGGCGATTTCGGTACTGCCGCCGCCGATATCGAAGACCAGCGCGAAGCGCGCCTTGGGATCGAGCAGGGGGCGACAGCCCAGCATGGCCAGCATCACCTCCTCCTCGCTTGAGATCACCTCAAGGTCAAGGCCGGTTTCGTCAAGAACGCGCTTGACGAAGCGCTGGCCGTTGGCGGCCTGCCTGCAGGCCGCCGTGGCGACCAGACGCGATTTCTCGACGCCGCGCTTGCTCATCAGCTCGGAACATTGGGTCAGGGCCTCGATGGTTCTGGTCTGCGCCTCCTCGCACAGATGTCCGGTTGAGGACAGGCCCTCGCCCAAGCGGGTGATGCGCGAAAAGGAATCGATCACCTGAAAGCGGCCCTGGCTCAGCGAGCGGGCCAGAAGCAGGCGGCAATTGTTGGTGCCAAGATCGAGGGCGGCAAGAAGAGGTCCGGTCATGAAGAGGTTGTACCAGGAACGCCCCGCGTCGTGGAATGGACTTCATGCAGAACCTGCCCGGCATGCACGAAAGGAAAAGCGGCATGGGCTGCCTGGGCCGCCTCGGCAAACCCCGATAGGATCAGCTTCAACTTGCCGGGATAGGTGGCGATGTCGCCGATGGCAAAGACGCCGGGAAGCTTCGTGGACATGGTGGCGGGATCGACCGCCAACCGTCCGCCTTCAAGGTCCAGGCCAAATCCCGACATGGCGCTCTGGTCGCCCAAAAGCCCAAAAAAGCACAGCAGGGCATCGGCATCAAGCTCGCGCAGATTTCCCGCCAGATCATCGACCAAGACGGCGCTCAGACGCTTTCCGTCGCCCTTTAGGGCCGAAAGCTGGCCGGGGGCGACCAGATCGATTTTTCCGGCCTGAACCAGGGCCATCAGCTTTTCAAGACTGCCCGGCTGGGCGCGAAACTGGGGGCGGCGATGAATCAGCCACACCTTGTCAGCCAGCTCGGACAGTAAAATCGCCCAATCGACGGCGGAATCACCACCACCCGCGATGGCCACGCGCCTGTCTTTGAAGTCGAGGGCCCGGCGCACGAAATAGTGAACACTAGTCCCCTCGTACCCTTCCAGTCCGTCAAGCGGCGGGCGCTTGGGGCCGAAGGCGCCTGCCCCCGTCGCGATGAACACCACGGGTGCTTCGAGGACCAAGCCCTGCTTGGTCTCGACTCGCCAGAAGCCATCGGCAAGTCGGGTTAGCAGATTGGCTTGCTGATTAAGGTGGTAGATCGGATTGAAGGGGCGGGCCTGCTCGGTCAGCCGTTCGATCAGCTCGGCCCCCAGAATGAAGGGCTGGGCGGGAATGTCGTAGATGGGTTTTTCAGGGTAAAGGGCGGCGCATTGGCCGCCCGGGGCGGGCAGGGCGTCGATGACCTGGCAGGGAATATTGGCCATGCCCAAGGCAAAAACGCCGAACAGTCCCACCGGCCCGGCGCCGATGACGACAGCACCTTGAAAACGCGGGTTCAAGGTTCGTCCTCGCCGGACGGCTCTTTTCGCGATGACGGGTCAGGCCGGTTGCGGTGCAGTCCGCCCGGCGTTGGCTTTTTGGGCAGGGCCATTTTGGTCACCAGCCAGATCAGAAAAAGCGGCGGCGCAAAGACGACGACCACGCGCTTCGTCCAGGCCAGGAATTCGCTGGCCTGCTTTTCCAGCAGAAGCTCCGACTTGCAGTCATAGCGCTGCGAAGCCCTGGCACCCCGGCACTCGGCCAACTGGCGCTCGAAGCGCTGCTGCTCGAAATAGGTCTCATAGCTGGGAATGATGAATTCGCTATAGCCCATCAAGCTCGCCCAGACCAATCCCACCGCCATGGCGATCAGGCGGAGGCGAAGGGCGCGGCGTAGCTTTTTTTCATAAGGGTGCATGGTGGCATCAAGAATAGTCACATTTGAGATGGATTTCATCCCCTGCTTGCTCAAGGTCCTGGGCTTGGCTACAAACAAGCATGCAACGCTTCGATCTGGCCACGGAAAACGACACCGCCCGCCTGGGGGCAAGGCTAGCCGCCCAGGCCCGCCCGGGCGACATTCTGGCGCTGCACGGGGCCCTGGGGGCTGGCAAGACCAGCCTGGCGCGCGCCTTCATCCGCGCCTTCGTGGCCAATCCCTCTGAAGAGGTGCCCAGCCCCACCTTCACCTTGGTTCAGGTCTATGAGGGCGGGCGCTGCCCGCTCTGGCATCTCGATCTCTACCGCCTTGAACGCCCCGAGGACGCTTTGGAACTGGGGCTCGAGGAGGGATTCTTGGAAGCCGTCTGCCTGATCGAATGGCCCGAGCGCCTGGGGGCTTTGCTGCCCGAGCGCTCCTTGCACCTGACCCTGGGTTTCGGCCCCAGCGACGAGGCCAGGACCCTGACACTCGACGGCTGGCAGGACAGGCCCCTGTCATGAGCCAGGACGCACGCGGCCAAGCGATGGACGCTTTCCTGGACGGCAGCGGCTGGGCCGCGGCGACGCGCCACCCCCTGCCCGGAGATGCCTCGTTTCGCCGCTATATCCGTCTTAGCCGGGGCCATGAACATGCCATGCTGATGGATGCGCCGCCGCCCCAGGAAGATGTGCGGCCCTTTCTGAACATGGCGCGCCATCTTGTGGGGCTGGGCCTGTCGGCCCCTGCCGTGCTGGCCGAGGATGTGGCGTCTGGATTCCTGCTGCTCGAGGATCTGGGCGATGCCACCTTCACGCGCCGTCTGGCGGCGGGGGCCTGCGAAGCCGCTCTCTATGCCCTGGCGGTGGATGTGCTGATCGATCTGCACCAACATCCCAGGGCGGCGGAGATCTTGGTGCCGCCCTATGACGACGCCCGGCTGCTGACCGAGGCCCGCCTGCTGACCGACTGGTATATGCCAGAGATGCCAGGGGCCTTGACCGGCCAGGAATGCATCGAAAGTTACGAGGCCTTGTGGCTTCCCCTGTTCGCCAAGGCTCGAGCGGTACCTGAAACGCTGGTGCTGCGCGATTTCCATGTCGACAATCTGATGGAACTGGAAGGCAGGACGAAAAGTGCTGCCTGCGGGCTGCTCGATTTCCAAGATGCGGTTCTGGGGCCTGTTACCTATGATCTGGTGTCGTTGGTCGAGGACGCCAGACGCGATCTGGCGCCTGGGTTGGCCGACGCGATGCGCCAGCGCTATCTAAAGGCCTTTCCCGACCTTGATCGCCACGATTTCGACGCCTCGATGGCCATTCTGGGTGCCCAGCGCCATTGCAAGGTGATCGGCATCTTCACCCGCCTTTACAAGCGGGATGGCAAGCCGGTCTATCTTCGCCACATTCCCAGACTCTGGCGTCTGCTCGAGCAATCTTGTCGTCATCCCGTTCTGGCGGGCCTTAAGGTCTGGCTGGATAAGCACCTTCCTGCGGGCTCTCGCGGGGTGCCGCAATGAAGCGGGGCATCGCACTGGCCGCCGGTCTGGGGCTTCGGCTGCGCCCGATCACCCTGACCACGCCCAAGCCCCTGGTCGCGGTGGCGGGCAAGACCCTGCTGGATCATGCGCTGGATAAACTGGCTGATGCAGGGGTGGAAGCGTGCGTGGTCAACATGCATCATCTGGCCTCCAAGATCGCAAGCCATGTTGCGGCCCGCCAAACGCCCCGAATCCACCTGTCCGACGAAACGGAAGAACTGCTGGAAACCGGGGGCGGCATCGCCAAGGCCATGGCGCTGCTGGGCGATCAGCCCTTTTTCGCGGCCAATGCCGATATTCTGTGGACGGATGGGCTTGGCGACATGCCCGCCCTGATGCGTCTTGAACAGGCCTGGGAATCGCAGCGCATGGATGCGCTGCTGCTGCTGGTGCCCACTCAGCGTGCTTTTGGATACGAGGGGGCGGGCGACTTCTTCTTGCAAGACGATGGTCGACTGCAACGCAGGGGCAAAGCCGCCAGCGCACCCTATGTCTTCGCGGGCGTTCAGGTGCTGCATCCCAGACTGTTTCAAGATGTTCCCCCAGGCCCCTTCTCGCTGAACCTGCTTTACGACCGCGCCCTGGCCAGCCAGCGCCTGTTCGGTCTGGTGCATCAAGGCGGCTGGTATCACATTGGCACGCCGGATGCGCTGGGCGAAGCGCGCCGTCTTCTCGGCTGAGCCATGAAAGTCTTCACGATCAGCCCGGACCTGGCCTTCGTCGACGCGTTGGCCAACGGGTTGCTGGAACAGGCGAAATTCGACCCGATTACCCTGTCCTCCTTTACGGTTCTGCTGCCCACCAGACGCGCCATCCGTTCCTTGAAAGAGGCCTTTTTACGCCGCATCGACGGCCAAGGCGTTCTGCTTTTGCCGCGTCTGATGACGTTGGGAGATCTGGACGAAGAGGAGCTGGTGCTGGATGGCGCCATCGAGGCCGGGCTGGCTCCTGCCATCGATCCTTTGCGCCGCAAATTACTGTTGGCCCGCCTCGTGCGGGCCTCGAGACATCATCTGGCCTGGGATCAATCAGTGCGGCTGGCCGGAGAGCTTGGGCGCTTTCTCGACCAGATGCAGACCGAGAATGTTGGCTTCGAACGTTTGAAAACTTTGGTGCCTGAGGATTTTGCCAGCCATTGGGGCGAGGTGCTGGCCTTTCTTAATCTGTTGACCGATCTTTGGCCGGGCATTCTTGAAGAGGAAGGAGCACTTGATCTGGCCTTGCGGCGCAACCGCCTGATTCTGGCCCAGGCCGAGGCATGGCGCACCACCCCGCCCCAGGGGCCGGTGGTGGCGGCGGGATCGACTGGCAGCGTTCCTGCTACCGCCGAATTGCTGAAGGTGATCGCGGCCCTGCCGCAAGGGGCCGTGGTCCTGCCGGGCCTTGATCTCAAGCTGGCCCAGGAGGCCTGGGAAGCGCTGGAACCCAGCCATCCGCAATTCGGCATGAAGCGACTGCTCGATCTGTTGAGCACCGGGCGTGATCAAGTGCGTTCCTGGCGCAGCGGCAAGACCCCTGCCCATGCGGCCCGCCTGGAGCTGATCAGTCAGGCTTTTCTGCCCGCCGCCCTGACCGAGAGCTGGCGGGTGATGGATGCGCTTCCAGCCCAGGCCCTGAAGGGGCTGAGCTATCTGGAAGCCCCCGATTCCAGAAGCGAGGCCCTGGCCATCGCCCTTCTGTTGCGAGGGAGCGCCGAATTTTCGGATCAGACGGCGGCCCTGGTGACGCCGGACCGCGATCTGGCCAGAAGGGTGGCGTCGGAGTTGAAGCGCTGGGGCATCGCGGTCAATGATTCGGCGGGCCAGCCGCTGGCTTTAAGCGAACCCGGCGTCTTTCTGCGCCTGATCGCCCAGGTCTTGAGCGAGGATTTCGCGCCGGTAGCCCTATTGTCCCTGCTCAAGCATCCGCTGGCCGGACTTGGCATGCCGCCTGCGCGCCTGCGCGCCCTCGCCCGCCGGTTGGAGGTCGAAGCGCTTAGAGGCCCGCGCCCGGCGCCGGGCCTGAAGACGCTAATCCCCCATCATCCCTGGCTGCAAACCCTGGAAGAGGCGGCACAGCCTCTCTATAGGATGATGCACCAAGACGAGGCAGCCTTGGCCGATCTTGTCAGCCTGCATATCGCCCTGGCCGAGGCGCTGGCGGCCACCGATCTTGAGACGGGCTCGGAGCGCTTGTGGGCGGGCGAAGCGGGCGAGGCGGCACTCGATTTCGCGGCCAGCCTGACCGGCGCCGCCCGAGATGCGGGAAGCCTGCAAGGGGCCGCCTATCCCGCCCTGCTTGACGCCTTGATGGAAGAAGTGACGGTGCGCCCGCGCTTTGGCCTTCATCCCCGGCTGCACATTTGGGGACCCTTGGAAGCGCGTCTGCAACAAGCCGATCTGCTGATTCTGGGGGGATTGAATGAAGGCACTTGGCCCGCCGATCCGCCCGCCGATCCCTGGCTCAGTCGGCCCATGCGGGCCAGCCTGGGGCTGGAAGCGCCCGAGCGGCGCATCGGTCTTGCCGCCCATGACGTGGCCCAGGGCCTTGCCGCTCCCAGCGTGGTGCTGACCCGATCCCTGCGCGCCCAGGGTGCGCCCACCGTGCCCTCGCGCTTCATCAAGCGCCTCGAGGCGGTTTTGAATGCGGCGGGCCTGACCGAGGAGGCTGGCGGCGAGGGCTGGCGTTTGCAGGCACCGCTCGATTGGGCGCTGGCCCTGGATGATGCGCCCAAGAAGGTTCTGCCAGGACCGCCCGCACCCTGTCCGCCGGTAGCGGCGCGCCCCAAACGCTTGTCGGTGACCAGAATCGAAACCTGGATGCGCGATCCCTATGCGCTTTATGCCCAGAAGATTCTGGGCCTGTCCGCCTTGAAGCCGCTGGATGCCGATCCCGGCGCTTCGGATTACGGCATTCTGGTCCACGGCGCTCTGGAAAAATACATCAAGGCCTGGCCGGAGGGATCGCCCGAAGATATCGAGGGTGAACTCATGCGGCTGGGGCATCTGGTCTTCGAAGAAGCCCTGGCCCGCCCCGGCGTCTGGGCCTTCTGGTGGCCGCGCTATCGCAGCATCGCGTCATTCGTAGCCGGGCTGGAGCAACATCGGCGCCCCCTGATACGGCAGAGCCTCAGCGAATGCGAAGGAGCGCTTGATCTGGGCGGCTTTGTCCTCACCGCCAAGGCCGACCGCATCGATTTGTTGGCGGATGGCAGTGCGGCGCTGATCGATTACAAGACCGGAAAGCCCCCTCCCTGGAAACAGGTGCAGGCCGGGTTCGCCCCTCAATTGCCGCTGGAAGCGGCCATGCTGAAAGCTGGGGGCTTTGCAGGGGCGGGTGCGCCCCAACCCAGCGAACTGGCCTTCTGGCATCTCTCGGGCGGGCGCAACGGTGGCAAGGAACAGCTTTTCAAAAAGGATATCGCCCAACTGGCTGATGAGGCGCTTGAAGGGCTTAGGGCGCTGGTAGCCCTTTACCAACGGCCCGACACGCCCTATCCGGCCTGTCCCACGCCGGGTCAGGCGCCGGGCTGGTCGGATTATGTCCATCTGGAGCGCAGGCAGGAATGGCAAAGCGAAGAGGAGGCGACGTGACTCCCCTCGTCTTGGAAACCGAGCGCGATCAGCGCCGGGCCGCCGATGCCAATGCCTCGGCCTGGGTCTCGGCCTCTGCCGGTTCGGGCAAGACCAAGGTGCTGGTTGATCGCCTGCTGACACTGCTGCTGTCGGGAGCCAAGCCGCACCGTCTGCTCTGCCTGACCTATACCAAGGCGGCGGCGGCCGAAATGGCGAACCGCTTGTCCATGCGGCTGTCATCCTGGGTGACCCTGCCCGAGGAAGAGCTAGAGAGGGATCTGGAAAAGCTTTTGGGCGAGCCTGCGGGCACCTTGCGCTTGACCAGGGCCAGGCGTCTGTTCGCCCAGGTGCTGGATGCGCCGGGCGGCCTGCATATTCAAACCCTGCACGCCTTTGCCCAGTCGCTGTTGGCGCGCTTTCCCATCGAGGCTGGCGTGGCGCCGCATTTTTCAGTGATGGACGAGCGCGATCAGGCCCAATTGCTGGACGAATCCCTGCAATCGGTTCTGGCCCAAGCGCGTCTTGGCCGCGATGAGTCCTTGTCCAAGGCGCTGGAGCAGGTGGCAGAGCGCATTCACGAAACGCGTTTTGCCGATCTGATGCGCGAACTCTCGTCGGCCCGCACCCGTCTGGCCCATCTGTTTGCCACATGGGGGGGTGTTGCGGGCGTCGTGGAGCAGGTGCGCCAGCATTTGGGTGTTGGCGCAGGCGAGACGCTGGAAAGCCTGCGCCAGGCCGCCTGCCGCGAAGAAGCCTTCGATGGCAAGGCGCTGCGCCAGGCCGTTTCCCATCTGTCGCAGGGCAGCAAGACCGATAAGGAACGGGCGGGCTTGATGGCGCACTTTCTGGCGGGCGACGAGGATGAGCGCAGCCGTTGTTTCGACGACTATGTCGGGGCCTTTCTGACGGATAAGCAGGAGCCCCGGGCCAGCCTTGCCACCAATCCGGTCAAGGCCGCTTGGCCCGGAATTGAGGTGGTGTTGGAAAGCGAGCAGGCGCGGATTATGGGCGTTATCGAGCAGAGCCGCGCCATCACCGTCGTTCAATCGACCGAGGCGCTGCTGCGCCTAGCCCACGCCATTCTCGAAGGTTATGCGCATCTCAAGGAAGCACGGGCCAGGCTTGATTACGACGATCTGATTCAGGCCGCGCGCCGTCTGATCCAACAGGGAACCGCCTGGGTTCTCTATAAGCTCGATGGTGGCATCGATCATGTGCTGATCGACGAGGCCCAGGATACCAGCCCGGCTCAATGGGATATCGTGACCGCCCTCTCGGACGAATTCTTCGCGGGCGAAGGGGCCAGGCCTCAGCCGCGCACGGTCTTTGCGGTGGGCGACGTCAAACAATCGATCTACAGCTTTCAAGGAGCCGATCCCGATTCCTTCGAGACCATGCGCGCCCGCTTAAGCCAACAGGTTGCTGTGGGCGGCGGACGCTGGGAGCCGGTCGATCTGGTCATGAGTTTTCGCTCGGTCCCCGCCGTGCTGGAAGCGGTGGATGCCGTCTTCGCCGAAGGCGAGGCCTTGGAGGGAGTTGATCTCGGCCAGGGCTACAAACGCCATCTGGCTTTTCGGGCCATGGATGGCGGGTCTGTTGACTTATGGCCGCCCCTGGAGCCCAAGGCGTTGGACGAACAAGCGCCCTGGCATCCGCCGGTCGAACGCATTCGGGGCGATTCGCCGCAATTGCGCATGGCCCGCCTGCTGGCCAGGCGCATTCGGGCGATGATCGGGCAGGAACGGCTGGTCTCGAAGGATCGCCTGGTCCGGCCCGGAGATATCTTGATTCTGCTGCGCCGCCGGGGCAGCTTCGCCGAGGATCTGGTGCGCTCGTTGAAAGCCGAGGACGTGCCGGTGGCGGGCGTCGACCGCATGATCGTCACCGATCAGTTGGCGGTGGTCGATCTGATGGCGCTGGCCCGTTTCGTTCTATTGCCCGAGGACGATCTCAATCTGGCCGCCCTGTTGAAAGGGCCGTTCATCGGTCTATCCGAAGAGGAGCTGTTTTCCGTTTGTCATGGCCGCACAGGCACGGTCTGGGAGGAGCTGTTACGTCATCAACCCGCCGCCCATGCCTGGCTTTCGGCCCTGCGGGCTGAGGCCGACCGCGCCGCACCGCATGATTTCTTTGCCCATATTCTGGGTCCTCTCAAGGGGCGGCGCACCTTGAAGGCCCATTTGGGCCAGGAAGCCCTGGATGCGGTGGACGAATTCATGTCGCTGGCTCTGGACTTCGAGCGGCACCATGTTCCCTCGCTTTCCGGTTTTCTGGCCTGGATGGAAGCCGGGCATGTCGAGATCAAGCGCGATTCCGATTCTGCCGAGGCGGGCTTCGTGCGCGTCATGACCGTGCATGGCGCCAAGGGCCTGCAGGCTCCCATCGTGTTCCTGCCCGACACGCTGACCGCACCTGCGGGGCGCGACCTTCTGGTCTGGAGTGCCTGGGGCGTTGAAGGACTTCCCCTGTGGGCGCCGCGCGCCGCCGATCAGCCCCAGCCCCTCAAGCTGGCGATAGAAGCCGCCAAGGCCAGAGCCCGGCGGGAATCGCATCGGCTGCTCTATGTGGCGATGACCAGGGCCGAGGATCGCCTGATCATGGCCGGATGGCGCCCGGGAAAATCCGCCGAGGGGGCCTGGTATCCCCTGATCCGGCAGGGCTTCGATCGCGTGAATGCGCCCGAGGTGCCTGATGACTGGCTGGCGGGTGATGTCGAGGGGCTGGGCCCGGCCACGCGCCGCCTGACCTCAACCCAGATCGGTGCGCCGGGCTCAGACGACAAGCAGGGCGCCATTGGCCCTGTCTCGCGTCTGCCCGATTGGGCGCGGCTGCCCTTGGCGCCTGAACCCCGGCCATCGCGCCCCCTGATCCCCTCGCGGCCGGATGGCGACCAGGCGGGGCCAGCCCTGCCCCCCTTGTCGGGCGAGGATGGCAAGCGCTTCGAGCGGGGACGCCTGATCCATCGCCTGCTGCAAACCCTGCCCGCCCTGACGCAGTCAGAGCGGCGTGCGGCGGGGTTGCGCTATCTGGCGCATGCTGCCCGCCATTGGCCGCAGGAAGCCTGCCAATCCCTGCTGGGGGAAGTGCTGGGCGTTCTGGACTCTCCCCAAGCAGCGCTGCTCTTCGGGCAGCATTCTTGGGCCGAGGTGCCTCTGGTCGGACTTTTAGAAGGGCGGGTGCTGTCGGGTCAGGTGGACCGGCTGGCCCATGTAGGGGACGAGGTCTGGGTGGTCGACTTCAAGACCAACCAGCGCGTTCCCGCCGCTCCATCCGCCGTTCCTGCCCAATATGTGCGCCAGATGGATCTTTACCGGATGGCGGTGTCCCATTTGTGGCCCCAAAAAAGAGTGCGCACGTTCCTCTTGTGGACAAGTGGGCCTGAGCTGATGGAAATTTAGGCCTTCCTGACCAGCAGCCGATGCGTTCCCCCTGCCGTTTCTGTGGCCTCAGGAAGAAATGACAAAATTTGATGCCCCAATTCTTTCAAAGAACGGGGAACATTCATCAAAGGCTCAGCACCCTTCAGGCGAATCTCTAAAACTTCCCCAGGTTTCATCGCTTCTATTCGAAGTTTTGTTTTAACGAAGGTCATTGGACATACTTCGGCTGTGATGTCGATGAAGTAATCAGCATTGGATGAAAGGGACATGGTCTTTCCCTGATTACTGTTTTTTTGAGTTGCAAAGAAAATGAAAAAGATGTAGGGAGAAAAGGTCTGCTTAATCAGGGGCTATTATAAATGTCCGCCTTGAACGATTCAAACGAAATGCTCGCTTTAACCGCTCGCATCGTCGCCGCCCATGTGTCTAACAATACTGTGGCGCTTTCCGATCTGACGCCGCTCATTCACGATGTCTTTCGTGCGCTTGCCAATGTCGGGACCAACGCCCCGGTGGTCGAGCGACCGCAGCCCGCCGTTCCGATCAAGAAGTCGGTGACGCCCGAATACATCATCTGCCTGGAAGACGGCAAAAAGCTCAAAATGCTGAAGCGCCACCTGAAAACCGCCTATGGCATGTCGCCCGACCAGTATCGGGATCGCTGGGGTCTGGCTGCCGACTATCCGATGGTGGCTCCCAACTATGCCGAGCATCGTTCCAGTCTGGCCAAGAAGATCGGCCTGGGCACCAAGCCGCGCAAGCGCCGCCGCCACGATTGATTTCACCGGTTTGTCACACAAAGGGCGCCCATGTCGGCGCCCTTTTGCTTTATGAAGACACCCAAGCTATAGTAGCCGTACCCAACGGCAAGACGAAGGACCCATGGCCTCGCGACTCGAGGAACGCTGCATCGAACAGGGTTTGAAAATGACCGGCCAGCGCCGCGTCATCGCCCGCGTTCTCTCGGATGCCGAGGACCATCCCGATGTCGAGGAGGTCTATCGCCGCGCCAGCGCCATCGACCCCAAGATCAGCCTCGCCACGGTCTACCGCACCGTGCGCTTGCTCGAGGAAACCAACATCCTGGAGCGCCATGATTTCGGCGATGGCCGCGCCCGCTACGAGCGCCAGCCCACCCAGCATCATGATCACCTGATCGATAACAGCACGGGGCGCGTGATCGAGTTTCAAAGCAGCGAGATCGAAGCCCTGCAGCGGGAAATCGCGCGCCGCCTGGGCTATCGGTTGACCGGGCACCGTCTCGAACTCTACGGCGTTCCCCTTAAACCCGAGGAAGGCGTCGGCTGAAGGCCTGACATGCATCCTGATCCCATTCCCGCCTTGAAAGCAGGCTCTCTCGAAGTCAGGCTGGCCGAAACGGCGGCCGAGGTCGATGCCTCGCAAGCCCTGCGATACCGCGTCTTCTACGATGAGATGGGGGCTCGGCCTACGGCTGAGATGGCCGAGGCCTGCCGCGATTTCGACGCCTTCGACGAGGTCTGCGACCATCTTCTGGTCATCGATCATAAAAGGGACGGGGTCAATGCGGGCGTGGTCGGCACCTATCGCCTGATGCGCCGCGAACATGCCCAAAAAGCGGGGCGCTTCTACTCTTCCAGCGAATATGATATCCGCCCGCTTCTGGCCCATCCCAAGCCAATCATGGAATTGGGCCGGTCTTGCGTCGATCTGGCCTACCGGACAAGGGCCAGCACCATGCAGATGCTGTGGGCGGGCATCGCCGCCTATGTCTTCAAGCACGGCATCGACATCATGTTCGGCTGCGCCAGCCTGCCCGGCACCGATCCTTCGAAGCTGGCTTTGCTCCTGTCCTATCTTCACAGCCATCATCTGGCGCCCGAGGCCTTGCGTCCCAGGGCCTTGCCTGATTTATATACCGCTATGAACCTCGTGGCCCTTGATGGTATCGATCCCAAAGCGGTGCAGGCGGAGCTGCCTCCCCTGATCAAGGGCTATCTGCGCCTGGGCGGTTTCGTCGGCGACGGTGCCGTGATCGATCACCAGTTCAATACCACCGATGTCGCGGTCGTCGTGAAAACCGACCTCGTCTCGGAAAAATACTATAAGCATTTCGAGCGCACGGCCGGACCTTCGGACACACAGGCTGATATCCCCTCATGATCTCCCAAATCAGCGCCTTTATTCGCTTATCGCTGTTCATCTGTTGGACGCTGCTCTGCTTGGTGCCCTATCTGGCCATTTTTGCGCTGGGGGATCTGCGCGCCACCTTCGCGCGCCGCTACTGGCGCACCGCTTGCCGCATCGCGGGGCTTAAGCCCGTTGTTTTCGGCCAGATGGCGCAAGAAAAGCCCGTTCTGTTCGTGGTCAATCATGTTTCCTATCTGGATATTCTGGTGCTGGGCGGCCTTTTGAACGCGATATTCGTGGCCAAAAGCGAAGTGGCAGGCTGGCCGGGGATCAATCTGATCGCCTGGCTGGGGCGCACCGTTTTCATCGAGCGCAAGCCCCGTCTGGCCGTTGGCGAAACCGCCAAACTGACGCGCCAATTAAAGGCGGGCCAGTCGCTGATTGTCTTTCCCGAGGGGACCAGTTCGGATGGGCATCGCGTTCTGCCCTTCAAGAGTGCTCTGTTCACCGCTGCCGAAACGCTGGTGGGTGGTCAGCCGATTCTGGTGCAGCCGGTTTCCATCACCTATACGCTGCTGAACGGTGTGCCGATGGGCCGCGCCTGGCGGCCCCTCTATGCCTGGTATGGCGACATGACCCTGGTGCCCCATCTGTGGAAGGTGCTGGGTCTTGGTCAGGCCCAGGTCGAGGTGGAATTCCACAAACCCGTGCGCCTGACCGATTACGCCTCACGCAAGACCCTGGCCCTGCATTGTCATCGCGTGGTCCGCCACGGCGTTTCCAGGGCCATTACCGGGCGTCGCCCCGAAGCCGTTTCCAAGCACAGCACTTCGTGAGATAATCGCTGTCTCCAATGGCCAAGAAACTCTATATCAAGACCTATGGCTGCCAGATGAACGCCTACGATTCCGAACGTATGGCGGATGTCCTGGCGCCCTTGGGTTATGTCTCGGTCGAAGAACCCGACGGGGCCGATCTGGTCATCCTCAATACCTGCCATATCCGCGAGAAGGCCGCCGAGAAGGTGTTTTCAGAACTGGGACGCCTCAAACGCCTGAAGGCTGGGGGGCGCTCGATGATTCTGGCCGTGGGGGGCTGTGTCGCCCAGGCCGAGGGTGAAGACATTTTGAAGCGGGCGCCTCAGGTCGATCTGGTCTTCGGCCCCCAAACCTATCACCGGCTGCCCGAGCTGGTGGCCAGGGCCGAGCGCGAACGCGGCATCGGCGTTCTCGATATCGATATCGCCCCTGAACCCAAATTCGATCATCTTCCCGAAACGGGGGTGCGCGGGCCTGCCGCCTTCATTGCCGTGCAGGAAGGCTGCGACCGCTTTTGCACCTATTGCGTGGTGCCCTATACGCGGGGCGGCGAATATTGCCGACCGCCTGACGAGGTGCTGAAAGAAACCCGGCATCTGGCTGAAACCGGCACCTGCGAGATCACGCTCTTGGGCCAGAACGTCAATGCCTGGAAATCTGGTGACTGGGGTTTGGGACGCTTGATCCGCGCCGTCGCCGCCACCCCAGGGGTCAGGCGCGTGCGCTACACCACCTCGCATCCGGCGCATGTCGATGAGGAACTGATCCGCGCCCATGCCGAAGAAGAAAAGCTGATGCCCTATCTGCATCTGCCGGTGCAATCGGGGTCCGACCGCATTCTGAAGGCGATGAATCGCGGCCATGATGCCGACGACTACCGCCTGCTGGCGCATCGCTTGAAGCAGGCCAGACCTGATCTGGCCCTGTCCTCCGATTTCATCGTGGGCTTTCCAGGCGAAACCGAGGCGGATTTCCAGGCCACGCTGGATCTGATCGACGAAGCGGGCTTCGTGCTGGCCTATTCGTTCAAATTCAGTCCGCGTCCGGGAACCGGGGCGGCGCTCTTGTCCGGACAGGTGCCCGAGGAGGTAAAATCGGAGCGCCTGGCCCGCCTGCAGGCCAAGCTGATATCCATTCAGCACCGTTGGTACGAAGAGATGGTGGGCCAAAGCATGGACGTGCTGTTCGACCGGCCAGGCCGCCATGCCGGGCAGCTTTTGGGGCGCAGCCCCTTCATGCAGCCGGTGCATGTGAAAGCCCCCGCCGAGCTGATGGGCAGCATCGCCAGCGTGCGTATCACCAAGGGCCATGCCAACAGCCTGGCTGGCATTCTGGCGGCGGCATGAAAACGCTGGAACTGACTTTCTCCGACAATGCGAAGCTGCGCGGCATGCTGGGTCCGCACAATCTCCATCTCGAACGTCTGACTAGGCGCTCCGGCGTGCAGGCCTCGTCTCGCGGCAACAAGGTGACGCTGAAGGGTCCGGCGGCCAGCGTGGCCGAGGTCGAGGAGGCGCTTGAGCGTCTGTGGAAACAGACTTGCGAGACGCATCCCCTGGAAACGGCGGATATCGACGCCGCCCTGCGTCTGTCCGAGGGCAAGGCCGGAGACGTTTCGGGTCTGGCCATCCGAACACGTAAGCGCGTTATCCATCCGCGCAGCCCCAACCAGGCCGCCTATGTCCTAGCACTTCGATCGAATGACTTGGTCTTTGGCCTGGGGCCCGCCGGAACCGGAAAAACCTATCTGGCCGTGGCCAAGGCAGTGGCGCATCTGCTCAGGGGCGACGTGGAACGCATCGTGCTTTCGCGCCCTGCGGTCGAAGCGGGCGAGCGCCTGGGCTTTCTGCCGGGCGACCTCAAGGAAAAGGTCGATCCCTATTTGCGCCCGCTCTACGACGCGCTGTACGACATGCTGCCTTCCGAACAGGTCAAGAAGAAACTGGAATCGGGCGAGATCGAAATAGCGCCTCTGGCTTTCATGCGCGGACGCACGCTGTCCAATGCCTTCGTCATTCTGGACGAAGCGCAGAACACGACACCCATGCAGATGAAGATGTTTCTGACCCGCCTGGGCGAGGGCTCGCGCATGGCGGTCACGGGCGATCCCAGTCAGGTCGATCTGCCTTCGGGCCAGATATCGGGGCTTACCGATGCGCTGGAGACCTTGAAGGCCGTTTCCGGCGTGGGGGTGATTCGCTTCGGCGCCGAGGATGTCGTGCGCCACGATCTGGTGACGCGCATCGTAAAGGCCTATGAAGCCAAAGACGCCAGAAAACAGCGTAAGGAGCGCGGCTGATGGCCAAGCTCGCGATCAGTCTGCGCATCGAAGTCCCCGCCTGGAAAAAAGCCCTGAAGGCTCCGGCCAAGACCCTGGGTGCCGCCGCCAAGGCCGCCCTGAAGGCAGGAGCTATTGACCTTAAGGAACCGGTCGAAATCGCCCTGCTGCTGTCTTGCGATCAGGAAGTGCGAACCTTGAACAAGCTCTGGCGCGGGCCCGACAAACCCACGAATGTCCTTTCCTTTCCGGCCCTGCCCGAGGCCTCGCCACCCGGCGGCCCGGTTTTTCTGGGCGATGTGGTGCTGGCCCTGGAAACGCTGGAACGCGAAGCCAAACAACAAGACAAGTCCTTCGAGGCGCATGCGGCGCATCTGGTTGTGCATGGGGTGCTGCATCTTCTGGGCTTCGATCATCACAAGGCCGCCCAAGCCCAGCAGATGGAGCGATTGGAGCGCGACGTGATGGCTGGACTGGGGTATCCTGACCCCTATCGGGAGGGATAGACAGCAAGATGAACGATGGCAGTACCAAGTCGGCTCCTGCGGGAGCCAGGGGACAAAGCGGATTTCTAGAAGCCTTGCGCGATCTGTTCGGCGGCTGGCCTTCGCGCGCCAAACCCAGCGAGCCCACGGCGCTTGAAACGCTGGAAGAACTGATCGAGGAGCGTGAGGAAAACGAAGAACCGCTGGATGCGCACGAACGGCGCTTGCTGGGCAATGTGCTGAGGCTGCGCGGCGTTACCGCCTATGACGTCATGATCCCCAGAGCCGACATCGTTGGCGTGCCCTCGCAGATTCCCCTGAACGAGCTTTTGGAAACCTTCACCCGCGAGGGTCATTCGCGCATGCCGGTCTATCGCGGCACGTTGGACGACACGGTGGGCATGGTTCATATCAAGGACGTGCTGGCTGTCCAGACCTCGGGCCAGACTTCGGGCCAAGCCTCGGGCCAGCCCTTCCAGTTGGGGCGCATCATCCGGCGCGTTCTCTTCGTGGCACCCGCCATGCGGGCCTTGGACCTTTTGCTGGAAATGCGCATCAAGCGCATTCATCTGGCCATGGTGGTCGATGAATATGGCGGCATCGACGGATTGATCACCATCGAGGATCTGGTCGAGCAGATCGTGGGCGAGATCGAAGACGAACACGACGAATTGAACGCTCCCGATATCGTCAAACGTTCGGACGGCTCCTACGAGGCCGACGCCAGAGCACCTCTGGAAGCGCTTGAAGAAATCGCAGGACCGGTGCTGACCAAAGAGGAGCGCGCAGACATCGATACGCTGGGAGGGCTGGTGATTGCCCTGGCCGGTCATGTGCCCGCCCGCGGCGAGCTGATTCAGCATGGTTCCGGCCTGGAATTCGAGGTGGTCGAGGCCGATCCCAGGCGCGTGCGCCGTCTGCGCCTGCGCAATCTGCCCAGCTTGGACGCGATGGAGCCGGAAACCTCGTGACGCGATTCATCGCCTGGCTCGACATGCTTTCAGGGTGGAAGAAAAGGGGCGCTCTGGTTCTGCTGGGGGGGCTGGCCGTTCTGGCCCTGCCGCCCTTCCATGCCCTGCCGGTGCTGATCCTGTCCTTTTCCTGCCTGCTGCGGCTGCTGCAGGGGTCGGCGAACCGCTGGTCCGCCTTTGCCGTCGGCTGGTGGTTTGGCTTCGGATTCTTCCTCTTCGGGCTTTACTGGATATCGAATGCGCTGTTGCTCGATCCCTTGCGCTTTGGTTGGCTGATCCCCTTTTCGTTGTTCGGCCTGTCGGGGGTGCTGGCCATCTTTACAGGCCTCGCCACCTTCCTGGCTTGGTTCGTGGCAAGACGAAGGTTGGCTTCCGCCCTGGCGCTGGCGGCATCCTGGGTGCTGCTGGAATGGATTCGCGGCCTTGTCTTCACAGGGTTTCCCTGGAATCTGATTGCCAGCGTCTGGGTAGGTGTTCTGCCCGTGGCACAATCGCTGGCCTGGATCGGGCCGTTTGGCCTGGGCTTTCTGACCGTGCTGGCCGCCTCGGCGCTGTCGCTGGTCTGGACGGAGACGCCTAACGCCCGCATCAAGGCGCTAGCCCCCCTCGGGCTTCTGGCCCTGCTGGCACTGGGCGGGGCCTGGCGCCTTCAAGGCGCTGAGGCAGGCATGGTGGAAGGGGTGCGCCTGCGTCTGGTGCAGCCCAACATTTCCCAGGCCCTGAAATGGAAAAGCGATCTGCGCTTTCAGCATCTGTTGCGCCTGATCGAAATGAGCCGCTCGGAAACGGGTGTGCCGCCCACGCACGTTATCTGGGCGGAAACCGCCGTGCCCTATCTGCTCGATCACGATGTTCAAGCACGCCTGGCCGTGGCCAAGGCAGCACCCACGGGCGGGCTGGTGATTACCGGCGCCGTGCGTAGTTCGCTCCCCGATGCCCAGCCCTATCAGGTCTGGAACAGCCTGGAGGCGGTGGATGATGCCGGGCGCATCCGGGGATACTTTGACAAGTTTCATCTGGTTCCCTTTGGGGAATATGTGCCGCTGAAGGCCCTGCTGCCCCTGCCCAAGATCACGCAGGGCGGGACGGATTTCTCGCCGGGACCAGGCCCCAGAACCATTCAGCTTCCCGGACTGCCGCCCGTGGGGCCTTTGATCTGTTACGAAGTCATCTTCCCCCAGGCCGTGACGGATTCCAAGAATCGCCCGGAATGGCTGCTCAATCTGACCAATGATGGTTGGTACGGCATGAGCACGGGGCCCTACCAGCATTTCGCCTCGGCCAGAATGCGCGCCATCGAGGAAGGGCTGCCACTTGTGCGCGTGGCCAATAGCGGGATTTCCGGAATCATCGACCCCTGGGGCCGGGTGACGGCTTCATTGGGCTTGTCGGAAAGTGGTATTGTGGATGCAGATTTACCCAAGGCCTTGACTGCCCGGACAATTTACACCGTGTTAGGGGAAGGCCCCTTTGTTATTATTTGGCTAATGCTGCTTACATTCTTAAAATTCATGGTTAGTCACAAGATGTTTTCCCGATTCTGTTGTTCTGGAAGCGGTTGACTTACATATTTGCGTATGTCTTACTTTAGGAAAGCCACGACAAGACTTGATCTTGATAAGAGTGGCTACACAGCGGATCAACATGAAATGAGTTTCAGATATCATGGCCAAAACTCCTACACGGAATAAGGGTCCTGTCTCCCGCAAGTCCAGTCGTGGCCGGACGGCGTCGGGCAAGCCCAACCCCATTGACGTGCATGTCGGCAATCGCGTTCGTCTGCGCCGCACACTTCTTGGTATGAGCCAGGAAAAGCTGGGTGAGGCCATTGGGCTGACATTCCAGCAGGTTCAGAAGTATGAGCGTGGCGCCAACCGCGTTGGCGCGTCGCGTCTTTATGACCTGTCTCAGGTATTGGACGTGCCGGTTTCCTACTTCTTCGACGACATGCCCGATGAGGTGACGCGCTCGAGCCCGCGCCAGATTCTCGGCATGTCCGAGGATCCGGCCGCCGATTTCGAACATGATCCCATGACCAAGCGCGAAACGTTGGAGCTGGTGCGGGCCTATTACCGCGTCACCAACCCGGCGGTGCGCAGGCGTCTGTTCGAATTGGCCAAGTCTCTGGCCAATGTCGAGGGCGAAGAGGAAGTCAGCGCCGACTGACGGCAACTGTTGCGATAATTGCATGCGAGATATTTTTTCGCATTGCGCGTAACAGCTTATGGACGTTTTCGACTCCATGTGAAACACTTTCAAAGTGTAAGCATGGAGTCGAGCCTTGTCCCGTCAATCCTCCCCTTCCCGCCGTCCCTCCACCCCCCCTTCCTCCACCGCCGAAGAGCAGCAAGCCCTGCTTGGACGCCGAATCGCTGACCTCAGGGCGGCGCTTGGCCAGGAAAGGCCCAATCTGGCCCGCCGTGTTGGCATCACGCCCTCTCGCCTGAAACGAATCGAGGACGGCACGGGAAGGCTGGAGGCCAGCCTGCTTTATGCCCTGGCGCGCGCCCTCAACGTAACGGTTGCGGAACTGTTCGAGGACGCCTCCCATCTCTCCAGGGCGGCGCTAGATCCCGAGGGCCGCAATCTGATGCGCTTCTTTGGCACCATTCAGGATGCGAGCATCCGCCGATCCATCCTCAAATTGGCCAAGGCGCTCTCCGAAAAACCTTGACGCTTGGCCCAATCCTTGGGAAAACCCACGACGCGCCGTGACAGATCTTCGGCGTTTTCTCCATCCTTTGATGCCGAAGGAGCCGCCCGTGTCCAAGGCCGATTTTCTTTTTACCAGTGAATCCGTTTCCGAGGGTCATCCCGACAAGGTTTGCGACCGCATCTCGGATGCCGTGGTCGATATTTTCCTGACCGCCGATCCCTATGCCCGCGTCGCCTGCGAAACGCTGTGCACCACCAACCGCGTCGTGCTGGCCGGTGAAGTGCGTGGCCCGGCCTCCGTCACCTCGGGCCTGATCGAGGAAGCGGCGCGCCACGCCATCAAGGAAATCGGTTACGAGCAGGACGGCTTCCACTGGAAGAACGCCAAGGTCGAGATTCTGCTGCACGCCCAGTCGGCGGACATCGCCGTCGGCGTCGATGCTGCCGGCAACAAGGACGAGGGTGCGGGCGACCAGGGCATCATGTTCGGCTATGCCTGCACCGAAACCCCGGTGCTGATGCCTGCTCCGATCTATTACGCCCATGAAATTCTGCGTTCGCTGGCCGAGGCCCGCCATTCCGGCGCCGCCCCCCAGCTTGGCCCCGATGCCAAGAGCCAGGTGACGCTGCAATATGTAAAGGGCCAGCCGGTGCGCGCCACTTCGGTGGTGGTATCGACCCAGCATACGGGCGATGTTGGCCAGGAAGAGGTGCGCGAAATCGTGCGCCCGCATGTGCTGAATGTCCTGCCCAAGGGTTGGATGTGCGATGAGGCGCATTTCTACGTCAATCCCACGGGGCGTTTCGTCATCGGCGGACCCGATGGCGATGCCGGTCTCACTGGGCGCAAGATCATCGTCGACACCTATGGTGGCGCTGCGCCCCATGGCGGCGGTGCCTTCTCGGGCAAGGACCCCACCAAGGTCGATCGCTCGGCGGCTTACGCCTCGCGCTATCTGGCCAAGAATGTGGTGGCCGCCGGTCTGGCCGAGAAATGCGTGATCCAGCTTTCCTACGCCATCGGCGTTTCGAAGCCCCTGTCGGTCTATATCGACACCTTCGGCACCGGAAAGGTGGACGAAGACAAGCTGTCCACGGTGCTTCAGGAGCTGGTCAACCTAAGCCCGCGCGGCATTCGCGAGCATCTGGGCCTCAACAAGCCGATCTATGCCCGCACGGCGGCTTACGGCCATTTCGGCCGTCACCCCGATCAGGACGGCGGCTTTTCCTGGGAAAAGACCGATCTGACGGATCAGCTCAAGAAAGCCTTTGGCGCCTAAAACGCCAAGAGGCGACGATTCGGGGGCGGGGGCCGGTTACGGCTCCCGCCTTCCGCGTTTTTATGGGCGGCGCAAGGGCAAGCCCATTCGGGCGGGCAAACAGGACGTCCTGGATGCCCTGCTGCCCAAACTGGCCATTCCAGCCCCCAGGGCAGGAGAAAGGCTTGCTCTCGCCAGCCTGTTTGCCTTTACGCCTAAGGAAATCTGGCTGGAGGTGGGTTTTGGTTCGGGCGAGCATACGGCAGCACAGGCAGAGACCCATCCCGACGTGGGTTTCATCGGCTCGGAAGTGTTTCTCAATGGCATCGGCGGGCTGCTCAAGCATATCGCCGCCGCCGGTCTGACAAATATCCGCGTCTTTCCCGAAGATGTGCGCCGCCTGCTGCCCGCCCTGCCCGATGGTTGTCTGGCCCGGGTTTTTGTGTTGTTTCCTGATCCCTGGCCCAAGAAACGCCATGCCGGGCGCCGTTTCATTGGCCCAGACAATCTGGACCAATTGGCGCGCCTCTTGATGCCGGGCGGCGAATTGCGCATCGCCAGCGACCATCCGATCTATGTCGATTGGGTCCGAGAGCAGATGGCGGCCAGGCCAGATTTCGCGCCTTGCCAGGATGCCGCCGTTCGGCCCGAAGGCTGGGCGCCCTCGCGCTATGAACAAAAGGCCCTGGAGCAAGGCATCCTCTGCAGCTACATGGCCTGGAAACGTCGATAGAGGCTTGAACCGCCTTGGCCCCGTGCTATAACCGCATTATGACCAAAACGAGGGCCAAATCGGGGGGCGGACCCACTGTTTGGGTGCTGAATGGCCCCAATCTCAATCTATTGGGCAGCCGCGAGCCTGAAATCTACGGGCGCGCCACCTTGGCCGACATCGAAGCCGCATGTGCCGTTCGCGCCAAGGATCTGGGTCTGGCCCTGGTCTTTCGCCAGACCAATCACGAAGGCGAGCTGGTCACTTGGATTCAAGAGGCCAAGGGGCAGGCGCAGGGACTGGTCTTGAATGCCGGAGCCTTCACCCACACCTCGGTCGCTCTGCTCGATGCCCTCAATTTCGCGCGTCTGCCGACCATCGAAGTGCATCTGTCGCAGCCCTTGAACCGCGAACCCTTCCGCCACGTCTCCTATGTCACCCCGGCTTCATCAGGGTTGATCTCGGGTCTTGGCCCCCATGGCTACGAACTGGCGCTTCTAGCGCTGGCGCGCATGATTAACAAGAGTTAGAGGAAGCATGACCACGGAAAACGCCAAAATCGACTCCGATCTCGTCCGCACCCTGGCCGACCTGTTGAATGAAACGGGCTTGAGCGAGATCGAGTATGACACGGGCAGCCTGCGCCTGCGCGTGGCACGCCAGATGTCCACGGTCGTGCATGCAAGCAGCTCCCATGCTCCGGCGGCCATGGCTGCTGCGCCCGCCGTCGCCGATGCTGCTTTGCATCCCGGCGCCGTGACCTCGCCGATGGTGGGTGTGGCCTATCTGACGCCCGAACCCAGTGCGCCTAATTTCATCAAGGTAGGCGACCGCGTCACCGAAGGTCAGACGCTGCTGCTGATCGAGGCCATGAAAACCTTCAACCCCATCCGCGCCCCCAAGGGCGGCGTGGTGGCGCAGATTCTGGTCGGCAATGGTCAGCCGGTCGAATTCGGCGAGCCTCTGGTGGTTATCGAGTAGTCATGTTCGACAAGGTCCTCATCGCAAATCGGGGCGAGATCGCGCTGCGCATTCACCGCGCTTGTCGCGAGATGGGTATTCGTACCGTCGCCGTGCATTCGACCGCCGACGAGGACGCCATGCATGTGCGTCTGGCCGACGAGGCGGTGTGCATCGGCCCGCCCCAGGCGCGCCAGAGCTATCTTAATATTCCGGCCATTCTTTCGGCGGCCACCATCACCGGCGCCGAGGCCATTCATCCCGGCTATGGCTTTTTAAGCGAGAATGCCGACTTTGCCTCGATGGTTGAGGAGCATGGGCTGACCTTCATCGGCCCCAGCCCCGAGCATATCCGCATGATGGGCGACAAGATCACCGCCAAGAATGCGGCCAAGGCGGCCGGACTGCCGGTGGTGCCGGGCTCCGAGGGGGCCTTGGAAAGCCTGGAGGATGCAAGGCGCAACGCCGAAGAGATCGGCTATCCGGTACTGCTGAAGGCCACGGCGGGCGGCGGCGGCAAGGGCATGAAGGTGGCAAGAGACGCCTCTGAGATCGAGGAGGCCTGGCGTCTGGCCCGCTCGGAAGCGGGCAGCGCCTTTGGCAATGCCGATCTCTACATGGAAAAATATCTGGGCAAGCCGCGCCATATCGAAATTCAGATTCTGGCCGACAATCACGGCGAAGTGGTGCATCTGGGCGAGCGCGACTGCTCGCTGCAGCGCCGCCATCAGAAGGTGCTGGAAGAAGCGCCCTCGCCCGCTCTCAATTCCGTCATGCGCGAATCGATCGGCTCGATCGCCACTGCCGCCATGAAGAAGATCGGCTATCGCAATGCCGGCACCATCGAGTTCCTCTACGAGGACGGCAAGTTCTACTTCATCGAAATGAATACGCGTCTGCAGGTCGAGCATCCGATCACCGAAATGATCACCGGGCTTGATATCGTGCGCGAACAGGTGCGCATCGCAGCCGGCGCACCTCTGGGCTATACGCAAGAAGATGTGCGCTTTTCTGGCCATGCCATCGAATGCCGGGTCAATGCCGAGCATCCCGAAACCTTCGTTCCCTCGCCGGGCAAGGTGGGCATCTATCACGCCCCGGGCGGGCTTGGCGTGCGGGTCGATTCCGCCCTTTATACCGGCTATCGCGTGCCGCCCAATTACGACAGCATGATCGCCAAGCTGATCGTGCATGGCACCAGCCGCAACGAATGCCTGATGCGCCTACGCCGGGCCCTGGGCGAATTCGTGGTCGAGGGCATGAACACCACCCTGCCCCTGCATCAGCGACTGATTGCCGAACCCGATTTCGTGAATGGCGATTACGACATTCACTGGCTGGAACATTTCGTCCATCGTCAGGACTGAGATGCGGGGCCTTAATGCCCAAACCCTGCTGGCTGCCTATGCCGCAGGCGTGTTTCCGATGGCCGAGTCCAAGCACGACCTCTATCTGCACTGGATCGATCCCGAGCGCCGCGGCGTTCTGCCGCTCGAGCGTTTTCACGTCTCGCGCAGTCTGGCCAAGCTGTTAAAACGCCAAGTTTTCGAGATTCGCATCGACAGCGATTTTCAGGCGGTCATCGACGGCTGTGCAGACTCTCGGCCGGGGCGCGAAGATAGCTGGATCAATCCCATCATCCGTTCGCTCTTTCTCGATCTGCATGCCATGAATCTGGCTCACAGCGTCGAGGTCTGGCAGAATGAAAGACTGGTGGGGGGGCTTTACGGCCTGGCTCTGGGCGGCGCCTTCTTCGGAGAAAGCATGTTCTCGAAGGTCACCAATGCCAGCAAGGCGGCGCTGGCCCATCTGGTGGCGCGCTTGAAGGCGGGCGGCTTTCTGCTGCTTGACGTGCAGTTCGTGACGGCGCATCTGGCCAGCCTGGGAGCCATTGACATCAGCCGGGCCGACTATCACTTGCAGCTTGCCCGCGCCCTTGCGGTTCAGGGGGATTTCTTCAAGCTTGACGAGAAGATGACATGAGTCTGCGCCACATCCAGTCGCTGTTCGCCCCAAGGTCGGTCGCCGTGATCGGGGCAACCAACCGTGCACAGCGCTCGGGCGGGGTGATCATGAAAAGCTTGCTCGAGGGCGGCTTTCAGGGTCCGGTCATGCCGGTCAATCCCAACTATGATTCCGTGGGCGGCATTCTGGCCTATCCCGACATCAAAAGCCTGCCCCGAACCCCTGAGATGGCGGTGCTGTGTACGCCCCCTGCCCTGGTGGCGGATTTGGTGGCGCAACTGGGCGAGCGCGGCACCAAAACCGCCATCCTGGTCGCGGAAATTCTGGGCGCCGAGCGCGAGCGACTGTTGAGAATCGCCAAGGCCACAGGCATTCGCTTGCTAGGCTCATCCACCCTGGGCCTGCTGTCGCCCAGAAACAATCTGAATGCCAGCTTTGCCCATGTGGCGGCACATGCGGGCAATATCGGCTTCGTCTCGCAATCGGGTGCATTGTGCACGCATGTGCTGGACTGGGCGCATCCCAAGGGCATCGGATTCTCGCACTTCATTTCGTTGGGCGATGCCTTGGATATCGACTTTGCCGACATGCTGGATTTCCTGGGCACCGATCCCAAGACCCGCGCCATCTTGTTGTATATCGAAGATATCAAGGAGCGGCGTGCTTTCATGGCGGCGGCCCGCTCGGCTGCCCGCAACAAGCCGGTGCTGGCCGTGAAGGCGGGGCGACGAGCACAGCGCAGCGAGCTTGAGGCCGGACGCTCGGGCGCTTTGGCCGAGCATGACGATGTCTGGGATGCAGCCCTTCGCCGGGCGGGCATTCTGCGGGTCGAGAATATCGACGAGTTGTTCGGCGCCGTGGAAACCCTGGCCCGTGCCCGGCCTATGAAGGGCGAGCGCCTCGCCATCGTGACCAACGGCGGCGGCGCAGGCGTCATGGCCGAGGATGCGCTGATGGAAAGCGGCATGGGTCCGGCGCTGTTGTCCGAGGCCACGCTTGCGCGCCTGAAAGCCGTAATGCCCAAGGACTGGACGGGAAGCCATCCCTTGGATGTGCAGGTGGATGCGCCGCCCTCTCGCTACGCCGATGTGTTGCGGGTATTGTGCGAGGACCGTGAGATCGACGCGGTGCTGGTGATCCATTCGCCCAACGCCCTGGCCTCCACGACGGCCTGCGCCGAGGCCGTGATCGCTACCGTAAAAAAGCACGGCGGCAATGTGCTGACCTCGTGGGTGGGCCATGAGGCGGCTGAGCCTGCGCGCAAGCTGTTCGCAGCGGGCGGTCTGCCTTCCTACGAAACACCCAGGGCTGCCGTGCATGCCTTCATCCATATGGTAACGCACAGGAAGAACCGCGAAATCCTGATGCAAACACCGCCCGAAGCGCCCACGGTCTTTCGCCCCGATCGCGAGCGGGCGCGCCTGGTGATCGATGCAGCACTTTCCAGCGGCAACGGCATCTTGTCCGAGCCTGATTCGAAGGCGATCCTGAAGGCCTATGGCATCGCCGCTTCCGAGGTGCGCATTGCAAAATCGCCCGAGGAGGCAGGCGAGATTTCGAAGGAGCTGGGCTATCCCATCGCTTTAACCGTGGTCTCACCCGGCATCACACGCAAATGGGATGTGGGCGGGGTGGCCCTCAGCTTGGAAACCGCCGAGGCGGTGAGCGCCGCAGCTATCGGCATGACGGCCCGGGTTGCTGAAAGAAAGCCCGGCTCTGTGGTCGAGGGCTTTACCGTGCAGCGCATGGTGTCTCGCCAGAATGCCCGGCAACTGATCATCGCCGTGGCCACCGATCCCCTGTTCGGGCCGGTCATTCTGTTCGGGGAGGGGGGGCGCGCCGTCGAGGTGATTCGCGATCACGCCGTGGCCTTGCCGCCCTTGAACGTCACGTTGGCCCACGAACTGATCGAGCGCACGCGCATGTCGCATCTGTTGGATGCCTATTTCGACCGTCCGGCAGCAGATCGCGAGGCCATCGCCCTTGCCCTCATGCAGGTCTCGCAGATTCTGGTCGATCATCCCGAAATCATCGAGATCGACATCAACCCGCTGTTCGCCGACGACAAGGGCGTCACTGCGGTCGATGCCCATATCCGCCTTACCCCCTATAGGGGCCGTTTGGGCTTTCATCTGGCCATCCATCCCTATCCTGGAAAGCTGGAGGAGGAGGCTTTCCTCAAGGATGGGCGCAAGATTTTGCTGCGTCCCATCAAGCCCGAGGACGAGCCCGCCCATTACGGTCTGATCGAGCGCATGAGCCCAGACGATTTGCGCATGCGCTTCTTCAGTGTGCTGCAACAACTGCCGCACTCAGAAATGGCCCGCCTGACCCAGATCGACTACGACCGCGAAATGGCCTTCATCGCCACCCTTTATGATGATCAGGGCCAGCCCGAAACCCTGGGTGTTGTGCGCACGGTGGCTGATGCCGACGAGACCGAGGCCGAATTCGCCATTGCCATCCGCTCGGATTTGAAGGGTCAGGGACTGGGGCGGCGTTTGATGGAAAAAATCCTGGCCTATCACCGCACGGAAAAACCGGTCAGGCGCGTTCATGGCACGATCCTGGCCGAGAACAAGGCGATGCAGGAATTATCGAAGCGCCTGGGCTTTACCATCAAAGAGGGGCCTGAACCCGACGTGGTGTTGGCCGAGATATTCTTGACTCAATAGCCCAGCGCCTCGGCGACCTTGGCGGCGCGAATCGCCCAGCTCCAGTTTTCCTGCAGGACGCGGGCTGCCCCCAGGGCGCGGGCGGCGGCCTTTTTGCGATCAGCGTAAATCTCTTCAAGATGCATCAGGCATTCGTCGATGCTGCTTTCGCCCCAGCCTTCCTGCATCGAAGGCCCTTGATCCTTTAAGACCCAGCAGGGAACGGTTTCGATCAGATCAAGATGGCCGGTATTGGAAGATAGAATGGTGGGCAGGCCCGAGGCCAAGGCTTCCATCGCCACCAGATTGGTGCCCCCCTCGCAGCGATTGGGAAAAAGGGCAGCGTCACAGGCGCGCAGCACCTCGCCCATCCGTCGGTTGGGGATGAAGCCGATATCCACCACCGCATCCTGGGGAATGCCGTATTGGGCGGCCCAGGCGGCGATGTCCGGCTTGCCGTCCGGGGTTCTTGGAAGATCCAACTCGATCTGATCCGAGAATCCATGCCAGGCGGTGACCAGCAAAGCCTCGGGATGGCGGACGTGAAATTCGGCGAAGGCCTGTAGCACAAGGTCCTGGGCCTTTCTGGGCTCCAGCTTGCCGCCCGAGAAAATCACGAAGCGGCCGGGCCAGGTGGGGGCCTTCAGGCCTGGATAGAAAACGCTCTCGTCATAGCCCTGCTGGGCGACAGCGACATGCGCGATCCCGGCCTGGCGCAGAAGCTCGCCGTTCCAGTTCGATCCGGCAATGATCAGGCGGTATTTCTTGGCGCGCTCGCAGGCTTCACGGTCCAGGCGGGCATCCTCGAAGAAGACCAGACCCGCATCGCCAGCACCACTTAACAGTCCGAAATCGCAAAGCTGATTGCCCAGCGCATGCAGCACCGGAAAATCGACATGGCGAGCGGCGGGAAGTTCCCTCACCCGCACCTGCTCGAACAAACGGGCTTGGGCAGGCGTCAGGTCAAGCTGGGGCGGATGGAACAGCACGGGTGCTGCCGTGCCGCGCCGGACCAGGGCCAGACAGAGATGCAGGCCGAAAACCCCCCAGCCGGTATAGCTGGAAACCGGCCAGTCGAGACCGATCTGTCTCAAATCCCCCCCAGGCACAGATATTTGATTTCCAGGAAATCATCGATGCCGTATTTCGAGCCTTCGCGTCCGATGCCCGATTCCTTGACGCCGCCGAAGGGTGCGACTTCGGTCGAGATAATGCCCTCGTTGATGCCGACGATGCCGTAGTCGAGCTGTTCGGCCACGCGCATCACGCGGCCCACGTCCCGGGCATAGAAATAGGCGGCCAGGCCATAGGGCGTATCATTGGCGATGCGCACCACTTCCTCTTCAGTCTTGAAACGATAGAGCGGGGCCACGGGTCCGAAGATTTCCTCGGAAGCGCAGGCCATGGCGGGTGTCACCTCAGCCAGGATGGTGGGCTCAAAGAAGGTGCCGCCCAGCGCGTGACGCTTGCCGCCCAGCAAAATTCTGGCCCCCTTGGCGACGGCGTCGGCGACCAGCCGCTCGACCTTCAAAAGCGCCTCGTCATTGATCAGAGGCCCTTGCGTGACAGCTTCGCCGTCGCCTGGTCCCACCTTGAGGGCGGCCACCTTTTCGGCCAGCTTGGCGGCAAAGGCATCGTAGACGCCGTCTTGCACCAAAAGCCGGTTGGCGCAGACACAGGTCTGCCCGGCATTGCGGTATTTCGACGCCATGGCGCCGGCCACCGCTGCATCCAGATCGGCATCGTCGAAGACGATGAAGGGCGCGTTGCCGCCCAGCTCCAGCGAAACCTTCTTCACCGTGTCGGCGCATTGGCGCATGAGCATCTTGCCGGTCTCGGTCGAGCCGGTGAAGGTGAATTTGCGGATGCGCGCGTCCCCCGTCAGGACGCCGCCAACCCCCTTGGGGTCGCGGCAGGTCAGGATGTTGATGACACCCTTGGGCATGCCCGCACGTTCGGCCAGTTCGGCCAAAGCCAGGGCCGAGAGTGGCGTATCCTCGGCGGGCTTGATCACCACCGTGCAGCCCGCCGCCAAAGCGGGGGCCACCTTGCGGGTGATCATGGCGTTGGGAAAATTCCAGGGAGTAACGGCCGCCACCACGCCGATGGGCTGCTTTAGCACGATGATGCGCTTATCAATGCCGTGGCTGGGAATCACATCGCCATAGATGCGCTTGCCCTCCTCGGCGAACCATTCGATGAAAGAGGCGCCGTAGGCAATCTCGCCCCTGGCTTCCGCGAGGGGCTTGCCCTGCTCGGCGGTCAAGAGGCGCGCCAGGTCTTCTTGATTGGCCAAAATCAGATCGTGCCACTTGCGAAGAATTCCAGCGCGCTGCTTGGCGGTTAGCGCCCGCCAGGCGGGAAAGGCGGCCTCGGCGGCGGCAACGGCACGCAAGGCCTCGGCCCGGCCCAGTTCCGGCACCAGGGCCAGTTGGCGCCCCGTGGCGGGATCGGTCACGGCAAAGCTCTGGCCCGAATCGGCGCCAACCCAGGCACCGTCGATATAGGCCAGGTTGCGCAGCAGGGCTTGATCGGTCAGGTGCATCACATCCTCCAACAACAGGAGGGGATGATATCACACTGCGGCTAACCCCCGCATCAGATCGGCATGCAAATCTTCCAGGTCTTCCAGCCCCACCGACAGGCGCACCAGGCCCGGGGTGATGCCCTGCAACGCCTTGTCTTCGGGGCTTAAGCGCTGATGGGTGGTGGTGCCGGGATGGGTGATCAGGCTTTTGGCGTCGCCCAGATTGTTGGAAATATCGATCAGCGAAAGGGCGTTCAGGAAGCGAAAGGCCGCCTCCTTGCCGCCCTTGATGTCGAGGGCCAGAAGGGTGCCGAAACCCGTCATCTGCTTCTTGGCCAGCGTGTGCTGGGGATGGCTGGCCAGCCCCGGATGGCGCACAGTGATCAGCTTCGAATGCCCCTCCAGCCTGGTTGCCAGAGACAGCGCGGTTTCGGCTTGGCGATGAACGCGCAAGGAAAGCGTTTCCAGGCCCTTGGCCAGCGTCCAGGCGTTGAAGGGCGAGAGAGCCGGGCCGGTATGGCGCAGAAAGGGGACCAACTCGCCCTTGATGAAGTCCTGACTGCCCAGCACGGCGCCGCCCAGACATCGGCCCTGACCATCGATATGTTTGGTGGCGGAATAGACCACGATGTCGGCACCCCATTGCAGGGGCTTCTGGAACAAAGGTGTGGCAAAGACATTGTCGACGATAAGGCGCGCCCCGGCCTTTTTGCACAGGGCCGCAACGGCTTGCAGATCGACCAGTTCCAGCGAGGGATTGGAGGGCGTTTCCACGAAGACGGCGCGCGCCGGTTTCGCGAGGGCTTCTTCCCATTGCGCCGGATCGGTGCCGTCGATGAAATCGCACACCACCCCAAAGCGCGGCAGCAGATCCTTCAGGATATAGGTGCAGGAACCGAACAGAGAGCGGGGTGCGACCACGCGGTCGCCCGCTTTCACCTGACAGGCCAGGGACGCAAAGACGGCGGCCATGCCGCTGGCGGTGCCGCGGCAGGCCTCGGCCCCCTCCAGGGCCGTCAGCCGCTCTTCGAACAGGGCGATGGTGGGATTGCCGAAGCGGCCATAGACATAGCGCGAGCCGTCATTGAGAAAAGCCGCCTCGGCGGCCTCGGCGCTGTCATAGACATAGCCCGAGGTCAGGAACAACGCCTCGCTGGTCTCCTGGAAGGGCGTGCGGTTAACGCCCGAACGCACGAGAAGCGTGTTGGGTCCAAAGCTTGAAGAATCGGTGGTCATAAAGGTGCCTCCAAGACACAAAAGCCCCGACCGGGCCAGGTCAGGGCTTTTTGGAAAGCACCGATCCTTTTAGCTGCTTGTTTAACGTGGCCGCAAGCCGGTCGCTCAAATCACCACGGGAAACAATCTTTACTCAGGGATAAGGGCCGCGTCAAGGGCCTCGTCGGGCTGCTCCAAGGGTTTGTCAAAAAGTCGCCGTTTTACAAGGCCTTCTTGGCTTGCCAGGTCAATCCCGTCGGCATCGATGCCGCAAAGGCCTGGATGGGTCTGGGACAGTTTGGCGATCAGGCCCCCCTCGGCCTCGGCAAAGCGTTTGGCCGTTTCCTCGGCCAGCAAGACCTGGCGGGCTTCGAACCAGACGGCGCGCCCGAATCCGCCCACGAAATGCAGCCGCGCCACATTCATCCGCCAGATCGAGAAGTCGGCAAAGCCCGCATAAAGGGCGGCACCTGGCTGGCGGGCCAGATAGCGCTCGCGCTGGCGGGGCGAATCGGAGCGCTCGAGCCGGCCAGTTGCCGTGACCCGGGGCGCGGTTTGCGGATTGGCATGTCCCCCGGTCAGGGCAAACAGCAGCGAGGCCCGGTTATCGGCTTCCAGATTCTGCGTGTGGTCGGCCAGTGTCGAGAGCAGCAGCAAAGGCGATCCGTCATGATCGGTCGCCACTGCCACCAGCGAGGCATAGGGGTTACCCTGGCTCAAGGTGGCAAGGCATGCATGTGACGCCAGCCGCAGGATACGGCGCGTCACCAGGGGGTTGTTTTCGCCCAGCTCGATCATCCCGCACCCCTCAAACCCAGACCCTCGATCATAACCTCCATGCGCCTCTCCCAACTCCAGTGTTGCATGGCCTTGGCCGCAGCACGGCCCATCTCGTCCATTCGCGTCCTTTGGGCATAGGCCTCTTCCAGCAGGGCGGCGATTTCGTCGGGATCGGAGTCGCCCCAGCCCGCCACACCATCCTCGGCCATCGAAGGCGTCACGGGAGATTGGTCGCGCAGGGCCAGACAAGGAACCGAGGCGATCAGGTCAAGATGCCCTGTATTGGCCGACAGAATGGTGGGCAGGCCCAAGGCCAGCGCTTCCATCGCCATCAGATTGGTCCCGCTTTCGGCCCGGCTGGTAAAGAGGGCCGCATCGGCCTGGCGCAACAAATCGGGCAGCAGGCCGTGTGCGAGAAATCCGATCTCGGCATGCGCATCTTTAGGCAGGTCGTGCGCCGAAACCCAGGCCTCGATATCCAAGGGCGCTGTGCTGCCTGCTTGCGGGGTCGCTTTGGCAAAGCGTCCGCGCACAATATTGGCCGCCGAGTCCGGCCAGGGATTCTGCCAGGCGGTGAGCAGCAGGGAATCGGGATGGCGGGCGTGAAACCGCTTGAAGCCTTCCAGCGCGATATCCTGACCTTTTCGAAATTCCAGCTTGCCGCCCGAGAAAACGACGAAGCGACCAGGAAAACGGGTCTTTGGTGCCGGGGTATGAAAATAAAGCCTGGGATCGATGCCCTGATAGCAGACGCGGCTGTTGGTAAAGCCCCGGTCCAATAAAAGATCATCGGCCCAGCGACTTCCGGTGATCAGGCAAGACAGCGATTGGCCGCGCAAGATGGCTTCGGCGTCCAGATGCGTATTCTCGAAGAAGGTGATGCCCAGATCGGGCGTGCCCGCCACGCGTTCGTCCCAGCGCAGGGCATTGCCCACCGGCTGCAGGACGGGAAAGCCCACGGCAAAGCTGCTTGCCTCGGTCATCAAGGCGCGGATTTCCGTGCCGGCCTCCAGAGCGGGTTGCATCTGGTGCCAGTCGGCATCGGTCAGGCTGAGCGAGGTTTCCTGCAAGGGCACGGGCAGGCGGCCCGCCCTGAGGAGGGCCAGGGCCAGATTGACTCCCAGCACACCCCAGCCGTGAAAGCTGGAGAGCGTCCAGTTGATGCCGACCAGATGGGTCATGGGGCACCGTCCAGCAAGGCCATTGCCGCCTCGCGGGTGCGGGGCAGGGGGGCCTCCTCGTGCAGCCAGCCTTTGGCGCGCGCCTTCATGCCCACTTCAAGCGCCCAGGGGCGTTTGAGGCGGGCCTCTCTCAGCAGGGCCTCATCGGATAGAACGTCCAGTGTTTCGCCCGCCGCCAGCACACGGCCCTGATAAAACAGGGCGACATGATCGGCATGGGCCAGGGCCAGATCAACTTCGTGGGTGGTGAAGACCAGGGTCATGCCCTCCTCTACCAGGTGATCGAGCAACGCCATCAGATGGGCCACGCCACGCGCATCCAGCCCTGCCGAGGGTTCGTCCAGCAGCAGCAGTCGGGGCCTCATGGCGACGGCGCCCGCGATGGCGACGCGTTTCTTCTGCCCATAGCTGAGCGCATGTGGGGGGCGCATGGCAAGCTGGGATATGCGCAAGGATTTGAGCGCCCAGTCGGTGGCCTCTTGTACGCGGCCCTCATCCAGCCCGGCATTGCGCGGGCCAAAGCCCACATCCTCGCCGACACTGTTGGCGAAAAGCTGGTCGTCGGGGTCTTGAAGCACCAGTCCTACCTGGCTTCGCCAGGACAGAAGATCGGCCCGCTGATATCCGACAGCCTGGCCATCCAGGCGAATTTTGCCCCGCTCGGGCTTCAGCGTTCCGTTCAGGTGCAACAGCAATGTCGTCTTGCCCGAGCCGTTGGGACCCAGAATAGCCAAACGCCTGGCGCGCCCTACCGAGAGGCTCAGCCCCTTGAGAGCGCTGGTGCCGTCGGGATAGCTGTAGGCGATGTCGAGGGCTTGCAAAATCATGAGAGCGCCCAGATCAATAAAACGCCATCGACACAAGCGATCAGAAGAAGAAAAAGCGGCGCTGCCCTCGGCGGCTCTTGAAAGGGTAAGGTAGCCGCATCCAGATTGCGCGCGGCCAAGCCAATCTCCATGCGCTCGGCCCGGGCCAGGGCGCGGGGCAGCAGGGCGGCGCTTAACGTTCCCAGAGAGCGCAGGCTATGGCCGACATCCCGATAACCCAGGCGCGCCGCCTGGGCCCTGCGCATGTCCTGCGCCGTTTGCATCAAGAGGACAAGCTGGCGATGAATCAACAGCATCAGCTCGCTTAAGACCTCAAGACCGGGAAGGCGCTTGATCAACCAGGCCAGATGCTGGGCAGGCGTGGTCAGGGCCAGCCAGATCATCCAGGAACTGGCGGCCATAGCCCGCAGGCTGACTAGGCCCGCCTGCAAAACGCTTTCCGAAGACAGTGTCAGCCAGGGAAAATCTGGCGAAAGCGAGAGGGCCAGGGCCAGCGCACTGGCCGCCAGAAAACCAAAGGCCAAAGCCAGCCAGCCCAGGAAAAGCCGGGCGGGAAGCTGCGCCCAGAGGAAGGCCGCCGCCAGGGCAGCCAGCAAAACGGCTAGGTCCCAGGGCCAGGGGGGCAGGCTTAGCGCCAGCAGCAGGCCCGAGCCCGCAACCGCCACCTTCAGGGCGGGCGGGGTCCGCGCCAATCGCCCCGTACTGGCTTGTGCGTCAGGCAGCATCGTCGGATTTCTTGCGGCCCTGGCGCCGCCCCAGCACATAGCCGAAAAGGCCTGCCCCCAGGGCGGCTTGAAGGGCAAAAAGCAGGCTTTCGATTTCGCCCGAGGGCGGCGTCCAGAGCGGGGCGAACCAGGGCACGATCCCTTGCTCCTTCAAGGATGCTTGGGCCTGGGCATCCGCCCCCTCGAACGAGCCAGAAAAACCCGGAATCATCAAGGGTGCTACGATGATCAGGGCCGCCAGGGCGATCAGAAGTTGGTTCGTCCGGCTCATGGCCGCACACCCGCCAGACCGCGCTGGGCCAGCAGAGACATCGCCACCACGCTCAAGAGGCCCTCGGCGATGGCCAGGGGAATCTGTGTTACCGCGAAGATGCCAGCGAACTTCAAGAAGGCGCCTGATATGCCCGACGCCGGATCGGGATAGGCCAAGGCCAGTTGCGCCGAGGTCACCAGATAGGTCGATAAAGCGCCCAGCGAGGCGCCCAGGAACATGGCGATCCCAGACCCCAGGCCGAGGCACTTGACGCCGCGCCACAAGCCATAGGCTACCCAGGGCCCCACGACCGCCATGGAAAAGACATTGGCCCCCAGGGTAGTGATGCCGCCATGAGCCAGCAGCAGGGCCTGAAAAATCAGAACCGCCGTGCCCAGCACGGCCATGGGGGCGGGCCCGAACAGGGCGGCGCCCAGCCCGGCGCCGGTCGGATGCGAGCTGCTTCCGGTCAGGCTGGGCAGCTTCAGGGCGGAGAGAACGAACATATAGGCCCCGGCGGCGCCCAGCAGCAGGCGCTGCTCGGGCTGTTCGCGAAACAGGCGCTTAAGCTTGGCTGATCCGTGCAGCACGAAAGGGGCGGCAGCCAGCGTCCAAAACGCCGCATGGGCCGGGGGAAGATAGCCTTCCATGATGTGCATGCGCGAACCTCCAACACCCGTTTCCGTCACGTCCAAAACCGGCGGTGGGAGGTTTCCCCTGGGGAAAACACCACGTCCAAGGGGACACCCCGCCCCAAAGGCACGCACACGGCAAGAACTGACGGCAGGTTTCCTGGCTCGCGGGTCCTGGCTGATCTTTCTACCTTCCCAAGGCGTTAGGCCTCAGTGGCGTTGTCGAAAGACCGGCTCGCCGCTTACAGTTGCGGGGGCAGCCCCGGCTTGGCGAAGAAACTTCGCTCAACCGTGTTCCCTTTTTCCGGGGGGGCTTTGTCTTTACCCCTCACGGAAACCGTCAAGGGTCACTATAATTTCATGGGCAGGGCAGCGTCAATTGGCTTCAAAGGACGAACCGGGTAGATCGCATGAGCACCATCGCACTGGTTGATGACGACCGAAATATTCTGGCCTCGATTTCGCTGATGCTGGAGGCCGAGGGCTTCAAGGTCCGCACCTATTCCGACGGCGCCGAGGCGCTGAGGGGATTTGCCGCACAGCCGCCGGACCTGGCCGTGCTGGACATCAAGATGCCGCGCATGGACGGGCTTGAGCTGTTGCAAAAGCTGAGACAGAAAAGCCAGCTTCCCGTGATCTTCCTGACCTCTAAGGACGATGAAAGCGACGAGCTTTTAGGCCTGCGCATGGGAGCCGACGACTATATCAAGAAGCCCTTTTCCCAACGCTTGCTGCTTGAGCGCATAAAAGCGCTGTTGCGCCGCAAGGATGCCGATGCCAGTGGCGCCGTGGATGCCGGGCTGATCAAGCGGGGCAAGCTGGAATTGGCGCCGGCGCGCCATGCCTGCACCTGGGATGGCCGACATGTGGAACTGACCGTGACCGAATTCTTGCTTTTGAAGGCGTTGGCGACGCGTCCGGGGCATGTGAAAAACCGCGATCAGCTGATCGACGCGGCCTATGGCGAGACGGTCTATGTCGATGACCGCACCATCGACAGCCACATCAAGCGCATGCGCCGCAAATTCCGCGAGATCGATTCCGAATTCGCCCATGTCGAGACCTTGTACGGCGTAGGCTACCGCTATCGCGAAGATTGATCCTTCGATGAGCGATGCGCCGCACCCCGAGATCATCGAGAGGCGTTTGTCGCCGCTGACCAGCCGCATTCTGGCCGTCAACATGATGCCGATTCTGGTGCTTGTGCTGGGTCTGTTGTATCTCGACGAATACCGCGCCACCCTGGTCGAGCAGACGCTCGATTCATTGCATACTCAGGGCCAGATGTTCGCCGCCGCCCTGGCCGAGGGTGCCGTCTATGAATTGGCCGGGGAGGATGATCATCCGGCGGAATCCCCCTTCGATCTCGATGTCGCGCGCAACATGGTAAGACGCCTGGCCGAGCCAGCCGATTTGCGGGCTCGTCTTTTTTCGCCCGAAGGCTATCTGCTGGCCGACAGCCGCACCCTCTACGGCAAGTCGGGTGAGATCGAGATCGAAACCCTGGCTCCGCCGCGCCGGGAGTCTGCCGACCTCCTGCAACGCCTGACCGCCTGGGCAGCCCGGCCCTTCTCCAACGACAAGGACCTGCCTCTCTACCGCGAGCGGCATCCCCAGACGGCGCGCGACTATCCCGAAGTCGCAGGCGCCCTTGATGGCAATGCCATGGAGATCATCCGGGCCAACCCGGAGGGCGGAATCTATCTCAGCGTCGCCGTGCCCGTGCAGCGCTTCAAGCAGGTGGTCGGCGCTTTGTTGCTGATGCGGGGCGGCGAGGAGATGGAACAAAGCCTTTTGCAGGTGCGCCTGACCATTCTCAAGATGACGGCGCTGGCCCTGGTGGTGACGGTGCTGCTTTCGCTTTATCTGGCCGGAACCATCGCCAGGCCGGTGCGCAAGCTGGCGCTGGCCGCCGAACATGTGCGCCGGGGCCACGGACGGCGTCACGATATTCCCCGTTTTCCCGGGCGCCGCGACGAAATCTCGGAACTGGCCCACGCGCTTGCCGATATGACAGAGGCCTTGTGGGCGCGCATGGACGCCATCGAATCCTTTGCCGCCGACGTCGCCCACGAAATCAAGAATCCGCTGACCAGCCTGCGCAGCGCCGTCGAAACCATTTCCCTGATCAAGGATCCTGCCCAGCGCGATAAATTGATGGCGATCATCATCGACGATGTGGGGCGCCTTGACCGCTTGATCAGCGATATTTCCGATGCTTCGCGCCTGGATGCCGAATTGTCGCGCGCCGAAACCAGGCCGGTCAGTCTGGCCCACCTGCTGGAAACCCTGGCCGACATTCACGGCGCCACCGCCAAGGAGGGTGCGCCCAGTCTTGGGCTCGACCTGCCCAAGGACGATGCCCTGACCGTTTCCGGCATCGAAGGCCGTCTGGCCCAGGTCATGCGCAATCTGATCGCCAATGCCGTTTCCTTCAGCCCGCCGGGGGGCGCCATCCATATCCGGGCAAGCCGGATCAACGGCATGGTGCGAATCCTGGTGGAAGACGAGGGTCCGGGCATGCCTGAGGAGAAGATGGAAGCCATTTTCGAGCGCTTTTACAGCGAGCGGCCGGAAGGCGAGAAATTCGGCACCCATTCCGGCCTGGGGCTGGCCATTTCGCGCCAGATCGTCACCGCGCACCGGGGCTCCCTGCGGGCCGAGAACAGGCTAGATGGTGAAGATCGTGTCCTGGGAGCCCGCTTCATCGTCGATCTTCCCGGCGAGAGCGGTTGACAGGCCAAAGGCAAGCCGCCAATTTGGGCGGCATGGCACTCGTTCACGCCACTGCGGTTGCCCTTGATGGTCAAGGCGTTCTGCTGCTGGGCCCTTCGGGCAGCGGCAAAAGCGATCTGGCGTTGCGCCTGATCGATGCGGGCGCACTTTTGATCAGTGACGATCAGGTAGAGCTTTCAATGCAGGGTGACCAGGTGGTTGCCGCCCCGCCCGCCCCGATTGCCGGATTGATCGAGGCCAGGGGGATCGGTCTCGTGCGGCTTCCCTATCTGGCTAGGGCTGTCATGGTACTGGCCGTCGAGCTGGTGGCGGCGCCCCTGATCGAGCGCTTGCCGGACCCTGCCACCTGGACGGGTGGGGGGGTAACGCTTCCCCTGCTCAAACTCGATCCCTTCGCCGCCTCGGCCCCGGCCAAGCTGCGCCTTGCCCTCAAGGTGGGGCCTCGGGTTATAATGACCCCGTGATGACCGCCAACCCGGCCAGCCAAGAAATCTATTGTCCAGCGCCCGCTCGGGTGGTGATCGTTACCGGCATGTCCGGGGCCGGGCGCACCTCGGCCCTGAAGGCCCTGGAGGATATGGGCTACGAGGCCGTCGATAATCTGCCGCTGTCGCTGTTGACGCAATTGGTCCGCCCCGGCGAAATTCCCGAGCGCCCCCTGGCGGCGGGCATCGATATCCGCACGCGCGATTTCGGCGTGGGCTCGGTGGTGGCGGCCATCGACCGTCTGATCAGCGAAACCCCGATCGAGGCGAAGCTTTTGTTTCTGGATGCCGATGACGAAGTGCTGGCGCGTCGCTTCACCGAGACAAGGCGCCGTCATCCTCTGGCCACCGACCGCCCGCTGACCGACGGCATCCGGCACGAACGCGCCCTGCTGGCTCCCTTGAAGGAGCGGGCCGATCTGGTCATCGATTCCTCGCGCTTGGCCATCGGCGAATTCCGCCATCTGATGGAAACGCAGTTCAGTCTGGAAAGCCGCCACCGTCTGGTGGTCTTTGTGACCTCCTTTTCCTATCGCCAGGGTTTGCCGCGCGAAGCCGATCTGGTCTTCGATGCGCGCTTTCTGGCCAATCCCCATTACGTGCCCGAGTTAAAGCCGCTTTCCGGGCGCGACGCGCCGGTTGCCGCCTATGTGGCGAACGATCCCAGCTTCAACGATTACTTTGATCGCCTGACCGGCTTTCTGGCCCCTTTGCTGCCGCGTTTTGCCGCCGAGGGAAAAAGCTATCTCACCATCGGCATCGGCTGCACCGGCGGTCGCCACCGCTCGGTTTTCGTTGCCGAGCGTCTGGCGGATTGGCTGATGGCCCAGGGCCAGCCGGTCGAGCTTAGACACCGCGATCTGACACCCCTCACATGATCCCTTCAGCAACCGGACTTAACCCATGATCGGACTCGTTCTCGTCACACACGGTCGCCTTGCCGTCGAGCTGGTTGCAGCGCTCGAGCATGTGGTCGGCAAACAACCCGCCGTCGAGTTGGTTTGCATCGCCCCCGAAGACGATATGGAACAGCGCCGCGGAGAAATTCTTGAGAAGGTGGCCAAGGTCGACAGTGGTTCCGGCGTCGTGGTGCTGACCGACATGTTCGGCGGAACACCCTCCAATCTGGCGATTTCCATCATGGACAAGGCGCATATCGAGGTGATCGCCGGAGTCAATCTGCCCATGCTGATCAAGCTGGCCAGCGTGCGCACGACCGAGCCTTTGGGCATGGCGGTGTCCAGCGCGCAGGAAGCGGGGCGCAAATACATCAACGTCGCTTCACGCCTGCTCGCACCTTGAGGTCTGGTGTTATGCCCGAAGCGATCAGCCAAACCGTTACCATCGTCAACCGCCTGGGGCTGCATGCCAGGGCTGCGGCGAAGTTTGTGAAAACGGCGGGACAATTCTCGTCTCAGATCATGGTCAGCCGCAAGGGCCAGGAAGTATCGGGGGTTTCCATCATGGGTCTGATGATGCTGGCCGCCTCGCCCGGAACCGAGATCGAGATCAGAACGCTGGGCAATGATGCAGAGGCGGCGCTGAAGGCCCTGGTCGATCTGGTGGAGCGCAAGTTCGATGAAGACTAGCGAAGCCAAACAATCGCGTGAGCGCGTTCTCGACGGTCTGGCGGCCGCACCCGGCATCGCCATCGGAACGGCGCATCGCCACGAGCACGGCCAATTGCATGTGCCGGAATACCGCATTCCCGTCGGGCGTCTCGAAGAGGAGCTGGAGCGCTTTTCCCACGCCGCCCGTCAGGCGGCGCGACAGGTTGACGATTTGCTGAACAAGGCCAAGCGCCTGCCCTCGGCGGCGGCCGAAGAAATGGGCTATCTGCTGGAAGCCTATTTGCAGATGCTGAAAGGCTCGCGACTCGTGCGCGGCGTTGCTGCGCGCATCAAAAGCGAACGCATCAATGCTGAAAGTGCGGTGATGCGCGAGATTTCTGAAATCGTCGAGGGTCTGGCGGCGGTCGATGACGCCTATCTGGCGGCCAGAGCGGCTGACATTCGTGAAGTGGGATCGCGCCTGATCCGCGCACTGAACAAAACCACCTGGAAGCCCTTCGAACAGTTGCCCAAGAATGCGGCCATTCTGGCCGACGAGCTGTCGCCCGCCGATGCCGCCCTTTTGCATCCTCGGCTTGTGGCTGGATTGGCGACCGAAGCGGGCGGCATGGAAAGCCATACCGCCATCATGGCGCGCTCGCTGGGCATTCCTTCGGTGCTGGGCGTGCAGGGCCTCTTGGAGGGCGTCAAGGGCACCGAAACCGTGATCATCGATGGCGGACTGGGCCGGGTGATCATCGATCCCTCGCCCGAGACGCTGGCCAAATATCGCTCGCTCAAGGCCAGATACATCAAAAGTCGGCGCCAACTGGCGGGCCTGGCCAGCCTTCCCGCCATTACGCAAGACGGCGAGACGATTTCGCTTCTGGCCAATCTGGAACTGCCCAGCGAGGTCGAGTCCGTTCTGTCGGCAGGGGCCGAGGGCGTCGGCCTGTTGCGCAGCGAATTCCTGTTCATGAACCGCACCAGCCTGCCCGGCGAGGACGAGCAATATCAGGCTCTGGCACAGTTCGTGCGCGCCCTCAAGGGCCGCCCCGTCACCATTCGCACACTGGATGCGGGCAGTGAAAAACTGCCCGGTCTTGATTCGGTGGGGCTTAATCCAGCGCTGGGCCTGCGCGCCATCCGTCTGTCGCTCAAGCATCCCGAATTGATGGAGGCCCAATTGGCGGCCTGCCTGCGCGCAGGCGCCCATGGCCCGATTCGCATTCTTCTGCCCATGGTGATGAATTCAGGCGAAGTGATCGCCGTGCGCGAGATGATGACAAGAATCGCCAAGCGCTTGAAGCGCAGGCGCATTCCCATTGCCGATCCCTTGCCGCCCTTGGGCGTCATGATCGAAATACCGGGAGCAGCGGTCACCGCCGATGCCCTGGCGGCGCAATCCGACTTCTTTGCCATCGGCACCAACGACCTGACCATGTACACCCTGGCCATCGACCGTTCGGACGAGGCGGTGGCCAATCTCTACAATCCTTTGCATCCCGCCGTGCTGCGTCTTATTCAGTTCTCGACCGAGGCAGCGCTTCGGGCGCGCATTCCGGTTTCCGTCTGCGGCGAAATGGCGGGCGAGGCGCGTCTGACCGGCCTGTTGCTGGGGCTGGGCATTCGGGAATTGTCGATGGCGCCCATTCATCTGGGCAGCGTCAAGCAGCGCATCCGCGCCATGTCGTTAAGTGCGGCCATCCGTCGGACGCGCAACATCATGGATCAGGTGGACAGCGCCTCGATTTCTGGACTGATCGACGGATTCAACGCCGAGATCGGGGTATAAGACCCCCTTGCAGAAAGAATGACTCATGGCGGCCATCCTTCGAGGCTCGCTCCGCTCGCACCTCAGGATGAGATTTGTGATGTTGCTTCAAAGATGATCCTCATGCTGAGGAGGATGCGAAGCATCCGTCTCGAAGCACGAGGATAACAGGCGTTTTTCGCAAACGGGTAGAACTCCCTTATGCCGCCCTGAAGCCCTTGTCTAAAGGGGGAGCGCGGCGCGACTGGCGGGGCTGGCCTGCCGTAAGCGGGTCATTGTCGAACAGCGCGGTCAGTTGCTTGAGCACCGTTCCCCCCAACTCTTCGGCATCCATGATGGTGACGGCGCGCCGGTAATAGCGCGTGACGTCGTGGCCGATGCCGATGGCGATCAGTTCGACCAGCCCAACGCCTTCGATCCAGCCGATCATGTCGCGCAGGTGGCGTTCAAGGTAATTGCCGGGATTGACCGAAAGCGTGGAATCATCAACCGGTGCCCCGTCCGAGATCACCATCAGAATGCGCCGCTGCTCGGGCCTTGCCATCAGCCGGTTATGGGCCCAGAGCAGGGCCTCGCCGTCGATATTCTCTTTCAAGATGCCTTCGCGCAGCATCAACCCCAGATTCTTGCGGGCCCGGCGCCAGGGCGCATCGGCGGATTTATAGACAATGTGGCGCAGATCGTTAAGGCGTCCCGGCTGTGCCGGTTGTTTGCCGCCCGCCACCCAGGCCTCGCGGGCACTGCCGCCCTTCCAGGCTTTGGTGGTAAAGCCCAGGATTTCCACCTTGACCGCGCAGCGCTCCAGCGTGCGGGCCAGGATGTCGGCACTCATGGCGGCCACTGAAATGGGGCGTCCCCGCATCGAGCCGGAATTGTCGATCAGCAGGGAAACCACGGTGTCGCGGAAATCGGCCTCGCGTTCCATCTTGAAAGACAGGGCCTGCATGGGATTGGCCACCACGCGGGCCAGACGGCCTGAATCGAGCAGCCCCTCTTCGAGATCGAAATCCCAGGAGCGCTGCTGCTGGGCCAGCAATTTGCGCTGAAGGCGGTTGGCAAGTCTCGCCACCACGCCCTGCAGCGAGGCCAAATGATTGTCGAGTTGAAGACGCAATCGGTCCAATTCCTCGGGCTCGCACAGGTCTGCGGCTTCGACCACCTGATCGAAGCGCTGCGTAAAGATGCGGTAGGTGGGGCCGGCGCCGGTGTCGTTTTTGCCCCGCGCCTGCTGGGTGGGGCCGCCCGCTTCGTCGGTGCCGTGTCCGGGAACCAGCATTTCCTCGGCATTCTCGGCAGACTCGGAGTCGCCGCCGGTATCGCCAGCGTCCGCCGCTCCCAATTCCATGTCGTCAGCACTCTCACCTTCCGACCCGCCCTCGGATTCCGGTTTGGCCTCGCCATCTTCGGAATCCTGGCCGGAACCTTGGCTCAACTGCTCACTGTCAGAGGAAGCCTGCTCGTCCTCGGCGGGAAGATCGGAAAGGTCCAGCGCATGCAAAAATTCGCGTAAATATTTAGCGAAGCGGTCCTGGTCCTCCAGGCTTTCAGACATTCTGATCAGCGCATCCCCGGCCTTCTCGCCGACCCAGCCCTGCCACAGATCGCCGACATGGCGCGTGGCGGGAAGGCAGGTATCTTCGGTATGCAAGAAGGCGTTGCGGGCGACCACGCGCAATGCCTCGGCCAGGGGAATCTCCTCGCGGCAGGACGAGCGGCCATAGCCCTCGGCCTTCAGGCGCAACTCGACGGCATTGGCGACATTCTGGGCCAGGCCGGGATAACGCCTGGCCCCCAGGGCCTCGACGCGCGATTGCTCGATGGCGTCATAGACCAGCCTGGCATCCGCCTCGTCGGGGGCACGTTTCACATGCAAGGCCTCGTCGTGATGCTTGAGCTTAAGCGCCACGGCATCGGCGGCGCCGCGCAGGCGAATCACGTCTTCAAACAACAGGCGCCTTGCCGCCAGCGGCAGATGGGCGGTGGGAATGGGGGCGGCGCCGGGCTGGTTGGTGTTGCGGGCAAAGGTCAGCGTGGCTGGTCCTGGTCCGAAGCCGACATAGGAATCGGGGCGCTCCGCCACCGCCTTCAGGGCGGCGGCGGTTGCGCGCTTCATGGCGTCGATGGGGCTCTCGCCCTCCATCTCGCTAACTCACGAACGCTTTGGCCGGCGACTGCGGCAACTCGGCGGCGAAACAACGCTGGTAATATTCCGAGATCACCGGCCGCTCGGTCTCGTCGCACTTGTTCATGAAGGTGACGCGAAAGGCGAAGCTGATGTCACTGAAAATGCGCGTGTTCTCGGCCCAGGTGATCACCGTGCGGGGGCTCATGACCGTCGAGATGTCGCCGCCGATAAAGCCCTGGCGAGTCAGGTCGGCCAGCGCCACCATGGAGGAAACGGTTTTGCGCCCCTCCTCGGTGTTCCAGTCAGGCAGCTTGGCCAGCACAATATCGACCTCGGCGTCATGCTCGAGATAATTGAGCGTGGCCACGATATTCCAGCGGTCCATCTGGCCCTGATTGATCTGCTGGGTGCCGTGGTAAAGGCCGGTGGTGTCGCCAAGACCGATGGTGTTGGCGGTGGCGAACAGGCGAAAGGCCGGATGCGGGCGGATCACCTTGTTCTGATCAAGTAGGGTCAGCTTGCCCTCGACCTCCAGCACGCGCTGAATGACGAACATCACGTCGGGCCGCCCGGCATCATATTCGTCGAAAACCAGCGCCGTGGGATGTTGCAGCGCCCAGGGCAGGATGCCTTCGCGAAATTCCGTGATCTGCTGGCCGTCCTTGATCACGATGGCGTCTCGGCCCACCAGATCGATGCGGCTGACATGGCTGTCCAGATTGACCCGGATGCAGGGCCAGTTGAGCCTTGCCGCCACCTGCTCGATATGGGTCGACTTGCCGGTGCCGTGATAGCCCTGAATGATGACGCGCCGGTTGAAGGCGAATCCGGCCAGAATGGCCTGGGTCGTCTCGGGATCGAAGCGGTAGGCGGGATCGGTCTCGGGCACATGCTCGGTACGTACGGAAAAGGCCGGAGCCTGCATGGCGGAATCGATGCCGAAAACTTTGCGTACGTCGACGGTGGTGTCTGGCAGATCGGTCGACAGGGCGGGCGGAAAGACGATGCTGTTCATGGGAGTTCTCTGGACTTCCGGCTTAATGAAGAAGGGGGCGAAGCCTAGCTGCGGGGCTTCAGTTTGTCTTTAAGGATCTTATAGGCTTCGGTAATCGCCTTGAAGCGCTCCTCGGCTTCCTTGTCGCCGTTATTGGCATCGGGATGGTGAAGTCTGGCCAATTCCTTGTAGCGGCGCTTCAAGGCCAATTCGGTAAAGCCGGGCTCCAGGCCAAGCTGGGCCATGGCCTTGGCTTCGGGTCCCTTGGGGCGATGGGCGGCCTGCGCCTTCTCAGCCTTGCTGCGGGCATGAAAGACGTGAAAGGGATCGGAAAGCGCCGCTTCCGGCCCGGTATCGAAGATGACGAACCCCTCCTGGCGCCCCAGGGGCCAAGTCGGGCGCTGCCAGGTGGTATCGGCCCGCACCAGACGCTCGATTCCGTCGATATCGAGGCCCTTGCAATAGTCCCAGGAGCGGTTGTAGGCCTGCACATGCTCCAGGCAGAACCAGTAATAGGTGCCAAGGTCAGAAGGCGAGCGCGGCGCCCGGTACAGGCCCTCACCCTCGCAGGCCGGATGGTCGCAACGCCTGGCGCGCGTCTTTTCATCGCGGTCGCGGACAAAGGCATCCTGGCGGGGTTGATAATTGCGCATGTTCCTACTATGGGCGGGGGGCGCCACGAGCGCAAGGCCTGCCCAGGAGGCATAACCCGTCTGCCTTCGGCGATATCCCGCTCCTCTTGATGATTCGTCTGACGCGCATCCACCCGCCAGACTCTTGAAAAACGTGTAGATTTCTCACTTTTCATATGCACCGGAGGAGGTGTTGCATTTTTTGATTGAACGAACCCATGGTTACGCTAGAGTCCGTATGCCGAAAGGCTTGGGGGACATAAAACAAGGTAATGTGACTGTGGGTGAAGGCCGATTAGTCTGCCGGAATGTCCTGGTTGGCGGACGACGCACCAGTATGCGGCTTGAGTTGTATTCCTGGGACGCCCTCAAGGAAATCTGTGAGCGCGAGGACATCACGCTCAACGAACTTTGCTCGATGATCGACCAGCGTCGCGGCGTGATGGGGCTGACAGCCGCCATCCGCGTCATGGTTCTGGGCTATTTTCGCGAATCCTCGACCCAGGCCGAAGGCCGCGCCGTCCCGCGCCGCGGAACCCCCGCCTTCGTGGCCGACATCATGCGCCATCTCAAGGCGTCTGACTAAGCTCGATCAGTCTGGCTTGCCTGCGCATGAACATGAAGGTGGTTTCGTTCAGCGCGTCGGTGAATTCGGCAAACTGCGCTGCGATGTGGAACTTTTCATCCTCGGCCAGATCGGCGGTGTCGCGTCCCAACAGGCGGGCGTGAATCTTGTTGTAGTAATAGGTGAAATAGCCCTGAAGAAAGACAAAGGCGGGGTCCTCGGGCTTGCCGCTCATGGCGCGGACGATTTCGTCTTGCAGGAATTTCACGAACATGTGGCTGAACAAGAAGCGCTTGTCCGACCAGGCTTCGGTATGGCGCAGATGAAAGGCGATGTCGGTCTTGATTTGTTTGTAGGCAAGGCCGTGAAGGGCTGCCGTCATCGGCATCCAATAATCCCAAAAGGGCATGCCCAGGCAGAATCCACAGTCGGTAAAGTGCTTGGCCATGTTTGTATCCAAAAACATGGCGTCGAAGCCCCAGAGATTGCGTTTGCCCTCGCGGCTGGCAAGATCGTCGATCTCGACCCGCGTTGCCACCACCAGCGCATCCCTGGCTTGGGCTTGCAGTTGGGCTTTCAGGTCATGGGGTGCATCCAGCACAATATCGGAATTGATGATGCCAAAAACCCCCGGCTGGCGGTCGATGAAATAAGCCAGGATATCGGACAGAAAGACCAGGGGCTTGCCGGTCACCTCGCCTGCGTCGCGCCCGGGGTCGTGAAAGGCGACATCGGGAAAATCCTGGCTGAGAGGTGCAATCTCGCTGCCTCTGTTGAAGGAGAGGATGTGAAATCCCAGCTTGGCCCAACTGGCGACGGCTTCCTTCTGCACATCGAGATTGCGTCCGGGGACAAGGCTGGTGGCAAGCGTGAAAGCGTTGGGCATTCGGCCCTCCGATTGTGGTAGAAAGCATTATCGCCAGACAGGAAGAAAACTGCAATGGACGAGGGTGAGGGAATTTTCAAGCTGGCCTTGAGCGAACAGGAGGCGGGACGCTGGGGCGAAGCGCAACGCCTTTACGAGGCGCTGCTGGCGGCCAGGCCGGAGCTTTTGGCGGTCCGCAACAATCTGGCGGTTTGCTGCCTGGAAATGGGCGAGCCCGAGCGCGCCCTTTCCCTGCTGGATTTTGAAAGCCCCTCGCTGGAAGCGAAAATCAATCGGGGCAATGCGCAAAGAGCGCTCGGCCGCTTCGGGCAGGCTGAGGCGGAATATGCCGTGGTGGCGGAGAAGGCCCCCATGGACCCGCGA
>PDZW01000047.1 GCA_002753155.1 Alphaproteobacteria bacterium WMHbin7
TTACGAGAATGTCATCTATCCCCTGCGGGTTGACGGCGTGCGCGACAGAACGGTTCTGGCCGAAGCTTGCGAGCGGGCGCTGAAGGGCTCTGCCCTGTGGGACGAGGTCAAGGATCGGCTTGATGACAATGCGCTGGGCCTTTCCGGCGGGCAGCAGCAGCGCCTGTGCATTGCCCGGGCCATCGCCTCTGACCCCGAAGTGCTGTTGATGGACGAGCCCTGTTCGGCGCTTGATCCCATCGCCACCTCGAAGATCGAAGAACTGATCGACGAGTTGAAGGGGCATTACACCATCGTGATCGTAACCCATAACATGCAACAGGCGGCCCGCGTCTCCCAGAATACCGCCTTCATGTATTTGGGCCGTCTGATCGAATATGGGGACACCGAGGAAATCTTCACCTCGCCCAAGCTTTCACGCACCCAAGATTATGTCACCGGCCGCTTCGGCTAAAAGGAAATCGCTACCATGGCTACCGAACACAGCATCAAGTCGTACGACGAGGAACTGGAGCATCTTTCCAAGGCCATCGCCCAGATGGGCGGCCTGGCCGAGGGCCAGTTGTCCAGCGCCATTCAGGCCGTGGCCAAGCGCGACAGCGATCTAGCGTCCCGCGTGGTCAGCCAGGATGCCCGGGTTGACGAACTGGAGCAAGAGGTCGATGCGCTAAGCTTGCGCATGCTGGCTCTTAGGCAGCCGGTGGCGGTTGATCTGCGCGCCATCGTCTCTTCCATCAAGATTGCCAGCGATATCGAGCGCATTGCCGACTATGCGGCCAACGTCGCCAAGCGCGCCATGATTCTGAACTCGATGCCGCCGGTCAAGCCGGTGTCGGCGGTGCCGCGCATGGGGCGTCTGGTTCAGGAAATCTTCAAGGAAGTGCTGGATGCCCTGGTCGAGCGCGATGCCGACAAGGCGCTGGAGGTGTGGAAGCGCGACGAGGAAGTCGATGACATGTACACCAGCATTTTCCGCGAACTGATCACCTATATGATGGAAGATCCGCGCACCATCACGGCTTGCACGCATCTTCTTTTCATCGCCAAGAATATCGAGCGCATCGGCGACCACGCCACCAACATCGCCGAGTTGATCTACTTCCTGGTGCATGGCAAGCCCCTGAAGGGGGCCAGGCCCAAGAAGGACACGACCACCACGCCCCACGACTTCTCGAGCGAGGAGACATGAAGCCGCAAATTCTGATCGTCGAGGACGAAGCGCCCCTGGTTACGCTTTTGCGCTACAATCTGGAGAAGGAAGGCTATCAGGTAACCGAGGCGGGTGACGGCGACGAGGCCATCATGCTGATCAATGAACGCAAACCCGATTTGGTCCTGTTAGACTGGATGTTGCCCGTTCTTTCAGGCATCGAGGTTTGTCGTCAGATTCGCAGAAAGCACGATACCAGGGATCTGCCCGTCATCATGCTGACGGCAAGGGGTGAGGAGGGTGACAAGGTCCGCGCCCTCAATACAGGGGCCGATGATTACATCACCAAGCCTTTTTCGGTGCCCGAACTGTTGGCCCGCATTCGCTCGGCCCTTCGTCGCCAGCAGCCCATGCCGACCAAGGGATCGCTGACCTTTGCCGATCTGGAGATCGATCTGGCCGGTCATCGGGTCAGCCGCAATGGCCGATACATCCATCTGGGACCCACAGAATTCCGCCTGCTTCAGTTTCTGATGCAGCATCCGGGCAGCGTCTTTTCCAGGGAGGCGCTTTTGAATGCCGTTTGGGGGCACGATATTCATGTCGAGCCGCGCACGGTGGATGTGCATATCCGCCGTTTGCGCAAGGCGCTCAACGGCCCCAGCGAGATTGATCTGATCCGAACCGTGAGGGCGGCTGGCTACGCGCTCGATACCGAGCCCGCCTGATGAACGGTCTGGCGGGAAGGCTGGTTCTGGTTGTCGGCCCATCGGGGGCGGGCAAGGACAGCGTGATCGCCGAGGCGCGTAATCGTCTGTCCGGCAATTCGCGCTTTGTCTTTGCCACGAGAACCATCACGCGCCCCGCCGAGGCGGGCGGTGAGATCCACGAGCCCGCCAGCCAATCCGCGTTCGATGCCCGCGAGCAGTCGGGCGGATTTCTGCTCTCCTGGCGGGCGCATGGATTGTCGTATGGCATTCCAGCGGCCTATGGCGACGAACTGGCCTCGGGGCGTGTCGTGGTTGCCAATGTTTCCAGAACCGTGATCGAACAGGCCCGCCAGCGCTTTCCTGGCCATGTCCATGTCGTCGTGATCACGGCATCCAGGGATGTACTGGCCGAGCGGCTGGCGCAGCGTGGACGAGAAACTTCCGAGGAGATTCTGGAGCGCCTGGCCAGAACGCCTGCCTTTTATGTGGATGGCGCCGGCGTTCTGGAAGTGCGAAACGAGGGAAGCCTTAAGGATGCCAGCGATAGCTTCATCCGTTTCCTCGAACAGCTTTGAGAGTTAATGCAAGCCTCAATCGCCGGGCGGGCGCTGTGCGCCCTTGGCTCCCGCTCGCCAGGAGGCTCGCGCGCGGGCCTTGCCCGCGACCAAAAAAGTCTTTCTTTTTGCAATCCGGTTTAAGCCCTCTTCAGGAATCGTATTGCACCAGAGAGACGAAGGGAACGTCCAGCTTCTCGCGCCCCTTAAGGAAGGTCAGTTCGATGATGCAGGCCGCTCCCACCACTTCGGCCCCAACCTTGCGCAGAAGATGGATGGCGGCGCTCAACGTGCCACCGGTGGCCAGAAGATCGTCCAGCACCACGACGCGGCTTCCCGGCGCAATCATGCCTTGCTGCACCTCGATGGTGTCGGTTCCGTATTCCAGCGCATATTCATGATGGATGGTGGCGCCGGGCAGCTTGCCCTTCTTGCGCACCATGGCAAAGCCGCATCCCAGCTTCAGGGCCAGGGGGGCGGCGGCCAGAAAGCCCCTTGATTCGATTCCGGCCAGAACGTCGGGATGAAAGGCCCGCACCTTGTTGGCCATGCGCCCCATGGTGACCTGCCAGGCATCGGCATCCGCCAGAAGGGTGGCGATGTCATAGAACAGAATGCCGGGTTTAGGAAAATCGGGGATGCTGCGAATGCGCTGCTTGATGTCCATGGCGGTTGAAATCCCAAAGATAAGTGAATTTGAACTGGTTTATAGCAAGTCTTTTCCCTGGGCGGAATATCCAGCAGGGGCTTGAGGGATAAAAAATGGAGGCGACCCTGGATGCACTGGGTTATGATGCCTTTGTCCCAGCCACGCCAGCCAGACTGGAACGCCGATGCTGCGCCGACTTCTGCCGATAGTCCTCCTTGCAGGCGTTCTTACCGGGGCCTGCGTTCCAGAGCTGTGGGCGCAGTCATTGACCGCACCCCAGCAGCGCACGCTGGTTATGGGGACCGGCGGCGTCACCGGCTTTTATTATCCCGTCGGCGGGGCGGTCTGCCGCGTTGCCAATGCGCTTCGTCAGCGCACGGGCCTGCGCTGCCTGGTCGAAAGCACGGCGGGTTCCTTGCAAAATCTCAACGGTCTTCGCACCGGAGATCTGGACATGGCCGTCGTGCAATCGGGCTGGGTCGCCCAGGCGGTCAAGGGGGCGGGGGCCTTTGCCGTCGAGGGGCCGGGGCGCGACCTTCGGGCCCTCATGGTCTTGCATGGCGAGCCCCTGACCCTGCTGGTCCGCAAGGACGGCGGCATTTCATCGGTGGCCGACTTGAAGCGGCGCAAGGTCAATCTGGGCGCAAAGGGTACGGCGCAGCGGCAATTGACCGAGGCCCTGTTCGACGCTATGGGCTGGACGCCCGCCGATTTTCCCCAAGCGGTCGACTATGAAAGCGACGAGCAGATCGAAGCCCTTTGCTCGGGCAAGATCGACATGGCGGCTTACGTCATCGCCCATCCCATTTCCGTCATTCAGGAGGCGTTGAGCCGCTGCAATGCCAAGCTTTTGGAGATTGATGCAAAGACCGTTGCCAAGCTGGTGGCGGACAATCCCTATCTGTCGAGCATGTCCATTCCGGCAGGGCTTTACGACAGCCAGCCCAAGCCCGTCCCCACCTTTGGCATGAAAGCGATGTTGCTGACATCGACGCGTCTGCCCAGCGAAGCCGCCGAGGCCATCGTGTCTGGCGTGATCGACAATTTCGACCGCTTTCAGAACCTGCATCCGGCGATCGCGCATATCTCGCGCGAAGACTTGTCTGCCTCGGAGCCCCTGGTGCCTTTGCATGAGGGGGCCAAAAAGGTCTATCGCGACCGAAGGCTTCTGAAGCGCTAGAGCCTACTGTGATCAGGTTGCCCCACTTTCGTTACGCTCGGGCGTGTGCGCCGGGCAGGAAAGACGCGAAAAGCGATGTGGTGCATCGGTTGAGCGGCATGACGAACCCGGCGCCCGCCCCCGCGCAACCCGGATGGGCCGGGCGCTTTTTTGCCGTGGGGGCGTCGAAGGCCTTGCCCGTATTCCCGATACGAGCTGCGCCCTTCTCCTGCCCACGGCAAAAAATCGCTCCGGCGAAAGTGGGTTAACCTGATCACAGTAGGCTCTAAACAGAACCGCCGCCCTTGCGGGCGGCGGCTCCAATCAAACTTTCCGTCAGGAAAGGCTTACGGGCACTCGGCTTTGCCCTTGATCGCCGTCAGGAAGGCGGCAACCTGCTTGGCCTTCGTGGCGTCGGAGAGCTTGAAGTTCATGCCGTGCTTCATTTCCTTGCCATTGGCCTTCTTCAAGAACTCCTTGGGGTCCTTGACATAGTCGGCGATCTTGGCTTCGTCCCAGGTCACCTTGCCCTTGGCGGCAGTGGCGGCCTCGGAATAGCGGGTATAGTCGGCCTGTTCGCCGATGCCACGGCCCATCACGTCATGCAGATTGGGGCCAGTGGGGCGCGACGGCTTGCCGGCTTCGAACACATGGCAGGACGTGCAGGCCTTGGATACCTTGGCGCCCTCGGCAGCGTCGCCGCTGAGCGCACAGGCAGCCTGGGCAAGGCCCGGAGCTGCCGCAAGGAAAGCTGCCATGGCCGTCCCCAGAACGATCTTCCTCATTGTTTTCTTCTCCCGCAGTTGTCAAAAAGAGCGTAGGACAGGGATTATTGAACAAGAGATTGAGCCTTGCAAGGGCTTAAAAACGTTCAACCCTCTCCCTTCCTGGAATGACAGTAAAACAGGCCATCGTGGCAAGGTGATGGTGAATTTGCCCGCAATTAAGGCTTCTTCGCCATTTTCCGCGGTCTTTGACAAGAACCGCAACGAAAATTGACTTTCGTGGGATTCGTGCCTGTGGCACCGTGCAAGCCGTTCATTCACATCTTAATGGATTAGCATTCTCTCATGTCCGTTGCTGCGATCGTTCTTGCCGCAGGCCTTGGCACCCGGATGAAGTCGTCCCTTCCCAAGGTTCTGCATCCTCTGGCCGGGCGCCCTTTGCTGGCCCATCTTCTGGACACGCTGTCTTGTCTTTCGCCTCAGGAAGTGGCGGTGGTGATCGGACCCGAGCAGGAGGCGGTGGCCAAGCTGGCCGCCCCGCACCGGACCGTTTTGCAGACCGAGCGGCTGGGCACGGCGCATGCCGCCCTTCAGGCCAAGCCGGTGATCGGCGATTTTCCAGGCGATGTGCTGATCTTGTTCGGCGACACGCCGCTGGTAACCAGCGACACCATGCAAAGGCTGGTGGCGCGCCGGCGGGAAGCTGACGATCCGGCGGTGGTGGTGCTGGGCTTTCGCCCCGATGATCCCGCAGGCTATGGCCGCCTTGTGTTGGGCACGGAGGGGTTGTTGCGCATCGTCGAGGTGAAGGATGCGACCGAAGCGGAGCGCACCATTCCCTGGTGCAATTCCGGCGTCATGGCGGTTGATGGGCGCATTCTGATGGCGCTTTTGGAACGCGTGGACAACCAGAATGCCAAGGGCGAATATTATCTGACCGATCTGGTCGGCTTGGCGCGTGCCCAGGGCCGCATCTGCGCCATGGTCGAGGGCGAGGCAGAGGAATTGCTGGGCATCAATTCCAGGTCCGAACTGGCCGAAGCGGAAGACATCTTGCAGCGTCGTCTGCGCGATCAGGCGATGGCGAATGGCGCTACCCTGATCGGCGCTGAAACCATCTTCTTTTCCTGGGATACAAAGTTGGGGCGCGATGTCGTGGTCGGTCCCAGCGTGGTGTTTGGACCTTCCGTCGTCGTCGAGGACGAGGTGGAAATCCGAGCCTTTTGCCATCTTGAAGACTGCCATGTCGCCAAGGGGGCGGTGGTAGGTCCCTTCGCCCGCCTGCGCCCCGGCGCCCAAATCGGCGAGGAAGCCCATATCGGCAATTTCGTCGAGATCAAGAAATCGGTGGTCGAGGCAGGCGCCAAGGTCAATCATCTGACCTATATCGGCGATGCCCGAGTGGGGGCCAAGGCCAATATCGGGGCTGGCACCATCACCTGCAATTACGACGGCTTTGGAAAATATCTCACCGATATCGGCAAGGGGGCCTTCATCGGCTCGAATTCAGCCCTGGTGGCTCCGGTCAAAATCGGCGATGGCGCCATCGTCGGGGCCGGTTCGGTGGTGACCAGAGATGTGCCCAAGGATGCTCTGTCCCTGGCGCGGGGCGAGCAGCGCGATATCGAGGGCTGGGCGGCCCGTTTCCGCGAAAGCAAGTCGAAGAACAAGAAGGGATAAGGACATGTGCGGCATTGTCGGCATTATCGGCAGACAGGATGTGGCGGAAACACTGGTCGAGGGATTGCGGCGCCTGGAATACCGGGGCTATGATTCAGCCGGCATCGCCACCCTGGTCGAGGGCAAAATCGAGCGGCGCCGCGCCCAGGGGAAATTGAAGAATCTTGAAAAGCTGCTGCTTGTGAATCCCTTGCCCGGTACCATCGGCATCGGCCATACCCGCTGGGCCACGCACGGCATTCCCAACGAAGTCAATGCGCATCCGCATGCCACCGAGCGCGTGGCCGTGGTGCATAATGGCATCATCGAAAATTTCCAGGAATTGCGGGCCGAGCTGGCGGCCAAGGGCCACCAGTTCGTGACCCAGACCGATACCGAGGCGGTGGTGCATCTGATCGATGCCTATCTGAAAGAGGGGATGGAGCCCGAGGCGGCGACGCATGCCGCCTTGAAGCGTTTGGAAGGCGCCTTTGCGCTCGGAATTATTTTCGCAGGCCGCCCCGATATCATGATCGCGGCAAGGCGCGGCAGCCCCTTGGCCATCGGACGCGGCGAGGGCGAGATGTATCTGGGCTCGGACGCCCTGGCGCTGGCGCCGCTGACGCGCCATCTCACCTACCTCGAAGAGGGCGACTGGGCGGTGCTGACCAGTCATGGTGCCACCATTCACAACGCCAATGGCCATGTCGTCGACCGGCCTTCGAAGATCACCCAGCTTTCGGGAGCCCTGATCGGCAAGGGCGAGCATCGCCACTATATGAAAAAGGAAATCTACGAGCAGCCGCAGGTGATCGGCGACACCATTCAGTCCTATTACAATCCCTCGACCCAAACCGTGGCCCTGCCCGACCTGCCCTTCGATCTGAAGACCATCGACCGCATCACCATCGTCGCCTGCGGCACCTCCTACTACGCGGGCATGGTCGGGCGCTATTGGTTCGAGGCCTTGGCCCGCCTTCCGGTCGAGGTCGATATCGCCAGCGAATTTCGCTATCGCCATCCGGTTCTGAAAAAGGGCTCGCTGGCCATTTTCATCTCGCAGTCGGGCGAGACTGCCGACACCCTGGCGGCCCTGCGCCTGTGCAAGAACGAGGGGCTGCATACGCTCTCCATCGTCAATGTCGGCGAAAGCACCATGGCGCGCGAGGCCGAAGCCATGGTGATGAGCCTGGCCGGACCCGAGATCGGTGTTGCCTCGACCAAGGCCTTCACGGCGCAGTTGGCGGTGCTGGCCTGTCTGGCCCTGGCTTTGGGCCGGGCGCGCGGCTGCGTGACGCCCGAGGAGGAAGCAAAGCATGTGGCCGCTCTGGTCAGCGTGCCCTCGCGCGTGGCCGATGTGCTGCACAGCGATGCCAGGATCAAGGAATTCTCGGCCAAGATCGCCGAATCAAGGGACGTGATCTATCTGGGGCGCGGCACCGGCTATCCCATCGCCCTGGAAGGCGCACTTAAGCTGAAGGAGATCAGCTATATTCATGCCGAGGGCTATGCTGCGGGCGAGTTGAAGCACGGCCCCATCGCCCTTCTGGACGAGAACATGCCGGTGATCGCCATCGCCCCCTCGGACGCGCTGTTCGAGAAGACGGCCAGCAATATCGAGGAAGTGATCGCCAGAGGGGCGCGCGTCTTCCTGTTCACCGATGCCAAGGGTGCCAAGCGGCTGGGGCACAAGGCCTGGGCGACGGTGGAACTGCCCGATGTCGATTCCTTCGTGACGCCCTTGCTCTATGCCATTCCGATTCAATTGCTGGCCTATCATACGGCGGTGGCCAAGGGGACCGACGTCGATCAGCCGCGCAATCTGGCCAAAAGCGTCACGGTGGAATAAGTTTTCCAGATACTCGATGCTGCAAATGCAATCCACCCCAATCCCCTCGCCCGCTTGCGGGAGAGGGAGGGGCCCGGCCCGAAGGGCTGGGAGGGTGAGGGGCGTTCTGGAACGATGCCCGGATTGACACGCCCCCCCTCACCCTGCCTCTCCCCCCGCAAGCGGGTGGAGAGGGGTAAATTTGTAAGACTCACAGAGTAAGGTTGCTGACTCTCAATTCCACTTCAAACATCGAGAGCCATAAATTTCAGCGCCTTCTTGAACAGCGTGGGCAAGGCCAGTTGGGAGAGGTTCTCGGGCTTGGCCCAGAAGGCGCCTTGAGAGGTCCGCGTGGCGCTGCCCGTTCTGACTTCGAGCATCAGCGTGAAATGCGTGAAGACGTGGCGGAGCAAACCCGCCTGCCGCCAGCCTGTGCCAGAGGGCGCGAAGGCCAGGGCGGCCTCGTCGGTCCAGGGCTCGCTTTGCCAGGGTGTTCCCGGCAGTTCCAGCATGCCGCCCAACAATCCCGCCTCTGGGCGCTTTCTTAACAAGACGGCCCCATCTTTTTTGCGTTCGGCGATAAAGGCAACGCCGTGGCGCACCGGCTTGGCGGCGCGTTTCACCCTGGCGGGCAGGTTCTCCGCAATGCCTTTCTTGAAGGCCTGGCAATCCTTTTTAAGCGGGCAGGCGGGGCAGGCGGGTTTGGTCGGCGTGCAAATGCCCGAGCCCAGATCCATCAGGGCCTGGGCCAGATCGCCCGGACGCTTTGGAACCGCCAGACGCTGGGCCAGTTCCTGCAACATTGGCTTGGCTGCGGGCAGGGGGGTGGTGATGGCGAACAGGCGGGCGGTGACGCGCTCGATATTGCCGTCCATGGGAACGGTGTTGACCTTGAAGGCGATGGCCGCCACCGCCTTGGCGGTATAGGGGCCGATGCCGGGAAGTTTCTGCAAGGCCTCAACGGTTTCGGGGAATCGCCCCTGGCGCTCAAAGGCCACCAGCTTGGCGCAGGCGTGCAGCTTCCTGGCCCGGCTGTAATAGCCAAGCCCGGCCCATTGGGCCAGAACCTCGTCCTGGCTGGCGCGGGCCAGGGCCTCGACGTTGGGCCAGCGCTCAAGAAAACGCGGGTAATAGCCCAGCACGGTGGGCACCGTGGTCTGTTGCAGCATCACCTCGGACAGCCAGACGCGGTAGGCATCCAAGCTTACGCGCCAGGGCAGGCGGCGCTGGTGGGCGTCGTACCAGATCAGCAGGGCCTGCATGTCGTGAGTGTGGCGGGGGCGCATGCGTATGGTTATCCTGTCTGGCATGAGCGATGACAAGCCAGATATCGAGCCCCCCAAGCCGCGCGGCCCGGCCAGCACCTATGATCTGAAGTCGGTGGCGGGGCTGGCCCTGAAGGCGGCGCGCCCGGCCTTGGGCCGCCAGGGCTTTGCCGAGACCGAGCTTCTGGCCCGCTGGGAGGCCATCGCGGGCCCGCAACTGGCCGAACATACCCTGCCCATCCGGGTCATTCCCAAAAAGCGCGACGAGGGCATTACGGGCCATGGCGGCGTGTTGCATCTGAAGGTGGATTCCGGCCCGGCGGCCATGATGCTGTCTTACATGGAGCCGCAGATCATCGAGCGCGTGAACGCCTATTTCGGCTGGAAGGCGATCGATCGGCTAAAGCTGATCCAAGGCCCGCTGCCAGGAAGGCCCCAGCGCAAGATACCGGCGCACCGGCCCCTCTCGGCGGCAGAGGAAGCCAAGCTGGCAAGCCTGCTGGAAAGCGTTGACGATCCCGAGCTTAAGACCGCCCTGCTCAATCTGGGCCGCGCGGTGACGGGGGAGGGGTGACAGCGGCCGGAGTTTGTGCCACCTTTGCGTGAACACGTATTGGGGCTGGGCTGGCGTGAAATGGCACGTTTTCCGGAATATCGGCGCATTGCGCATAACGACCTCGGCGGCGAGGGCCGAAACGACAGCCACGGAAAAGAAATCGACTCTGACCCTAATTTTCTTTGCTTAGGCAGGAGTATATTATGCTGAAAGGATGTGCATATTTGGCGGCATTCTCATTATTGTACCTTATTGTTGGAATTGGGCTAATTGCTCTTGGGGTTCGATATGATCTTCTGTTGGCAGTTTTTAAGGTGCTTATGTTTGTTGGCACAACACTTGTTATGATACACGTCCATCGATCGTTAGGGGGACGATAAGTGAAAATTGGCAGAAAATTGGGGTCAGAGTCGACTTTCGCCGATCAATCCTAGAGCGGGTCGCCTTAAGTCAGAGCCATTTATCGGCTCTAGGCAGGCAGTTGAAGCCAGACGGAAATCCGCTTACAATGTATTACAATCAATTCGGTTTGTTCTTCCGGAGCCCCTTATGCACAAAGACGTAACCATCACGGCCCGTATTGACGGTGCGCTTTCCGACCGGCTGGTTCAGCTTTCCACCCTGCAGGGGCGCAGCAAATCCTGGGTGGTGGGCCGGGCGCTGAAATCCTATCTCGATGCCGAACTGGCCTTTGCCGAGGCTGTTGAGGAAGGCCGTGCCGATATGCAGGCGGGCCGCACCTCTGCGCATGATGACGTTGCCAAGCGATTCAAGAAACGCTTCAAGACCGCCGGAAAATGAAGCTTCGCTGGACGGACAAGGCTGAAGAAGACCTGACCGCCCAATGCGATCATATTGCGAGCGTTAATCCGGCCCTGGCGGAGCGTATTGGTTCCGAGGTTCTGGCGCGTGTTGCTGCCCTTGCGATGCATCCCTTTCGTGGCCGTGCGGGACGGGTGGAGGGAACCCGCGAATTGCCCCTTCCGGGTCTGCCTTGGCTTGCCGTCTATGCCATCGAGGGCGATACTGTGTTCATTCTGCGCCTGCTTCATGGCGCACAGGCGTGGCCGCAAGAAGGGGCCGAGTGAGGGGGGATGGTGCATGAAATATCAACTCTGCCCCACTGCTGCAGGCTATGTGAGGCTGAAATGAGACGGCCATTCGTGGGGTACGCCACCTTCCCCGTGACAGACGGACCGAAGCCCCTCCAAACAGGACCGGCGAATTTCCCGGTTGCCCGAATGGCCGCATCGACATTCTACCCCCGCCGCCCCAAAAAGACCACCTCCCGGAAAATCGGGCGGCCTGGACAGCCGGGGACGGGGGGGCTATTATAAGGGGGTGCAGGTGACACGGTGATATTCTCCCTGCCGTAGCCAGGCCGCCGATGGCAGCCCGAGCGCGATGCAGAGTTCCAGGGAGGCTCTGCCCTGCACATCGCCTCCCTTCCATGACAAAGTCGCGAATCAGTTTGGGAAATTGGGGTCAGAGTCGCTTTTCCCTGGGAAATTGGGGTCAGAGTCGCTTTTCCCACACGCGGGGACGGCTATCGGGGCAGCAAGGTCAGGCCGCCCGGGGGGTGATGGCGCGTAAAAAAAACGACCCTGATCCCAATTTCCTCTCAGCAAATAATGCGCTAGACGCCATATGTCTTTTATACCATAATACATCATGCTCTGGACGGTTCGCTTTGCCGACGAATTCGAAGCTGAATGGATGGCCTTGCCCCAAGCCGTGCAGGACAAGGCGCTGGTAATGTTCGGCCTGTTGGCCGAGTTTGGCCCCTCGCTGGGTCGGCCCAGGGTCGATACGCTGAAAGCCTCGTGCCACGCTAACATGAAGGAATTGCGTTTCGATGCCGGTGACGGGGTTTGGCGGGTGGCCTTCGCCTTCGATCCCATTCGCGAAGCTATCGTTTTGGTGGCAGGCGACAAGGCAGGAAGGAACGAACGGCGCTTCTACGCCGACCTGATCGCCAAGGCGGATGTACGATTTGATCGCCATCTGACATCTTTAAGGAAAGGCAAATAACCATGGGACGGACTTTGAACGACGTGATGGCAAGCCTGCCCAAGAAGCGCAAGGCGGCCATCGAACGCGAGACGAAGCGCTTGATCGAGGAAGAATATTCGCTGCGCGAAATCAGGAAGGCGCTGACGCTGACTCAAGACGAACTGGCAAAGGAACTGGGCGTTGGGCAGGACGAAATCTCTCGCATCGAACGGCGCACCGACATGCTGGTTTCGACACTTCGTCGCGTCATTGCGGGGATGGGCGGCGAGTTGGAGATCGTGGCCCGTTTTCCCAATCACGATCCTGTCCACATCGCCAAGATCGGCGATCTGGCTTAGAGAGCAAAGCCCATGTCCGGCTGGGGCTGCCCGCACGAAAGCAAGGGCCAGTGCGACAAGGTAAAAGGCAAGGACTGTTCGCCCGGTATGAAGGGCTGCATTCTGCATGGCCGCTTTCGTTTTGTCTCGCCGGAAAAGAACGCGCCGGAAACCGTGCGCAAGCGCCTTCGTGAACAGAACAAAACCAAGATTTCATGCGAAGACGATCAATGAATACTTAGTATATTCTTTGTGTGCTGCCGCAATATCACATTTGATTCTTGTTTTTATCTTAATTTATCTAAAATTGCGACTAATTTCGACATGAATAGACTTGAATTAATCATTTCTCAACCATATAATGAGAAGAAGGGCTGATATTGCTCCAGGAGGGAGTGTCATGGCCGTTTCTTCTTCCCATTTGCATCACATGCAAGATCACGGGCATCCGCACATCAACGATCATCGCCCACGGGCGGCGGCGGCGTCCCTGCCGCACAAGGCCCCCCCGGCGGCTCCGGTCAGGAAGGCCTCTCTTCCGGCTAAGAAAAGCCATGCCCTGCTTTATACGCTGCTGGCGCTGACTGTGATGGTCGTCGTCGGCGGCACCTATTGGTCGATGAAGGCCCATGGGCCGGTCGAACCCACGGCGGAAGCCCTGACCGCCCAGATCGAAGCCGCGGCAACCGGGAAAACGCCGCCCACCAACGTCTATGGCGGCATGATCTTTTCCGATCACGGCAATCCCGCCTCGGTTACGGTTTCCGGCATTCCCAATCAGGCCTGCGTTTCGGCGGGCTGGCGCTTGGCGCGCTCGGGCATTGTCACCATCAACGGCACCATGCCGCAACGCATCTCGGCCGCCATCTTAAGCGAGCTTTGCAATCAAGACACGGCCAACGCCCTTAGCTGGTCGCCCAAGACCGAATAGTCACTCGGCTCCCTTGCCGCCATGGGTGGTCGACCAGCCCACCGGGTCGTAGAGGAAGGCGCGCACCTGATCCAGGGTCTTCTTGTCGAAGCGCTGGGCATGTTCGGCCACTTCCAGCACATCCCACCAATTGGCCAGATAGTGCAGGTTAAGCCCCATTTCCTCGAGATTCTTGAGGGCACCCGGGAACACGCCGTAGAAGAAGACCACCAGGGAATGATCGATACGGCCCCCCGCCTCGCGGATGGCCTTGCAGAAGGCAACCTTGCTGGCGCCGTCCGACGCCAGATCCTCGACCAGCAGAATGCGGTCACCATCCTTGAAACAGCCCTCGATCTGCGCGTTTCGCCCGAATCCCTTGGGCTTCTTGCGCACATACAGCATGGGCAGGTGCAGTTCCTCGGCCAGCCAGGCGGCATAGGGAATGCCCGCCGTCTCGCCTCCCGCCACGGCCTCCAGCGAGGCGAACCCCACTTCGCGTTCGACGGCGATGGCGGCCAGTTCGGTGATCTTGCGCCTGGCCAGCGGGAATGAAATCACCTTGCGGCAATCGATATAGACCGGGCTGGCCCAGCCCGAGGTGAGCTTGTAGGGCTCCTCGGGGCGGAAATTCACGGCCCCGATCTCCAAAAGGATGCGGGCGACGGTCAGACCGGCCTGTTTCTGGTCGGGAGTGCGGGCAACAGCGGCCATGGTGAAAACTCTCTGGTCTGGGGTGAGGCTGCCCTGTCTTAGAGCGATTCGCTG
>PDZW01000015.1 GCA_002753155.1 Alphaproteobacteria bacterium WMHbin7
GTTATCGACGATTGTCGCCGTTCCCTGGCCATCGGCGATGCTGGCATTGACGGCATTGGACAGGTTGACGTGAACGGTCTCGCTGTTCTCGCTTGCCGCATCGTCGATGACTGGCGCCATGATCGTCTTTCCGGTCTCGCCTGGGGCAAATGCCAGTGTGCCGCTCGTCGCGGTGTAATCACCCCCGGCCAAGGCCGTGCCATCCACGCTGGCATAATCGACGCTTGTCGAGAAGTCACTGGCACCGCTCAGCGTCACCGAGAAAACGGCTGACCCGCCGCCTTCGCTGATCACAACGTCGCTGATCGACAATGAGGGCGCACTCTCCGCTCCTGCCCCCGTGCCCAGAATGGTCTGCATTCCAGACGCCGCATAGGCAACCGGTCCCGCGCCATTGCCAAAATCGACGGATGTAATGTCGACGCCGTATGACTGGTTGCCTTCGTAAACGGCATCGTCGCTGATCGCTATCGATGCAACGCCGGTCAATTGTCCAGCCAGGATGGTTACCGATCCCATCGCGCCAACATAGTCCTGACCGGCAAGCGCCGTGCCGTTCGATGTCCCGTAATTGATGGTAACATCGGAAAGCAGCGCCTCGGCCAGAGTGAAGGTAACGGTCTGGGTGCCAACATTCTCTTCAACCATGCCAGACGATACTGTGATGTCGGTCTGGGCAGGAGCGACCTGTATGATCGCCGTTGCGGTCGTGAGGCCACCTTGCCCATCTGAAATCGTGTAGTCAAAGCTGGCCGCGCCAGTATATCCGGCATCAGGCGTGTAGAGGATATTCCCGCTGGCATCCAACGAGACCGTGCCGTGAAGCGCGTTGCCAACCGATGACAGCGTCAGAACATCACCGTCAATGTCGGAGGCTGCTGCCAGCAAAGCCGACGCCAACAGCGTGGATCCGATATCGCTTGGGATAATCCAAGGCGAAACGGTGTTTGCCGTTGGCGCATCGTTGGTGGGTGACACGTTGACCGTGGCGGTCGCGGTGGCGAAGCCGCCTTTGCCGTCACTGATCGTGTAATCGAACGTGGCTGCGCCGTTGTAGTTGGCTTCCGGGGTGAATACCACGTTGCCGTTCGCATCCAGGTTTACCGTTCCATGCGTAGCATTGCCGACAGAAGTCAGCGACAAGGAATCGCCGTCGATGTCCGTTGCTTGAGCAAGCAAGTTCGCCGCCAGCACCGTCAGGGGCACATCTTCCGAACTGTTGGCCGAAACAAGAGACGCCATCGGCGCGTCGTTCACTGCAGCTACGTTCACAGTCGCCGTTGCCGTCGAGGTGCCACCATGGCCGTCGCTGACCGTGTAGTCAAACGTAGCCGTGCCGTTGAAGTTGGCATCCGGCGTAAAGAGGACGTTGCCGTTCACATCCAGCGCCACTGTGCCGTGCATCGCATTGGAGACAGATGCCAATGCCAGCACATCGCCGTCCACATCCGTAGCCGATGTCAGCAAGGTCGAGGGCAAGACGGTTAGCGTGGCATCTTCAGAGCCCGTTGCCACATATGCGGCCGCCACCGGCGCGTCATTGACGGGTGAAATGCTGATGGTCGCCGTGGCCGTCGCCATGCCACCAGAACTGTCCGAAATCGTGTAATCGAAGCTGGCCGGACCGACATAATTTGCATCCGGCGTGAAGACCACATTGCCGTTCACATCCAGCGCGACAGTGCCGTGTGACGCATTCGACACAGAGGAAAGAGACAATACGTCGCCTTCAAAATCAAGATCGTTTGCTATCATTTGGGCAGCAACGAACAGGGTATCTGTGTCTTCGGTACTCACAAGAGAATCTGCGATTGCCTTTGGGGCATTGTTGATGCCATCGTTATGGTAATCACCTTCATCAAAACGAAGGACTTCGATTCCTGACAGGGAATCAACCTCCTGACTTGATAGATTTACGATGGCAACTGTGCCATCCATGTTTCTAACAACGTCATATTCATTTATTGAGCCTTGGAATATTGCTATGTCGTTGCCAGAATTACCGACCAAGCTATCGTTCCCAAGACCTCCGTTTAGACTGTCCGAAGCATCACCTCCCACAAGAAGATCATCTCCGACTCCTCCATTTTGCGTGAGTGATAAATATGTTGTGGTCAATCCGACAGAATCAATCCGAGCCATCACTTGGCTTGACGTCTCTGCAGGGTTCATGATGCGCCAAACAATGGCAAGACTGCCATCCGTTAGGGTCGTTACGGCTGGGTTAAGGCATTCATCTTCATTTGTAAGAACATTTGGTTGCGCAAAGGGCCCATATGAAAATTGTGTTCCAACCTTGACGCAAGCGGCATCGAACCTCTGACCTCGCACATAATGATCGGTTGAAGAGAGATTCGGCTGCGAATCCCAAACGACAACAAAGCCTCCATCTTGAGTTGCGTGAACCGATGCTTTTGTCTGCCATCCTGGTAAATCATTCAAGTTAACCCTGAATGACGCTCCTTCAGGATTTCCTAAATCGTCGAATTTCTGACCAGAAATATCATAGGGTGAGGCGGGCGTTGGACCGATACCACCGTCTTGCCAGACGACGACAAAGCCCCCTCCCGTCAGTGAGGCTGCAGACGGACGGTGCTGACCCCAATCCGTATAGGTGTTGATTCGGACCTCACCACCAACTGGCTGACCATCCAATCCAAACCTGCGCCCATAAATTCCACCGTACGAACCATCTTGGGCATACTGATTATCGTATGTTCCAGTCGTGGCATTCCAAGGCGAAGATTCCCATACCGTAAAGAACCCACCGTCGTTCAACGGAACAACTCTGCTCTCACACTGCCACTTCGCGGTAAAGACATTGGCCTGAACCGCATTTCCTTGCGGAGCGCCGCTGGCATCAAAACGTCTCACAAAGACACCAAATGCATCGCCATCCTGTCCCCAGGATTCCCAGGATACGGCGATCCCACCATCAGACAATTCTGCGATGTAAGGGACGCGCTGCTGATTAACATAGTAGTCTGACAATTGGACTTCTTGCCCTATCTTCGAGCCATCAGCGGCGAAACGCTGCCCAAAAATGGCTTCGGAGGTTCCTGCTTCCCCCTTACTGCCCCAAACCGCATAACAGCCGCCGTCAGAAAGAGTCGTTACATGGACATTCAGTTGGTCACTGGCCGTGAAACTGTTGACCACGAACTCTCCACCGACAGGATTGGCAGAGGCGTCATACTTCTGAGATCGGATATCAAAACCTACGTCATTTACCCCTTTGCTGGCCCACATAGAGATGAATCCCCCATCACCCGTCGCAGCGATGGAAGGTTTCTGACGCCAATATTCCGGTGTGATGGCCGTCGGGTTTCCCGGGTCGCTGGTATTGACCTGGAAGGTCGAGTTCCGGCGATGAGGGGCTACTACTTCAACATCAATGTTTTGAAGGCTGGAAATTCCTGCCTGGTCAGTCACGCGAACCGAGAACTGATCTTTACCGGTAAAACCAGCATTGGCCACAAAGGTCCAGACGCCATCTGTCGCTACGGCAACCGTTCCTGACTGAGGGCCATTGCCGAGAGAATAAGTCAGGAGTGCATTCGTTCCGTCTGGATCATCTGCCTGTGTGCGGCCTGTAATTACACCACTGTCTCTGGGCATAATTATCTTCGCATCCTGGACAATAGGGGGAATAAAGCCGCTGTCGAGATCGATCACACGGTCGGCAAACTTAGCGGTTTCCACCCCGACAAGGCGTGTCTGACTGCCATCTGCCGCAGAGGTTACGACAATGTCACTGCCAATCTTGTCAAAGCCATAACTCGTCGACGCCTGAGAAAAGATAGCTGTATCAGTTCCCAGTCCACCGTCAAGAACGTCATGTCCCAGACTGGAAATGAAAGTATCGTCCCCCGTTTCACCAATCAGCGAATCGTTGCCAGAACCGCCGCCAAGCTGGTCATCCCCTGCTCCGCCATTGAGAATGTCATCTCCGATGCCGCCGAATAAGGCATCATTGCCTTCACCGGTTGAATAATGGATTTGCGTCAGGGATGGATCAGTGCTTCCAGCAAACACTTTCATGTTGACGATAGAAGGATCAGTTGCCGTTGATTGCGAAAGCCAGGCTACGGCAAAGCCACCTTGCGACAAGGCAGAGACCTTGGGCAGGTAGTACGGGATATCGCCTGTAATATAGTTTGCTGCCGCAGGGATCGGCGAAATATCGAAATTTGTTTCGATTGGATTTCCTGCCTGATCAAATTTCTGACCGCGCAGCATGCTTCCATTTTCTGAGGCCCAAACAACAAGCCAACTTCCGTCAGAGAGAACCGTAACGGAAGGTTGAATCTGCGACACAGCATAGTCGGCTCTGTTGACGCGGAACTCGCCGCCAACAGGCCGACCAAGCGAATCGAAACGACGGCCCGATATATCGTAATAGTCACCAGGTTTCGGAACAATATCGCCATCCTGCCAGATCGCGACGAACCCGCCATCAGGCAAGGCAGAGATCGAGGGACGTGTTTGCCAATACTGAACACCCTCAGTGAGGCAAAACTCAGAACCACTTTTGTTTCCTATGCTGTCGAAACTCTGCCCGTATACGCCATAGCCAAAGCCATCCTGTCCGCAGGACCTCCAGACGGATACAAACCCGCCATTTCCTAAAGCACACAACTGGGCATCATGCTGCCAATCCTGAGTAAAAGTGTTAATCTGGAATTCATGTCCAAGCGGCGCATCGTCGCACCCGAACTTTCGCCCATATACGCCGAACCCACTGCCATCCTGCTCATATGAATCCCATGCGATGACATAGCTGCCATCACTCAGAACAAGAATAGAAGGTGATCGCTGTTCATTTTCCGTTGTTTCATTGATAACAAACTCTTCTCCGACAGCAGCGCCAGCAGCATCGTATCGCCGCGTAACGACAGTGTAGGAGCTGCCATCTTCTCCCCAAGAGGACCAGGACACCAGGAATCCGCCGTCGGGAAGGGCAGCGACTTCGGCAATATCCTGCCAGGCATAACTGAACTGATTGATGTGGAATTCTGAACCGATGGCATTGCCGCCACGGTCGAAGCGCTGGGCATAGAGTTCGGTGTCATTCTCATGCATAACGCGCGGATAGACGACGATCATGTCGCCATTGGCCAAGGTGGCGATGCTGGGGCCCATTTTCCATTCACGGTCGCCCGCAGACTTGCCGACCGTCGTATTGACCTGCAGAACCTGATCGAACTTTGGAGCACCCCGCACTTGTACCGACATGGTGCCGGTTCCGGAGCCACCCGCGCCGTCATCGATTGTAAAGGTGAAGCTGTCCTCGCCTACATAACCGGAGGCCGCCGTGTAGGTGTAGGTGCCGTCGGCATTGATGGCGACCGTGCCATGTGTCGCCTGCTGGCTCAATCCGTAGGAAAAGGCGCTGGCTAGGCTGTCGACATCCGTCCCTGTCAGCTTGCCGAAGGCCTGACCTCCCGTGGCAAGGATAATCTGTCCCTCGCTGCCGTCAGGATTGTCGTTGACCGCAGTGATATTCACAGCAACCGAGGTCGTGACGATGCCGCCCTTGCCGTCGTCGATGGTATAGTCGAAACTGCCGACCCCCGAGAACTCCGCCTTGGGCCTGAAGATGATCGTGTCGCCAGAAATCTCGACCGATCCATTCAACGGATTGCCCACGGAGAGCAACTGAAGCACGTCGCCATCGGAATCAGTATCGTTGCCCAGCAGAGATGACAGCGCGATGGTTACGGCAGTGTCCTCGCTGGCCGCCACCGAATCCGCCACGGCCATGGGGGCAGCGTTCTGCAATGTGATCCAGACATCGTGATCGGCAAAGCGCAGCATCTCGACGCCATCAAGAATGTCGAACCCGTCGGCTCCGGAAATGGTGGCAAAACCGGCGTCAAGATTGATGACATAGTTCGACTCGAAGCCAGCGAACAGCGCGATATCCTTACCGTCGCCGCCATGAAGGATATCGTCGCCAAGATCGCCCCACAGGATATCGTCACCCAGGTCACCCCACAGAATGTCGATGCCTTCTCCACCCGAAAGCTGGTCGCCCCCTGCCCCGCCGGCAAGACTGTCATTGCCCAGACCACCGGTCAGCGTGTTATCGAAAGAATCGCCGGAAAGACTGTCATCGAACGCCGAACCCGCCAGAGCCTCAATGCCGGTCAGCAGATCGCCTTGGGCATCACCAGCAATCCCCAGGCCGGAGACGAGATCGACGATCACGCCCGCCAAAGAGCCAGCATAAGATACCGTGTCATCGCCGCTGCCGCCATTCAGCGTGTCGGCGCCGATGCCGCCCGCCAGCGTGTCGTCGCCGCGCCCGCCCCACAACAGATTTGCCGCATCGTTGCCGACCAACAGATCGGCGCCGTCGCCAGCATATACGCGCTCGATAACCGTGCCCGCCCCCAGCGTTAGCGTGTTTCCTGCGATAGAGGAGACGGCGCCAGCGCGCAGATCGATCACCTGATCCACCGTCACCATGGAGGCGTTGATGGCGTCCGTGCCAGCGCCGTCAGACAGCGTATGGCGCGCCGCATCGCCCAGATTGGTGAAGCCAGAGAATTCGTTGGAATAGACATAGACGGAATCGTCGCTGGCCGCATCGCCATAAAGCCGCAGGCCCCAGCTTTTCAGAACACCCGTCTCGCCGCTCACGGCATCGGCCACTTCGAGGCGCCAGGCGCCATTGCCGGTCTCGCCCCAGAACTGGTTTGACGAGGTGGTGAGCGTCAGCGTCGCCGTTCCCACGCCCAAACCGTGATCGCCTTCGCCCTCGCGCAACACGCCGGTTCGGTCAACCAGCACGCTGCGGGTTCCGTCGGGCGAGATCAATGTTACGATCAGATCGCCCAGCCTCGTGTGATCGATATCAAGATCGACCTCGACATGATCAATCTGCATGGACGAAGCAACGCTGAGGCTGCTCTGCATTGCGCCTGCGTCAACCAATGCCGCGTTCAGAGCGCCCGACGAAGCCCCCACCGAAACCTCGTTGGTCGAACTGCCCTGGCCCTGCCAGGTTTCCGCCAAACGCACCGCCGCCCGGGCATTGACCAGCCCGAAACCATAGTCGGCGGAGACATGCATCCCCCCGCCATTCCAGTTGAGTGCCGCGTTGTAGAACCAGCTTGAACTGGCCGCATCGGTCTGACGCGCTGAATAGGCGAAGATTTCCTGCACGTCACGCCAGCCCAGATTTGGATTGGCCTCCAGAATCAACGCCGCCACGCCGGACACCACGGGTGCCGCTCCGCAGGTGCCCGAGAACAAGGTGGTGTCGGGATTATCGCCTGCGTCATAGCCGTCGCTGCCCGTGCGGTCGGTGGTGTAGAGCTTGGCCCCCGGCGCCACCACATGGATGGAAGCCCCAGGCGTGCTGAAACTGTGCCGCCCGTCCTCCTCGATCACGCCAGCCGCCATCACGAAGCGGGAATTCACCCGGTCGTCCAGCGTTGCGATATAGCCTTCGTCATTCTGATTGCCGCCGGTCACCACCATCACGGTGCCAAGCCCAGCGCGCCCCGAGGCCGCCGCCGACTGATAGGCCGCGTCCAGCCAGGTCAGTTTGTTCGGGCCTGCGATATCGCTTAACGGATCGGAACCATAGGTACCGATGATGTTGGCAACATCCAGTTCATTCATATGCAGAAAGGCATCGCGCACCGGCTGGGAATCGAAGGTCAGGGTATCGGCCACCGCCCGCTGATATTCCACCACCGTCGCCCCATAGGCCACCCCCACGCCGCCGATGTTGTTGCGCGCCGCCGCGATGATACCCAGCACGCTGGTGGCGTGGTTCTGATCGTCGGGTGCCGTGGCCGTAGGATCATGATCGCCCGTGGTGAAGTCGTAATCCCTGGTGGTGTCATAGTTCGCGATCAGGTCGGGATGGGTGATTTGGGCAGCGCCATCCAGATTGCCCACCAACACGCCCGCACCGGTGTAATCCTCCCAAGCCGCAGGGGCATTGATGGCCTGCAGATGCCATTGCTTGGCATAGATCGGATCATCGGGCAGAGCAGTTTGAATCGTCAGTGACGCCTGGGCACTGGCGATGCCGCCCTTGCCATCAGACACCGTATAGCAAAACGAGGCCCGGCCCGCATAGCCCGCCTCGGGCGTGAACAGAATCTGGCCTTGTTCGTCAATAGAGACCGAGCCGTGCAAGGCTTTGCCAACCCCGATGATGGATAGCGTGTCGCCTTCCACATCCAGATCGTTGGCCAGCAGCTCGGCGGCGGTGATGACGGCGGGGCCGCGCGTGCTGCCCAGATCGGCATCGTTAAGCGCGATGGGCGCCATATTGGCGGAAACGGACATGTCGCCATCGGCGAAACGCAGACTCTCGACCCCGGTCAGCGTATCGGCGCCGTCGTGATCAGTGGTCAGCGCCGAATCGCGCAGATCGCGCACGGTGACAAAGGCACCCTGGGCCGACACAACATAATCCGCCCGGTTGCCGCGATAGACCGCGACGTCATTGCCGACGCCGCCGAACAACGAGTCATTGCCAGCACCGCCAATTAACGTATCGGCGCCGGTGGCGGTGGTGGTTACGCCTGCGGGCGGCGGTGCGGCCTTGAATGACCAGGCATCGCCCACGATCAAGTCGTCGCCAGCACCACCATCGATGATGTCGTCACCGGCGACACCGGTCAGATCATAGGCGTCGCCGTAGAGTTTATCGCTTCCATCCTCTCCTGAAATCAAATCGTTACCTGCGACGCCAGAAACTTGGAGGGCATCGCCATAGGCAACATCACTACCAGCGCCGCTCGCTATCAGATCATCGCCTGCAATGCCCGTTATCCCATTGGCGTCCCCAATAAGGACATCATCCCCTTCTTCGCCATACAACGCGTCATGACCACCAACCCCAGACAGGCTTTCGGCATCTCCCAGGATCAGGTCGTTGCCAGCGCCTCCCACTAGCAAGTCAGCGGAACCTGTTGCCGTCACTTCCTGGGAGTCGCCAACCAGTTTGTCGTCGCCTTCGCCTCCATCCAGGAGATCCTGTCCCGTCCGACTATCACCCTCCAGAACATCACCCCACAGGAGATCGTTGCCAGAGCCTCCCAACAGATCGTCCTTGGCAACTCCGCCAAAGATCAGATCATCGCCTGCCATGCCCGAGGCGAAACCATCAACAGCACCTCGATTGCTGATGATGTCATTTCCATCGGCGCCGAATACGGCGTCCAAGCTTTGTACCTGCATATCAACCGTGACATCGAATCCATTATCGACCATCAGAACGATTGAACCATCCTGACGCTGATAGCGGGCTTGGCCGATTTCATTGACCAGCAGGGTATATCCATTGGGATCGTAGCCGAAAGCGACATCCCCCGCCGTGCCGGACGAGCCATCGGCACGATGATAAATCGTCTGCGCACCCAGTTGATTGCCGTTGACATCGGTTGGCGTTACGGACGTCGAAACGTTAAGGTCAAAAGACGTTATTCCCGCCGCCGCCAGAGTAATCACTTCACCAGCATCTGAAACGCCGTCCAGATCAGCATCCTGCCAGACCCGGAATGACGACCAGGACGAGTCCGCAGAGTCGAAAACCAAGTCCTGGTTGCTGTCAAAGGCAAGCCGAAGCGCTTCAAGGTCGCTCGTACTGCCCGGTGCATGGCGGGTAAGGACCAACTCGTCAGCAGATGTAATCAAGCCATTGCCATCAAGATCGATTACCAGCATGCCATCGTCGGCCCCGGCCCAGCCCGTCCGTTCCAGCACCCCATCGCCATCCATGTCGAACAGGGCGCTAGACAGACTGGGAGCGGTCAGTTCAATACCATCGCCGTCAAGGTCAAGGATGATGGGGGGGGCCCCACTCATTGGAGAATATTCAGATAAATGCTGTGCAGGACGGCTAGCAATAAAATAGTCGTAATATTGCCCCCCAAGCCATTCCCCCCCACTGCTTAGCGCAAACCCGGCGCCAATTCCAAAAGCAATTCCCCAACCCGTTGAAAGTAAGCCGACCCTAGCAAATGTTCCCGCGATATCTCCCGCAAACCCGAAAACTTGAACATACCGATCCCGATCTGTTGTTGCCTGAGAATAAGCAAGCGATCTTTGAGCAACAAAAAAGCCACCCGCTAAAATATGATTTGTTTGCTTGAAAATCTGTGCTGTTGAGTCTGAAATGATAATTCCAAATTTATTGTTTATATTATAGCCCAAATCCTTGATTGCATCATGATAATTTGCCATTGAATCAAGAGGCTTACTGACTTGTTCAACGATCTTATTGTGTACCCAGTCAGTTGATACGCGTGCATATTCCTGCACAGTGCTTGAAACGCTATTGAACCAAGATGGCGTAAACAGATACTGTGATTCAGAGCTTATTTGCTTTTGTTCATCCCAAATTCTTGCAATATCTAATGCAAACTCCTCAGGAGTTTTTGAAGTGAAGACATCTCTTGGATCGGTTATCTGGTACATTTTCTCTTCCTATTTTTTAACTCGATCACGGAGTAAATACCAAGCAACAACGCGAAACGATTGATACACTATGAGGAAGAAAACGAAGACATCGACAATAGGAATAAATCCACCGCCCCTTCCAACGCTCCCATTAACAATATAATTATAATGAATCATTATGTTTGCACCATAAATACACAATACTGCATAAATAGTTGGCCTTAACTTTCCCTGAAATATATGCCTATTCATTTCAGAACACGTTGCAAAATCATTAATAAACGCTACATCTTTCCTTTTTACACTCCAAATACATAATCTTATGGCTGATATCGAAATAAGTAATAATATTGCAGCTATATATATATATACTGGAACTGTATTGCTTTTTTGCGTTACATCAAGATGCGGCCATATCTGACGGTAGAATAAATATAAAGCGATTACAGAGGCAATTAATGTAATAAAGAAATATTTCATGCTTCCATAGAACACATAATTGTCTAATGCCATTTTCCTTTTATCAATTATTTCTTCTTTATCTATATCTTGCTCAGTCATGATTCTTCACCATTCCACAACTCCCACACCCACCCCGTCCGGGGCCGGCTGCAAGGCCTTCACCTTGCGTCCAGGGAAGATGCGTTCCCGCACTTCCTTGAGCGCCTGTTCGCCGCCGCCGAATGGGGCGATCATGTCGATGATCCAGGCCTGCTCGCCGCTGCGCCAATCCTGAGGTCCCATGCGCAACTGGCCCTTCGAGATGCGAGCCTCAACTTCCTCGCTGACCGTCGCCCAACTGATGAAGGCGAAGGGCCGTCCGCCTTGACGAAGCAGGCTGCATTGGCGCAGCATCAGGGGCGGCAAGACCAGCCACTCCATATCGGCAATGAACAGATGTTTGTGGGTTGGCGAATGAGTCATCAGCCACACCACGTCGCCCAGCACCTCGGCTGGGCCATTGGGCTGAGGCCGTGGCTGCGCCTTAGGCAACGGAACCTTGTCCGCGACCACGCTTTCAATGGTCCTGGCGTTTGGCGAGGATGCGGCCCTGGCCGCATCACGCGACCTAGCGGGCTTCCCCTTAACTTCCCCTCTACCACCCATGCGCTTCCCCTGTGTGAGCGCTTTTGATCCCGGGCTTAGGCTTGTTTTGTTTGGGGACTCTAGCAGCGCATAAGCGCGAGTCAATGGCAACTTCTCGTATTAGGATATTCCTCAGATTAGCGCTAGCTTGACGGTTGGCTCACATCATTCAAGACAATCGCTATCCCGGATAGCTTGAAACCCGCATGGTTCGAGACGGCCCTTCGGCCCTCCTCACCATGAGGTTATGAACCTCGCCGTGCGCAGAATCGGATCAAGCAGATATTGGATCACGCGCCGCTGGCCGGTTTTGATTTCCGCCGTCACATTCATGCCGGGCAGTACAGAGCGGGAAACCCCCTAAATCATCACGCCGGGCTTGCGCCGGGTTAGCGCTGGCTCGATCTTGGGAGTCTCGACAAAGCGGGCATTGGCCTGAAAAATGATGCTGCCATTGAGGCCCGAGGCGTTGCTGACATTGTCCACGATGCGATTGAGATCATAGCGCATCTCGCTGGGCAGCGGCGTCGAAGTGCGGATGATGAAATCGATCCGCCGCTCGCCCCCTTGCATCAGCCCGTCGATCTGCATGCTTCCCAGACGGCTGAGTTCCAGATCGACCACAAAGCGCGTGCCGCCGCCCTTGCCTGCTTTTCCGCTCTTGCCTTGGCCCTCGCCCGCCTCTTCGGGGGCCTGGCGCACATGCAGGTGAATGGGCTCGATATGCTGGCCGTTCATCATGGGCACGGCAAAACTGGTCCAGGAGCCAGAGGGGCTGGGCCTGGGCTGTTTTGGAAGTTCCGCCAGTTCCCTGAATTCCGATTCCATGCGTTTGATCAACTCGCGCCCGCCCTTTTTCTCGATGGCAGAGATCGTTTGGTCGCCCAGCCAGCTTTTCACATCGCCCTGGCGCACCGCCCCCATATAGGCCGCAAGATTGGCCGCCAGACGGGGGCTTAGGCTGGGCAGGGCGGCCAGCAGTCGCTGTGCGCCGTTGGGATCGGAAAATTTCAACAGATCGATCGCTTCCTCAAGTGCTGGCATGGGCGATGTGGCATAGGGCGAGGTGAAACCCTCGGCAGCCTTGACCGCCTGTGGCGGCACCGGCTGGCCGACCACTTCCAGCGTCAGGCGCGAGCCGGGCGCCATGGGCCCCGTATCAAGAGCCAAAAGCCCAACCCCGGTCGCCACGATGGGCTGCCCGTTGGCGGTGTTGGGCGCCACCGTTCCCGTTAAAAGCAAAGGTACCTGTGCTTGGGGCGCGCCCAAACTGGGATTGGCCGGTGTCTGGAACAAGGTGGGCGAATAGGGCGCCCAGCTATCGCGGCTGGTCGACATCCAGGGCGCGGCCTGCGCCTGAGCAGGTGCTGCTTGCGGCGCCGGTGCCTGGGGCTGGCGATCCGGCGTGTTCATGCCGAATTGTAGGGCGGCGTCACGCGGGCCTTGCGACTGCGCTCCGGCCCCAGGGGCCGCCACAGCACCCGCCGTCTGTGTTGCCGCTGCCTGCGGAATTGCCGTCGTGCCCGGCAAGGGCGGCACAAGACTGCCCGGTTGCGACGCCGCCGCAGCCTGACCCGCCATCGCCTGCGAAGGGGCCGGAGGCGATACGGCCACGATGCGCACGGCAAGCTGTGTGCCGGGCTGCCAGGGCTCGTTCATGGTCGCTTGCTGAATCTGCGTCGGATCGGGGGGCGTCAGAACCGTTGCCTGAATCCCCGCAGGCTGTACGTTTTGGGTGCGAAACTGCAGGGCCGCCGCCTCGGCCTGGGCCTGCGTGCCGCCTTGGGTGTTGGCCGCAGCAGACACCGCCGTGGAAAGCTGCGTGCCCTGCCCCAGGGGCGGTGCTATGGGCTGTCCATCCAACGTCAGAATACGAAACTGTGCTGCCTGATCGCCAATCTGCGACAGTTGCAGGGTCATCGTGCTTCCCGGCAGCATCGTCTGGGGAACCGACAGGCGAAGCTGAAAGCTGCCCGCATCGGTCGAGAGCGTCAGCAATCCACGGGCATCGGCCTGGGAAATGGTGGCGCTGAAGGTGCTGCCGGGCAGAAGATTGAAGATATCGGAGGGAAGACTGCGCGTCTGGGCACTGGCCGCTGCCGTCAGAGCCGACTGCGTATTCTGCATATCCTGGATACGCTGCAACAAGTCAGGCGGGACGACCGGCGGGATCATGCTGGACTTGACCCGATCAGTTGCTCGGCAATCGCTTCGACATCCTGCGCTGCCTCTGAATTGGGCGAGCGGATCAGAAGCGGCGTCTGATTGCGAATGGAATCGCGCACCTTGACATCGCGCCGAATGACGCCAGCCAAAGGCGGGCTGAATTTTAAGAAACCCTCGCAGGCCTTCTTCAGCGTGGCGAAAGTGCGTTCACCCTCGCGCATCGAATTGGCCATGTTGATGACGATGCGCAAATCAAGCCCCGGCCGCTCCATATGCATGACCTTGATAAAGGCATAGGCATCGGTCAGCGAGGTCGGCTCGTCGGTGCAAACCACCAGAACGGTTGCCGCCGTTTCAGCCAGCATGCGCACCGTCTTTTCGACGCCCGCTCCCAAATCAAGAATCACCCGATCATAAGCCCCGGACAGCAGCACAAGATCGTCGGTCAGAAGTTGCAGGCGGCTTAGGGGAATATTGGCAAGGCTTCCCGAGCCCGAGCGCCCGGCGATCACGTCAAAGCCGCCTTCGGGGAAATTGGTTGCCACCTGATTGAGCGTCAGACGTCCGGCAATCACACCGCCCAGATCCTGCTTGGGCATCAGGCCCAATTGAATATCGACATTGGCCAGCCCCAGATCGCCATCGAATAAAAGCGTGTGCTGACTTTTGCGAGCCAAGGCATGCGAAAGCGTTATCGAGAACCAAGTCTTGCCGACGCCGCCCTTGCCGGAGGCAACGGCCGTCATGTTGCGCCCCTTGGGCCTGATGGCCGGGCGGTGAGCGAGCGTGGGGGCTTGGGGGGTAAGCGTCATGACAAGGCCTCGGAATAGGAGGAAGATTCATCCAGCGACTGAACGGCGTGATCGTCGGGATCGGTGATCAGAAGACGGGCCAGGGACACCGGATTGATGGCCACCAAGCCACTGGCGACATGCGGACTGACGGCAACTTCCGAGAACATCGCCTCGGCGGCATCCGCCGCCGCCAGGATGGCGCCCAGACGGCGCGTGGCGTCCAGCCGGGTCGCCAGCAGGCGCGTGACCCCCAGGCCCGAATAGATTTCGCCCATCTCGGCCGCCTCGGATGCATCGCCGCCCGCCGCCATGACCAGAATGGGTTCGACCCCGCCCGCTTCCAGCAAATCGCCCAGATACCCTATGTCGCGTTCCTGAAAGGGGTTAAGGCCCGGGGAATCGATAAAGACGAGATCATAGATGCCCGCATTGTCTTCCAACATGCGCCTGAGAGCCTCGGGGCCGCGCGCCACTTTAAGCTCGATATCCATGATCCGGGTGAAAGAAGCCAACTGCTCGACCACGCCCGCCCGCATGGAATCGGTGGTGATAACGCCGACCTTGCGACCCTTCATGACCGAGCGCGCGGCCAGCTTGGCCACCGTGATCGTCTTGCCACCTCCAGGCGGGCCGATCAGCATAAAGGGCCTAGGAGCGCTTTTGTCGGGAAGGGGGGCAAAGGCGAATGTGGCATCCAGGGCCGCAGCGCAGGCCATGACGGGATCTTCCGATTCGACCGCACCCGTCGCCACCACCAGACGCTCGATCAGCTTTCCGGGAACCCCGTGAAAGGATAGGGCCTGGCGCACCGCTTCGGAGATGAAGGGGCGCATGCCACCGCCCAACATGCGCTCGATGGCATCCTCATCGACATCGAACCCTTCAAGGGCAGCCGTGATATGCACTTCGCCCGTCTCCGGGTCTTTCTGGGTGGAGACGATGATCGCCTCGTCGCCCAGTTCCCGACGGACGGTTTGCATGGCCTCGGCCATGCCAGGAGCGGTGAAGGTTTTAAGGCGCATAAATCTTGCCCCTCAAGCGCCGGGCGCCTTCGAAAGACTCTATGTCCGCTAACCCACTCATATCTGCCCCAGGGTTTTGATCTTGGCCTTGGGATGAATTTCGCTTTGCGACATGACGACCGTCATCGGCCTGAAGCGCTCGATGATCGAGCGCACATAGGGCCGGATCATCGGACTAGTCAGCAGGACCGGCGTTTCTCCTTGCATGGCAAAGCGCTCGAAATTCTGGCGCACCTTGGAAATGAATTCCTGAAGCCTGGAGGGCGCCATCGACAACTGCTTCTCCTCGCCAGCCCCGATCAGCGATTCGGCAAACGACTGTTCCCATTCCGGGCTTAGGGTTACCAGCGGAATGAAGCCCTGATCGGAGGTATTCGAATCACTGATCTGACGGGCCAAGCGCGTGCGCACATGCTCGGTAATGGTCATGACGTTGCGCGTATGGCCGCAGGCTTCGGAAACACCTTCCAGAATCGTCGGCAGATCGCGCACGGAAATGCGCTCGGTCAGCAGATTCTGCAGCACGCGCTGCACGCCGCCCACGGAAATCTGGCTGGGAATGAGATCGGCCACCAGTTTTTGATGCTCCTTGTCCAGCTCGTCCATCAGCTTTTGCGTTTCGGCGAACGACAGCAGCTCGCTCATATTGTCCTTGATCACTTCGGTCAGATGCGTGGTGATCACCGTCGGCGGATCGACCACGGTATAGCCTCTGAACAGGGCCTCCTCGCGCGAGGTCAGATCGATCCAAAGTGCGGGCAGGCCGAAAGTGGGCTCTCGGGTCTTCTCTCCGGGAATGGTGATTTCCTCGCCCCTGGGATCCATGACCAGCAGCATGTCGGGACGCAGATCGCCCCGGCCCGCCTCGACCTCCTTGATGTAGATCACATAGGCGTTGGCCGGAAGCTGCATGTTGTCTTGAATGCGCACACTGGGCATGACGAAGCCCATGTCGGCGGCCAGGGCGCGCCTTAAGGCCTTGATCTGCTCGGTCAAACGCTGGCCCTTGGGGCTGTTGATCAGCGACAGCAAGCCATAGCCCAATTCCAGCCGCACCAGATCGATCTTCAGCGCCGAGGAAATGGGCTCTTCCGCCACCGGCACTTCCTGACGGGTCTGCGCTTCGGCAACGGCTTCTTCCTGCTCCACCTTTACCCGCTGCGTCCGATCGACCTTCCAGGCCAGACCACCGGTTATGGCCGCCAGCCCCAAAAAGGGTAGCAGCGGCATGCCCGGCATGAAACCCAGCATGGCCACCAGGAACGAGCTGACGCCCAGGGCCTTGGGATATCCGCCCAACTGACGCGCCAAGGCTTTGTCGGCGGTTTCGGACAGGCCAGCCTTGGAAACCAGCATACCGGCAGAGGTGGAGACGATGAGCGCCGGAATCTGGCTGACCAGTCCGTCGCCGATGGTCAGCTTGGTATAGACATCCAAGGCCTGCATGAAAGGCAGCCCCATCTGGACGACGCCGATAAAGATGCCGCCAATAACATTGATAAAGGTGATCATCAAACCGGCCACGGCATCGCCACGCACGAATTTCGAGGCACCGTCCATGGCGCCGTAGAAGGCGCTTTCCTCTTCCAGTTCCTTCCTTCTCTTGCGGGCCGTGCCTTCGTCGATCAGGCCCGAGGACAGATCGGCATCGATCGCCATCTGCTTGCCGGGCATGGCGTCCAACGTGAAGCGGGCCGCCACCTCGGCAATACGGGTTGAGCCCTTGGTGATGACAACGAAATTGACGATCAGCAGAATGGCGAAGATGACGATACCAATGGCAAAATTGCCGCTCATGACGAAGCCCGCAAAGGCCTCGACGACATGACCGGCCGCCGCCGTTCCTTCGTGGCCCTTCGACAAAATCAAGCGCGTCGTCGCCATGTTGAGCGCCAACCGAATCATGGTGGCGAGCAGAAGAACCGTGGGATACGAGTTGAACTGCAAGGGCCGCTCGATGAAGATCGAGACCATGAGGATCAGGACGGAAAAGGTAATGGACAGCGCCAGCGAAATGTCCATCAGCCAGGGCGGCATGGGCAGAATGAGAACAACAAGGATTAGCGCCACCGCCAAGGCAAAGGCGATATCGCCCCGGCGCATGGCCGCCGTAAAGCGATTAAGCGCAGGCCCCATAGAGCCAGCGCTCAGCCCGAAACCGCCGCCCGCTCCGCCACCGGCATCGTCTCCTGCAGCGACCTCGATGGGCGCCTCGGCCATTCCCAGCTCCTAGATCTCAGAGTCCGGCCCGTTCGCCCTCGCCGGGCGGCGGTACCTTGTAGCCTTCCTCGCCATACTGCTTCAGCTTGTTCCTGAGCGTACGGATCGAAATGCCCAGAATATTGGCGGCATGTGTGCGATTGCCCAGGCAATGATACAGCGTATCAAGAATCAGTTCGCGCTCGACATCGGCCACGGTGCGCCCTATCAGATTCTGGGTTGGCCTGTCCGCACTGTCCGCATCGGCACTGGATGGCGGTGCACCCTCCGAGCCCGTCAGCACAATGGCCTCTGGCCCGATAACGCCGTTGGAAGCCAGCAGCACGGCGCGGTGCATGGCGTTTTCCAGCTCTCGCACATTGCCCCGCCAGGTAAAGCGTTTCAACTGAAGCAGCGCCTCGTCATTGATCGAGCGCTCGGGCAGGCCGTTGGCCTGCGCATAGAACTTGGCGAAATGGCGGGCCAGCACCTCGATGTCCTTGGGACGCTCGCGCAAGGGAGGCAGCAACAGCGTCATGACATTGAGGCGGAAGTAGAGATCCTCGCGGAAGGTTCCCTTCTTGACTTCATCTTGCAGGGTTCGATTGGTCGTGGCGATGATGCGCACATCCACCTTGACCGGTTTTCCGCCGCCCAGGCGGTCGATTTCGCGCTCCTGAATGGCGCGCAACAGCTTGGATTGCAACCGGACATCCATTTCGCTGATCTCGTCCAGCAACAGCGTGCCACCCTGGGCCTCCTCGAACTTTCCCAGCCTTCTGGCCACGGCCCCGGTGAAGGCGCCCTTCTCATGTCCGAACAGCTCGGATTCCAGCAGGGTTTCCGGAATAGCGGCACAGTTGACGGCAATAAAGGGGTGCGCAGAGCGCTTGCTCTTGCGGTGAATATAGCGGGCCATCAGTTCCTTGCCGGTACCCGACTCGCCCGTGATCAGAATCGATGCGTCCGATGGCGCCACCTGATCGGCCAATTTCAGAACAGAGGCCATTTTCGGGTCGGAAGAAATGATGGCATGACTTTCTTCGACCACGGCAGCCAGCACGGCGGCAATCAGATCCGCATCAGGCGGCAAGGGGACATATTCCCGGGCACCTGCCCTGATAGCCCGCACGGCGGCCTGGGTGTCGGTCGATGTGCCGCAGGCAACGACGGGGATGATGATGCGCTCGGCGGCCAGCTGATCGACCAGGGATTTGACGTCTCGCTTGACATCGATCATCACCAGATCGGCGCCCTTGCCGGAACGCAGAACCTCCAATCCTTGCGCGACATCGTCGGCATGCGACACTTTGGCGCCACGGCTGATGGCGATCTGGCTAGCGGCCCCGATCTGTCCGTCTAAAGAGCCGATAATGAGCAGGCGCATGATATCCCCGATTCCTTATAGATCGTCAGCTTCGGTCGGCCTTGATGATTTCCGTCATGGTAACGCCCAAGCGGTCTTCCACCACCACCACTTCGCCACGCGCGACCAGCCGGTTGTTGACATAAATGTCGATGGCTTCACCCACCTTGCGGTCCAGTTCGACCACGGCGCCGCGTCCCAGCTTCAGCAACTGATGCACCTGCATCGTGGCCTTGCCCAGAACGGCTGAGACCTGAACCGGAATGTCATAAACCGCTTCAAGATCGCGTGACGAGCGCGGAACATCGGGCAGCTCGATCCGCTCTTCGTCGGGATCGCCCCTCAATTCGTTCAGTTCCAGATTGTCCGCCATGACTTCCTCCAATCCTGATCAAACGTCTTCCGAAACGGCATCATCGCCCTCGGGAATCAGATATTTTTCGACGACAGCATCGACTTCTTCTATCAAGCGGGTAAGGTCGCGCTCGGCGCCGCCATCCGCCCATTCCACTTTGCAGTCTGTTACATCAAGCCCAGGCGTTCCAATCACCACCACCCGGCCTTCGAACCCACTCTCGATTACCAGGCCATCGACCTTGGCGCGCACCGCCTCAGCCAGCTCTTCCGTCACCCGCACCACGACCCGGGGCTCCTTGCCGAGGCGCATCATGCATTCGCGCATCAAGGACTCTATATCGCTTAGCCCTTCTTTGCGAGCCAAGGATGGAGCCAGTTTGCGAAGCATGGCCTGGGCCACCTGTATGGCGGAACGCTGGTTGACCTCTGCCGAACGCTTCTCGGCGGCAAACAGCCCTGCCAACTGCTCCGATATCGCTCTTAGCGCATTGCTTTCCTGCCAGGACCGGCTCTCCTCGGCCTCCTTCAGACCATCCTCGCGCCCCTGGGCATAGCTTTCTTCCTTGGCCTGCAGCAATTCCTCTTCCGAAAAGACTGGAGGTGGCGGCGCCTCGGGCTCCGGCTCTTCCTCGTATTGCGTATCCTCCTGCTTGGGCGCCTGCTTGACCGGCGCCTGATCGAAGGACAGGTCGAACAGGAATTTGCGCACCTGCGCCACGCCCGCATCCTTCGTTCTCTCGGCGCTCATCAATAGACCAGCTCATCTTCGGCGCCGCCCTCGGAGATGATGATCTGGCCGCTGGAGGCCAGATCTTTGGCGACCTGGACGATGGCGGTCTGGGCTTCGTCGACGTCTTTCAGGCGAACAGGCCCCAAGGCCTCCATATCTTCCTTCAGCATCTTGCCCAGGCGCTCGGACATATTCTTGAAGAAGAGTTCCTTGACGGCATCCGAACCACCCTTGAGCGCCAGGCCCAGCTTTTCCTTCTCGACATTGCGCAGCAGAATCTGAATGCCCGCCGCATCGACGCGCGTAAGATCCTCGAAGGTAAACATGAGCTGCTTGATGCGCTCGGCCGATTCGCGGTTGCGTTCCTCCAGGGCCGACATGAAGCGGGCTTCGGTGTTGCGGTCAAGGTTGTTGAAGATTTCCGCCATCACCTCATGCGAATCGCGTCTGGCCGTGCGGGCCAGATTGCTCATGAATTCCGTGCGCAAGGTTTTTTCGACGCCATCCAGAACCTCTTTCTGCACGGCCTCCATGCGCAGCATGCGCATCACCACTTCCATGGCGAAGTGCTCGGGCAAGAGCGACAGCACACGGGCGCCATGGTCCGATTTCACCTTTGAAAGGACAACCGCCACGGTCTGCGGATATTCGTTCTTCAGATAATTGGCCAGCACCTGCTCGTTGACGTTGCCCAGCTTGTCCCACATGGTGCGACCGGCGGGACCACGGATTTCCTCCATGATCAGATCGACGCGATCCTTGGGCAGGCCCTTCATCAACAGGCGTTCGGTGCTTTCGAACGAACCTACCAGCGAACCGGTCGAGGCCAATTGGTCTGCAAATTCGATGAAAAGACGCTCGATCAGACTGGCATTGACCGAGCCCAGGTTGGCCATGACCTGAGACAGTTCCTTGATTTCCTCGTCGTCCATGATGGCAAACATCTTGGACGAATTCTGCTCGCCGATGGCCAGCATCAAGATGGCCGCCTTTTGCTGGCCGGTCAGCGTACGATAGTCTTCCTTGATGCGCGCCACTGCTGATCTCTCCCGGCCTTACGTTTCCTGATACATCCAATTGCGGATAATCGACAGCGCCTCTTCGGGGTGTTTCTCGATGATTTCGCCGATCTTCTTGATCGACGATGCCTTGACCCGGCCTTCCACTTTATCGATATCGATCAGTTCGTCCAGGGATTCAATCTCCTCATCCATGGGCACACCGGGGACAGGAGGCATTCCAGGGCCAGACAGTGCGGGCGCCATGCCCGGCTCGGCCAGAAGCTTGCGCCCAGCCTCGCCCGCAGCCGCCGAGGTGGTTTCGAAGGCCCTGGTCACCAATGGACGCACCACTAGCAAGATGACCAGAATTGCCACCACGCTCAGGACCAGGATCTCGGCCATGCGCATGATCTGCGCTTGTTCGAATCCGAAGACCAAGTCGATCGGCTTAGCCTGATCCTCAAGCCCTTCGGTAAAGCGCATGTTGACGACATCTACCTTGTCGCCGCGCTTGTCGTCAAAACCGATGGCCGAGCGGACCAGCGTGGAAATCTGGTCAAGTTCTTCTTGCTTGCGCACTTCATAGGCGCGCTGCTCGCCCGTTCCGTTGTAAACGCCATCGACCAGCACGGCGACCGAAAGCCGCTTCACGATGCCGGTTTCGCGCACCTGATTGATCACCTTCTTGGAAATCTCGTAATTGACCAGTTCGTCGTTACGGGCCTCCTTGTTCTGGGCCCTGGTCGCACCAGACTGATTGGCCGCCGTATCCGGAAGGTTCTGCCCCACCGTTACCGGCAGTGATTCCTGATCTTGTGCCTGCACATCCTCGCTGATCGTTCTGGTCGAGCGGACAACTTGCGATTCGGGGTCGAATTTCTCCTCATTGACCGTCATGCGGTCGAAATCGATATCGGCCCGCACCTCGGCCCGCACCTTGCCGAATCCTACCGTTTTCTCTATCAGGTCCTCGATCTGGCGCGCCATCCGCTGCTCGTAGGAAATACGCATTTCCTCGGCATTGCGGTTCATGGCGGACTGACCGTCCTCAAAGCCGCGCGAAAGCAGCGTGCCCTTGTCGTCGATGATGGAAATCCGGGAAGGTTGAAGCCTGGGCACGGCGGCGGCCACCAGATGCTGGACTCCCGCCACCTGCTGGGCATTCAGGCGCCCGCTGCCCCCCATCTTCAGAATAATCGAGGCCGAGGGCTCCTGGACATCGCGCGAGAACATTTCGCGTCTTGGCATGACCAGATGAACACGCGCACTTTTCACATTGCCGACCGACTTGATCGAGCGCGCCAATTCGCCTTCCAGAGCGCGTACAAGATTCAGGTTTTGCATGAAGCTGGTCGAGCCCAGGGGGTCTGACTTGTCGAAAATCTCATAGCCCACCGAAACGCCGCCTGCGGGAAGTGCTTGCTCGGCCAGTTGCATGCGCAGCTTGCCCACCTGGTCTGACGGCACGAAGATCTGATTGCCGCTACGCACCTCGAAGGGAATCTTCATGCCATCCAGTTTCGAAGCGACCCGCCCCGCATCGGCGGCCTCAAGATCGCCATAGAGCAATTCCATGGGCGCTGAGCTGACGCGGGCGGCGATGAAGATGATGAAGCCGATCATGCCGACGGCCACACCCACCATGGCCGCCAGCCGTGCCGGACCCAGATTGCGAAGAGACTGCAGAAAGCCGTTCACGTCAGGCCTCGTTCCTCAAGAAACGTTGGGGCGCACCCCTTGGCATCAAGGGGGTTTTCCAGCCTCGAGTCTGCTCTTTCGTCGTGAATAAGAGGTTAACGCCCGGCAATTTTTGCCGGGATGGGGGGAAAAAATTTCCTTGCCGCCGATTGGTTGAAAGTTTTAGACCGGCCTTCGCCAGACGATTAGCGGGTGTCCTTGACGTGCTTGAGGTTAAGGCTTGCCGAAAAGCCCCCTTTGCTTGAGCCTGGCGCGTAGCCTCAGGGCATAAAGACCCAGGAGCGCCAAGGCGATAGCGAAAACCAGAAGGATCGTCAGAAGAAGGGGGGCAAGCATCGTCTTGGACGCACCCTAGCGAAGCTCATTTGACGACGCTACAAGGAATTGATCGAAAGCTCGGGCTGAGCTACAAGATGTCCAACAAAAGGGGTATCCAACCATGTCCGTTATGCCCGACCATTGGATTCGCGAGCAGGCCCGCAAAGTGGGCATGATCGAACCATTCGAAGACCGCCTGATCCGCCAGGGCGATAAGAATCAAGGCGTTATCAGCTATGGCGTCTCGTCCTATGGCTATGACGCCCGAGTCTCGCCGGAATTCAAGATTTTCACCGACGTCGATTCGGTGGTGGTCGATCCCAAGAACTTCTCAAAGCAAAGCTTCGTCGAGCGCGAGGGGCCGGAATGCATCATTCCGCCCAACAGCTTCGCCCTGGCCCGCACCGTCGAATATTTCCGCATTCCCAGGGATATCCTGGTGATCTGCCTGGGCAAAAGCACCTATGCCCGCTGCGGCATCATCGTCAACGTCACCCCGCTGGAGCCCGGCTGGGAGGGCCATGTGACGCTGGAATTCTCGAACACCACGCCCCTGCCGGCGCGCATCTATGCCAACGAGGGAGCCTGCCAGTTCATCTTCCTGAAGGCCGACAGCCCCTGCGAGGTCTCCTATGCCGAGCGCTCGGGCAAATATATGGGCCAGACCGGCGTTACCCTTCCCAAGCTGTAAGGACCTCAATTCGCAATGGATCGTATTCGCATTCTGGGCGGTGTGCCGCTCGAAGGCAGCATTTCCATCGGCGGCGCCAAGAACGCGGCCCTGCCCCTGATGGCGGCCAGCCTGCTGACTGGCGAAACCCTTACTCTTTCCAATCTGCCGCATCTGGCCGATATCTCGACCATGGCCAATCTGCTGGCCCAGCATGGCGTGATGCTGGGATTGAACGGCGCCGATTCGGCCAAGGGCGGCTTTGCCGGGCGCGTGATGGATTTCAATGCCGCCAAGATCAGCAGCACCGAAGCCCCCTATGATCTGGTCCGGCGCATGCGCGCCTCGGTTCTGGTTCTGGGGCCGTTGGTGGCGCGCGAAGGCAAGGCCAAGGTGTCGCTGCCCGGTGGTTGCGCCATTGGTACGCGCCCGGTCGATCTGCATCTGATGGCGCTGGAGCAGATGGGCGCCAGGATCGAGCTGAAGGAAGGCTATATTTTCGCCGAGGCCCCTAAGGGCCTGAAGGGGGCGCATGTCGTGTTTCCCAAGGTCTCGGTGGGTGCTACCGAAAACACCTTGATGGCGGCCTGTCTGGCCCAGGGCGAAACCGTCATCGTGAACGCCGCCCGCGAGCCCGAGGTGAGCGATCTGGCACACTGCCTGGTTGCCATGGGGGCCAAGATCGAGGGCATCGGCACCGGCAGCCTGCGCATCCAGGGCCAGTCAAGCCTGCATGGGGCGGCGCATGCCGTGGTGCCCGACCGCATCGAAACAGGCTCCTTCGCCGTGGCCGCCGCCATCACCCGGGGACGGATCGAGCTGGTGGGGGCCAGGCGCGATACGCTGGAGTCGGTGGAGAAGGTGCTGCTCGATGCCGGCGTGGTTCTGGAGGAAGGAGCCAAGGGCTTGATCGTCTCGGCTCGCGAAAACGATCTGGTGGGTGTGGATATCATGACCGAGCCTTATCCCGGCTTTCCCACCGACATGCAGGCCCAGTTCATGGTGCTGATGGCAACCGTCAAGGGGGCCAGCATGATTACCGAAACCATCTTCGAGAACCGATTCATGCATGTGCCGGAATTGGTGCGCATGGGAGCCAAGGTCAATGTGCATGGCGCTTCGGCCATCGTGCGTGGCTCGGCCAAGCTTTCCGGCGCCCAGGTCATGGCGACCGATCTCAGGGCCTCGGTCTCGCTGGTGCTGGCGGGTCTGGCGGCCCAGGGCGAAACCATCGTCAACCGCGTCTATCACCTGGATCGCGGCTATGAACGTCTGGAAGAAAAGCTGTCCGCCTGCGGCGCCAGAATCGAACGCTTGAAGGGATAATCTTTTCCCTTCGCATGGGAGGAATGCCGATGTCACTTCTGTTCGATCCCTTGGCCATACGCAAAGCCACCCTGCCCAACCGCATCGTCGTGGCCCCCATGTGCCAATATGCCGCCGAGGCGGGGCTGGTCCGCCCTTGGCACCTCATGCATTACGGAACACTGGTGGCGGGCGGTGTCGGCATGCTGGTCATCGAGGCGACCGGCGTTTCGCCCGAGGGGCGCATCTCGCCAGCCTGCCTTGGCCTTTATGATGACGCTTCTGAGGCCGCCTTCGCTGATCTGGTAAAGACCCTCAAAACTTTCGGCAACGGGCTGATCTCGGTGCAACTGGCCCATGCCGGGCGCAAGGCCTCGACCTCCTTAAAAACCGGCACTTCCTATCTGGCGCCGGACGAGGGCGGCTGGCCTCTGATCGGTCCCTCGCCCATTGCCTTTTCCGACAGATGGGCCGCCCCGTCAGAAGCCTCCCAGTCTGAGCTGGAGTATCTGGTAAAGGCCTTTAGCGATGCGGCATCGCGCGCCGAACGAGCGGGCTTTGACGCCATCGAGGTGCATTCGGCGCACGGCTATCTTCTGAACCAGTTTCTATCGCCTCTGGCCAACCAGCGAACCGACCGCTTCGGCGGCACGCTGGAAAACCGCATGCGCTTCCCGCTTGAGGTGCTTGGCGCCGTGCGCAAGGTCTGGCCCGAGGACAAGCCCCTGGGATTTCGCATCAGCGCTACCGACTGGGTGGAGGGTGGCTTCACCATCGACGAAGCCGTGACCTATGTCGGCAAGGTCAAAGATCTGGGCTACGATTTTGTCTGCGTCTCCTCGGGCGGCATGGTGCCCGATGCCCCTATTCCCGGCACCCAGCCCGGCTATCAATTGGCCATGGCCGAACGCATAAGGAAGGAAACCGGCATTCTGGTGCGCGCCGTCGGCATGATCGCCGATCCCCTTCAGGCCGAAGCGGTTTTGAAGAACGGGCAGGCCGACATGATCGCGCTGGGCCGCGCCTTTCTGGATGATCCGCGCTGGGTCTGGCGAGCGGCCGAAGCCCTGAAGGCCGATTTCGCCTATCCCTTCCGCTATGCCAGATGCCATCCCCAGGCCTGGCCGGGGGCGAAGCTTGTCAGGCCAGGCAATTCGTAATACAATATTGATGATTTCGTATTACGGACCCGTCATATGGCCCTTCCTGTCCAATCGGTTCGCGCAGCACCTGAGCACCGCGACATCCTGTCTGCCGTAGCAGACCTGTTACGTCACGATAAGGCCGACCACCTCCGCCAACTTCTATCCAGAATGGAGGATGTGCCCGTTGGCCCATTTCGGTCCGAGGCGGACGCGCTGGCCTTTCTGCGCGACCGCTTGGTGGCAACGCTGGCACCTGAGGCGATCTGGCTGTTCGGATCACGCGCCCGCAGAGAGGCAGGCCCTCAGAGCGACTTTGACCTCCTGGTGGTATTGCCGGATGGGCGTGACGAGGGTGCCTATTCCCCGGCAACCGTTTCAGCCCCGCTCATTGCCTGCGGCCTGGCGTTTGATGTCGTCCCTGCGAGAAGCAGCGATTTTCTTAAGGACAGGAACGACCCTGGCAGCCTTGTCGGCCAGGCAGTGCGGGAAGGCCGCCAGATTTTCGCAAAAAAGCAGAGGCGAGAGTGAAGCCCGTCGTCAATAGCTACCTTACCCTGGCCAGCGAGGATATCGCCCTGGCAAGGAAGATTATTGACGCCTTTCCCCGCCACGCCGCCTATGCCATCCAGCAGGCTGCTGAGAAGTTGATCAAGGCTGTCTTAAGCGCCGAAGACATCCCCGTCCCCGCCCAGCACCATCTGGGAGCCCTGGCCCAGCTACTGCCTCCCGACCATCCCTGGCGGGCCGATTTCGCCGCCCTGGATGTTCTTTCCGGCTTTGCGACCACCATTCGCTACCCGCTACCCGGGGGGCGCCTGCCCAGGAATCCCGACCGGAGCGACTTGATGGACCATATGAAAACAGTTGCAAGCCTGGCGAACGAGGTTCGCGATTGGTGCGAGGAGAAGGGCTGACCCCCTATTCCCGCTCGTCGATCCAGGCCAACTGGATGGCTTCGAGAATCTTCTCGTTCGACTTCAAAGGATCGTCGGCGAAATCCTCGAGTGCACAAATCCATTTATGCAGATCGGTAAAGCGCAGATTGACGTTGTCGGCGTCGGGATGCGCGTCTTCCAACGCGATCGCGATGTCGTGAACGTCCTGCCACTTCAGGGGTTTGCTCACTTCTTTTTGTCCACCATCATGTTGCGCGATGCCTTGGGCAGGGTCACCACCAGCCCATCCAGGTCCTTGGTCATAACGATCTGACAGCCCAACCGCGATGTCTGGGTCAGGCCAAAGGCGAGGTCGAGCATGTCTTCCTCATCGTCACTGGCATCCTTCAGCTTGCCGTACCATTTGGGATCGACCACGACATGGCAGGTCGAACAGGCCAGAGAGCCTTCGCAGGCACCTTCCAGGTCGAAATGGTTGCGATGCGCGATCTCCAGGACCGACAGGCCTTCGGGCGCATCAACGTCATGGGGCAATCCGTCCCGGTCGATAAAAGTCATTTTCGCCATAACCGTCGTCACTCCCCCACGCGTTTTTCCAGGCTGTCCATGCTGACCCCGGCCAGGGCCTTCCTGATGCCGCGATCCATGCGCTTTTCGGCAAAGGGCTTGGTGGCGGTTTCCAGGGCTTCGGCCGATGCCAGAATAGCCTCGCGATCACTGGCCTCGCAAGCCGTCTCGACAGTTGCGATGGCCCGGTCGATCCCTTCGCGCTCTAAAGCCGAGAGCAGATCCGAATCATGCGAAAGGGCTGCACGCACGGCCAACAGATTGCGCCTGGCATCCACCTTGGCCTCGGCCAAAAGGCGCGCCGCCATGTCGTCCTTGGCGTGTTCAAGACTGTCCTTCAGCATCTCGGCCATCTCTTCTTCCGAAATCCCGTAGGACGGTTTGACCTGCACCTGTGATTCGACGCCCGTCGTGGTTTCGCAAGCGCTGACCGTCAGCAGCCCATCGGCATCAACGGTGAAGGTGACACGGATGCGCGCGGCACCTGCGGCCATTGGCGGAATGCCCGACAGCGTGAAACGGGCCAGGGAACGGTTCTGAGCCACCAATTCGCGCTCGCCCTGAACGACGTGAATCATCATCGACGCCTGACCATCCTGATAGGTAGTGAATTCCTGAGCCAGGGCGGCTGGAATCGGCGTGTTGCGCAAAATCACCTTCTCGACGATGCCGCCCATGGTCTCAAGACCCAGCGACAAGGGAGTTACGTCCAAAAGCAGCGTGTCGGAACCATGGGTCAGCGCCTCGGCCTGTTGGGCCGCCCCCACCGCCACCACTTCGTCGGGATTGATGTTGGCCAAGGGCTCGGTGCCAAAGAGGGCAGCAACGCGCTTCCTGACCAGGGGAACCCGGGTCGAGCCGCCGACCAGCACCACGCCCTTGACGTCCTCGGGCAAGGCCGCGGCATCTTCCAGCACCTGACGGCAGATGGTGATGGTGCGTTCGACCAGGGGCGAAATCATCGCCTCCAGCGTCTGGCGAGATAGCGCATGCTTGCTGACCTTGCCGTCGAACTCCAGCATCCATTCGCCTTCGGAACGCGAGGTGAGACACTCCTTGGCCACGCGGGCCGTCATCAGCGCTTGCTTGACCCTGCCTGCATCCAGCGAGGTGACGCCGCGCTCGGCCAGAAACAATTCTGCGATCATATGATCGATATCATCACCGCCCAGCGCCGCATCGCCTCCGGTGGCCTTGACCTGGAAGACGCCCTTTTCCATGCGCAACAGCGAGACATCGAAAGTGCCGCCACCCAGATCGTACACCGCATAAAGCCCCTCGGCGCCCTGATCGAGCCCATAGGCCAGGGCCGCCGCCGTTGGTTCATTGACCAGACGCAACACCTCGATTCCGGCCAGACGCGCCGCGTCCTTGGTGGCGGTCCTTGCAGCATCGTCGAAATAGGCGGGCACGGTGATCACCGCCTTGGGCACCTTTTTGCCCAAAGCGGCCTCGGCCTGGGCGCGGACAGCCTTCAGAATGTCGGCGGAAATTTCGACAGGTGACAGGGTGCGTCCGGCCACTTTCAAGCGGACCATGCCGGTTGCGTCGCCATCGACCTCGAAGGGCAACTGTCCGGCCACCGCCTTTATATCCTCAATGCCCCGACCCATCAGGCGTTTGATGGAGCTGACCACATCTTGCGGACGGTCAAGAATCAGATTGCGCGCCTCATGGCCGACAATCACCTCGTCATCCCTGCCATAGGCCACGACGGAGGGAATGATCGCGCGGCCCTTGTCGTCACGCAGCACTTCGGGTTTGCCTTGGCGGGAAATGGCAACCACCGAATTGGTGGTGCCAAGATCGATGCCCACCGCCACTTCGTCGCCGGCATGCGGCAGCGGCGTTTCGCCCGGCTCGAAGATATCGAACAGCATCTCGCTCACAGCGTTCCTCGCGTCATTCTGGACTTGCGTCCGCGCGCCTCGTCGGACAGGCGCATCAGATATTTCAAGCGCATCACCAGCTTGGCCGCACCTTCCAGGCATTCGGCGGCAAAAGCCTGGGAGAGATCATCGACCGCAAAGGCAATATCCGATTCCGTTCTGGCCAGAATGGCCTGCACCTGCTCGGCGGAATCGGCCTCCATCAAGGCTTCTCTGGCTTCCATCTGCTCCATCAGCAGAGCGGAATCGGCAGGCTTGGCGCCGTCCTCGGCGTCGGCCTTGCGGCCCTTTAGTTTCAAAAGATAGGCCGCCCGCTTCAAAGGGTCCTTCAGCGTTTCATAGGCCTCGTTGAGGGCCATGGCCTGCTGCTGGCTCATCAGCTTTTCCTTGGCCGACCGGGCGGCGAAGCGATCCGGATGCAGGCGGCGCTGAAAGCCGAAATAGTGGCGCTCAAGCTCTCCTTGATCCACATCGAAGCCGGGCATCAGGCCCAGACGCTGGAAATGGTCCATCGGTCTCGGCGCCTGGACGGCGCCGCAAACCGAGCAGAACAGGGCACGCGGGCTGGCCGGGCCTTTGCACGACCAACACCCGACGACGCAGGCCTCAAGGCCATCCGTATGGTGGGCTTCAATGTTCATAGAATCAATCAGACGTGGAAGGATTCGCCGCAGCCGCAGCGCCCCTTCTCGTTAGGATTACGAAAAACGAAGCCGCTCTTCATCTGTTCCTCGACATAGTCCATCTCGGTGCCCAGGATGAACAAGGTGGCCTTAGGGTCGATGAAGATCGTGACTCCCTTGTCCTCGACGGTCTCGTCATAGGGGCTTTTCTCGTCGGCGAACTCGACCGTGTAGGACATGCCCGAGCAGCCCTTGGAGCGAACGCCGATGCGAACGCCGACCGTGGGCTTGCCGCGCTTGGCGATCAATGCCTTGACGCGCTCTGCCGCTGCATCGGTGATGGAGATGGGAGCCGGTGCTGTCATATCTTGATCCTTATTGTGCAGCTTCGCCGTTCTTGGCGGGGCCGTGCTTGGTCTTGTAATCGGTAATCGCCGCCTTGATCGCATCCTCGGCCAGCACCGAACAGTGGATCTTGACGGGCGGCAAGGCCAGATGCTGCGCGATGTCGGTATTCTTGATCGACGACGCCTCGTCCAAGGTCTTGCCCTTGACCCATTCGGTGACCAATGAGCTGGACGCAATGGCCGAGCCGCAGCCGAAGGTCTTGAACTTGGCGTCCTCGATGATGCCCTCGGGGCTCACCTGGATTTGCAGGCGCATGACGTCGCCGCAGGCGGGAGCGCCGACCAGACCGGTGCCGACATGCGCATCGTCCTTGTTGAGGGAACCCACGTTCCGAGGGTTCTCGAAGTGGTCGATGACCTTGTCGCTGTATGACATGAGACGTACTCCTTAATGTTCGGCCCATTGGATCGATTTGATGTCGATCCCGGCCTCTGCCATTTCCCAAAGCGGGCTGAAAGCGCGCAGTTTCGTCACGCGCTCGACCAGCAGACTCGCCGCAATATCCACTTCGGCTTCCGTCGTGGTGCGTCCAAGCCCGATGCGCAGGCTGGTATGGGCCATTTCAGCTTCGAGCCCCAGGGCGCGCAGCACGTAGGAAGGCTCTAGCGAGGCCGAGGTGCAGGCCGATCCCGACGACACCGCCAGTTCCTTGACCGCCATCATCAGCCCCTCGCCTTCGACGAAGGCGAAAGACAGATTGAGATTGCCTGGAATGCGCTTGTCCAGATGCCCATTCACGTAAACCTGGGGCAGGCCGCTCATCACGATCTTCAAGAAGCGGTCGCGCAGGGCTGTCAGGCGCTTGGCCTCGGCTTCCATTTCAGCCTGCGCGATGCGGCAGGCCTCGCCGATTCCGGCGCACAGAGGCGTTGCCAGCGTGCCCGAGCGCATGCCGCGCTCCTGACCGCCACCATTGATCTGCGCCATCAGGCGCACGCGGGGTTTCCTGCGCACGTAAAGCGCTCCGATCCCCTTGGGGCCGTAGATCTTGTGGCCAGAAATGCTCATCAAATCGATGTTCATGGCATCGACATCAAGCGGTATCTTGCCCACCGCCTGCGCACAATCGGTATGGAAGAAAACGCCCGCCGCACGGCAGATGGCGCCGATCTCATGCATCGGCTGAATGACGCCGATCTCGTTGTTGACCGCCATCACCGACACCAGCACCGTCGTGTCCTTGATGGCCGACTTCAGTTGATCAAGGTCGATCAGCCCATCCGTCTTCACGGGCAAATAGGTCACCTCGAAACCATCGAGTTCCAAATGGCGGCAAGTATCCAAAACGCATTTATGCTCGGTCACCACGGTGATGATGTGGTTCTTCTTTTCCTTATAGAACTGGGCGACGCCCTTGATCGCCAGATTGTTCGATTCCGTAGCCCCCGAGGTGAAGATGATTTCCTTGTCGGAAGCGCCGATGATGGCCCCCACCTGCGCCCGCGCCTTTTCGACCGCTTCTTCCGCTTCCCAGCCATACATATGGTTGCGCGAATGCGGGTTGCCGAATTTCTCAGTGAAATAGGGCAGCATGACCTCGACCACTCTGGGATCGCAAGGCGTGGTGGCCTGATAATCCAGATAGATCGGGCGGGGCAGGTCGTTGGCGGGCATATGGGTCATAAAAACTTGTCCTTATTCCGCGGCCTGAGCGCCGGCGGCTCCTGCATGGAAAACGCCGCTGGTCCCCAGCACACGACGCTGACAGACATCGTCCAGCGTCACCGAACTCAAGAAAAGATAAATCTGGTTGCCCAATTCCTCCCACAGATCGTGGGTCAGACAACGGCCCTTGTTGTTGTGGCAACCGGCGGGCTGTCCGGGCATGCATCGCGTGGTCTGCAAAGGCTCGTCGACGGCCAGCACGATGTCCGAAATGCGGGTCTGATTGGCCGCACGGGCCAAGAGATAGCCGCCGCCTGGGCCGCGAACACTTTTCACGATTCCGCCCTTGCGCAACCGGCCAAACAATTGTTCGAGATAGGAGAGCGAAATCTCCTGGCGATCAGCAATATCCGCCAGAGCGACGGGCGAGCCCTGCCCCTTGGTGGCCAGATCGACCATCGCCATGACGGCGTAGCGTCCCTTTGTACTCAGTTTCACAGGCGTGTCTCCTTCTCCAGAATGCCCGGGGGCTGCTTCTTGTCTTTGTCAGCCATGCCCTGCGGCGCGCGATTCATGTGTGGTCGATGCGGAATGATCTTCCTTTTCAGGCTCGCCGGAAGCCAGACGCTGCTCCAGCTCCTCAAGGCGCTGCGACAGTGCCGTTACCTGGCGGTGCAAAGTTTCTGCCGAGCGCGCCACCGGATCGGGCAAATGCTCGCTGGTCAGTCCATAGGCATGGAAGGTGGCTTCCTCGTCCTTCTTCAAACGGCGCATGGCGACCCTTGCCGGAATGCCCACCATGGTCACCCCCTTGGGCACGTCGGACAAAACAACGGCGTTGGCGCCAATGCGCGCCCCCTGACCGATGACGTGCGGCCCCAGGATTTGAGCCCCCGAGCCGACGATGACGCCGTCTTCCAGCGTGGGGTGGCGCCTACCCTTGTGCAGGCTTGTCCCGCCCAGGGTTACGCCATGGTAAAGTGTCACATCGTCTCCGATGACGGCAGTCTCGCCGATGACCACCCCCATCCCGTGATCGATAAACAGGCGCCGCCCGATAGTGGCGCCGGGGTGAATCTCGATCCCGGTCAGGATTCGGGAAATCTGCGACACCATCCGGCCTAGCAGCTTGAATTCATTGGACCAAAGCCAATGGGAGAGGCGAAAGAACAACAGGGCATGAACGCCAGGATAGCAGAACAGCACCTCAAGCGCCGAACGGGCCGCCGGATCGCGTTCGACAATCGATGCAATATCTTCTTGAAGCCTCTTGAACATCTGGCTACCCGCCGTGCTATAGATACGCGCCTGCCGCCAAGGCCTTTGGGACGTATTCCCGAAAGACCCTAGTCGGTAATAGGGAATATAGGTTGCCCGACTAGTCTGGTCAAGTATGGCCGGAAAAGAGGATTTCCTTAACAGGCCCATGACCGGGTTCCTGGTTGCTCAGGGACTTAAGGCGGGGTGCAGCGCTTCAGGAGTTCAATGCCCGACGTCATTTTCCAGGGCCCCGAGGGCCGTCTCGAAGGCAGATACACCCACGGCAAGGACGCCAGCGCGCCAATCGCCCTTGTGCTGCATCCCCATCCCCAGCGGGGCGGGACCATGAACAACAAGGTGGTTTATACGCTCTACCATGCTTTTGTGGACCGTGGCTTTTCCACTCTGCGCTTTAATTTCCGTGGCGTTGGCCGCTCTCAAGGGCGGTTCGACAACGGCCAGGGCGAACTGTCAGACGCTGCTTCTGCGCTGGACTGGCTGCAGACCTATAATCCCAACGCCACCAGTTGCTGGATCGCGGGCTATTCCTTTGGCGCCTGGATCGGCATGCAGCTTTTGATGCGCCGCCCCGAGATCGAGGGGTTTCTTTCGATATCGCCCCCCGCCAGCATCTATGATTTCACCTTCCTGGCACCCTGCCCCTCATCGGGCCTGATCGTCCACGGCACCGTGGACGACGTGGTGCCCGAGGCGGCGGTCGCCAAGCTGGCCCACAAGCTGGGAAGCCAGAAGGGGATCGAAGTAACTTATAAGACCATCCCCGGCGCCAGCCATTTCTTCACCGAACAACTGACCGATCTTAAAGGCATCATCGGGGGCTATCTCGACAAGTCGCTGGAAAAGCCCAAAGCGGCGTGAATCACCGCGACTCCTTCCCGGAGCGCTCTGCCGCCTGAATGGCTGCCTTGAACGCAGAGACGAATTCCGCCCCCTGAGGGCCGAGCGAATCGAGAATAGCCTCTTCCGCTGCAGGCTGCATCAAAGTGCTAAACTGCCTGCGCTCCTCTGGCGTCGGAACATGGACTGTCACGCTCTGACGCAATTTTTTTAGGGGCGCTTGGGATTTTTCCAAAGCCTGGATGCGATCAAGCGTCGTTCTTAGGGCATCCTCGGCAGACTTCAGAAGCAATCCGCGGTCATCCGGGCCAAGTCCGTCAAGCGCGCTTTTCGAAAACAACCAGACATAGGGCGCATACAAGTGCTCGGTCAGGGTCGCATGACCTTGAACGCTGGGCATGCCCTGGGCCAAAGCCAGATCGATCGTTCCCATCTGGCCATCCAGCGCATGCGAGTACAGAAGATTGAATTTTTCGTTGATCGAAACCTTGACCGCTTTAGCCCCCGAGGCCTTGATCATGCTGTCCAGTTCAGGCAGATCAGGAATGGAGGCGATGTTGAGGCCCCACATATCTTCCGGCAGCAGAATTTCGCGGTCGATATTGGTTAAGATGTCGAACCCGCCGACATCGACGAACCCGACGAGGAAGAGATTGCTTTTTTCCACCATCCCCTCCCGAAGCTTTTGCTTGTAGGGGCCTGCAAACACTTTGCGCGCCGTATCGATGCTCTCGAAGGAAAAGGGAATCAGGCTGGCCCGCAGGGGAGGATAGATCTTCGCAGCGGCACCCAGCGGCACCAGGGCCGAACTCAGGACATTCTTGTCCACCAATTTTGCCACATCGTAGTTACCCCCCAGCATGGCATTGGGCAGAATGTCGATCCTTATTCTCCCGTCCGAAGATTTGGCCACCAGCCTGCGAAATTCTTCGGAAACCGCCGCTATATGCGTATTGGGGGGGACTTGCGACTGATCATGAGCCAGCAGCAGATCTATCGTCTCAGCCCCTGGCGCTAGCGAGGGCCAGCACAATGCCGCCGCATAAAGGAAGGCAACTGCTGGCCGCTTGAAAAACGACGCCATATCCCTTCCTCTCACTTTCTTCTGAATTTCAAAACGCCATCCCAGTCGGCTGGCGCGCCGTTCGCGGCAAATTGCTTGGCATTCGCCAGATACATCTGAGTGGCCTTGTCGTCGGGATAAAGCGCCTCATAGCGCTCGAACGCCTGGGAGGCCCGTTCCCATTCCGCCTTTTCATAGGCGGTAAGGGCTTCCATCCAGGCTGACAGCCTTCGCTGCTCGTCCTCGCCATCGCCTAACAACTCGTAGACAGGTATCGAGATCGAAGCGCCCGAAACAAGCACCGGGCCGAATGGCCTTAGCTTAAAGTTTTCCCCGACGGCTTCGACGACCGGCTGGGTGACAAGAGCCGTCGTTCCCAGTTGCTTGTTCAAGCCCTCGATGCGCGAGGCCAGATTCACCATTGAGCCCATGGCCGTATATTGCATGCGATCACTTGAGCCGACATTTCCGACCACCGCCTGTCCTGTATGCAGGCCCATGCGGGTGATCAGGGGCGGACCACCGGATTCGGCGAATTCCCTTAAGGCGGCCTTGCATTCAACCATGGCCCGGCAGGCGTTTTCGATATGGTTAGGATCGTCAAGGGGGGCATTCCAGAACGCCATGATGGCGTCGCCGATGAATTTGTCGATCGTGCCGTGATGGCGCGCAATGATTTCTGACATGCGCTCGAAATAAACCGACAACCACTTTAGAACCAGCTCCGGCTCCATCGATTCCGAGGCCTGGGTAAAGCCTTGAAGGTCCGTAAACATGACGGTCAGAGGTCGCCTGACGCCGCCGATCGTGGTGCCGCTGCCCGAGCTGATGATGTTGTGAACCAGGCTTTTGGGGACATAGCTGCCAAAGCTGGACAGGCCAGCCTTCATGGCGCCGACGGCACCGATCAGCCGGTCGATTTCCAGAATTTGCGACGAAATCACAACCGGCTTGCTCAGCTCGAAATTGCGAATATTGTCGGTTTCCACGATCAAAGCATCAATCGGGCGCACAAGATAGCGCGACAAAAGAAAAACGCATCCGGATGCCAGAAGGGCAAAAACAAACCCGATGATGATGGTCGTCTGGCTGGCGTTTCTAACCGGTCCCACAAAATCTTCCTCGGCGACCACGACACCCACCGTCCAGTTCACCCCAGAATATTCCACCAAAGGCAGGAACTTGGCCATCCACGCCGATCCATCGGCCTTTGATTCCAGCGTGAATTGGCTTCCAGCGCCTGCGCGAAAGCGCTTGACGGCTTCGGACACAATCGGGTCATCGACATCTTCACCCATGACCAACGACACCTTGCCATCCTTCTGGACGGTTACCTTGGCCGCATTCGGAAAGCCGACCAGTTGTCCTTTCTGGTCGAGAAGAAATGTCATGCCCGATTTGCCAACACTTCTAGCCGTCAGGAATTCCGACAGGGCAGATATCGACAGATCAGCCCCAAAGACGCCCATCAACGCGCCATTATCTGTTCTGACGCGCTGCGACAGCGTGATTCCCGGCTCGCCCGTGCTTGAAAACAGATAGACGTCGGTGGTGATCGTTTTCTCGGAAGGCAGGGCATCCTGGTACCAGGGACGGATTCTGGGATCATAGCTGGGAGCAGCCCGTTCGATCTTGACGGCCTTGTTCCACTCTTCGAGATAGATGTAGGTATCGCGCCTTTCTCCCGAGCTGGAATCAAGAACCCGCAGCACCCATTTTGCCGCCGCTGGCGGCTTTTCCTTCTTGAAGCCAAACCGCTCGATGCCCTTGGGCAGTCTGACTGCCTGATAGAAGCTGCCATCCTCATGCAGCCCGAAATAGGCACTATAGGCTTCGGGCATGGTTTCCAACTGGGTCAGCAAGGGGCGAAGGGCGTCGGGCCTGCGCAGACGCTCCCCCTCGACGCGACCAAAGGCGGCGGCGATTTCCACCGATTTGGAAATTCCACCGATCATCATTTTGATCTTTTCGGCCACTTCACGGCCGGAAATATCCATCGACTGGGCCGCCATCTCGCGAGCCATGCGCGCATTCTGCAGATAGAGAAACAGAACCAGCAGCACAGTCAAAGGAATCAGGACGGCCGAGAACATCGCAGATATGCCAATGCGAAGCTTGATGCGCATCTTTGTCACGGTGCCCCCTGTTGCACACCTTCATACTGCCTAGACAGCAAGGATTGGCAAGCAAAACATGCAGCGGCTAGAGACCAGGATTGTTTGTTTTCGCTCGATAAACGATTCTGTCGGTCTATATCCACAGAAAGGCGAAACGCACATTGACTCTTCAGACATGAAAATTGGATGATTTCTTCGCATCAGGGGGGCAACCATGCGATCTATTTTGAAGCTAAAGACTCGCGCACTTTTCAACTTCGCGGGCTTCGTCTTTGCCGCCATCGCCAGCTTTGCCATCCAACCGGCTAAAGCGCAGGAGGTGGGCGCGGCCCAGGTCAATGTTCACAACTGGCCAAGCTATATTGCGCCCAATGTTTTGCTTAAATTCACCCAGGAAACCGGAATTAAGGTCGATTACACCATTTTTGCCGAAAACGAAGAACTGGATGCCAAGCTGATCAGCGGCCATACCGGCTATGACGTCGTCTTTCCCTCCGCCTCGCCCTTTTTTGCAAGGCAAATCAAGGCCGGCCTCTTTCAAAAGCTTAACCTCTCGAAGATTCCCAATGCCCAGGGCCTGGACAAGAATGTTCTGGTTTCCCTGGAAAAATTTGATCCCGGCAATCGTTTCGGCCTTCCCTATATGATGTACGCCTCGGGTTTCGGTTATAACGTTGACCTCGTGCGCAAAGCCATGCCAAGCGCCCCCAAGGACTCCTGGGCCATGCTCTTCGACCCCAGTATTCTTGGTCACTTCAAGGCATGCGGCGTCGTTTTGCAAGATACGCCGACCGAGACACTTCCCGCTTTCCTTCTCTTCAAAGGCCTGAGCCCTCTCCAACAAACGACAGAGTCAATGCAGAATGCCATGCGCGACTTGGAGCGGTTGCGCCCCTTTTACCGCTATATCGGAACCGGGAAATACATCGAGGACATGTCCAAGGGAAATATCTGCGTCGCCCATGGCTATGTGGGCGATCTGGTGCAAGCCCGCGAAAATGGCTTGAAACAAAAGCCGCCTCAGCAGATTGCCATTGTCATTCCCAAGGAAGGCGCGCTGTTCGGCATGGACATGATGGCTGTTCCGGTTGATGCGCCGCACAGTGAAAACGCCCACGCTTTCATCAATTTCATCCTGCGTCCCGATATTATTGCGGAAATCAGCAACGAAATCGGATACGCCAATGCCGTTCCCGCCTCGAAGGAATTCTTGAATCCCAACATTGCAAACGACCCGGCAATATATCTTCCCGCAGAAACCCGCGAGAAGCTAACCATGTCCCCCGCTACGGGCAGCAGAGAGTATGAACGCACCCTGGCCAGAGAATGGGCGAAATTCCGAATAAATCGGAAATAAGCCGAGGCTGGAAACAAGTCTGCCGCGCTCCTGCCTTGCGCAATTACCCCGTCTTGAACAGGCGCCCGCCCGTCATCGGCTCTTTCACCCCGGTCGTGCTGGGATAGCTGATGGGCAGTCCGGCCAGACTTCTGGCCGCCAGATAGGCGAAGGCCTGGGCCTCCAGCGCATCGCCGTTCCAGCCCACCTCTTCCACCGGCTCCACCGAGACGCCCAGCCCGAAGCGCAGACCCGACATCAGCACCGGATTCTTGCGCCCACCCCCCGAGACCAGCCAACGCCTGGGCACCCTGGGTAGATGTCTTTCCGCCCGGGCCACGGCGGCCACGGTTAAGGCGCAGAGCGTGGCGGCACCATCGGCGGGTGACATGCCCCCCACCAGCCTTTTGGCGAAAAGAGCGAATTCGTCGCGGTCGAGCGATTTGGGGGGCGGCTCGGCGAACCAGGAATGCTCGATGAATTCAGAAACGGCTGCCTCGTCCACATGCCCCTCCTGGGCCAGAGCGCCGTTTTCGTCGATGGGGTAGCCGGTCATGGCCAGCATCCAATCGTCGATCAGGGCGTTGCCAGGGCCGGTGTCGAAGGCCAGAACACCGCCATGGGGGCCGATATAGGTGACATTCGCCACCCCCCCGATATTCAGCACGGCCAGGGGCTTTTCCAAGGATGCCGCCAACGCCGCGTGGTAAACCGGCACCAAGGGCGCCCCCTGTCCCCCGGCGGCCACGTCGGCAGAGCGAAAGTCACCTACCACGTCGATCCCCGTCATTTCGGCCAAAAGAGCCCCGTCGCCGATCTGCAGGGTTTTTCCCTCCTCGGGCCTATGCAAAACGGTATGGCCGTGAAAGCCGATCAAATCCGCCCCCTGCCCGGCCCCTGCCAGCAGCGCCTTCACCGCTTCGGCATGGCGCAAGGTAAGGTCCCTGACCAAATCCGCCGAAGGATCGTCCAGACCCAGGATATCGCGCAGGCGTTCGCGGAAAGGCTCGTCATAGGGCCGTGTGAGGGTGGGGCCAAATGCCGTAACCCGCTCGCCATCGGTTTCCAGAAGAGCGGCATCGATGCCGTCCATGCTGGTCCCGCTCATCAAGCCCAAAACCCACATCCGTTGTCCCCCATCCCTGTTTCGTGGTAGGAAACCCGCCTTCAAGCTCCAAGGATAGCACTCATGACCCTTCTTCGCTCGGATTTCCTGAATGCCGCCAAGGCCAGGGGCTATGTCCATCAATGCACGGACGAGACCCAGTTGGACGAACGCCTGATGGCGGGCGTGGTTCCGGCCTATATCGGTTTCGACTGCACGGCGCCCAGTCTGCATGTGGGCAGCCTGGTCTCGATCATGCTTTTGCGCCTTTTGCAGAAGTCGGGCCACAAGCCGATCGTGCTGATGGGCGGCGGCACCACCAAGGTGGGCGACCCTTCGGGCAAGGACGAGTCGCGCAAGCTGTTGAGCGATGCCGACATCGCAGCCAACATGGCGGGTATCAAGACGGTCTTTTCAAGATTCCTCACCTTCGGCGACGGCCCCACCGACGCCGTCATGGTCAACAATGCCGACTGGCTTGATCAACTCTCCTATATCGCCTTTCTGCGCGAATACGGATGCCACTTCACCATCAACCGCATGCTGACCTTCGATTCCGTGAAGCTGCGTCTTGAGCGCGAGCAGCCGCTTACCTTCCTCGAATTCAACTACATGATTCTCCAGGCCTATGATTTCGTGGAACTGGCCGGGCGCCATGGCTGCCTGTTGCAGATGGGCGGCTCGGACCAGTGGGGCAATATCGTCAACGGCGTTGAACTGGGCCGCAGGGCCAAGGGCCACGAGTTATTCGGTCTGACCACGCCGCTGCTCACCACCTCGTCGGGCGCCAAGATGGGCAAGACGGCGGCAGGCGCGGTGTGGCTCAATCCCGACATGCTGCCCCCCTATGACTACTGGCAGTTCTGGCGCAACACCGAGGACGGCGATGTCGGGCGCTTCCTGCGTCTCTTCACCGAACTGCCCGAAGACGAGATCAAGCGTCTGGAAAGCCAGGAGGGATCGGGCATCAACGAGGCCAAGAAGATTCTGGCCAATGAAGCCACGCGCATGGCGCATGGCAAAGAGGCGGCGGTGGCGGCGGCCGAAACGGCCCGCAAGACCTTCGAGGAGGGAACCCTGGGCGAGGATCTGCCCACGATAACGCTGTCGGCCGAAGAGACGGTCTACGCCCTGCTGGTCAAAGCGGGCCTGGCCGCCTCGAACGGCGAGGCGCGCCGCCTGATCAAGGGCGGCGGGGTCAAGCTGAACGATGTTGCCGTTACCGATGAGATGAAGAAGCTGACGCCAGCCGACCTCGCCTCGGGCCCCGCCAAGCTTTCGGCAGGTAGGAAAAAACATGCGCTGGTACGTCTGAACGGTTGATACAGACAGCTTGACATCCCGCTTAAATGTACCATTCTTATTCTCGCTTCTTTAAGGGAACTGTCGGAGTGCAGGGGCGTGGCTACTGGTCTTAACCTATGTCCAATTTGTAATTCGGTATTGAAGACGCCCTCGTCCCTTTACCAGAACAGGGATGCCTATTTTTACAACTGTCCTCATTGTGGAAAGTTCGTGCTCACTGGGAGCGCTGACGCTCAGTTGGATGACTATTCACGCGACGATCTTAGATTTATTCCCCATGCGATCCGAATAATGCCGAGAGACGGCAACACCCCTCCCATCATTTCTGCGGACACTCTTACAAGGTTGGCAAATGCGCCGCCTCACCCCACACCCCAGGAACAGGCCGATAACCTGATACGCTGGATAGGCGAAACGCAAACCAGCCCAGGAGATACGCTCACTGCATCTTTCGAGAAAATCGGCGCCATCATTGGCATCACAAGCCCAGCGGACTTTACCTTCTTGCAACGTTCTTTGCTGAAGCTTGGCCTTATTGAAGCACGGGGAGACGATGCCCCTGACCAGCAAATTCGTCTCACCTTCAATGGCTGGGCTCGCTATGAAGAACTCAAGAAAGGTGCCGTCAGCGGGAATACCGCTTTCATGGCAATGAAGTTTGAAGACCCGTTATTGGATCGCGTGTTGGAAGCGAGCTTTCGTCCAGCGGTAAAAGCGACCGGATTCGAACTCCGGAAGCTAGATGATCCAGAAATCTCGCGGGCCGGACTGATCGATGACCGCCTGCGCGTGGAAATCAAGAAAGCCCGCTTTATCATCTCGGACCTGACACACGAAAACCGAGGCTCCTACTGGGAAGCGGGCTACGCCGAAGGGCTGGGCAAGCCCGTGATCTACACTTGCCAGAAATCAACCTTCGAAGAGCGAGCTAGGAATGGCGGTGGCACTCATTTCGACACTAACCACCACCTTCATATTCTTTGGGACGAAAACAATCTGCCCGTCGCGCAAAGTGACCTGAAGGCTTGCATTCGCGCGACGCTGCCAGAGGCGCGACAACAGGACACTATCTAAAATGATGGGGGGAACCGGCGAAATTTTCCATTTACTTGCTGGTCTGAAAACCCTTGTCGGCGTCCCGAAATGGCATCCGAACCGCGAAAATACCGTCCGCCTCAAAGTGACCTTGGCTGTAGAAGGCGCCGTCCGTCCCGGACTGATTCTGGACATCAACGCCAACACCCACACCATCGACCAGCATGGCGGAATCAACCTGATTTACCACAACATCGTCATCGAACGGCTGAATTACCACCCTCACGATGTTCATGTGAATCGATTGGGCATCGGCCCTCTTTCTGGCAAGATTCTTCCATCGGGGGAGCATCGATATTATGCCTGGGAAAACAATGCGTTCCTTGGGTGGCCAAGAGAGACAAAAGTCAATCTGGCCGTGGCAGACTTGCTTCCAGACCCCCTTCCGACTTTCGCCGAGGCACTTGCCTACTTCTTCAAAAGAGCGCACATAGTAGGAGATATCGCTCCTCCGCCCTATGACCCTCTGCTGCTTTGAGGGGAGGAAATCAGATGACTTGTGAATCCTGGATTATTGAGGCCCTTGCCCCATTTCTTGAATGCCATTCGACAACTGATGGTGTTCGAGTGGGTACGCAAGTCCTTTATCCTGACGGCGATTGTGTCTCCGTCACCGTTTCCCGGGAAGCTGATGCCTATTCCGTTTCCGATGGAGCATTAGGCTGGTCGACGTTATTGGCAAACGGGGTTGACATAAATAAGACGACAATTAAGAAGGCTGAAGTCGTTGCTCGGGATATGGGGCTAAGCCTGACAAAAGGGTGCTTTACCCTCAGTTGCGTCAATCAAGGTCAGCTAGGTGCAGCTATCGTCGTTGTTGCCAATGCCAGTCAGCGCTGGGTGTACGAAACATTGCGCGATCACCATCTGCAGGCAGAGAGTTCGCTACGGCAACGAGTTAACGATATTTTGATTTCCATCTTCCCCAGAAAATCAGTTCACCACGGCGAATTCGTCGATGGCGACAGCACAAAGAAGTATCGCGTGGCTAACGTTGTTCATTTAGATGGTCGAAAGGTTCTTTTTGATAGCGTTGTCAACCATCCTATTGCGATCGCTTCAACCCATCTGAAGTTCAGCGACATTGGCCGGGGATTTCCTGATTTCGGCCGCGAGGCAGTCGTTCAAGGTTTGGGTGGCTGGAATGCAGAGGATGTCAATATTTTGGCCACTGTATCCACTGGGATCAGCGACATTGACAAAGGGCTGTCTGAAGTTCTTTCTCGCTACCCAAACTGACCCCTTCTAAGGTTTCTTCGCCTCAGGCGGCGCCTGCGTCGGACCCTTGTCGAAGATGCCGAACAGATTGCGCAGGAAACCCGGCGCCAGGGCGGCCAGGGGGTTGACGCTGACGCTGGGATCGTCGGCATGTCCCTTCAGCGAGTAGGTGAAGGCGAAAACGCCACCACCCTTGTCGCCGCCCGAGAAGATGCCGCCAACCAGGGGAATATTGCCAAGCAGGCTATTGACCGCGTAAGCGGGAACCAATGTTCCTTCCAGATCGAAAACGTCATTGGTCATATCGACATTGCCCTTGGCCGTAACGCCCAGAGCCGCACCAGAGGCCCGGGCCTCGCTTAGGTAAAGCTTGCCGCGAGACAGAATGAAGGGCGCTTCTAAGCGGGAAAAGCTGATGCCTTCGCCTTTCAGCGCATCGACGATGCCGGTAATGCCCGCCACGGTCAGAATGCGCGCCAGAACGGGGGCCCGCACGACATTGAAGTCGGACATGCGCGCTGTGCCTTCCAGGGGCGATTCGGGCTTGGAATCGTCGTAGGTGCCGCCGACTTCCAGCTTGCCGCCCGTGACATTGTCAAGAATGCCAAGCCCGGAAATGGTGGCGCCAGCGTCCGGGGAAACCACGATCAGGCGGCGGCGCTCGCGCCCATCGGGCAGAATGGACAGCCGAAAGGGCTTGCCGCCGGCCAGGCCCTCAGCCGTCACATTGCGCCAAAGCCCCTCGCTGCGCGACAAGCTGGCTTGAGCGGTTTCCAGGCTGCCCTTCTCGTTGATCCACAGCCGCTTCAAGGAAGCCTGTACCGCCATCGGCGGCGCCTTGCGATCAGCGGGTGCGCCATCGTCCTTCAAGAGGGCACTGGCATCCAGCGCATCGCCCTTGACATCGACCGTGATTCGCCCGGAAGGCTCGACGGCAAGGCTTCCAAAGGCTTCGCTGCGATCCGCATGCAGCCTGGTGATATCGACGCGCTTAAGCGGGCCGCCTTCTCCCGCGAACTGTACGCCGCCCGTCAGATTGAGCCCCTCGGCCATGACCTGGATGCGGGGCACGGCGGCCAACCCTTTGCGGCTGAAGGTCAGTTGCACCTCGCCATTGCCCCTGGCCCCCGGCGCTTTTCTGTAATTGACTGGCTGCAGCGACAGCCTTGCGGGCGTCAGATCCAGCTTTAGCAGCGCTTCGCCCTTGCCGCCCGTCTGAAGAGTCGCCAAAGCGTCAATCCCGACCGGCCCTTCCAGCCATGACGGCGTGAAAGGCGGCATATCGAGCCCCATCGCCGCCCGGCCAGCATCATCCAACAATCCCTTAATCCGGTAGCGGCTGCGGAAAGCTGCTGACTTCGTGAAATTCTCGCGCCATTCCAGATCGGCGGCCATATTGGCCAGATGTACCTTGCCCACCAAATCGAGCCCTTTGGGGTCGACGCGCAAATCCCCGCTGCCTCCGGTGATATCCAACCCCATCAGCATTTTGGGCATTTCGAGATTCTCGAGCCTGGCCTTGGTTTCAAGGGCAAGCATGTCGAAGGTGAGCGCCTTCAACAAAGGAAAGCTTGTGAAGAAATGACCGCTAACCTGTCCCTTGACGCGCTCGGGATCGATTCCCAAGGCCTGGGCGTAGCCCAAGGGCTTGCTGTCGATCAGTTTCAGCGCATCTTCCAGCGGACCCTCGATATCGAGATTGACCTCCAAGAACTGGTCGGGCTGATCGAGCCCGGTGAAATTGAGGCGCCCACCTTTGGTCTTGAGGCCAAAGACTGAGCCGTCCTTGATGTCCAGGTGATACGAGTTAGGCGTGAAGCTCATATAGGCCGAGACATTTTCCGCCTGCGGCATCGGCGCCAGATAATTGACCCGCATGCCTTCGACGTCGCCGCCGCCGGAAAGCGCCGTCAGGGCAACCGCACCATCCTTGTCCATCTTGAAGGCGAAGCGGGCCGTGACGTCTTTTGCCTTGCCCAAAGACAGGTTGGCCATAATCCATGTTCTGGCATCGACGGCCAGGCTTTCCGGCCATAGATGTTTCAGACGTTCCATCGGCACGTCCTTGGCATTGGCTTCGCCCTGAACGAACGTCTCGCCGTCCTTGCGGTCGACAATGCCCCCCAGGGTCAGCAGGGGGCCATCGAGATTGGCCGAGAATTCCTCAAGAACCGTCCGGTTGCCGCCATCGGTGATGGCCCCTTTAAGCTTCAGGGACGAAACCGGCACCTCTTCCGAAACCGGTTCAGGCAGAACCAAACGACCGGCACCACCCGCCATATCGAAATCGATCCGTCCGACAAGACCGGTCGAGATGTCGATCTCGGTCTTCACACTGCCCGCCAGGGGCAGATCGATCGCCGTCAGGGGCGAAAGCTCGGGCATCAGTCGGGCCAAATGGGCCGGGGCCAGCTTGTCGAAGCCAAAACCGATCGACAGCAGCCGGCTGGTTGGTTCGAAATTCAAGCCAAGGTCGATACGGGCCGCACCATTCTCGAAAGTCAGCTCAGCCGTTCCGCTGCCCGAAATTCCTTCGCCCCCCCTTGCAATCTGCAGATCGACCGAAGGGGCATGCCACACGGTATCGTTCAGCTTGTCGACCAAGGTTAGATCGGCTTGCTGAATGCGCAGGCTGGAGAGAACGCCAAACGTGCGATTCGGGTCCAAAGGCGCGACCAGTTCTTCCAACAGCGTATCGATCAAATTCTTCTGGGTATTTTGTGTGACGACTTCGGTCGGAAGCGATTGGCCATCAGCGACACCGGCAAAATCGAGGTCAAGTTTGCCGTCGCCTCCCCGGGTCAGTCTCAGTACAGGATGCACGATGGCAATGCGCCTCAGCCCCAGAACGCCCCGGGCCAGGGATTTCGGGCTGAGTGTAATGCCGATCTCGGGAATGCTGGCGAGCATCTGGCCCGTGCTGCCGATCAGGCGAACCCCCTTGGCCCGGATATCGAGATAGCGGTTGTCGTCCAGGGTCAGCACGGTATCGTCAAGCTGGACGGAATAGGCCTTGTCGGGGGAAGACAGCGCCTCTTCGACATAGGGGGTCAGGAAGGCCACGCTGACCGGGCCCTCGCTCAAACGCCAGACAAACAGAGGAACAGCAACCAGGGCCAACAGGGCCAAGGCCCCAAAACCCTGGAATACGCCGCGCACCGTGCGATGAATCACGCCGGTCCTTCCTCCCTGCTTCTCTTGACCATCCGACTGGATCGGGGCAGTGTGAGGGAAAATCGCCAGATTGCAAATGCTGCTTTTTCCATTTTCACTCGATATTGACTGTTTTCCGGCGCCAGGGGCGCCCGAACGTCTACATCTGGGGTTCGCCCATTGGGCGGAAGCCGCCGAGGAAACGTCAGACCCTGCCCTGAAGGCCTTCATGACGGCCCTGGCCGCCGATTCCAAGGGCAAATCCCTCCTTTCTGCCCTGTTCGGCCACTCCCCCTTTCTGACCCAGGCGGCCCTGCGGGAGGTCCCCATGGTTCAGGCCTTTGCCGAATTGGGACCGGATCAGGCCTGGGAGCGCTTCTGGGCAGCCCTTAAGGCCGAACTGACCCCGGTCAGAGACCAGAATGAAGCCATGCGCCTTTTGCGGATTGCCAAGCGCAGAGCGGCTTTATTGATCGCGATGGCCGACATTACAGGGCTTTGGAGCCTAAAGCGGGTAACGCGATCGCTCTCCGAGCTGGCCGATCTGGCCGTCGATTCGGCTCTCGCCCTGCTATTACGCCAGGCCCAGGCGGCGGGTGACATCGATTTGGCCGATAAGGAAGATCCGGTTAGCGGCTCGGGCATCATTGTGATCGCCATGGGCAAGCTGGGGGCTTTTGAACTTAATTATTCCAGCGACATCGATCTGATCGTTCTTTACGACCAAGCCTGCCACCCCAATGCGGGCGACATGCTAGGCGCCATCATCGTGCGCCTGACCCGCCAGCTGGTGCGCATGCTGGAGGAACGCACGGGCGACGGCTATGTCTTTCGCACCGACCTGCGCCTAAGGCCCGATCCGGGATCGACGCCTCTTGCCCTGTCGCTTACGGCCGCCGAAACCTATTACGAGGCCTTTGGCCAGAATTGGGAGCGCGCCGCCATGATCAAGGCGCGCGCCTGTGCCGGCGACAAGGAAGCGGGCAAGCGCTTCTTGAATTTCCTAAAGCCCTTCATCTGGCGGCGTAATCTCGATTTTGCCGCCATTCAGGATATTCACTCCATCAAGCGTCAGATCAACGCGCATCGCGGCCATGAAAGCATCGCCATCGAGGGACACAATATCAAGCTGGGCCGAGGCGGCATTCGTGAGATCGAATTCTTTGCCCAGACCCAGCAGCTGATATGGGGGGGGCGCAACCCGGCTCTTAGAATCTCTGGAACCCTGGACTCCCTGTGTGCCCTGGTCGAGGCGGGACAGGTCGAACCCCTGGCGGCCCAGCGGCTGGAAGAGGCTTACGTCTTCCTAAGAACGCTCGAACATCGCCTGCAGATGATCGACGACCGACAGACGCAGACCTTGCCTGCCGACTCTTTGGGGATCGACCGCCTGGCGGCCTTCATGGGCTATGCCGACCCGGCCCTGTTCCGGACGGCGCTCAATGACCATTTGCACCATGTCGAGCAGCATTATGCCAAATTGTTCGAGGAAGCTCCCGATCTGGGGACCAGCGAAGGCAGCCTGATTTTCACCGGATCCGACAATGATCCGGAAACGCTGGCCACGCTTAGCCGCATGGGATTTGCCAATGCCGAGGCCGTCTGTTCGACCATAAGGGGCTGGCATCATGGACGCATCCGCGCCACCCGCTCGGCCCGAGCCCGCGAGCTTCTGACGGAATTGACCCCGGCCCTGCTGGCCGCCCTGGCCAGAACCGCCCAGCCCGTCAATGCCTTCCTGAAACTGGACGATTTTCTGACCCGCATGCCCGCCGGTGTGCAGCTCTTCTCTCTGATGGCGGCCAATCCGCAACTCCTGGAATTGGTCGCCCGAATCATGGGCGATGCGCCGCGACTGGCCAGTCATCTCAGCCGTCATCCCGCCCTGCTCGACGCGGTCCTAACGCAGGGCTTTTTCGACCCTTTGCCTCCACCCGACGCCTTGAAGGGCGAGTTGGAGCGGCTGCTGGATAGCGCAGTCGGTTTTGAAGAATCGCTCGATCTCACCCGCCGCTGGGCGGGCGATCAACAATTTCGCGTGGGTGTGCAAATGCTGAAGGGCCTCATTCAGCCCGAAGATGCCGGAGCGGCCTTTTCAGCCGTAGCCGAGACGGTTCTAGCCTGCCTGATGCCCCTGATCGAGAAGGACCAAGCGCGACAGCACGGACAAATCAAGAATGCGCGCCTGGCTGTGGTGGCGCTGGGGAAACTGGGCAGCCGCGAGATGACCGCCACTTCGGATCTCGATCTCATCCTGATTTACGACGCACCCGCCGATGCGGAATCATCGGACGGTCCGCGCCCCCTAACCCCGCCCAGCTACTATTCGCGCCTGACCCAACGACTGGTTAACGCTCTGACAGCACTTGGCAACGAGGGGCGCCTTTACGAGGTGGACATGCGCCTGCGGCCTTCGGGCCGCGCCGGTCCCCTGGCCACCAGCCTCGAATCCTTCTCGCGCTACCATGAGGAAGCTGCCTGGACCTGGGAGTATCAGGCGCTGACCCGCGCCCGGCTGATTACCGGCCCTGCGGATCTTTCCAGGCAAATCGAGACCGTCATCGCCAAGGCGCTGCAAAGCCAGAGAGACGCGGAGAAACTGAAAACCGATGTCGCCGATATGCGCAGTCGGATTGCCCGCGAGCATAAGGGCTTGTCGCCCTGGGACGTCAAATACCGACCGGGCGGGCTGATCGATATCGAGTTCATCGCGCAGTATCTCCAACTGAAAGAGGCCTGGCACCATCCCGGCATTCTGTCTCCAACCACAAGAACCGCCCTGGATCGCCTGCAAGCGACAGGCTGCCTGACCAGCGAGCAGCACCGGGTTCTGATCAAGGCCTTGCATTTATGGACAGCGCTTCAGGGCATTCTGCGCCTGACGCTTGAAGACGCCTTCAGCCACGAAGCAGCACCGGAGGGGTTGAAGTCCTTGCTGGTGCAAGCCGCAGGAGCCGTTGATTTTACGAGCCTGGAGCACCAGATGAACGAGGCGGGCCGCAATGTCCGAGCCCTTTTCGAAGCCCTAATAGGAACAACCACATGACCGTCGATATCGGCCTTCCCGCGCCGGATTTCCTGCTTCCCGACGAACAGGGCGAGATGCAGACGCTGTCTCGCTTCAAGGGAGCCCCCGTCGTCTTGTATTTCTATCCTAGGGACGACACGCCCGGTTGCACGGCCGAGGCCTGCGCCTTTCAAGATGAGCTGGCGGCATTTACGAACTTCAAGGCAAGCGTTATCGGCGTCTCGCGCGATTCAGCGGAAAGGCACCTGCGCTTCAAGGCAAAATATGGACTGACCTTTCCCCTGATCGTCGATTCCGAAGCCACACTTTGCCAAGCCTATGGCGTCTGGAAGGAAAAGACCCTCTATGGCAAGAAGAGCCTGGGCATCGAGCGATCGACCTTTCTGATCGACGCCAAGGGGCTCGTAAGGCGCGTCTGGCGCAAGGTTAAGGTGGACGGCCATGCCGCCGAGGTTCTGAAGGCGCTGGAGCTTTTGTGACGAGAGGGACCTTTTCTTGAGCAGCCTAGCCTCTTTGGCGCAAACAGTTCTGGAAATGCCGGACCCATCGGGCAAATCCTTGCTGACCCGCAAACATGCTGCCCTGTGGCAATCCGGCCAGATTTCAAGCGTTGGGCAAGGGCACCCTCCCGACCGCCCAGCCAGACCTGCCAAGCCCGCGCTGATGCCGCCCACGGCCATGCCCAGGCGCTCGAAGGCCGGATTGAAGGGCCGGATCGCCCTGCTACATGCCTTGGCGCATATCGAATTGAACGCCATCGATCTGGCCTGGGACATCATCGCGCGCTTCACCGAGAATGATTTGCCGAAAGCCTTCTACGATGACTGGGTGCAAGTGGCCCTGGACGAAGCCCTGCATTACGATGCCCTGGCCGAGCTTCTGGCCGGACTGGGGGCCTCTTACGGCGATCTGCCAGCCCATGACGGCTTGTGGCAGGCCGCAGAAAAAACGCGCAACGATCTTATGGACCGCCTCGCCCTGGTGCCGATGACTCTGGAAGCAAGGGGGCTTGATACTACGCCCGCCACGATGAAACATCTGGAACGCCACGGCCACGCCGAGGTGATTCCCGTGCTGGCCCGGATTCTGGAGGACGAAACAGCGCATGTCGCGGCGGGAACGCGCTGGTTTGGCTATCTGTGTGGATTAAAGGGGCTTGATCCGGCCCAAACCTATAAAAGCCGCCTGACCCCGCAATTCCCTCACGGCCCAAAGCCCCCCTTCAATCACGAAGCGCGCCTGAAGGCCGGCCAGACGCCAGACTTTTACGAATGGGCTATTTGACGCCGTTGCTGTGGAAAAAGGGTGTGTATTTACGATCCGTGCCCTGGATGTGCTTGACCAGCCAGTTCTTCAGGAAGTTCATGACCTCCATACTGAGCGAGGCGGTCAAATCCTGATGAAATTTTGTCTGCACATCGATAACCTGACGGGTCAGGTCGTCATGCTCGCGTTTGTGGCTGGCAAATTCCTGGTAGCTGAATCGAGCCATCGCCTCTTCCTCGCGGGCGAAATGGGTTTTCGTATAGTCGATCAGGTCGTCAAGGATGGGGCCAAGCACATCCTTGGCTTTGCCCGCTTGCATGCCGTCAAAGAGATTATTCAGCATCGAGACGAGTTTCTTATGGTCGTTATCGAATTGCTCGATACCGACGCTCATCCGCTCATTCCATTGCATCAAGGGCATGACATTAGTGCTCCTAGCAGAAATATGAACCCGCTTCCATCCTCTGCTTTTGGCGGTACCTTAACCTTTCGAATAATGTAGAGAAAGATGTTTTTTGACGCACGAGTCACAGCCGGGCGGAAAGCTCTCCGGCCCGGGCGAACACCCCCGATTTGCTGTACTTCGACGCAAAAAACCTGCGTCCCCCCAAGGACACGGCGCCAAGACGGGCGGCTCGAAGCGGTGAAAAGTTAAAGCCCGCACATTGCATGTGGATAAATGACTTGTGAATTTGCTGTGAATGGGGCTAAATTTAGAAAATACCAACGCGGGAGAAGTGCGTGAGCGCGGGTCACCTTCTGGTCGTCGAGGACGACGAGTTTGTTCAATCCTTACTGTCTGCCTATCTGGAAAAGGAAGGGTTCAAAGTCTGGCGCGCCATGAATGGCCGCGAGATGCTGTGCCTTTTATCCCAGGAGCGCATCGACCTCATTTTGCTCGATCTCACCTTGCCTGACGAAGATGGCCTGACCTTGGCCCGACAGGTGCGCGCACGATCGATGATACCCATCATCGTGCTGACAGCGCGCACAGAGCGCCATGATCGCCTGGCCGCCCTTGAAATCGGCGCCGACGATTACATGGTCAAGCCTTTCGACCCGCAGGAACTCTGCCTGCGCATACGCAATCTGCTGAACCGGGCGGGCACAGGCGATCACGGCATGGCCTACGCCACTGGGCGCAACCGCGATAAAATTCTATTCGAAGGTTTTACGCTTGATCTGGCGGGTCACACGCTGCTCGATCAAAAAGGCAAACAGATCATCCTGTCGCCCGCCGAGTTCAATCTGCTCTCGGCTTTGGCCCACGCACCCGGACGCGTGCTTTCGCGCAGCCAGTTGCTCGATGCCGTCAGCCGAAATGATGAGCCCCCTTCCGAACGCCTGATCGATGTTTTGATCAGCCGTCTGCGCCGAAAGCTGGCGCACCCGGCGCTGATTGTCACGGCACCCGGCCTGGGCTATCGCTTCAGCGCGAGACTTGCCTAACCGTCAGTGCCGCTGCGCCCCATCCGCTGCCAGAGCAAAATTTCGCCCGCCCTTTTCGAAAACAACGTTCTGGGCAACCTGAAGCATGCGCTTGGAAAGCGCTGACAGTTCGGGCGAGCTGTTTTCAACGCAGCGGATTCCGAACAGAGACTTGTTGCCCGGCGAATTGTAAGGCCCCTCGATCAAGCTGGTCTTATCAAAGGTAACCATGGCCAGGCAGGTTTCCCTGTTGTTGGATGCCGATAGCTGAGTGATGTCGCGGTTGTTATGGCGATAGGCGCTGGTCACGGCGGATTCCAGCGGAATGCCACGTTCCTTGAACACCACCGAGAAAAAGTCGACCAGAAGCTTGTCCATGGGCTCGAAGCGAAAGCCTCCGAAATAGAGCTCCTCGTAAAACAGGAAGCCGCCTTCCTTGAAGAAAATCCGCTCCTGCACCCGGTCGGGCAACTGTGACTGTTCGACCTTGCGCAATGAGAAGGGCCAGGCGCTGCTGGTGCCGATGCGGCTCATCGCAACGGGCGTCTCCGCCCACTGATAATAGCCCAGGGTATTGCCGCTTAAGGTCTTGGCTTCCTGCTTGACCGCAGGAGGGGGGGCTGCCGCGACTTGTTGCTGAGGCTGGGGAGGAACCTCTTCCTTGAAGTCCTGCTTCATTGCCAGGGGCTGGTTCTTTTCAAGCGCCGCCTTGGAGGTTGAGGCCTTGCTGCGCAGCGTTTCGTCGTCGCTGGAATAGGGATTGTCCTGGTCGAAGGAAGTCAGGAATCTGTCCCAGGCGGCAAGCTTCAGGTCAGGCGGGCCTGAGAATTTGGCCGCCTCGTCGAAAGCGCTTTTCATCTCGCCTTGCCATCTCTTCCATCCAGCCTGGGCCGCCTTTTCCTGCTTCTTCAAATCCTCAAGCGAAAACGCACTGCCTGCGGGCGGCTGAGGCAGCGCCCCGATCTCAGCAGGCTGCGTAAAATAGAAGTCGCCCGTCAATGACGAAGCTTCCCAGGGGATCTGCATGTCGTTGGTAACGCGGGCCACTTGAATACGCACCCGCTTGAAAATGTCCTCGACCCTTAGGCCGGGCATGTCGAGCGTTTTCAGAAGTTCGCGGGTGTAAAGGCCGTTTCCGCCCTCGCCGTCACTGGCGACCTTGCCGGGTGCCGTCGCATAGGCGATGAAGGTGCCCTTGGGCGCGTCGATCTGCGCCAGGCCACCAGCATAGCCGCGAAAGCTGCGCTCGAAGGGATTGTTGCGGCAGGCATCGAGAATGACCACGGACAGTCTGGCGCCGGTCAGTTGCTGCAAGACCTGATCGACATCGACGGATTCGCTATGGACCGAGGACTCCGACGATATCATGGCATCGACCGGAACCAGATAGTTGCGGCCCTTCACCTGCACGCCGTGGCCTGCGTAATAGAACAGCCCGACGCCCCCCTTGCTCAGTTTCTGTCCGAACTGTGTTGCTGCCCGGTTCATGTCGCGCTGTCCGGCGTTTTCCTTCAAAATGACTTCGAAGCCCATTTTTTCGAGCTTGCCCGCCATGGCGCGGGCGTCATTGACCGGATTGGGCAGCGGGGCCGTCTTGTAAGAGCTGTTGCCGATGACCAGCGCAATCCGCCGCTCGGCTCCTGTAGGGGCTGCGAGTTCGTTTTGCTGACCAACGCCGATATCGCGGGAAAGAGGTTGCGCCAGGGCTGCGCACGGAAGGGCGCAAGCCACGAGAAGAGGAAATATTCGAGACAGACGACTCATTTCTTGGCCCCCTTTTCACCTAAATTGACCACGCGCACCCGCCGATTGACATCGGCTTCGGGATGATCGGGATCAAGCAGCCGGGATTCGCCGAATCCCTGAACCTCGATCCTGGATGACTTTACGCCGAAGCGCGAAATCAGCTCCTGGCGCACCCGGCCCGCCCGCCTAAGCGATAACCCCTGATTGAAGCCATCGCTGCCCACGGCATCGGTATGGCCCTCGATCAGAAAACGCTGCCCGGCAAGCCGCTCGTCCTTGAGCGCTCTGCCCAGATTGCCCACCAGCACGGTGCCGTCATTCGTCAGCTCCGCCGAATTGAACTCGAAATTGACGACCAGATCAATGGCCGCCGGTTCTTCGGCAGCCTCGGCCGCGTTGATAATGCCACGATCACCGGCCTTGTCCAGTTCCAGCGAGCGGCTTTTGGGCATGGCGGAGCTTCTGGAAAGCTTATCCGCGATTTCTCCGCTCGTCGGCTGATCGGCAGCACCTGCCAAGGATACAGCAAGGAAGCTAAGACAGACAGAAAGTACCGCCCTTTTTGCGATGGAAGTTGCTATCTCCATGATATTTCGCATTCCAGCACCTTTAAGGTTTTGTCGTTAAGCGCAACATTGATGCCGCCACGGCCCCTTGTCCTCTGCCCGCCTGTTGCGACAGAATGGCTTGGCGAAACTCGGTCAGATAGTCACGTTCCGTCTCGGATGCCACGCGGTCAAGCGCCAGCAGCGGCAAGGGAGATGCGATGGCGACCACGACTTCATTGCCGAATCTCGGGCCACCGATACGCAATTCACCCGCTCCTCCAAGAACCAGACGCGTCCCCGGAGCCAGCGGTTTCTTGCCCGAATCGCGGTAGCGATGAAGATGCACGACTTGCCCGTCCACCTGAATGTAAGAGACGTAAAGATAGCTGGGAAAGTCAGGGGTTGTCACTTCCAGCGAAATCTTCTGGCCAGACTTGAGGGGCTGCTCGGCATTCCCGCCTTGAAGCTTCAGCGAAAGGCCCTGCGCTGCGCTCAGCGGTGTGTTGAAGGTCTGGCGGGCCTCGCACAGGGGCCAGGGCTCGACTTGAATATCAAGTTCGGCCTTCTGGTTGCTTGCGCCATTATCCACGAGACTGAAGACGCGGTCGCGATCAGCTTCGGAGGCAACAAATCCGCTGACCCGAACGACGCCCCTTTCATCCTTGCTGCTCTCCAAGCCTGCGCATTTCAGCTGTTTGCCCAGTTTCTGAATCGACTCCACCGCCGGAGGGGCCGCGGGCTGCGGCGGAGCCAAATTGGATGCCAAAGGGGCGGGCGCCAGCGGCTCGGGCTCGACCGGCTCGAATTTAACCGGAACGGGCAATGGCGGCTCGCTGGGCTCTGTCTCTGTCTTTGGCGGCAGCCTGAGAATATTGGTTTCTTCGGCCTTGGCAACTTCCACGGTCTCGGAGGACAGGGGTGCTGCAGGCACCTCCTGCGACAGGCGAACCGTATAGGCCTCGGGCACCAGAGCCGAAAAGGTTCGGTAGGAGAGCCAGCCATAGCCCTTGTCGCCCCAATCGTCGCCCCAGGAATTGATCAGACGGAAAGAGCGCTTCTGCTCGTCATAGCCCACCAGGACCATGGCGTGGGTATTCTCGTTCCACGTCGTATCATCGAAGGGAGCCTCGCCGACATAGGTCTCGAATTTCTTCGTCACATGCATGGCGACGACGACGGGATTGCCGTTGGCGATCTCGCCCTTGATGTCATCCAGCCGCCTTGGATTGACGGTTTTCCAATCATCAATGCGGAAACTGCCGGCCATTTCGACGATTTCCGGCGAGGGACGCAGGTCGCAGGATTTTTCGTTGTAGGAAAAGGCCGTCATCGGCGCCACACCCGTCTTCTTCAGAAAATCGAGCGCGGTGGGTACGGCAAGCCCCTGAGAGCAGGACTTTCCGGGCTCGGTCAGCTGGTTGTAGATGAAGGCGGGGCTGAGGGCGGCGGGTGCCGCCTTGGGCGACGTGGACAGGCGGTTGGCATAGTAGCTGCGAAGCGCATAGCCGGTTGCCCAGGCCGTGCATGAGGGCTGATCACCCTGCTCGCCGGGTGCGGGAAACCAGGCAGACAGATCGGCCCTGGGTGGCAGATAGGCCCGGTAGGGCTGAACGGTGGGCAGCGACTTGAACTTGGCTGGCGACAACAACACGGCACCCGTGCTTTTTCGCTTTTCAGCCTGGGCCGGGCCTGGCAGGGCAGCAGCCAATGCCAATCCGGCGATCAGACTTAAGGTCAGGATGGCCCTTTTGGTCATCTGCGTTCCCCGCCATGCCTGAAGTTAATTGAGGACTTTGAAGGAAAGGCGCTCGACCGTGCGCCGCCCCTCTTTATCCCTGACGGCAATGTCGATGACATGCTTACCCACCGGCAGATCGGCGTCTTCGGCCTTGATGCCGTCCTTGGTCAGGTAGGGCAACAGCCGGTCGGTGATATCGAGATCGAAAAGTCCGACATAAGTCACCTTAAGGCTGTTGAGATCGACTTGCGTCTGGCCCTGGGACTGAAAGGTCACCTCGATATTGACCGGCAGCTTGACCTCGGTCACTTTGCCGGGGCTGCGAATTTCCACCTTCGGTCCGCCGGGATCGCTCATCGCCGTAATCATGTCCCTGGAAGGGGCGCCTGCTGCCTGGGTGGCTTCCTCGGGCGTTACCAGCCAGTGCTTGGTGTCGTCCTTGGCATCAGGCCTGCGATGCAAAAAGTTCAAGCTGACCGTTCTGGCATCAAGGCGCTGGCGCTTCTTTTCGTCGTCGGTTACGGGCGACAAGGCAAAGCCGGTATTTTCCGTTACCCCCACCTCGGTGATCTCCCGGGTGGCCACGGCGGGTGTGCCACATTTTCCCAAAAGCCCCCCGACATCCGGACCAGCGGCAGCGACCACAATGTCGCGGCTTTGGGTCGATGTTTCGCAAGGCGTCAGAACCAGCTTCAACTGCTCGTTTCCCGACTGGCCCTGAAACTGAAAGGAACCGCTGACCGGAAGCTGGACGGATTGTCCTTGCGCCACGGTCCAGGCCCCCAGATGGGTCTCGCGCCCCTCGCTGTTGACATTGTAGGCGGCAACCTGGCCCGGCAGATTGCTCATAAAGCGAACGTTGAATTTGTCGCCGGTGACAAAGCCGTGCGCGGCCGGATCGACGGCCCTCAAAGCCCCCTCGCCGTCGGCAATCAACACTTCAAAGGCAAGACCGCCATGGACCTCTTCTGCAGCCTTTCCCGAGAAGATGATCGAGCCGTTGGATCTTTCCTTGAAGGAGACATTGCCAAAAAATGCCTCGGGCGGAACAGCGGAATCGTTGCTGTTCATAAATGTGTTTTCGAAGACAGAACCGGCCACATAGCCAATCGCCTTTCCGGCCAAGGGGGCGAGCAGAGTCAGAAACAAGCCCCGCGAGGGGACTTGCTTTTTCTCGGCCTTGTCCTTGGTCAGCGCGGCTGATTTGCTTGCGGGTGCCCCCACTTTTCCCTTTGCCGAAGCGGGAAGACCCGCCGTCAAGATCGCCGTCATTGCAAAGACGGCAGCCACATATTTGAACATCCCCTGGTACCTCCTGCCATTTCACATCGGCAAAACGACTTTGCCTCAATATGACTTTCGCTAGCTGAACGCTAGATGACGAAAAAGGCAAAATTAAGACTGATTCCCTGTGATTTTGGTCACTGACAGGGATGTACAAAAAAAGGCCGGGGAACTTCCCGGCCCTTTTCAGTCATCGAGAATGGCGGATTATCCGATCAACTGATTCCACCAGCCTTTGCGACGCGGCTTGGCCGAAGAGTCTTCTTCGGGCGGCGCCGTGTCGGGAAGGGGGGCTTCGGTCACCACCATGGGCATGACGGGTTCTGGACGCAGCGTGGGCAGCGGCGGCTCGTCACGGATCATGGGCAGCGGCGGCGCAACTGACGGCGCATCCGAAGACACCGCACCGGGCTCGAAGGCAGAAGCGGCGGATTCTTCCGAGCCCGCTTCCTGTGCTGCACCCGGCTCGCCGTTCTCGCGGCCACGCCTGCGCCGTCCGCCACGACGGCCGCGGCGACGCTTGCGCTTCACGCCATCCTCGCCGGGCTCGCTGGAGGTCGCAGGGCTGTCTTCGCCCTCGCCGTCCTCTTCACCATCGCTGGGTTCGCCGGGTTCGGCAGTGCTTTCCTCGGCACCTGCCGCTTCGGGGCCGTGGCCGTCGGGGCGGCGTCCGCGCCTGCGCCTGCGGCGTTTGCCGCGCTTCTCGCCATCCTCGCCATCAGCCGCTGCAACTTCGCGAACGGTGGTTTCGCGCGTTGCCTCGCCCTCACTCTCCTCCTCGTCTTCCTCGATCTCCGGCTCATCCGCCTCGGGTTCGATCTCGCTGACGCTGGCGGCATGGGTTTCGGAGGAAACCGGACGCAGCAATCCTTCCTCGCCCTTGACCAGGGGTTTGATGCGCTCGATGCGATATTGCGGCGAAACCAGGGTCACATCGCCCGTGACGAACACCTTAAAGCCGTGACGGCCTTCGATATCGGTCAGGGCCTGACGCTTCTGATTAAGAATATAAAGAGCGATCTCGACCGGAACGGCGATGGTGATTTCCGCCGAACGGCGCTTGATGCCCTCCTCCTCGATGACGCGCAGCACATGCATTGCCGTTGATTCCACGGAACGCACATGGCCCGTTCCCATACATTGCGGACAAGGCAGGAAGCTGGTTTCCATCAGGCTGGGACGCAGGCGCTGGCGCGACATTTCCAAAAGCCCGAAGGGGCTGATGCGCCCGATCTGAATGCGCGCCCGGTCGTTGCGCAGCGCATCCTTCAAGCGACGCTCGACATTCTGATTGTTGCGCCGCTCGTCCATGTCGATGAAATCGATGACGATCAGCCCGGCCAGATCGCGCAACCGAAGTTGGCGAGCAATTTCGTCGGCGGCCTCCAGATTGGTCTTGTAGGCCGTCTCTTCGATGTGCCGCTCTTTCGTCGCCCGGCCGGAATTGACGTCGATCGACACCAGGGCCTCGGTCGGATTGATCACGATATAGCCGCCGCTGCGCAGTTGCGCCGTGGCGCTGTGCATGGCGTCGAGCTGATTTTCCACCTGAAAGCGCTGGAACAAAGGCATCGCCGGGTCTTTGTAGGGCTGTACCTTCTTGGCATGGCTGGGCGTCAGCATGCGCATGAAGTCCTTGGCCATGCGGTAGCCTTCGTCGCCATCGACCAGCACCTCGTCGATGTCCCGAGCGTAGAGGTCGCGGATCGAGCGCTTGATCAGATTGGCTTCTTCATAGATCAGTGCGGGCGCCGTGGACTTCAGCGTGAGTTCCCTAATCGAATCCCAGGTGCGCAGCAGATACTCGTAGTCGCGCTTCAGCTCCGCCTTCGAGCGCTCGGAACCCGCCGTGCGCACGATGACCGCCATGCCCTCGGGAATTTCAAGATCGGCCATGATCTTCTTTAAGCGCTTGCGATCGGCCATATTGGTGATCTTGCGCGAAACGCCGCCGCCCCTGGGCGAGTTGGGCATCAGCACGCAATAGCGCCCGGCCAGCGACAGATAGGTGGTCAGCGCCGCACCCTTGCCGCCGCGCTCCTCCTTGACCACCTGGACCAGCATGATCTGGCGGCGCTTGATGACTTCTTGAATCTTGTATTGGCGGGTAAGCCTCTGGCGGCGGCGGCGCTCAGCCTCCTCCACGCCGTCCTCGCCACCCAGCGTATCGAGATTTTCTTCAGCATCGCCCTCGTGATGCGCCTCGGCCGCCTCGGCCTGTTGAAGCGCGATCAGCTTCTCGCGGTCGGCGACCGGAATCTGATAATAGTCGGGATGGATTTCACCAAAAGCCAGGAAGCCGTGCCGGTTGCCGCCATATTCGACGAAAGCCGCCTGCAGCGAGGGTTCTACGCGAACCACCTTGGCGAGATAGATATTTCCCTTGATCTGCCGCTTGGTCGAGGTTTCGACGTCGAATTCTTCAAGTCGCGTCCCATTCACTACCACCACCCGGGTCTCCTCGGGATGGGTGGAATCGATCAACATACGCTTTGCCATTAATGGGGAATCTCCAGTGAACCGGCAGGCAGGCGATCACGCCCGCAGGCACGGCGGTTGTTGTGGCAAGGCCGGTGCGCGCGCCGAAAGCTCCGCCGATCCGCGTCAACTCGCTGGATGGGAGGAAGGTTGAAATGGGCGGCAAGACAGGCCTCGAAATTCAAAGAAAAGATGCGTCCTGCCCTCGTGCATCCGGCCAACGCACGGATTTCCTTGAAGAAATCCGCTGGCCTGGGGCTGCCTGCCAACAGCTTAGGACGTATCCTAAGCGGGGCGGCCCCACCTTTGAGCAGTAACGGCATTTAACATAACGTTCCTGATCGCCTACAGCAACTTTCTTTTACAAGGCGGGGGATCAGGGTTGTCGCCAGGGCGAAAGCGGGGGTATATCTGCCCTTAACGGGCGGATTTGAGCAAAAGATGCGTTTCTGGGCTTCACGTTTTCGAGCATATGCGGCTGTCATTCTGGGCCTTTTGGCCTTTGGGACGGATGTTTTTGCCCAAACCGCCCCGGCAGCCCAGGGCTTTCGGCTGGGCGATCATGGCCAGACGACAAGGCTTGTGCTCGATCTGACCCAGGAAGCCCCCTACCAAGTCCGCACCCTTGCCGGGCCGGATCGGATCGTCATCGACTTCCCGGGGCTGGAATGGCGCCTAGCCACCCCCCTTCCCAAGAAGGGGATGGGACTGATCAGGTCCGTATATAAGGAGGGGGGGCAGAGTCTTGTTCTGGAACTGACCCGCCCGGCCAAGCCAAGCAAGGTCTTTTACCTGGCACCCGCCCAGGGGACATCCTGGCGCTTTGTCATGGACCTGGAGCCTTCCAGCGCCAAGGAAAGCCCGAAGGCCGCCAGGGCCGATCTTCAATCCAAACCCGTTCAGGCCCCGACCTTGGGCGCCAAGCCCGGCGGCAAGCCGACAGCGTCAGCGTCAGCCTCCCCGTCCCCTGCACCTGCCAGCCCCCCCCCTGTGAAGGCGATTCCGGTGATCGCCCTCGATCCCGGCCATGGCGGAATCGATCCCGGCGCCATCGGCGCCAGCGGGGTCTATGAAAAAAACATTACCCTGGCCATGGCCCGCGAATTGAAAGAGCGCATCGAGGCCTCAGGACATTTCAAGGCCATGCTGACGCGCGACCGCGATGTTTTCCTGAAGCTGCGTGATCGCGTGGCCAAGGCCCGTGCGGCGGGTGCTGACCTTTTCATCTCGCTGCATGCCGATGCCCATGGGAACGAGCAGCTTTCCGGCCTGTCGGTTTATACTTTGTCCGAAAAGGCATCGGACGCCGAGGCCGAGCTTCTGGCAGAAAAGGAAAACAAGGCCGACCTGATTGCAGGCATCGACCTGTCCCACGAAGCACCCGAGGTTGCCAATATCCTGATCGATCTGGCCCAGCGCGAAACCATGAATCTGTCGGCCAGTTTCGCTGGAAAAACCGTGGCCGAGCTTGGCCGTCAGGTCAAGCTGCTCTCCAACACGCACCGCTTCGCAGGCTTTGCCGTTCTGAAGGCGCCGGACGTTCCTTCCGTGCTGCTTGAACTGGGCTATCTGTCCAACCCCCGCGAGGAACAGCTTTTGAAGACCGAGGCCTATCGGGCCAAACTGTCCCAGGCCGTCGTCAAGGCCCTCGACGCTTATTTCGATCAGCTTCGCAAGGCAGGTCCCCCATGATCCGCCTGCTGCGCCTGCTGGGAATTCTGGTGCTGCTGGTGCTGCTGGGCGGCCTGATGGCCGGAGCGGGAGGGCTGGCCCTGTTCTATCATTATGGCCGCGGCCTGCCCGATTTCGCCCAGTTGGCCGATTATCAGCCCCCGGTATCAACCCGCATCCATGCCGGAGATGGGCGCCTACTGACCGAATATGCCATCGAGAAGCGGGCCTTCGTGCCCATCGGCGCCATTCCCAAACGGGTGATCGACGCCTTTCTGTCGGCCGAGGACAAAAGCTTCTACACCCATCCCGGCATCGATCCTTTGGGCATTCTGCGCGCCGTTGTGGTCAATGTGAAAAACATGGGAGGTGCTCGCCGCCCGGTTGGCGCCTCGACCATCACCCAGCAGGTCGCCAAGAATTTCCTGCTGACCAACGAAGTCTCGATCGAACGCAAGGTCAAGGAAATGATCCTGGCCTTCAGAATCGAACGCGCCTTCACCAAGGATCATATCCTCGAACTTTATATGAACGAGATCTATCTCGGCATCGGCGCCTATGGTGTTGCTGCGGCGGCGCTGCATTATTTCGACAAGCCGCTCGACGAACTGACCCTGGCCGAGGCGGCCTATCTGGCCGCCCTGCCCAAGGCGCCCAACAACTACCATCCCCAGCGCTTTCCCGATGCCGCCAAGTCACGGCGCGACTGGGTGCTTGAACGCATGCAAGAAGACGGCGTCATCAGCGCAACAGAAGCCGAGGCGGCAAAGGCCGAGCGCTTGGTCATGCGCCCCCGGCCCGACGACATCTATGTGCGAGGGGCCGACTGGTTTGCCGAGGAAGTGCGGCGCAGGCTGGCCAAAAGCTATGGCGAGACGACGCTTTACAAAGGGGGGCTTTCGGTCAGGACCAGCCTTGACCCCAGACTGCAAGTCATTGCCGACCGCGTGCTTCGCCAGGGCCTGATCTCTTATGACCGCCGCCACGGATGGCGTGGCCCGCTGGGTCGTGTCCAACTGGGCGCAGACTGGACGACCCAACTGGCTCAGGTAGCACCTCCCGGCGGCATTGATCCCTGGGAAACCGCCATCGTGCTGGCCGTTGGCGAGAATTACGCCGATATCGGCCTGATCGACGGACAGCGCGGGCGCATTCCCTGGACAGAGTTGCACTGGGCGCGCCCCACTTTGGAAGAACAGGAAGTGGGGCCTTCCCCCAAACGGGCCTCTGACGTGGTGAAACCGGGCGATGTGGTGGCGGTCGAGCCGGTCAGGGCCAGCGCCGACGGCACGGCCTATCCCGCCCGCAGCTTTGCGCTGCGCCAGCCCCCAAAGATCGAGGGGGCTCTGGTTGCCATGGACCCCCATACCGGGCGCGTGCTGGCACTTTCGGGCGGATTCGCCTATGCCCGCAGCCAGTTCAACCGGGCCACCCAGGCCATGCGCCAACCCGGCTCTTCCTTCAAGCCCTTCATCTATCTGGCCGCACTCGATGCCGGCTATTCCCCCTCGAGCCTGATTCTCGACGCGCCCTTCGTGATGGAACAGGCCCCGGGCCTTCCCAAATGGAAGCCGCAAAATTACACGGGCGAGTTCTACGGCCCCTCGACCATGCGGACCGGCATCGAGAAATCCCGAAATCTGATGACCGTGCGCCTGGCCCAGGCCATCGGCATGGACAAGGTTGCCGATTACGCCCAGCGCTTCGGCATCACCCCCAATCTGCAGCCGGTTCTGTCGATGGCGCTGGGAGCGGGCGAGACCACGGTGCTCAATCTGACCAGCGCTTATGCCATGATCGTCAACGGCGGGCGGCGCATCATTCCCTCGCTGATCGACCGCGTTCAGGACCGCAACGGCAAAACCGTCTACCGGCACGACAATCGGCGTTGCGATGGCTGTCAGGCCGCCTTCTGGACCAATCAGCCCCCCCCGGTCATTCCCGACTCGCGCGAATTCGTCACTGATCCCTTAAGCGCTTACCAGATGATCTCGATGCTGCAAGGGGTGGTCGAACGCGGCACGGGCACCATCGTCGCCCAGGTCGGAAAGCCCCTGGCGGGCAAGACCGGCACCTCCAACGATTTCCGGGACGCCTGGTTCATGGGCTTTTCGCCCGATTTCGTGGTGGGCGTCTTTACGGGCTTCGACGATCCGCTGACCCTTGGCAAAAAGGAGACCGGCTCGGCCGTGGCGGCCCCCATCTTTCGCGATTTCATGAAGGAAGCGCTTTCCGACAAGCCCGCCACACCTTTCCGCATTCCCCCCGGCATTCGCCTGGTCCGCGTCAGCCACGCCACGGGACGCCCGGCTGCGCCGGGAGAAAAAGACGCCATTCTGGAGGCTTTCAAGCCCGATCAGGCGCCCGGCGCCGAAGGCAGCGTTCTGGAAGGAGTCGGCATGGCGCCCATGGAGGGCGAAATTCACGAGGACAACAGTTCCGCAACGCCAACGGCTGGCGGGTTGTATTAAGTCCGTAGCTTTGTTATACCCCCCAGCATGAAAGCCGAAACCGAAGCCCTGGCCCAAAAGATTCAGCAGTCGATGGCACTGCTGAGGAGGCATCTTTGACTGGGATCAAGCCGTCCGTCGTCTGGAAGAACTGAACGCTTCCGCCGAAGACCCCGCCCTTTGGAACGATGCGGCCAAGGCGCAGAAAATCTTGCGCGAACGCACGCGCCTGGAAACCTCGATCAAGGGCTGTCTTGCCATCGAAACCGAACTGGCCGACCAGTTGGGCATGATCGAACTGGCCGAGGCCGAGGGCGATGAGACGCTGGTGGCCGACGCCGAAGCACAACTGGCCGCCCTGGCCGCTTCGGCGCGCCAGAAAGAGCTGGAAGCGCTGCTGTCCGGCGAGGCCGACGGCAACGACTGCTATCTTGAGGTCCATGCCGGAGCCGGTGGCACCGAAGCCCAGGACTGGGCCGAAATTCTGGCCCGCATGTATACCCGCTGGGCGGAAAAGCATGGCTATAAGGTCGAGTGGATAGAAGAGAGTGCGGGCGAAGAGGCCGGGCTTAAATCAGCCACCTTCAAAATCATCGGCCCCAACGCCTATGGCTGGCTGAAGACGGAATCGGGCGTCCATCGTCTGGTCCGCATCTCGCCCTTCGATTCCAACGCCCGGCGCCATACCAGCTTCTCCTCGATCTGGATCTATCCCGTCATCGACGACACGATCGAAGTGAACATCCTGGAAAAGGACTGCCGCATCGATACCTACCGCGCCTCAGGCGCGGGCGGGCAGCATGTCAATAAAACCGACTCGGCCATTCGCATCACGCATATGCCGACCGGCATCGTGGTCAGTTGCCAGACCGACCGCTCGCAGCATCGCAACCGGGCCATGGCCTGGGACATGCTGCGCGCCCGCATCTACGAGCAGGAACTGCAAAAGCGCGAAGCCGCCGCCCAGGCCCAGGCGGACGCCAAGTCCGATATCGGCTGGGGCCATCAGATCCGCTCTTACGTTCTGCAGCCCTATCAAATGGTCAAAGACCTGCGCACCAATGTCGAAACCAGCGACACGGCGGGCGTACTGGATGGCGATCTCGACCGCTTCATGGCGGCCTCGCTGGCTTCCCGCTTGGGTGGCGGCGAATAGCCATGACCACCATCCTCGGCCACCATATTCATGGGGCGGGGGACAACACCGTCATTCTGATTCATGAATGGCTGGGCAATCACGAAAACTGGCAGGACATGCGCCATTACCTGCCGCTCGACGGCATGCGTTGGGTGGTTGTGGACCTGCGCGGCTATGGCTGGTCGAAGAATATCGAAGGCGTCTACAGCCTTGAGGAAGCGGCAAGCGACATCGCCACCCTGGCCCAGCATCTGGGCGCCAAACGCATGCATCTGGCTGGGCATTCGATGGGCGGGCTGGTGGCCCAAGCCGTTGCGGCCAAACATCCAGGCCGGGTCAAAAGCCTCGGCCTGATCTGTTCCGTTCCCGCATCGGGCTTTCCCGCCGACGCCCCCACGAAGGAGCATATGCAAAGCCTGCTGGTCAATCCGGTGCGGCTGGGGCAAGCCATTCGCGACCGCACGGGACACCGCCTGGGAGAGGGATGGGTCATGCGCAAGGCGCATCTGGCGAGGCGCGCCGGTCTTAAATCCGCCATGTCGGCCTATCTGTCCATGTTTACCGAAAGCGACATCACGGCTGGCGTGACCGGGCTTGATCTGCCGGTGCGTCTGATTGCGGGCGCATACGATCTGCCCTTCTACCGCCTGCCCTCCCTAAGGCCTCTGTTCGAGGCCTGGTATCCCCGCCTGGAGACGGTGGAGATTCTGGAAGCCGGTCATTATCCCATGCTGGAAACACCGGCGCGCCTGGCAGCCCTCTTGGAAGATTGGGTCCGGCGGCATTCCTGACGTCCCCTTGCAAATTATCTCGATATTGATATAATTGTTTGCTATGAAGCCTCTGATATGGCTTGGCAACAGCCTAAAGACGGTTTCAGCCTTCGAGCCGGTTGCACGGCGCGAAGCGGGTTATCAGTTGCATCGACTCCAGGAGGGCAAGGACCCTTCTGACTGGAAGCCAATGTCATCAGTGGGGCTTGGGGTGCGCGAGATTCGTATTCATACGGGCAGGGCCTATCGCCTGCTCTATGTCGCAAAATTCCGCGAGGGAATTTACGTTCTTCACGCCTTCGAAAAGAAGACCATGAAAACCCCTGCAGCCGATATCGATCTGGCGGCAAGGCGATTCAAGGCGATTGCGGCAAAGGATGGTGGTGCATGACGCGGATCAGAATGGAGAAATCGAAAGGCAATGTGTTTGCCGATCTGGGATTCGACGCCGAGGAGTCTCAAAATCTGAAACTTCGTGCCGAGCTGATGAGCCGGATAGAAACCGCCGTCGCCAAAACCGGCCTCACCCAACAAGCTGCGGCAAGGCTTCTGGGAATTACGCAGCCGCGGCTGAATGCCTTGATGAAGGGAAAAATCGGCGATTTCTCACTGGATGCGCTGGTTGTTCTGATGTCGCGCATTGGTCTTCAGGTCACCATGAAAGTCAGGAAGGCGGCCTAAATCCGCACGCCGTGAGCGCCGCCAGCATATGCTTGGGCGGAGGGGCTTCGACCTCTGTCGGGGGTGATTCGGATTTGAAGGGAATCACCACCTTCCTGGCATGCAGATGCAAAGGATGGGCGGGCTTGGGCGTTGGCCCGTAGACCGGATCGCCCAGCACCGGACAACCGATATGCGCCGCATGAACGCGGATTTGATGGGTCCGCCCGGTATGGGGGGTGAATTCGATCCAGGAGACGGTGCCGATATCGGGAAGCTCTCCCGTGCCCAGGACCTGCCAGTCGGTGACCGCCCTTTGGCCCGCCGTTTGATCGACCACCATTTTCCAGCCCTGCTTGGGTGTCAGCTTCGACAGCGGCGCATCGATGGTGCCCTGATCGGCGGGGGGGGCTCCCACCACGATCGCCCAATAGGTCTTGCCGATGCGGCCCTGCTGAAACAGCTTGCCCAGCTTGGCCAGGGTTTTGCGGTGGCGCCCCAGAATCAGGCAGCCCGAAGTGTCGCGGTCCAGGCGGTGCGCCAGGGCGGGCGGGCGGGGCAGACCAAAGGTCAGCATGGAAAAGAAATGCTCAAGGCACACGCCGCCCCCCGGCCCCGGATGCACGGGCAGGCCCGCCGGTTTGTCCAGCACGATGAAATTGGTGTCGCGGTAAAGAACGCGGGCTAGAATGTCGTCGCTCATGGCAGGACATGATATATCACGAGAAGGACCGAGGAGGGCAAGGAATGCCGTGCATCTATGTGGCGAAAAGCAAGGACTTGGGGGAATGGGGCAGCGATGTCGGTCTGACCGAGCATCTTTACCGGCTGGGCGTTCACGAAGGATCGCCCGAGGAGGCCCTGGCGGCCATCAACCAGGAGAAGCTTTGCGGAAAATCCGACTGGGTGCTTCTCAAGTCGGAAAGCTTTGAGGACATGCCCGACGAAAACGCCCTGATCGAACGGCTGGCTCGCAAGGAAAAGCTGGTCGATCCCAAAATCTATCCCGGCATCCGCAATGCCACAGGCATTTTCAAGGTCAAGATCCTCAATGTCGAGAACAGCATCCTGGTCAAGGAGGCGCTGGAGGGCAAGGCCCCCAAGATCAAGAAGGCAAAGCCCGCCGAGATCGGGGCCTATCTGCTGACGAATGCGCTTAAATAGACTTTCGCTCGGCCGCCACGTAGGTGTAGATCACCGGCAGCACAAAAAGCGTAAACAGTGTGCCGATGCTCATGCCCGCCACGATGACAATGGCGATCGACAGGCGGCTGGCAGCACCCGCCCCACTGGCCGATAGCAAGGGAATCAACCCCAGCACCATGGCCGCCGTGGTCATTAGAATCGGGCGCAGGCGCAGGGCGGCGGCGGCCTGGACGGCCTGAATACGGTCCATGCCCTCACTCACCTGCTTGGCGCGGGCCACCTCGCAGATCAGAATGCCGTGCTTGCTGATCAGGCCGATCAGCGTCACCAACCCCACCTGGGTATAGATGTTCATGCTGGTGACGCCGAGTGCCAGGGGAATCAGGGCGCCGCAAACCGACAGCGGCACAGCCACCAGAATCACCAAGGGATCGCGAAAGCTCTCGAACTGGGCGGCCAGCACCAGAAAAATCACCACCAGGGCGAAGAAGAAGGTGAAGATCAGCGCACTGCCTTCCTGGTAATACTGGCGCGACTGGCCTGCATGGTTAAAGCTCATATCCTTGGGCAGAGTCTCTGCCGCCGCCTTGGCCAGAAAGTCGAGCGCCGTGCCCAGCGACACGCCGGGCATGGGAAAGGCCTGAAGCGTTACCGAATTCATCTGATTGAATTGGCTGAGCGTGACTGGCCGCACCTCATGCTTCATGGTCACCAGACTGGACAGCGGAACAGCCTCGCCCTTGGCGGTTTTGACATAGAACCGGCCCAGCGCCTCGGGATTCATGCGAAAATCCCGACCCACCTGGGGAATGACCTGATAGCTGCGCCCTTCCAGATTGATCAGATTGACATAATTACCGCCGGTCAGCGTGGCGAAAGCCTCGCCGATGGCTTGCATGGTGATGCCATAAGCGCCCGCCTTGTCGCGGTCGATCTCGATGATGGTTTGCGGGCTTTCCACCTTGAGATCCAGATCAACGAAGGCGAACAGCCCGCTGGCCTTGGCCTTGGCGAACAAGTCGCCCGAGACCTCGGCCAAACTGCGCCAATCGGATGTCGAGGTGACGACGAACTGAACCGGCAAACCATCGGAACCGGGCAAGGGCGGCAATCCGAAAGCCGAACCCTTGATGCCGGATATCCCGTTGATGCCTTGCTGAATCTCGGGAACTAACTCTTTCTGCCCGCGCTCGCGCAGGTCCCAGGGTTTCAGAATGGCGGCGGCAAAACCGCCCGAACGCGAAGGCCAGCCGTTGATGGTGAAAACGCTGCCCGCCTCGGGCGGGGCGGCCAGCACCTTGTCCAATTGGCGCGAGAAGGTTTCCATATAATCGAGATTGGCGCTGGGCGGCCCCTGATAAGCCACCATGACGGCCCCTTTGTCCTCTTCTGGCGCCAGTTCGGAGGGAACCGCCATGAATAGGGGCCCCAAACTGATCAGCACGAGACCGGCAAAAACCAGCATGACTGGGCGATCAGCCAATGTTCCTGCCAAGAGGCGGCTGTAGAAATTCTGCACCTTGTCGAACAGGGCATCAACACGAGCGGCAAATCCCTTGTCGGTAACGCCATGCTTTAGAATGCGCGAGCACATCATGGGCGACAATGTCAGCGCCACGATGCCCGATACGATCACAGCGCCTGCCAGAGTAAAGGCGAATTCCTTGAACAGAGCGCCCGTAAGGCCGCCCATGAAGGCGATGGGGGCGTAGACCGAAGCCAGGGTCAGGGTCATGGCAATGACGGGGCCGGAGATTTCACGCGTACCTTTCAGCGCTGCATCCAGGGGGGTCATCCCTTCCTCGATATGCCGATGCACGTTCTCGACCACAACGATGGCGTCATCGACCACTAGGCCGATGGCCAGCACCATGGCAAGCAAGGTGAGAAGATTGATCGAATAGCCGAGCGAGAGCATGAACAGAGCGGCGCCGATCAGCGACAGGGGCACGGTTACCACCGGAATGGCCACCGCCCTGGCCGAGCCCATGAACAAAAAGATGACGCCAACTACGATCACCGTCGCCTCGATCAAGGTCTTCACCACCTCCCAGATGGCCGAGCGGATGAAGACGGTGCTGTCATAGGCAATTTCTGCGGTCATGCCCTCGGGCAGCTCCTGCTCTATTCCAGGAAGTGTTGCGCGAACACCGCTAACGGCATCCAGGGGATTGGCCCCGGGCTGTAGATTGACGCCGATGAAGACGGCCTTTTTGCCATTCACATAGACCGAGGCATCCTCGTATTCCGGCCCCAGTTCCACCTTGGCGATATCGCCAAGGCGAACCAGCCTTGCCCCTTCGCCTCGAATGACCAGGGACTTGAACTCGTCGACATTCTTAAGATCGGTCTTGGCTTGCGTTCCGATGACATCGAACCCGCCCTTGGAACTGCCCGCCGCCGACAGAAAATTATTGCTAGTCAGTGCTTGCTTGATCTCGCCTGGGCTGACGCCGTACTGAGCCATGCGCTCGGGGTCCAGCCAGACGCGCATCGAGTATTTCTGCCCGCCCAATAATTCCGGATTGGCCACGCCAGCCACGGTTGCCAGTTTGGGCTGCACGGTTCGGCTGACATAATCGGTGATTTGCTGGGGCGTGTGGCTGGTCGATGAAAAGGCCAGATACATGGCGGCAAACGCCTCGCCCGTCGTTTTCTTGATGACGGGATCGTTAATGCCGCGCGGCAGAAGGGCGCGCACCTCGCCCACCTTGCTCATCACCTCGGTCATGGCTTCGCCAGGATCGTCATTCAGGCGCACGAACACCTTGACCTCGCTGCTGCCCAGCGCCGAGGACGAGGTCAGATAATCGATGCCCTTCGATGAGGCCACGACTTTTTGAATAGGGTCGGTAACAAAGCCCTGCATCAGGTCGGCATCGGCGCCTGGATAGGTCGTGGTGACGGTGATCACCGTATTGCTCATCTGGGGATATTGCCGAACCGGCAACATGAACAACGCACGCAGACCCAGTGCCAGAATGAGCAGGCTGATCACGCTGGCCAATACGGGGCGGCGAATGAAGATTTCAAAGATGCTCATGGCTTGACTGCTGTTTGCCTGGGTGCTTGGGCAAAGGGACTGCCCTCAACCAACGACACATGGCTTCCATTCTCAAGCTTCAATTGGCCTGCGGTTACCACCTTGTCGCCGGGCTTGAGATCACCCAGGACCGCCGCCCAGCCATCGCGCCGCTCGGCCACGGTCACTGGCAAGCGCTTGGCGATCAGCACGGTTTTTCCATCCTCGACCATCTCGGTCACCACGAAAACGGAATCGCCCGCCAGACTGTAGGTAACAGCCGTTACCGGCACCACCAGGACCTGTATGGTTTCCGGCCGGCCGATGCGGACATTGGCAAACATTCCGGGCTTTAAGGAAACGTCGGGATTGGGAACCAGCGCTTCCAGCAGGACCATGCCGGAGTTCGCATCGACAGCGGAATCGATGGCCGAGACAGTGCCCGGAAAGACGCGCCCCGGCCAGGCATCGACCTCGACCTCGACAGTCAGACCCGGCGCTAACCCGGCCAAATCCTTTTGCGACACCTGGACCTCAACGCGCAACGCCGAGAGGTCTTGAAGGGTCACGACGGATTGTCCAGGCTGAAGATATTGCCCCACATCAATCTTGCGCACCCCCAGAACGCCCGCGAAGGGAGCTGTCACCGTCTTCTTGGCAATCAACGCTGCCAGTTGCGCCACCTTGGCCTCTTTGACCTGCAATTCCGCCTCTGCCTTGTCGAGAGCCGATTGCGACACATGGCTGGCGGCAGCCAATGTGCGCGAGCGTTGCGCCTGCGTTGACGCCAGCGCTTTTTCGGCCTGGGCGCTGGCCAGATCAGCCCGCTCGACATCGGCATCAAGACGCACCAAAACCTGGCCCCTGGTCACGCTTGTCCCGGATTGGAACAAGATATCCTTGACCAGCCCGGCAGCCCCTGCCGTGACCTCGACTCCATTGACGGCCTTTAAGCCGCCCACGGCCTTTAATTCCCGCGTCCAGGTGTCTTCGTGGACCATCTCCACAGAAACCGGCATGACAGGCTTGGGCAGGGTGGCGAAATACTGCTTGATCATGACGCCCCGAAACTGGGCAAAGCCCAGCGTGCCCCCCAGAACCAGAAGGCTGGCCGTCAGCATGACGATCATTTTCGTGCGACGTTTCATTGTCTGTTCTCGCTATTTCATAAGATCGAGTGCTGCCGCCTTGATGCAGTCGCGCGATTTCTCGTCCAACACGTCGAGGCCAATCAGTTGATGCAGAACAAGGCCATCGCCCATAAGGCCAATCACCCCCATCAGCCCCGGGCTGGGCGCGTTCATCATGGATTGCTCCATCCATTCACGGTATTTGACCCTCAAGGGCGCTATCAGATCGGGATCATGGGCAAGCCCCGCCAGAAGCGCCGTGCCCAAGGGGTCTTTGCAGCAGGGACTGTCGGTATCGAAGAAGGCGTGAACGGCGGCGCGCATCCAGCGATGGGGTCCTTCCGGTTCTTGCTCGAAATAGGATTGATGCAACTTTTCCCATTGCTCGATGACGCGGGCCACCATGGCCCGCACCAAGGCGCTCTTGCTGGGAAAGTGGTAAAGGACGCCGCCCTTGCTAAGCCCCGCCTCTCTGGCAGCACCATCCAAGGTCAGTTTGGCCACGCCCTGGCTGCGCACCAGATGCATGGCGGCTTCCAGAATTTTTTCACGGGCGACCGAAGGTTCGCGCGGGGCCATGAGGACCGCTCCTAATGCTGTACCGTCTGGACGGTATATATTGCACCGCAGCAGTGAGTCAAGCGCAAAATATCATCCGATCATCTTATCCTTGAACTATGATGGGGACTCGGATGACAGGAGGGTGATATGCGTCTGGTGGCGATTCTGGGCATGTTCGGGTTGGCGGGCCTTTTGGCAGTCGGCCCCGCCAGGGCCGAGGATGGCCAATTGGCGCTGGGCCAGACCATCCTGGTGCCGGTCTATTCCCATATCCTGGTCAATAACCGCGACGGCAAGGGCGATCCCGGCTCGCTGCTGCTTTCTTCCATGCTGACAGTGCGCAACCCCAATCTAAAAGCGGGCCTGAGCTTGAAATCGGTGGCCTATTACAGTTCGGAAGGCAAGCTGCTGCGTGAGTTTTTGACCGAACCCCGCGCCATTCCCGCCATGGGGGCAACCGAGTTTTTCATCGAGAACCGAGACCGGGAAGGCGGCACGGGTGCGAGCTTCCTGATTGTCTGGGAGGCCCCCCAGCCGGTGCGCCCGGCCTTGGCGGAAAGCGTCAACGCTTATTTCTTCGGAACCCAATCGCTGGCCTTCGCCAGCCCTGGGCGGGTGGTTGCTCAGAAGGACGCCAAGCCCTGATTGACGCGGCACTGACCGGCCTGCCCCCGGGTGCGCGCATCGCCGTCGCCATGTCGGGGGGGGTCGATTCCTCGGTAACGGCCGCCCTGTTGAAGGAGCGCGGCTTTCAGGTCATCGGCCTGACCATGCGGCTTTTGGGCGCTGCCCCCGCCGTGGATAAAGGCTGTTGCGGCGGACCCGACATGCGCGATGCGAAGCGCGTGGCCGAGCAGTTGGGAATCGCCCACCATATTCTTGATTTCGAGTTGGAGTTTGAAGAGGAGGTGATGCGCCCCTTCGCCGCCGCCTACGCCCGGGGCGAGACGCCCAGCCCCTGCATCGACTGCAATCAACATCTCAAATTCCGCCATCTGCTGGCAACGGCGCGCGACCTGGGCGCCCATACCCTGGCCACGGGCCATTACGCGCAGCGCTTTGACGGTCCCTTCGGGCCTGAGCTGCATCAAGGGGCCGACCCCGCCCGCGATCAAAGCTACTTCCTGTTCGCGCTCGATCAGGAAATCCTAAAATCCCTTATTTTCCCGCTGGGCGCCTTTTCCAAAGCCCAGGTGCGCCTGCAGGCCCAAAGGCTGGGCCTGCATCTGGCCGCCAAGCCCGACAGCCAGGATATCTGCTTCGTCTCGCCCGAGGGTTATGCAGCCCTGGTAGGCCAATACCAGCCCTCGGCCCTGGTTCCTGGCGAGATCATCGACACATCGGGGGCCGTGCTGGGACAGCATCGGGGGCTGGCGCATTACACGGTCGGCCAGCGCCGGGGTCTCGGGCTGGGTGGAGGACCGCCGCTTTATGTGCTCTCCCTTGACGCCAAGGCCAACCGCGTTGTTGTGGGCCTGAAAGAGGCTCTCGGCCAATCCGAAATCCGCCTTCGCGATCTGCACTGGCTGGCCCCGGACAGGGTTGAAAACCCTGTTTCAGCGCATTTTCGCATCCGCTCTTCAAGGCCTCCCGTGCCCGGCAGGCTCTGGCATCGGGACGGTGGCGCTGGCCTGGTCGAACTAGAATCGCCCGAAGAAGGCGTTGCGCGAGGCCAGGCCTGTGTTGCCTATGACGGCACCCGTCTGCTTGGCGGTGGATGGATCGCTTGACGGCGCAAGGCGATGGGGATAAACATCCCACCCCACGGTGGCGGGCGTAGCTCAGTTGGTTAGAGCGCCAGGTTGTGGTCCTGGATGTCGCCGGTTCGAATCCGGTCGCTCGCCCCACTCCCCTTGAAAAGATTGAATCTTTCTAAGAAATCCCGAGGATTTCAGCTCGAGCTTGCACTTTTCCACGGTTTCTGGCTAAATTTATGCCCGCCGTGCGTAGACCAGAAAGGAGCACCCCATGGCTATCGACAGTCTTACCGGATCAGCCGCTTCCGCGATGATCAATCCGGCCAATCTGCAGCCTCGCCAGCCTCCCGATGCTCAGCAGCGCGGGCAGGACAAAAGCTCTGACGGCGCTTCCAAGATTATGGCTGCGTCGGACAATTCGCGCCCGCCGCCGCACCGCGGCCAGTCGGTCGATATCAAGGTTTAAAACCAACTTTCATTAAGGCGTGAAGGCGTTGCCGGGGAGCGGTCGATTGATGTCGACCCTCTCCAGGCTAGTCGTACCCGTATGCGCCCCCTGGGCGTAATGGTCCTCGCGCATGGCGACGGCAATGCCCTCAACGACGCGATAATCGCCATAGAGCGTCGTGAAGTCGGCGTTCGTGCCGTCGGGCAAGGCTAGTTTCCCACTGGTTTGCACGATCAACCCCGTAGCGGAATCGATCACCACAGCCAGGGAAATCCCTTCGGATACAGGCAGGGTGATGGCGTGAAAACGCCGCCCCCCTTTTTCCTGCTGCCCCTGATCGATCAGATGCGCCCGGCTTTCCTTCAATAGCAGAGGCAGGCGCAGGCGGGCCGCCTGCAAACTCATGGCAATATGCTCGGGCACACTGGCCGCCTGGCCATTCCGCCAGGCCCGATCCTTGACCAGAAGGCGTCTTTCGCTGGGACCGCCTGCATAGGTGGTCATATTTAGCAAGCGATCCGGAGATTGAAAAAGTCTCTCGACCCTCCCTGGCTGAGCCTGGCCCTTGACCGTGATGCTCCCCTGGACTCGAAGTGTCGCCAACTGGACCAGCCTTGCCTCACCGCCATAAGCCGCAAGGCTTAACTGGATCAGTTGATCCAGAGCACCCGTCGTTTGCCCCGCAGCGGGGCCTGCGATCAGCAAAGCCCCAAATGCGACACAGACCCGAGCAAAGCGAAACAGCGTCATGACCAACTCCTCGAAAAGCGGCTGGAATTTCTCTTTGATCGGCGCAACCGTTTTCTCATCTTGTCAAATTCCACTTAAACAGGCGTAAATAACCGCCATGAGGCAGCGGTTTCTTCTTGGAAAGCTCATTCTCGCCCCAGCCCTTGCGCTGCTGATCCTGGTGATCGTGGCAGGCGGGCAAATTTTGTCCAGCCGCGATCTCCTTTCCGACGTACGCAGCATCGATGAAACCCTGGCAGCCCTTCATGCCAATGGCGAAGCGCTGGAGCGCCTGCATGCCAGCGAAATAGCACTTAAACTTTTTCAGGCCCAAGAGGGGCCACAGGCAGAGAACTTGCGCAGTCAGCTTACGACCGAGGCAAGCCGCCTGCGCGCTCTGGCGCCAGACCTGGCCGGCGCGGCTAGCCTTGGCGCCGATAGCGGCCATGCAGATTCGTCCAAGGCAGAGGCCGACCTGCTGGTCGAATTGTGCAATCTACTCGACCATATCAGCGCCAGCCCCAACCCCCGGACATTCAGCAGCGAAGCCCTCCATTTGCAGGCACAGGTGAACGAGCGCTTGAAAAAACGCGAGCAGGCCTATCATCAGATTCTGGCGGAGAGGGCTGCCAATGCCCGTCAGGAATCAGAAACGGCCGTTCCCTTCGCCATCCTTCTCACCTTTGTCGGCTTCCTGGCGGCATTCATGACCAGCTTGGTCAGTGCGCGCGGCTTTTTCGCCTCCTTTAATAATCTGGCGGAAGCCATGCGCAGACTTGCCAGGGGCGAGCCGGGTTTGGCCGACATATCGGCAGAACTTGGCCGCGAGTTCAGCGAAGTGGCCGAAGCGCTTGACCTGTTCCAGCGCACCTCGCATGAGAAGCAGGCCGCCGTGGAGGCCCTGGCCGAAAGCGAAGAAGGACTGAAGCGGATTCTGGACGCCGCTCCCGTGCCCCTGGCCCTCACCAGCGTGGCCAGAGGCAAGGTCGTTTATGCCAACAAACTCTGCCATACCTTGTTTCAGGTGGAGGGGCCCAGCGAAGGCATGGATGTTCGCAAATTCTACACGAACCCGGATGAGCGCGATAAGCTGATCGAGCAAATCCGCCGCCACGGCGAAGTGCGCGAATACGAACTTTCCATGCGCCGTGCCGACGGCTCGGATGTCTGGGTTTTGGTATCCGCAGCACCGCTTTCCTATCGCGGCGAGACTGTTTTTGTGCTGGGGTATCATGACATCACCGAGCGCAGATCCCTGATGGCCCGCTTAAGCGACAGCGAAGAGCGCCTGCGCGTCATCGTCGAGGCGACACCCGTACCCCTGGTGCTTACCCGCATTGCCGACGATTCGCTTCTTTACGTCAACCGCCACTCGCTGGACCTGTTCCATGTGCCGGAAGGTATGAATGTACTTGGATCGCCCGCCTCGGATTTCTGGGTTGATACCGCCGAACGCGCTAAAATGAAGGACCTGCTGATTGCCGGTGGCGGCAAGCTGCACAGCCTGGAAACAAGGCTTAAGCGCTATGATGGCGGCTGGTTCTGGGCGCTGCTGTCGGCCACCAGCACGGAGTTCAAGGGCGAGCCGGTGCTTCTGGTCAGCGTCGAGGACGTAACACCACGCAAGGAACTCGAGCAGGAACTGCGCCGCCACGCCACCACGGATTTCCTGACGGGCATCGCCAACCGACGACACTTCATCGACATGGCAGAGCGCGAATTCGCCCGCGCCAAGCGCTATGGACACACACTATCCGTGGTGATGCTCGATATCGACCGCTTCAAGCGCATCAATGATACTTTCGGTCATCCGACCGGCGACAAGGTGGTGCGCGCCATGGCCGCCATCTGCCAGAAGGCGCTGCGCGAGATCGATCATCTGGGCCGCATGGGCGGCGAGGAGTTCGCCATTCTGCTGCCGGAAACCTCTCTTGAAAAGGCGCTTCAGGCAGCCGAGCGCGTGCGGGAAGCGGTGGAAACCTCTCCGGTCGAACTCGACGACGGACAGCCGCCCATTTCCTTCACAACCAGCGCCGGGGTTGCTGCCATGTCGGCCAAGGACATGGGCTTCGACCAGATGCTCTCCAGAGCCGACAGAGCGCTTTACGCCGCCAAGAAAGCCGGGCGCAACTGCGCAAGGCCCGCCGAGGAATAGCCCCCTTTACCACGTCAGGAGGCCCGCATGACCGAACAGAATGATCCGATCACGGCCTATGACGAGCGCGGCCGGGAAATTCTGATCGACCGTGAAACCTGGCGTCGCGATGTTCTGCCGGACAATCTGGCCAAGGTCTGGAACGATCCGGAAGCCCTGTATCAAATCATTCTGGGCGCCATCAGGGACAAATTCGCCCCCGACATTCAAGAGGCGGCAGAGCGCTTAAGCGACATCGATTCCAATCCCGAGCGTGCCGCCTGCATCCATGCCATCGCCCTTATGGAGGTGCAGCGCTATGACGAGGCGCAGAGCCGTCTTGACGACTTTATTTCCCGCCATGGCGAAACCGGCGTCGTTCTGACCAATCTGGCCAAGACCTTTTCCTTTCGCGGCCAGGAATTCCTGGCGCAGCCCTTGCTAAGACGCGCCCTGACCCTTGATCCCAATCAGGAGAATGCGCTTCACTGGTGGATGGCCATTCACGAGGATCAGGGCGGCCAAGAGGCCATGCGCACCGCCTTGCTGGAAATCGACGCCGAACCGGGAAGCTGGCGCGCCAAGCTGGAATTGGCGCGCCTTGCCCTGAAGGAGAATGATCTGGGGCAGGCCTTGGCGCTTTACCGCAAGGTTCTGGAGATCGAGCGCCATCCCGATGCGTTCTATATGATCAGCGGCGATCTGGGCCAGGCGGGATACATCGCCGAGATGGTGGAATTGATCGAACCCCTGTACGAGCTTGAGCACCACGATATTCCCTGCGGGCTCAATCTGGTCAGGGCCTATGCGGCCCTTGGCCGGATCGAGCCAGAACGACAGCTCTGGCGTCGTTTGAAAGCCCTCAACCTTCCCGGTTTCGACGAGGTGCTGGCCGAACTTGAAGGACTTCTGCTCAAGCCGCAACCTCTGACTTCTGCACCAGAGGAAGCACCCCAGCCGATCGAACTGTCCTTTCCCAACGTCGAAGGACCCATCTGGACAAGGGGTCTGGCCGACGCCGCCTGGCTTCTGGATGGTCGGCGAAGCGGCATTCGGGTTCAGATGATGCCGCTGACCCTGGCCCCGCCAGAAATGCAGATGGAACCGCACGAAGAGATCGAGGACGATGAAGGGCGCTTAAGCCGCGCCATTCCCCTCTTTCTTGCCGATACTCTGTGCTTCTTTACGGATGCCGCCGCCGACGCGGGCTTTCCTTTCGTGAAGGACAAGGGACCGGCGGTAACCCCGGCACCCTGGCCCTTGGCGGAGATGCTGCCCGGCTTCGGCGAAGGGGGCGCCGATTGGCTGGTCCTGTCCGGGCGCATGCCCACGGGCAAGGGCTTTGCGGCCAGACTGGAAATCGACATCTGGAATGGTGCCAGCGGCCAGTTGCTGACCACCGTCAAGCAAATCGCCCGCAATGGCGCCGACCAAGCCGCCTTGTCTCTGGCCGAGAAGGTGCTGGCTGCCGTCATCGAGACAGGCCTGGTGGCAAAGTGCCAGCCCCCGGCCTGGTACGCCCCGCCAACGGAAGACCGCATAAGCCCCTGGCTCTTGTCCCTGGGCCAGTGTCTGGCCCAGCAATTCGCGCTCAACAAAATGCTTCCCGCCGAGAAGCTTTGGAACGAGCATGGCATCTTCGAGACGCATTTTCGGCTGGCCGAGGACAATCCAGACTGGGTGCCTCCCGCCATTCTGGCGGTTTCCAGCGCCCTGGCCGGGTTGGGCTATGGATCGCCGGTCGTCGGGCGCTACAAGAAGGCCTTGGAAGATCTGTTGAAGCGTCATGCTGGCAGCTTTGACCCTGTGGACAGGCTTTCCCCCCTGGCCTATCTGAGGCTGGGCGACAGTGGGGCCTGCCAGATTGCCCGCGACAGACTGTCCGCCATCGACAGCCCCTCCTATCGAAAGTGGTTGGAGCAAGTGGCATAATCGCCATCGGCATGACATGACTGGTTGGGGAAACAACGTCGAATGACATCGAACCAAAAAACTTTTCTGCTCGATATCAAGCGAGAGGATTTGCTGGACTATCTAGATCACGGCAAGGTTTTTGCCGAAATCGGCGTGGCCGAGGGGGGTTTCTCGCAAGACATTGTCCGCCGCTGCCAGCCCGCCATTCTTGTGCTTGTCGATCCCTGGATGCATCAGAGCACGCCAGATTACGCTCCCGACGAGAATAATGTAAGCGACCACGAACAAGATCGCCGCTTTCACTCCGTGAGTTCGATGTTCGAGGGGCAAAACGTCGAGATTCTGCGGGAAACTTCGCTGGAAGCGGCAGCGCGATTCAGCGACGCCGCTTTCGATTACATCTATATCGACGCCATGCATGGCTTTGACGCCGTCAGCGCTGACTTGAAGGCCTGGTGGCCGAAACTGAAACCGGATGGCCTGCTGATGGGGCATGACTACGCCAATCACCAAGACGCCCGGAAAATGGGATTTGATGTGATCGGCGCCGTCAATGCCTTCGTCGGTGAAACGAATTGCGCCTTCGTCGGCATCACCAACGAGCTTTACCCCAGCTACATTCTGCAAAAGTCCTGGCAGGCCAAGGGAGCCGAGATTCTTAAACAGGCCCCTATTCTCTGCTCGTTCGAACTGGGTCTGTTAAGCTGGGATCTTCTCTCTTTTTCCGATGGCTCCTTCAAATCCTTTCCCAGGTTTGGCAGATGAGCGCTCAGAATCGCGTCATCGTCTCCGGCATCGATTCCGGCTATTTCGACTTGGGAATGGGACTTGTCCAATCCATTCGCAAGGCGTCGCCCAGGACAGAGACCATCGCTCTACTTGATCTGGGCCTTGAGTCCGAGCAAGTGCGGGCACTTTCTGAAATGGGTGTGCTTCTTCTTCAGCCCGGCTGGGACTATCCCTTCATGAACGACGAGCGGGCGCCGCGCTGGTTTCGCGCCATGACGGCAAGGCCGCATTTGCCCAAGCACCTGCCCGGCTTTGACACCTATGTCTGGATCGATTCCGACGCCTGGGTCCAGGATTGGGCGCCCGTCGAAGCCCTGGTTCAGGCGGCACGGAATGGGCATGTGGCGATCGTCGAAGAGCGCATGCAGGGCATCAACATCCTGGTCGAGGAGCAAGATGGATCGCAGCGCCGCTTTTCGCTGGATGCCGCCCTGGCGCAAGAGCAGAATCAAGCGGAATGGAAGCGCGTTTTCGGCGATCCGATTGCCGATGCGATCGGCCGACTGCCCTATTTCAACAGCGGCGTTTTTGCCTTGGAGGGCGCCTCGCCCGCCTGGTCCGCCTGGAGCAAATGTTTAAGCGACTGCCTGCATCGACCCTTTGGAAAGATGGTTGAACAGCAAGCCCTGAATATCTGCATTCGCCGCGGCGATGTCGCCGTCTGCCCCCAGGACATCGCCGCCAATTTTCTGCTGACCAATCAGATTCCAGCCTGGGATGATGCCACGCAGCGCTTTGTCGTGCCCGAGACGGGGCGATCCGTGGGCATCATGCATCTGTGCGATCTAAAGCGCCTGAAAACCATCCTCTTTCCAGGGCATGAAACCGACAAAGGCCATCTTCTCTCGCCCCGCTTTGCAGGCTGAACCCATAGCCTCAAGCCAGTCGCAAGACATGAATTCGGAAGACAGGCCCTACATCTCGCCTTGCTGTTGTGGTATGCTTCACTGAAATTGCCGGTTGAGCAGCAGCGACAGGGAGAGGAGGGGATGACGAACACCATCCGTAAGGCCTTCCTGGTATTCTGTGCGGTCCTTGTGCTTGCTTGCTCATTCGGCACAGGCAAGGCATTGGGGCAGGTTGTTCGGCCTGCTGACGAATCTTTCTCATCTCAACGTATTTTGCTTCTTTTCTCCTATGGCTATGGCAGCCGGGGGGTTGAGTTGTTCAATGAAGCATTTCTGGCGGAACTGTCATCCAGCGGAATCAACCTAAGCAATCTCTTTTTCGAATATCTTGATTTGGGGCACAACACCGACCCTGCTTATCGTCAGCAACTGCTTGCCTATCTTAAGGGCAAGTATGCGGATGAAAGGATTGATTTGATTATCACCGTCCAGCAGCCCGCATTGAATTTCTTGCTGCATGACGCTCGGGATATTGCGCCGCATGCTCCCGTCATCAGTTTCCAAGCACCCACGCCCTCGGCAACGGAATTGGGGGGGCGGCAAATCATCAGCCAGCTCTCCCGCTTTGACATCAAGGGCACAGTGGAACGCTCGCTCGAGCTTTTTCCAAATACGAAAGAAATTCTCTTCGTCTCCGGCAGCAGCCCTGCCGACAAAAGGGTGGCTGAAGAAGCGCGGACGACGAGCCTTGCCTGGAAGGACCGGCTTGCCATCAACTTCACGACCGATTTTTCCCTGGAGGCGATTCTTAAGCGAGCTGCGTCACTACCCCCTGATACCGTCATTATATTTCTGCAATACAATGTCGATACCGAAGGCAAAGTCCTTTTTGCCTATGAATTGGAGGCCATGCTTACCAAAACGGCGAACGCTCCGGTTTTCGGACTCTATGACTACAATCTGCGCAACGGGGGAATTGGCGGTTCCGTCGTCAGCGTTGCCGGTCTGAGTCAAGCGACTGCCCGTCTGGCAACCGACCTTGTAAAGGGGGAACGCCAGATTGTCGGGCCAATCACAGTTATCACAAACGAGGCTGTGCCCCTATTCGACTGGCGCCAAATCAGGCGTTGGGGAGGATTTCCCCAAAATCTTCCGCCGGAAACACATTTCGTCAATCGCGACCCCGGATTATGGGAGCTCTACAAGTTCCACATTGTGACAGCTCTGCTGTTCATCGTGATTGAGACGGCTTTGATCGGAGCCCTTTTGGTCAACAAACGCCGTCGAAGGCGGGCCGAGGCTTTGCTGGCGGAAAGCGAAAGGAAGTACAGAGACATTGTCGAACGCACACCCGACCTAATCGTCTGGACGGATAGGGAGGGCACGCTTTTATTTGTGAATCATGCCTCTAACATCATTTTCGGCCTGAGACCGGAGAACTGCATCGGCAGATCGGTCTTTGATTTTACCCACCCAGACGACAGAAAACGGACGGCAGAGGCGATGGGCGCCGGAGAGAGCTCAAGAGATACGATTTTTTCCTTTGAGAATCGTCAGATCGCCGAGGATGGCCAAATTCACCATATGAGCTGGAACACGCGTCCAATCCACGCCTCCTCGGGGGAGGTTGTTCAG
>PDZW01000048.1 GCA_002753155.1 Alphaproteobacteria bacterium WMHbin7
CCCCCGCCGCCTGCCGTGGCGAAACCGCCAGCCCCTGCGGCCCCGCCGCCACCGCCGCCGAAGCCCGTAGCCCCCCCTCCCGCCCCTGCGCCGGTGAAGGCTGTGCCCGAGGCGGTCAAAGAAGAAATTCCCGAACCACCCAAGGAAGTGGTCAAATCCGCCTCGCAAAGCGATGTGCTGGCCATGATCGCCCGCTCCGCACCCAAGAAGCCGAAATAGCCCAGCCATGGCAAATCCCCTGGCAATGTTCGTTGAATCCCAAAAGAGTCGGCCATGATCACGGCCCTCTTTGCGGGCCTGCTATTGCTGGCGCTGGGAATTCTGGCCAAGGGCTTCTTTGCCCATCTGATGGTTTTGCTGGTGGCCTGGCTGGCCAAGAACGGCTTGTTGCTGGGCTTGTTGAAAACGCGGGTTGGGCGTCGTATGGTGCGCAATGTCCGCCTGAAAGCCTATTCCCATGCCGGGCAGGGGGAAAAGCGCCGGAAAATCTACCGGGTTTTTAAATGGGTAGAACATGTGGAGGATAGGGCCATGGGGGCGCTGTCAAAACTGAAGGCGGCAGGTGCGGCGATTGTTGGCGCTAGGGTGCGCCCTGCGGTTGCGGCTTCAGCACTTGGCGCCAAGCCGGGTGCAGCAAAAAAGGAATCGTCGGGGAATGGACGCCCGGTTCGGGTGTCGAAACGTTAGGAAAGAACATGACAGATCAGGCTTGCCCTATCGAATGGACGCCCGACTTATCGGTCGGAATCGAGGCCATCGACGATGATCACAAGACGTTCTTCGTCGTGGCGGATCTGATGCAGAGCGCCATTCGGGAGAACCCCCAGAATCTGGAGGCGATCTTAAGGTCTTCGATCACGATTCTGCAGGAATATGTCAATGGGCACTTCCTGCGTGAGGAACGCGCCATGGAAGCCGCGGGCTACCCCAAGCTTGCGGAACATCACGCCCTGCACGAAGCCTTCAAGGCCACGGCCCATCGCTTCGTCGAAGACTTCAATAAAATCGTGGACCATAACGAGCAGAAAAAGGCCGCCCAGAAATTGGCCGAAGTCGTCCATGACTGGGTTTGCGATCACATCGCCAAGGTCGATATGGCTTACAAGGATTTTCTGAAGGCAGAGCATGTCGATTCCCGGCCTTTGGCCTTTCTCTCCCAGGAAGCCGATGAAGGCGGGGACGACGACGATTTCGATCTGATGAGCATGATTCCCGGAGACGGCCCGCAATGAGGGTGTTGCAGTCCCGGACATCTCGGGAAAAGCTGGTTGCAGGACAAGGTAGAGATCGTGTTTAACATCCTTTCCGCAGAATATTGCCTGGTGCTTGATCCAAACCCGCATTATCAGCGGTTGGTCAAGGAAATCCTGCGCTTCGGCGGCCCCAAGAATCTCGAGATCGAGTTTGCCGTCGATGCCGATCATGGCTTGCGCCTGCTTCGCGAAGGGTCGATGCATTTCATCGTCATGGAGACCAAGCTGCCGCTTGAGGAGTCGATCGATTTCCTGATGAAGATTCGAAAGGGCCGGGCGAAATGGAATTTCGACATCTCGCTGCCCATCATCGGTTATGCCGACGCCTTCACGCCGCAGGAGATCTATCGTCTGCGCGATGCGGGCATCAGCGAATTGATGATCAGGCCGCTTTCCGCCGCGACCTTTTTCAAATGTCTGAAATCCGCTTCCAGCCGCAAATTCATCGAAACTTCTGGCTATTGCGGTCCGGATCGCAGACGTCGTCTGGTCATGAATTACGCCAACAAAAGGCGAGCCGACGACAGGGCGGCGGAACTGGCCGAGGCGGCCAAGGCGGAAGAGGCGCGCCTGAAAGCCGAAGCCGATGCAAAGGCAGCCCTTCAGGCGGCGGCTAAGGCCGAGGAGGAGAAGGCCCGCAAGCTGGAGGAAGCCCAGGCCGAAGCCGTGCGCAAAAAGGTGCAGGCGGAGCAATTGGCGCGCGAGAAGGCGCAAGCTGAAGCAGCCGTCGCAGCCGCAGCCGTAGCCGCAGCGGAAATGGCTCGCAACAAGGCCGAGGCCGAAGCGGCAGCGGCCAAACCCGATCCTTCCGCCATGACGCAAGAAGAGCTTTCCCGGCATTTGCTGAAGCAGAAGAAATAGGCTCCTCGACGCGGCAAGTGGAATCCGCAACTTTTACCCTCGTCATGGCCGGGCTTGACCCGGCCATCCATGTTGGGTCCGCAAAAGCGTGGATGCCCGGCTCAAGGCCGGGCATGACGGTTTTTATGGCGAATTTCAGCCGCGTCAGCAATTCCACATCAAACGTCGAAGAGCCAGAAAATAGCTCTAAGGCGTTGGGCTTGCCGCGGAAAGCGCTTCCAACATGGCCAGCCGATCCTTGAGCGATGCGCGCTCGAAGGCGACCTGGGCCGATGTCTTGGGTTGCGGCGAGACGCGCGACGGGTCCTGGCTGGAGAAAATTTCCGGCAGCGGAGCGTTCTTCTTGCGCCGCTTTTTCAGCTTACCAAACGCCTCGAAAAGATGACGTACCAGAGCCTCCTGCTCTCGCAACGAGGCGCTGATCTTCTCGGGGAGCTTGCTTTTGGAAGCCCCGCCCCCCCTTTTCGAAGGTGGTTTCTTTTCAGCCTTCGGTTTTCCGGCGGCTTCGATGCGCTTGGCCATTTCTTGGCTCAATCCGTTATCCCAGACCCCTGAATCCTACCAGAACCCGCTAAAAAATCCAGTGAATCCAATGAGAAGGGCGCCACACAAGCCCTGGCGGGGGCACCGAGCAGGCAGCCCATAGATGTTGAAATGAGCCGCAGCACGCCAAGGCGCGGCGCCACGAGAGGCCCTGAAAACCAAAGGCCAGTTGCAAATGAGAATAGCTGTCAATATTATCTAGCGCAGGATCGTTTAACTTCGAGTCACCCCGGTGACACGGAGTTAAACGTGAATCCTTCGCTAAAACAAATTTCTAGAGCGGATTCACGCCATCAATCGAAGCCGTTTAACGGCTTCAATTTCAGGCGACCCGCTCTAGCCTCAGAGCTGAGGCATGGGGCCTTGACGGGGAGTCTTTTGGGAATGGCCAGTTGCTGCGAAAACAAGAGTTGCGAGATCAGCGCCCTGAAGGCCAGACATGCGCGCGTCCTTTGGGCCGTCCTGGCCATCAACGCCACCATGTTCTTCGTTGAAGTAACGGCGGGCATCTTGGCCAATTCGACCTCCTTGTTGGCCGATTCGCTCGATATGCTGGGCGATTCCCTGGTTTACGGTTTCAGCCTGTTCGTGCTGTCCCGCTCGGAACATTGGCAGGCCGTCGCCGCCCTTGGCAAAGGCATCTTCATGCTTCTGTTCGGGCTCGGCGTCCTGGGGGAGGCTATCTACAAGATTCTCAATCCGGTAATGCCGGGTGTCGAGACGATGGGGATTGTGGGCGGTCTGGCCCTGGCCGCCAACCTGATCTGCTTTTATCTTCTCTACAGCCATCGGGAAGACAATCTGAATATGAGTTCGACCTGGCTCTGTTCCAGAAACGACCTGATCGCCAATTCCGCCGTTTTGCTGGCGGCCTTTGGCGGCTATGCCCTCACTTCGCGCTGGCCCGACATCATCGTCGGCGGATTGATCGCCTGTCTTTTTCTAAACTCGTCGTTTGGCGTGCTCGGCCGTTCCGTTCAAGCTGTCCGCCAGCAGGCAAGACCCGCATAAAGACCTTGCTCAGCCCGCGTTCAGATTGGACGCTATAGGTTAGCGCAGGATCGTTTAACTCCGAGTCACCCCGGTGACACGGAGTTAAACGTGAATCCTTCGCTAAAACAAATTTCTAGAGCGGATTCACGCCATCAATCGAAGCCGTTTAACGGCTTCGATTTCAGGCGACCCGCTCTAGCGTCAATAAGGCGGGACAGAGCAGGGGCATGAGCGGCGACGACATCAAGATTCAGGTTTGGGATCCGTTCATCCGCATCTTTCATTGGCTGAGCGTTCTGGGCGTGCTCCTTGCCTCGGGGACGGGGTTCCTGCTCTCCGACCCTTGGCTGGGCCTTCATGTCGCGGTGGGGTGCGCTCTTGCCCTTTTGCTGGTCGCCCGCTTTTTCTGGGGCTATGTCGGTTCGAACTACGGGCTGTTTTCCAGCTTTCCCCTGCGCCGCCAGGAAATCCTGCATCATTTTCTGGATCTGACGCTGCTTCGTCCAAGGCATTATTTGGGCCACACTCCCCTGGGTTCTGTGATGGTCGTAAGCTTGATGACGGTCATGGCCGTCGTGGTTGTGACAGGTATCCTCGTCTTGAGCGGAGAGGAAAGGCAGGGCCCGCTGGCCGGTGTCGTTCCCTATGTGATCGGGCATCATGCCAAGGCGCTGCACAGCCTGTCCACGCTTGCCTTGCTGGCGCTGGCCGCCCTTCATGTGGTTGGGGTTCTGACAGAGAGCCTTCTGACAAAACAGAATCTGCCCAAGGCCATGATCGACGGCAAAAAGGAAGCGGCCTTTCACATTCCCTATGCCGCGCGGCGATCCTGGGGCCAAGCCGCCAAGCGCCTGGGACAGACCGCCCTTCTGGGGTTCGCCCTGGCGTTGCTGGCGCTGCTGTTTCCGCCATCTCCCACGGTCACGCTAACCTCAAACTATGTGCGCCATTGCGGAAGTTGCCACGATCCCTTTCATCCAAGCCTGCTGTCCAGCCCGGCCTGGCAGGCCATTGTTGGCAATCTTCCCCTTCATTTTGGAAAGCGCGTGGCGCCTGCTTCTGACGAGCTGTCCGAGCTAATGGGGTGGCTGTCGGCCCATGCCGCCGAGACGGCCAGCACCGAGCCCGCCTTTGCCATCGGCAGCGCTTCGACGTTGGAAGCGCCCAGAATCACGGCGACTCCCTTCTGGAGAACGAAGCACCAAGCCATCGAGGAGGCAAAATTCTTTGCTGCCGGGGGGCCGTTGCGCTGCTCGGGCTGCCATGCCGACGCATCAAGCGGCACCTTCGCGGATCAGGCCATAGATAGCAGGTCAGCGCGTCCCGGCAAATAATTGAGGTCCGTATTGGGAGCGCGGGTAAGACCTTCGCCACCCCCACGCTAAAGCGCGCCGCTTGTCGTCCCGAAAAAAGGCGGGGAGGGGGCTATCCCCGGCTGGCGCCGCCGAAACGAGCGGGCGCCCTGGCGACGGCCTGGACGAATTCGTCGTGGAAATGGCGAAAGGCGCTGTCAAGCAGCATGGCCGCCCCGTTGACCAGATGGCAGCGTCCGCTGTTGGGCAGCATGGCGCACAGATTCTTGAGGATCGAGAGGTCGGATTCGGTGCCGCGCCCGGTATCGATGCGATCAAGAAGTTGGCTCATGGTGGCGGTGCCGGTCTTGCAGGAATTGCACTGGCCGCACGAGGAATGGGCGAAGAAGCGTTCGTATTCCGCCACGCGCTTGACGATGCCAGTCCCTTCCGAAATCACGATCATGGCGCCGGTGCCCAGGCTGCTGCCCCTTGCGCGCAAGGAATCGAAATCGAGGGCGACATCGAGATCGGCCGGAGTCAGCAGCGTACTGGAAGGGCCGCCGGTAAACACCGCCTTCAACGGTTTGCCCGACAAAAGCCCGCCGCCATGGGTGTAGACGAGTTCGCGCAGCGAGGTGCCCTTGGGCAGCTCGAAAACGCCGGGATAAAGCACGTCGCCGCTGAGCGAGTAAAGCTTGGTGCCAAGCCCCGGCGCCTTGCCCAGGGCCCGGAACCAGTCGGCGCCATGCTTGGCGATGTGCGAGACATAGGCCAGGGTTTCGACATTGTTGATCAGGGTCGGGCAGCCCTTGATGCCCGACTGCGCCGGATAGGGCGGCTTGCCGCGCGGGAAGGGGAAACGGCCTTCGATCCATTCCATGGCCGCCGTTTCCTCGCCGCCGATATAATGGCCCGAGCCGGGGCAGAGCAGGAGATCGAGGGGTTTGCCAAGGGCTGTCGATGCCTGAGCCGTCAGGTCCGAGGTCTTCCATTGCTCGAGGGCAATGCGCATGGCGGCCAATGATCGCGACAGATCGGGATTGACGTAGAAGACCACGCGGTTGGCACCCACCGCTAGCGCCGTCACCACGGCGCCTTCGATCACCTGATGCGGCGTTTCTTCCAGCAGCAGGCGGTCCTTGAAGGTGCCGGGTTCGTCCTCGTTGCCGTTCACGACCACATATTTGTCGGGATTGGGCTTCTCGGCGGCCACCGCTTCCCATTTGCGCCAGGCCGGAAAACCGCTGCCGCCCAGGCCGCGCAATTCGGCCAGGCGCACCTGTTCGCGCACTCTGTCGGGATTGCCTGCCGCAATGCTGATGGCGTCGCCGCCGCCCGATTTGCGCCAGCGGGCCATGTTGGCGCCCACGCGCTGATCGGGATGCAGCAAAACTTGCGGCGTTTGGGGTTTCATCTCGTCCATAGGCCCCCCTTCGCATAGGCGGGCAAGATCTGGGGGGCGCGCCTGGTCATGGGCATCTTGGCCAGGGTGAGGGCCCGGCGCAATTGGTTGATATGTTCAAGCGTCACCTTCTTGGGGCCGCGATCGCGCTTGGCCGTGGCGGCGTAGCCAGCCCTTCGGCCAAAGCAAATGATTTCCAAAAGCGCATTGCCCATGATGCGGTTGCGCCCGTGAATGCCCCCTGCGACCTCGCCCACGGCGTAAAGGCCGGGAACCGTCGAGGCGCCGCTGGTATCGATAATGACGCCGCCGTTCTGATAATGCAGCGTCGGATGGACCAGCAAGGGCTGTGTGCGCGGATCAAGGCCCGAGCCCTTGGTGCGCGACATCAGATTGGGGAATTGCCGCTCCAGAAGACCCGGCTGGGTCTGTTCCAGGCGCGGCGTATCCAGCCACACGCCGACCCGCTCGTCGTCGATGCGCACCCCGCGCCCCTCCTGGCATTCGCGCAGGATGGCGGCACAGACAATATCGCGGGGCTGCAATTCGTCGATGAAGCGATTGCCGTTGGCGTTGAGCAGCAAGGCACCGGCGGCGCGAACTCCCTCGGTGACCAGCTTGCCAGACAGGTGCGAGGGATAAACCAGCCCCGTCGGATGGTATTGAAAGGAATCGAGTTCGCACAGCTTGGCGCCGATGCGATAGGCCAGAACCAATCCGTCGCCCGTAGCACCCAGATGGTTGGATGTGGCAAAGCCATTCAGATGCAGCCGCCCAAGCCCTCCGGTGGCCAGAATGACCGAGCGCGTGCGCACGATCCGCATCTGGCCGTCGATCAGCGAGGTCAGCACGGCGCCCACGCATTTCAGCCCGAACTCGTTGGAAAGAAGCTCGACGGCGGGGCTTTGTTCCCAGACCTCGATGCTGCGGTGCTGGATGACGGCTTCCCGAAGCACGCGCATCATCTCAAGGCCGGTATAGTCGCGGCAATAGACCAGACGCGAAGCGCTCATGCCGCCCGCGCGTCTGGTTTGCAGATCGCCGCTGGCCGTCAGTTCGAATTGCATGCCGAGGTGGATCAGCCAGCGCAGAACGTCCGGGCCGTCTTCGGCCATGCTGGCGACCAGGGACGGATTTCCCGCATGGTGGCCGCCTCTCAGCGTGTCCTGGATATGCTTTTGAACCGAATCATCGGGCTCGATCGAGGCCTGGATGCCGCCCTCGGCCATCACCGTATTGCTGTCGCCCAGGCGCAGTTTGGTGGCCAGAAGGACACGGGCTCCCTTTTCGGCGGCGGCCAGGGCGGCGGCACAGCCTGCTCCTCCGCCACCGATCACCAGCACATCAACGTCGGTGACCGGTGTGCCCGCCAGATCGGCCTCGTCGATATAGGCTTCGGTCTGCAAAAGGTCGGCCAGATCGCGCTGGCAACTGTCGCCAGCATTGACGCCGACACCCAGCTTGACCACGCTGCCGCGCAAATGGTCGGGATGGAAGGTGTTGAGCAGGCTGTCGGTATCGACCGGCGGAGGCAAGGGGCCGACATCAGCGTCGGACCGATAGCTTTCCAGGGCCTGCTTGAGAAGGGTGCCGCTACGCATGCTCAGTCCTCATCCTTCTCGCCCTCTCCCATCTCCTCGCGCCTCTGGCGCAATTCTTCCAGGCGGGTGATGAGATTGGGTGGACGCAGGTGGAAATGCGCCGTGATGCGCCGGCTGAACAACCCGACATGGGCCGGGGCGATCAGTTCCGGGCAGGCGACATCGCACAATTCGCACATGACGCATTCGAAGAAGGCCTCGCCCGCCTCGCGGTAGCGGCCCTGGGCGGCCAGGGCCACGCCGTCCTCGACGGAAATGTCCTTGGGGCAGGCGCCAACGCAGCCGTGGCAATGCCGACAGCGCGAGGCTTCGGGAAAGATGCTGTGGAAGCGGGCATGGATATCCCAACTGTCCTTGAAGTCGCTGATGTCGTAATGATGCCGGGGCGCCGATGCTGCGGGCAGGAAGATCACCTCGATCCCGCTCTCGACGAAGGTCTGACAGGCCAGCCCCACGCTGACCACCTTGTCCTTGCGCAGCATGACGCGGCATGAGCCGCAAACACCTTCCAGGCAGCCGACACCCGTAATGCCGGGCACGCCGGCGTGCCAGGCGGCCTCGACCAGGGTCATGCCCGCAGTGACATCGACGGCCAAGCCGTTGATGGTCAGGGAAATATGGGTCCGATTGTCGCCCTCATGCGTCGCGGTCGACATTGCAGCCTTTGCCGTTGATGGGAACTCCTCCCCTATTTTTCCTACTCTTCGCCTTGCCAAGTCAACCAAGAACGACCCAAGCTTGACCGGAAAGGCAAAAGTGTGAAGAATCCGCACTGTTCAGCCGGGGCAGGCGGCAGGCTTCCCCGAATTTCCGTCAATAGGCACAGGGAGGCGCATGACCGGCACGCATCGCCTTTCCATGGCGCTGGTTCTTGAAAATCTGCGCAGACGCGGATTTTCGCCTGCGACCGTGATCGATGTCGGCGCCCATACCGGGACGGCACTGCTGTCCGGGGCCTTTCCCCTGGCGCATCACATGATGATCGAGCCCCTGGTCGAGCATGGTTCTGCCCTGCAAACCCTTTGCAGCAGCTTGTCCAGCGCCGAGTATCTGATTGCCGCGGCGGGAAATCGCGAAGGCGCCGTCCGCATGGCGGTGAATCCCACCAATTTGCACAGTACCATGCTCCCCGATGGGGCGGGGGCAGAGCCCCCCTTCAAGGAGCGTCTGGTGCATATGCGGACCTTGGACCGGCTGGTTCAGGATAACGGCCTGAAGGGGCCGTTTCTGGTCAAGATCGACGTCGATGGAGGCGAACTCGACGTCCTGCGAGGGGCGTGCAGCCTTCTCGACGAGAGCAGCGTCTTCATCATCGAACTGACATTTTTCCATGACGTCCTGATGCGAATTCTGACCCTTTTCCACGGTTTCGACTTCGTTCCCTTCGACATTGCCGACCCGTTGTATCGTGAACGGGATGACGCTCTGTGGCAGATTGATCTGGTGCTGGTCCACAAGAACTCGTTCCTTCGCAGCTATCGCGGTTATCCTTGAACCTGCCCGTTATCCTTTTCGACCGCGCTTTGGTCCGACGCAACCGCGTGCGGGCGGTGTCCGATTTCCCAGCGCATGATTTTCTGTTTCGCGAGGCGGCTGAGACTCTGGCCGACCGTCTTTCCGACGTCCGGCGCGATTTTGCCCGTGGAATCGAGATCGGAGCCAGGGGCGGGCTGGTCGCCAGTGCCCTTGAGGGGCGAGGCAAGAGGCCGGACCTGATCGGGCTCGATCTCGATGCCAGGCTTTTGCCGCCGGGAAGGCCGGGGATCGTCGCCGACGAAGAGGCTTTGCCCTTGGCATCGGCCAGTATTGATCTGATCATCAGTTGTCTTGCCCTCCACTGGGTCAATGATCTGCCCGGGACCCTTTTGCAGATTCGCCGAGCCTTAAGGCCGGGCGGTTTGTTTCTGGGCTCGCTGTTCGGGGGAGGAACCTTAAATTCGTTGCGACAGGCCTTTCTCGAAGCCGAAAGCGAGGTGACCGGCGGGGTCAGTCCCCGGCTGGCCCCGATGGCCGATATTCGGGATTTGGGCGGTCTCATGCAGCGGGCGGGCTTCGATCAGCCGGTGGTGGACAGTGAGGTTCTGACGGTTTCCTACGAAAATCCCCTTAGCCTGTTGAGCGATCTGAGGGGGATGGGGGAGGGCAATGTTCTGCTGGCGCGCTCCAAGAAACCCCTGCGCCGGGCCGTCTTGTTTCGCATGGCCCAACTGCTGAAAGAGCGGTTTTCGGATGCCGATGGGCGGATTCCTGTCCGCTTTGAGGTTCTCACGCTGACGGGATGGGCAGCTTAGGGGGTTGAGCTTCTGGCCCGCCTCCCCCATTATCTGTGGATGGAACGCAGCAGAACAGAAGCGGCACGGGTCCGCATCCATCCGCCCGAGGATTTCGAAGGCATGCGCAAGGCCGGAGCCTTGGCGGCAGAGATTCTCGACTTCATCACGCCTTTCGTGAAAACGGGGGTCAGCACGGGCGAGTTGGATCGTCTGTGCCACGAGCGCATTCTGGCCGCCGGGGCGATTCCGGCGCCGCTTAATTATCGGGGCTATCCGAAATCGATCTGCACCTCGGTCAATCATGTCGTTTGCCACGGCATTCCCGGCGACAAGCTTTTGATGCCGGGCGATATCTTGAATATCGACGTGACCGTGGTTCTGGACGGCTGGTTCGGCGATTCCAGCCGCATGTATCCGGTGGGCGAAATCCCAATCAAGGCCAAGCGGCTGATTGACGTGACCTATGAAGCCATGATGCGGGGCATCGCGGTGGTCAGGCCGGGGGCCACGTTGGGCGATATCGGGCATGCCATTCAAAGCCATGTCGAAGCGCACCGCTATTCGGTGGTGCGCGATTTCTGCGGCCATGGCCTGGGGCGCGTTTTTCACGAGCCGCCCAACGTCATGCATTTCGGCGAGAAGGGTCAGGGCATGGTGCTGGAAGAGGGCATGTTCTTCACCATCGAGCCCATGGTCAATCTGGGTCGCTTTGAAACCAAGATTCTGGCCGACGGCTGGACGGCGGTAACCAAGGATCGCTCGCTGTCGGCTCAGTTCGAGCATTCGATCGGTGTAACGGCGCAGGGTTGCGAAATCTTCACGCTCTCGCCCGCCGGTCTCGACCGCCCGCCCTACGCCCTCTGACCCATGTCGGAAGAAGCGGACAAGAAGAGCCCACATTATCACGGACATCGCGAGCGCCTGCGCAAACGCTTTCTGGAAAGCCAGGGCGAGGGCATGCCCGATTATGAAATCCTGGAATTGCTGCTGATGACGGCGCTGCCTCAGCGTGACGTCAAACCCCTGGCCAAGGATCTGATCGCACGCTTTGAAAGTTTGGCCGGTGTGCTGACGGCATCGCCCGAAGCCCTGATGGCCGAGCCTGGCATCAAGGAAACGGCCTGCACGGCGCTTAAGGTGGTTCAGGTGGCCTCGGTGCGTCTGGCCAAAGCCGCCATCATGGACAAGCCGATCATCGCCAGTTGGGACCGGCTGATCGATTATTGCCGCACCAGCATGGGCCACGACAAGGTGGAAAGCTTTCGCATCCTGTTTCTGGATCGCAAGAATCGCCTGATCGCCGACGAGGCGCAGCAGAAGGGAACGGTGGATCACACGCCGGTCTATCCGCGCGAGATCGTAAAACGCGCCCTTGATCTTGGCGCTTCGGCCCTGATCCTGGTGCATAACCATCCTTCGGGCGATGTCACGCCCTCTAAGGACGATATCGCCATGACCCGCAAGATCAAGGAAGGGGCCGAAAAGCTGGGCATCTCGCTGTTCGACCATGTCATCGTCTCAAGGTCGGGCGAAACCAGCTTCAAAAGCCAGGGCTTGTTGTGATGCGCAAGTTAGGTTCTTTGGTTCTGCTGGTCTTGTTGTTGACGGGCTGTGCCGAGACGCCAGCCCCTACTCTGGCGGGCAAGCTTTTAGTGGCGCGTCCCACCATGCAGGCCAATCTATTTTCGCGCACCATCGTGCTGATGATGAATCACGATGCCAATGGCGCCTTTGGCTTTATTCTGAATCGTCAGGGTGGCGAGGCGAAGCTTACCGATCTTTTGCGCGATCTTAATCAGAAACTGCCCGAGCCCATGCCCGCCAATCCGTCGCTTGGCATGTTTCTGGGTGGTCCGGTCGAAATGAACTCGCTGTTCTTGCTGCACAGCCCGGATATTCAGGCGGGCGAGACCATCACCCGGGCCGGGCGCTATGTCATGAGCAAGCCCCTGGAAACCATGAATCACATGGCGAGAAGCGGCGAGGTGCCCCAGCATGCCATGCTGCTGTTGGGCTATTCCGGCTGGGGGCCAGGCCAGTTGGAGAATGAAATCCGCAGGGGCGATTGGGAGATCATCGAACCCAGCGAGGATCTGGTCTTCGGCCCTGGCGGGCAAGCCGCCTGGGAACGCGCCTGGGAACGCCGGGCCATCGGGCTATGATGAAAAGTATGTTCGTTCAGAAGACGCGCCTCACCCAGAGGAGGACGCGTAAGCGTCCGTCTCGAAGAGTGGTTGGTGCGGCCCCCCATCCTTCGAGACGCTTCGCTCCTCAGGATGAGGGGGAAGATGATGGATTGTTCGAATCATGAGCAAGGCATTTACCAAAGAATCGGAGACCTCGGAAGAGGAGGAGCTGCCCGAGGTGCTTCCACTTCCTCCGGGCTTCAAGAACTATATGACGCCCAAGGGGCATGCGCGCCTGGAAGAAGAACTGCACCGGCTGTTGCGCATCGAGCGCCCCAAGGTGGTCGAA
>PDZW01000049.1 GCA_002753155.1 Alphaproteobacteria bacterium WMHbin7
GGAAACCGGCTCTTGCGGGTTTTGTGGCTGCGGTTCTGCTGCCTTGGGCAGGTTGAGGTAATCACCAGCCCGGATGTTGCCGTTCTTGCCCAAGTTGGGATTGGCGGCGCGCAGTTCGTCGAGCGAGACGCCGTGTTGCTTGGCCAGCGACCATAGGCTGTCGCCCGTCTGCGCCTGAACCTTGCCCGGTGTGGCAGGATCGCGCATTTCTGTGCCGTAGCTTTTGTAGCGATCCTGATCGCCCAGCCTTTTCCCCGAATCCTCCAGAACCTGGGCCGCCTTGGTCCAATCCTTGGCATCGATAGCTTTGCCAAGTTCGGGGCCGATTTTGGACATGTTGGCCGGAGACTGATAGGCAGCACCCGCCAGGGCCGTCTTCCTCTTGTCCTCCAGCTTGTCGAAACGCTCCTTGCCGATCGTCTTTTCGGCATGACGAATGCTCTCGTCGATCAGTCTGCCCGACAAGGTCTTGGCCTGCTTTTCGTCAACCTGGATATCGGCTAGATTCTTCATGGCGCTGTCCTGCCGCGCCTTGGCATCCTTGGCCGCCGGATTGTTCTTGGCATAGGCTAGCACTTCGAAGGCGCGCTTGTGCTTGTCAGAAAGCGTGACACCCGCTGCCTTGAAATCGGCCTCGGCCTCGGGACGCACCAGCCATGTTCCGCCCTGGCCCTTTACCACTGGGGTATAACCGACGCCGATGGTGGCGTTCTTGTATTTGTCGGGATAGAAATTATCCTTATGCCTCTCGTGCGTCTTCAGTTGTTCAAACACGCTGTCTCTCAATAGCTCGCTCATGGTCGTTCTCCTTTGGTCAAAAAAAAGGCGGCGCACCATGCGCCGCCTCGGGTGAATGTTGTCCTGACCATCAGGACAACGGAAAACAAAACTTCAGTCGTCTGCGTAAGGGATAAATCTCATTTCGGTACTGCAGTCAGTGGCCGTCGAAGAGCTTGTGGCTTTTAACTTTGTTCTTGCTGCCTCAATCGTGGGACAAAGTGCAAATGTTGGCATGCAGCGATAATGCCATCCGACCTGATCATCAACATATCCTGCAGGAAGACGAAAAACCATGTATCGGTTGTTTTCCTTTAGCCATGGTCTTTTAAGATAAACAGATCGATCCAACTTAAACACGTACCGCTCCCATGCCCCGCCATCCGGCAAAGGGAAACCAACTTCGCTTTCCATTATTTCAATTGGGAACTCGCCAATTTTCTCAAAGATAATGCTATCACCGGTGATAACCATTCGGCCAAACATCCAATCAACGTCACTGTTAACCGGATACCAAGTCCCATTCATGTTTTTTCTACAGTCCTGGTACATCCAATTCTTGTCCGGATACTGCTTTTTCTCTTTTCCATACTCGATCATGCGTTTGATATAAGCCTTTTCGGCCTTGCCGAGCTTCGGCGGCTTGTCGCCTTCCGCCCGGACCGTTCCGCCGCTGAGGCAAATTCCCGCCGCCAGCAGGCAAGCCAAACCCGTCCGCAGAAACATGGGGCTGCGGCGGCTTCGCGTCATGGCGAGGATCCTCTTCGGGCGCAATAAGGGTGGTAATGACTTGTGCCTATCATGAAAGGCGAGACCTGTCAAGGACACAATGCCACAACAGGACCAATGTATCGATTGAAGGAATGAATGCCAGTCAGAGTCTTGTCCGCTCCCCTCATCTTTATGCCATCGGCTCATCAACGGCGCCCCGCGAGGCTGCCCTAATCTTGCCCGATTCGCTGTTTAAGAACGGGGCGGGGCTTGACAGGAAGCCCTCCCGGGACCACAAACAACCCCTATATCTGGGGAGGAAAGCACGATGCTCCGCAATTTGTTGCTTGTTGGATTGATGTTTCTGAGCGCACCGGCCTGGGCCGAGGTGCGAATCGACATCACGCGCGGCAATGTGCAGCCCCTGCCGGTGGCGGTCACCGATTTTCAGGGCGTCAAGGGTAATGAAGGCCAGGTCGGGGCCGATATCAGCCGAGTGATCGCGGCCGATCTTGAACGCTCGGGCCTGTTCAAGCCCATCGACAAGCGTGCTTTCATTCAGTCCGCCGAGTCTCTGGCCGTGCAGCCCCGTTTCGGCGACTGGCGCCAGATCAACACCCAGGCCCTGGTGCAGGGTCGGGTCGAGTTGCAGCCCGACGGGCGGCTGCGCACGGAGTTCCGTCTGTGGGACGTCTATGCCGAGCAGCAGATGGTGGGCCAGGCCTATTTCACCTCGCCCGCCAACTGGCGCCGGGTGGCCCATATCGTGGCCGACGCCATCTACAAGCGTCTGACCGGCGAGGACGGCTATTTCGACACCCAGATCGTCTATGTCGCCGAATCAGGTCCCATGACAAGACGCGTCAAGCGCTTGGCCATCATGGACCAGGACGGCGAGAATCATAAGTTCCTGACCGACGGCTCTGATCTGGTGGTGACGCCGCGTTTCGCGCCCAACTTGCGTGAAATCACCTATCTGTCCTTTTACCGCAATACGCCCAGGGTCTATATCCTCAACATCGACACCGGACGGCGCGAGGTAGTGGGCGATTTTCCGGGCATGACCTATGCGCCCAGATTCTCGCCGGATGGCAACAAGGTGGTCATGTCGGTTTCGGTCGATGGTAATTCCGAAGTTTTCGAGATGGACTTGCGCACGCGCCGCTCCAAGCGCCTGACCGATCATCCCTCGATCGACACCTCGCCCAGCTTCTCGCCTGACGGCTCGCAGATCACCTTCAATTCGGATCGCGGCGGCACACAGCAGCTTTATGTCATGAATGCCGACGGATCGAATCCGCATCGCATTTCCTTTGGCGACGGGCGCTACGGCACGCCGGTCTGGTCGCCCCGAGGCGACCTGATCGCCTTTACAAAAATGAAAAGCGGAACTTTCTACATCGGCGTCATGCGTCCCGATGGATCGGGTGAGCGCCTGCTGACCGAAGGCTATCTGGTCGAAGCCCCCACCTGGGCCCCCAACGGGCGCGTTCTCATGTTCTTCCGCCAGTCGCAGAACAAGGGCGGCAAGGGCGGAGGAGACAGTTTCAAGCTCTATTCGGTCGATCTGACCGGCTATAACGAGCGCCAGGTGGTCACTCCCATGGATGCCTCGGATCCCGCTTGGTCTCCGCTCATCCCCTGATAATGCGCCATATTTTTTTCTTGCAGTGCAAAAATTCGGTTGACAATTGGCGGGTAATATCGTTTTTTGTGCCATACGGGTTGCGGCCAGTTGGGGCGGAGCCCTTTTAAAGCTGTTGATCCATATCAATCCATCCCGTTTCCGCTGAGGGGTAAAACCAATGAAGATGCGTGTTCTGAGCCTGTTTGCGGCTCTTGCTTTCCTGACTGCTTGCGAGTCTGCCCCCACCACGGGCGGTGCGGATGCCGGCGCCGGTCAGAAGGTTACGACGGCCAAGCCGGCGACCCCGGGCTCGAAGGAAGACTTCATCGCCAATGTCGGCGATCGCGTGTTCTTCGACTACGACAAGTCGGATCTGCGCGCTGACGCCAAGGCCCAGCTCGACAAGCAGGCCGAGTGGCTGAAGAAGTATCCCAACACCAAGGCCCTGGTCGAAGGTCACTGCGACGAGCGCGGTACCCGCGAATACAACTTCGGCCTCGGCGAGCGCCGCGCCAAGTCGGTGTCCGACTATCTGAAGGCCAAGGGCATCGCCGCCGCGCGCGTGCGTATGGTTTCCTATGGCAAGGAGCGTCCGGCCGTTCTCGGTTCGAACGACGCCTCCTGGGCTCAGAATCGTCGTAGCGTGACGGTGGTCGAGTAAGTTCGACCATCTACCACCTACGCAGGTTCTGCCGAATGATGCCTGGTTTGCCTCCGGATTTCCGGAGGCAGGCTGGGCATTTGGCGTTTTTGCCGTAAAATGGCCCTATTTGGGTCGTTCTTATGACATGTTGCCCGGCCAGGATCGCGGCCGAGAGAGTTTGAATTTCAACCGGCGCAAGCCTTCAAGACGGGGCCAGGGCGCCAAGCTTGTGGAAAAGGGGTCTATGACATGAAGCGCTTATCGAGTTTCGTCCTTCTTCTCGGAGCCGGGCTGGCCCTGGCCGCCTGCTCGTCAACCCCCGAATCGGACGGCACTGGCGCCGGTACGGGCACAGGCACGGGTGGCGGAAGCAGCGCCATTACGTCGGGCGGCGCTGGACGCACGGTCGCTCCAGGCGAGAATCCCTTTGCCCAGGAAGGCGTTGCCGACCGGGTGCTGTTCGAAACCGACCGTTCCGATCTGACCCCGGACGCGCAGGCCACGTTGTCGCGCCAGGCCGCCTGGTTTGGTCGTAATCCCAGCGTTCGCGCTGTGATCGAGGGGCATTGCGACGAGCGCGGCACCCGCGAATACAACTTCGCGCTGGGCGAGCGCCGCGCCAAGTCGGTCATTGAATTCCTGAAGGCTCGCGGCGTGGCTGCGGCCCGTCTGCGCATGGTGTCCTTTGGCAAGGAGCGTCCGGCTGCGCTGGGTGCTTCCGAGGACGCCTGGTCGCAGAATCGCCGCGCCCAGACGGTGGTGGAGTAATCGGGAAGGGGACCTTCTTTCCGGTCCCTTTCGCTTTGATCATGGGGGGGCTGCGTATCTAAAACGCGGCCCCCGCCTTTCTAAGTCGGATTCGTTGCAGGGAATTGATCGCATGCGCCTTGGAGCTTTGTCCGTCGCTGTTCTAGCCGCCCCCTTGATGGCCTTGGCTCTGGCGGCATCACCTGCCAGCGCCCAATCTGACGTGCGCCCGCTTCTGGACCGTCTGGACCGTGTCGAGCGCGAGATGATGACGCTGCAGCGTCAGGTTTATCGCGGATCGTCGGGCGCGTCTTCCACCTCCTCGGGGGCGGCGCAGTCTGCTGCCCCTGTCGTGGGCGATTCCAGCGATGCCGTCATCGCCTTGCAAGAACGTCTTGACCGCATGGAAGCCGAGATGCGCCGCATGACCGGGCGCATGGAGGAATTGGGGCATGCGCAATCGCAGAACAGCCAGCGACTGGAACGCATGGCCAAGGACTATGACCTGCGCTTTAGCGAGATCGAACGCAAGCAAAGCCAGGAACCGGCGCAGGCAGGCGCTGGACCCGTGCCGCAGCATAATCCCCCACCGGAATTGATGGCCCAGCCCCAGGCCAAGCCGGGCGAAGAGACCATCGTTTTGAAGCCACCGGCGGGGGCAACGACTTCAGCCTCTCCGGCGGGCGAGACCGGCAAAAGCGGAACCTTGCAGCCCCCCTCGGCGGCCAAGCCGCCGCCGCCCGCAGGAACGGCGGTGCCGCCCGCTCAGACGGCAGCCCCATCTGCGCCTGCGACCCCCGCAAAGCCCCAGGATGCCTATGACAAGGCGTTGGGTCTTTTGCGCGGTGGCGATTACGATGGCGCCGAGAAGGCCTTCAGCGGCTTCATTCAAGCCAATCCCAAGGATGCGTTGGCGGGCAATGCCCAATACTGGCTGGGCGAGACCTATTATGTCCGGGGCGACCACCAGAAGGCGGCGGTTGCTTTCGCCGAGGGCTATCAGAAATATCCCAACAGCTCGAAGGCTGCCGACAATCTCTTGAAGCTGGGGCTTTCGCTCGATGCTCTGGGCCAGAAGAAGGAAGCCTGCACCAGCTATGCCCGTCTTTTGAAGGAATACAAGACGGTTGCCACAGCCGATGCCGCCAAGCGCAAGGCGACCAGCGAAACCCAGCGTTTGGGATGCAAGTAGGCTTTCGGCTATCAACCCTTGGCTTTCAGCTTTAAGCTGATGGCCGATGATTGATGACGCGAAATTTGCGGCCTTTATGTCCAAACTGGGTCCTTTCGAGCCCCAGCCAGAGATCGCTGTGGCGGTTTCCGGCGGTTCCGACAGTTTGGCCCTGGCTCTTTTGGCGCATCAATGGGCCAAGGAGAGAAACGGAAGCATTCTGGCGCTTTCAGTTGATCATGGTCTGCGCACAGGCTCGACATCAGAATTGGCAGAGGTGAAGCGCTGGATGAAGTGCCATGGCATCGCCCATCGCATTCTCACCTGGAAGGGCGAAAAGCCTAAAACCGGGCAGATGGCGGCGGCGCGTCTGGCCCGCTATGCCTTGCTGGAAAATGCCTGCAAGAAAGCAGGCATTCTGCATCTGATGACCGCCCACCAACGGGAAGATCAGGCGGAAACGCTTTTGTTGCGTCTGGCGCGGGGCAGCGGGGCGGAAGGGTTGGCTGCAATGTCGCCTGTTCTGCCGATGCGCCATGTCCGCCTGCTGCGCCCCCTGCTTGGCGTCGATCGCGCCAGTTTGCGCAATTACCTGAAAGCCAGGAGCCAGGACTGGATCGAGGATCCCAGCAACGACAATCTTGCCTTCGAGCGCGTTCGCTTGCGCCAACTGGCGCCGCTTCTGGCCGAATTGGGGCTGAGTGCGGCCTCGCTTGCGGCCAGCGCTGGAAAGCTGCATCGCTTGCGGCGCCATCTTGAGGGCGAGGCGGCCCTGCTGTTGGCCCGTCATGCCCGTCTTGATGCCCTCGGATTCGCCTGGCTGGCGCGCCAAAGCCTGACCGAGCCCGACGAAATTCTGCGACGTGCCCTGGCCTGCCTGCTGGCCAGCCTAAGCGGGGCGGCCTTTCTTCCCGGCGAGGACCAGATGGATGCGTTGCTGGAGAGGTTGCGGGGGGAAAGTTGGAAGGGATGCACCCTGGCCGGGTGCCGACTGGCCCCTCGCCAAGGGCAAATTCTGATCGTGCGCGAGGCGGCAGCCTGTCAGGAGCAGGTGAAGCTGGTTCCAGGCCAGGAGGGGGTTTGGGACGGGCGCTATCGGTTCTTAGGCCCAAGAAAGCGGGGGCTCCGCCTGGGGGCGCTGGGGGCCAGGGAGGCGGAAAAACTGGCTCAAGACCATCCGACCCTCAAATCCAAGGGCGTTCCGGCTCTGGCCTGGGCGAGCCTGCCCGCCCTTAGCGATGCAAGAGGTGTTTTCGCCGTGCCCGCTCTGGGGTATAAACGCAATAGCCGGTGTCCCGACTCTTTGACAGAGTTGATTTTTCTGCCCAGGCGTGCCGTTCTGGGGTCTGCGTTGCTCTTGTCTTAGAAGATGGCGTACCTATCTTCTGTTAACCGGCGTTTCTGTTGGTGTCCCGTATGTCCTTATAGCAAAGGATTCCGTCCTTGAACTTCAGTAAAAACATGGCCGTGTGGTTGATCATCGCCCTTCTTCTGGTCGCGTTGTTCAACATGTTCCAAGCCCCCACGCACCGAGCGGCGGGCAATGCGCTCGCCTTTTCGGAATTCATGACCGAGGTCGAGGGCAATCAGGTCAAGGAAGTGCTGATTCAGGGGCGCACGATTTCCGGCCGTCTGGCCGACGGAAAAACCTTTAATACCTATGCGCCCGACGATCCCGGGCTGGTGCCCAAGCTGCGTGAAAGCGGCGTACGCATCACGGCGGCACCTTCTGAAGAGAACGCGCCCACTTTCTGGGGGGTGCTGATCTCGTGGTTCCCCATGCTGCTGCTGATCGGCTTTTGGGTCTTCTTCATGCGCCAGATGCAGTCGGGCAGCGGCAAGGCGATGGGATTTGGCAAGTCCAGGGCCAAGCTGCTGACCGAAAAGACCGGGCGCGTCACCTTCGAGGATGTGGCGGGTATCGAGGAAGCCAAGCAGGAATTGCATGAAATCGTCGAATTCCTGAAGGACCCACAGAAATTCACGCGGCTTGGCGGCAAGATCCCTAAGGGCGTTCTGCTGGTGGGCCCCCCCGGTACGGGTAAGACCTTGCTGGCCAGGGCCATTGCGGGCGAGGCCAATGTGCCCTTTTTCACCATCTCGGGCTCCGACTTCGTCGAGATGTTTGTGGGTGTGGGCGCTTCGCGCGTGCGCGACATGTTCGAGCAGGGCAAGAAGAACGCGCCTTGCATCATCTTCATCGACGAGATCGACGCCGTGGGGCGTCATCGCGGCGCTGGATTGGGCGGCGGCAACGACGAGCGCGAGCAGACGCTCAATCAATTGCTGGTCGAGATGGACGGCTTTGACGCCAACGAAGGCGTCATTCTGATCGCCGCCACCAACCGCCCCGACGTGCTGGACCCAGCGCTTTTGCGCCCGGGCCGCTTTGACCGTCAGGTCGTGGTGCCCAATCCCGATATTCTGGGCCGCGAGCAGATTCTGAAGGTCCATATGAAGAAGGTGCCGCTGGCACCCGATGTCGAGGCCAAGACCATCGCCAGGGGCACCCCCGGATTCTCGGGCGCCGATCTGGCCAATCTGGTCAACGAAGCCGCCCTGCTGGCGGCACGGCGCGGCAAGCGCGTCGTTACCATGAGCGAGATGGAAGACGCCAAGGACAAGGTGATGATGGGTGCTGAGCGCCGCTCGATGGTGATGACCGACAAGGAAAAGGAACTGACGGCCTATCACGAAGCCGGTCACGCCCTGGTCAACATCTTCCTTCCCGAATGCGACCCCTTGCACAAGGTCACCATCATTCCGCGTGGCCGTGCGCTGGGCGTTACCATGAGCCTGCCCGAACGCGACCGGCTGGGCTTTGCCCGAAGCGAGTTCAAGGCCCGAATCGCCATGACCTTCGGCGGGCGCGTGGCCGAGGAACTGATCTTCGGCAGAGACAAAATCACCACGGGTGCCGGAAACGATATTCAACAGGCCACCCGCATGGCCAGGGCCATGGTGACTGAATACGGCATGAGCGACAGGTTGGGGCCGATCCGCTACAACGCCAATGAGCAGGAAATCTTCCTGGGCCATTCGGTGACGCAGACGCAGAATGTTTCCGAAGCCACGGCACGGATCATCGACGAGGAAGTGCGCCTTCTGATCGACGAGGGCGAGGCTACGGCCAAGCGCATTCTGACCGAGCATCTGGACGATATGCACAAGCTGGCCAAGGCCCTTTTGGAATATGAATCCCTTTCGGGTGATGACGTGAAGGGCTTGATGGCGGGCGAGGAAATTCATCGTCCCGATCCCAACGATATCAAGCCCAGCGAGGGTGGACGGCGTTCCAGCGTCCCCACCACGGCGCGGCCCAAACCGCCGGGACTTGAGGCGGGACCGGAACCGCTGCCCGGCGCCTGATGGGGCCGGACAGAGAGCCGACGACGCATTTCGCGGGCGTTCCTCTGGCGCACGATCGTCTAGTTCCGAGTCACTCTGGTGACTCGGAATTAGACGTGAATCGTTCGCCCGAACAAATTTGCGGAGCAGATTCACGCCTTAAATCCAAGCCGGATGTCGGCATCGATTTAAGACGATCTGCTCTCGAACGCCCGCTTCTCATGGGCATCATCAACGTAACCCCCGACAGCTTTCACGACGGGGGGCTTTATGCCCTGCCTGAAATGGCGGTGACGCAGGGGCGTCGCCTGCTGGAGGAGGGGGCTGACATTCTGGATGTCGGCGGCGAATCGACCCGCCCCGGTGCTGCACCGGTTCTGGAAAGTGTCGAGTCAGAGCGCGTGATTCCCGTGGTTCGGGCACTGGCCGGACGCGGCGCCGTGGTTTCCATCGATAGCCGCCATCCTTCTGTCGTTGTGGCCGCCCTCAAGGCGGGGGCGCGCATCGTCAATGACATCACTGGCCTTAATGATCGGGAAATGCGGCGCATCGTGCGCGAGTCGGGCGCTTATGCCGTTATCATGCATATGCAAGGCGAACCCGGCGACATGCAGGACGCGCCCCATTATGACGATTGTCTTGGCGAGGTTCATGACTGGCTGGCCACCCGCGTTGCCCTGTGCGAGGCCGAAGGCATCGCGCGCGGGCGCATCGCCATCGATCCCGGCATCGGCTTTGGCAAGTCGCTTGAACATAATCTGGCGCTGCTGAAGGGTTTGCGCAAATTCACCGAGATCGGCTGCCCGCTTCTGCTGGGCGTGTCGCGAAAAAGCTTCATCGCCCATCTGTGCGGCGGCATTCCCAGCCAGGAACGTCTGCCGGGATCGTTGGCTGCCGCCCTGTGGGGGGCAACCCAAGGAGCGCAGATCTTGCGCGTTCACGATGTCGCCGAGACCGCCCAGGCGCTTAGGATTTGGCAGGCCGCTTCGCAGCGTGGTTAGCCACAATCTCGCTATTTGTGCCAAGCGGTCCCAATTGCGCCATCAAATGATTGGCATCGGCTATGGTGAATGCGCCGTAGGTACGGATATGCCAATCCAAGTAATTTGGAAGCATATGGTCGATCCAATGATGGGTCATGCCAAGTTGATGCTTTAGGCAGTCTGCGCACATCGTTTTTGAGTAGCTGCCCGACAGAATGGCCTCATGGATTGATTTATAGCCGTTGCCATTCCAGATATCCAAGGCATCCGTCGTCGAACAGTCTCCCAGTGTCGGCGATCCACCCGCAAAATTGCATGCCTTGACCAGTCCGCTCTGACAGAGATACAGGGTTTTGAAAGGCTGCATGCAGTGAGGGTCGTCCATCGCCGCGATATCGACCAGCGGCATGAACGACATGATGCGTTCCACCTCGGCGGTAGATGACAGAGGATGCAGATCGGGTTCTGCCCTATTCGTTTCTGCTTTCACCTTAAAGGACTGTTTTGCCTCTGGGCCGCGGGCGCGCTGCCTTGCAAGCGCCAGTTCCTTCAGGTTTTCAATCGGAATGATCTGCAACGGCCCTTGAGAGCGGGTTTCATACAGGAGACGGTGTTGGGCGAGCTGTTGTTCATAGTCTGCTTCATTGTTCGCCGTATCAACGTCCATGTACAGGTGCAAGCCGTATGCTTTGGCCAGGTCCTGCGCCCGCGCAACGACGTTTCCTTCGACCCAGGGGCGAATGACTGACCGGTGGCCATAGAGTTCCCCCATGATTTCTGGAAACTCCACCATCGGTTTGACATAGATGGTTGATACGCCGTGAGCGGCCATCAGTTCGACAAACTTGTCCAGCTTGTCGATGTGATGCTTAAAGCCGATCGAATTGATTTCAACCAGAGGATATCTGCTTTTTGTTTCATTCTTTGCCTGCTGCAGACGTTTTAATCCCGCAAGAACTTTCTCAAAATTTCCGCCGATATACATGGCTTCGTAGTCGCTTGCGGTAGCACCTGAAAAGCTGACGGTAACTTTGTAGACACCTTTTCCGACAAGAAGTTCAACCAGCTCCCTGGTCAAAAGCATACCATTGGTCAGGAAGTCGATGGCGACTTCGAACCGTCCAAGCATGTCAATAATCCATGGAAAGTCCTTGTGGGTCGTGGTCTCTCCCGTATTGCCCGAGCAATGAACGTAAAGGGCGTGCTTCAGCACATCCGTCAATTGGGGAAGATGCTGGTCCAACCTGATCTGGCCAGAAGTGGCGTTGTTGCGAACGCCTCTGTTCCGATTGAGCGGGGAGAAGTCCAGGCACATGCCACATTTGAGATTGCATAGACTGCTGACCTCAACATAGACCTCAAGTGGATATTTCGGTCGCCCTTGGCCACGGCAAAACTCGACGAAGGACTGAATTGCATCCAACTTGTCGGGCAGATAAATAGATCGCCGCACTGGTCCCGTGCCTTGGGTCACATCGCGGCTATTGGAATCGCTCATGGCCTAAGAGTCTGACTGGGAATGGTTGACGAAAAGATCACGCATTTGCCTGCCGCCGCATGAGGAGATGAACGCTGGACGTCATCGTCCATGAAAAGGCGCTTGCGATCACCAAAAAATCGCTGGTGAAGGTCGGGATGAAGCGCTTGTGCCCTTTGATCTCCTTGCCAGCCTTATCGCCGCAGGGGCTTTTTCTTTCCATCGTCTGGACCGGCTGAGTGTCGATTGGCCAGGCTTCCCGCCACGCCGCTGCGCGCAGACGCATCAAATGTTCGTGGATGATCTTGTGACACAGCCTCAGGCGGCGCCATTCGTAAAAGCGGCCTTGAACCTTCGTAGAGGAAGGGGGAACCTTCAGCGAAAGACGCAACAGGCATCCGGTGTGCGTCATGTACAATAACGCATTCAACACCTCGCTAAGCAAGGTGCGCCGCGGGTGGCCCTGAGGCATCTCTTTTGGCTGCAACGGCTCAATCACGGCCCATTCCCTGTCCGACATGTCGCTAACTTTGCGCAGTCCAACCCGTATCATAGCTTGAAGAAATCACTCAACTCTTTTCGGTCGAACCCTTGCAGGGTTCATGTCATCAATGCCAAATGAATCTCAACGAACCTGACCTGAGACCCAAGTTTCATCCGGCCCCCGGTAGAGTCCCAATGGCATTTGAACCGATCTGGTCCGGTGATGCAACGGGGCGGGGCGCGGAGCCCTCAGGTTGCTCAAGCGCCTCGCCC
>PDZW01000050.1 GCA_002753155.1 Alphaproteobacteria bacterium WMHbin7
AGTTGCCGAGCTGAGGAACGGGCTTCAAATCCCTAGGATGAGACGGCATCTCTCCCGCTACCGCTTCCGACAGTGTAGCCGAAACAGCGGGATTCAAGTTACAAGGATGAGTTCTGTGTTTTTGTTTCAATGATTATCCTCATGCTGAGGAGGATGCGAAGCATCCGTCTCGAAGCACGAGGATAACGGGCGATTTTCGCAAACTGGAATTACCCGCTGATGCCTATCTCGTCCGTTCCGCTGGAAAGGTGATCAGCACCTTGGTGCCGACCCAGGGGGTGCTGATGATCTCGAAAACGCCATCGTGAAGCTCGACCAGTGACTTCGTCAAGGGCAGGCCAAGACCGGTGCCTTCGTGGCTGCGCGATAGTTTCGAATCGACCTGCCCGAAGGGCGTCAGGGCCTTTTCGATGTCCTTGGGCGCCATGCCGATGCCGGTGTCGGATATGGTGATACGCAGGCGCTGGTCGTCGAGGCTGGTCATGGACAGGGTGACCAGTCCGCCCTCTGGCGTGAATTTTATGGCGTTCGACAGAAGATTGAGCAGGATTTGCAAGATCCGCCTGCGGTCGCCCAGCATGTTCAAGACGGTGGGCGGCAGCTCTTCGGAAAGCCTGAGACTGCCCTCGCGCGCTTTGTGCTCGATAAGCCTCATCGCCTCGTGTCCGGCTTCGACAAGGTCGAAAACATCGTCTTGAAGCTCCAGCTTTCCCGCCTCGATCTTGGATACGTCGAGGATGTCGTTGATGATCTTCAAAAGATGCTGGCCGGAATCGTGGATGCTTTTCAGATAATCTTCGTAATTGCTGTGTCCCAGGGGGCCAAACGCCTTCATCGTCATCAGTTCGGAGAATCCGATGATGGCATTGAGCGGCGTTCTCAGCTCATGGCTGATGGTGGCCAGGAATTCGCTTTTGACCACGCTGGCTTCTTCGGCTTTTTCTCGGGCGGCGCGCATTTCGGCATCGCTTTGAACGCGGGCGATCTCGCCTCCGATCCATTGGGCCATCAGGCGGATGATCTCGCGATCGGTCGGTCGCAGCTCGTGACCAGGCGTGGCGCGTGAGGCGAAGGCCAGCATGCCGTAGGGCTTGCCGCCAACCTGGACGCGCGCCCCCAGATAGCTTTTGAAGCCGAAGAGATGATGGCAGGCGCGGTCCATGAAGTCTCCGGGCTCGTCGCCCGTTTGGACAATCGGCCCTTCCTTTGCCATGTCGATCGGCTCTTCCAGGTCGAAGACATGGCCCGGCGTCAGGTCGGAGTCATCGTTGGTCGCGAACTGAATCTCCAGCCGCCGCTCTTCAATTCTGGCAAGAAATCCGACAGGCAATTCGAAATGATGGGTGCCGAATTCGATCAGCCCCCGGACCTTGTCGGCAAAGCTCATCTCCTGGCTTGAGGTGATGTTGTACATGGCCTTGAGCGCCGTCTGACTGGATAGAATACGGGTCTCGGACAGGCGGCGTTCGGAAATTTCCAGACTCAGTTCCTGGGTGCGCTCCAGAATCTTGGCTTCCATTTCGGCGTTCGACCGTCTTAGCGCCTTTTCCGCCTCCTTCTGCGCTGTAACGTCATGCACCAGAGAAAAGAAGCCAAGCACATCGCCTTCGGGATTCATATGGGGAAGGAAAGTGGCGTGAACGTCGCGCCGCTTGCCTTCCTGGGTTTTCACCTGCGCTTCCAGGCATAATTCCTGGCCCAAGGTCATGTCGGGTCCGATATGGACGGTCAGGCGAGCCAATTCGTCGATGCCTGGCACCTCATCCAGCCGCTTTCCCGCCAGTTCCCAGGGGGGATGTCCAAACCAGTCCTGATAGGCCCGGTTGACGAAGCGGAACTTCATCTCGCGGTCGATATAGGCGATCAGGACGGGAAGCGCGTCGGTGATCAGTCTGAGGCGATGTTCGCTGTCTAGCAGCGCCTGCGCCATGCGGGCCTGGTCGCGCATCTCCTCCTGGATGGTGTCGTGCTGGTTCTTGAGGGTTCTTCCGGCGTGCCGGATCAGGAGGAACAAGAGCAGATAGAGCCCCAGCATGATGCCGACGGTCCCCAGCATCATCCGGGCCTGATTGCGGTCGAGATGGTCGAAGGAGCCACTGGCATCGACATAGAATTCGGCGATGGTGGCAACATTGCCAGAGCGGTTGCAGATGGGCGAATAGATCTCCATGACATGTTTCGACTGGGCGGAATCACCCAATCGCCACATCCGCCCCCCGGCGCGATACTTTATCGCCGTCTGACCCAACAATGCCTTTTGGAACAAGGTGTGGTCGTCGACCGGCTTGCCGATTTCTGACGGGTCGGACGAATAGGCGGTAATGCCGTCCAGCGTGTAAAGCTTCAGCTTCATCAGGGGCAGGTGTTCGACATCCGATTTCAGCACCTCGTTCAGCCGTGCCCTTCCGCCCTCGCTCAACTGGTCGGGCGTAATCAGAATCTGACGGTCAAGGGAGGGAAGGTGATGTTCCACCAGATGCAGCAACAGGAAATTATACTCCTGGGCGCGCTGCTCGGCTGAGGACAGTGCCAGATCGAAGGCCATCGAACGGAAGAAATAGCCGAGCGCTACGCTGGCGACGATCACACCGACCAAGCTGAACAGCGAAAAATAGCGCTGGAGCGGGAACATGGGCGAGGTCTATCCCGCCCGGATTTCGTGGCGCGCCCAGATCAGCAGTCCCAAAAGCACCATGGCTCCGGCCTGATGGGCCGAACCCAGGGCAACCGGGACGATCAACAACAGGGTTGCGATGCCCAATCCCACCTGAACCAGCGCCATTCCGCCCGCCAGGAGAAAGGCGCGCTTTGCCCGGGCGGCGATGTTCTGGGAAAAAGCCAGCCAGCCTGCAGCCAGAGCCACGCCCATCGTGGTCAGCGCCAGGATTCTGTGCTGGAACTGGATGGTCGCTAAATCCTCAAAGGCGCTCAGCCACCAGGGGTCGAGCGGAAAAAGTATTTCCGAAGGAATCAGGCTGCCGTCCATCAGGGGGAAGGTGTTGTAGGTGAAACCAGCATCGGTGCCCGCCACCAGCCCACCCGCCAGCACGGTAACGGCGGCCAGGGCCACGGCTAGGCTGGTCAGGCGGCGCAGTCCTGCTCCTGCCTGTGTCGGTTGGGAAGACAGCATGCCCAAGGCCACCCATTCCATGACCGCGAAGATCAGGAAGGCTGCTCCTAGATGCAAGGTCAGGCGATATTGGCTGACGTCAGGTTCGTGGGCTAGGCCGCTTTTCACCATCCACCAGCCCAGAAAACCCTGGAAGCCGCCCAGGAGGAAGATCAGAAACAGGCGCGGCGCCATGCGCCACTCGATCTGCTTTAAGACCAGGAAGGCCAGGAAGGGGACCAGGAAGACCACGCCGATGGCGCGGCCCCACAGGCGATGGATGAATTCCAGCCAGAAGATGCCCTTGAACTCGTCGACCGAGAAACCCTGATTGACCTTCTGGTATTCGGGAAATTGCCGGTACTGATCGAACAGAAGCTGCCAGTCGGCCTCGTTCATGGGGGGGAAGATTCCGGTTACCGGCTTCCACTCGACGATGGAAAGGCCGGAATGGGTCAGACGGGTCAGGCCGCCCAGAATGACCATGACAAAGACCATGGCGCACATCGAAAGCAGCCAGAAGGCAACCGCCCGGTTCGGGCGCAGGCCAGGGTTAGAGCAGATTGCGGCAGTGGCAGACATGGCACCTCTCGTTCATGGGGTGGACATGATGGAACGGGGCGCAGCTTCGGGCAAGGCTTGCGTTTTGCCTCTTTGACGCCGGGCGAGGGCAGGATATGCTGGGGCATGCTCAGATTTGCTTTCGCGGTTCTCATTCTGGTCACGATGGCCGCCTGCACCTACCGGGGGGGCGGGGACGAGCCGGGGGTGCGCAAATTCACCTATTTCTCAATGCTGAACGGCGACGATATCCGGGATAAGTGCAAGACTGTTCCGGGCTATGAGCGCTACCGTATCGTCTATAACGGCCTGCATGAAGAACAGGTGCGGATTTACGAGTTGGTTCGCGGGCCACGCGATGGCCATATCGTGAAGGCCAGCGTGAGCGGCCCGGCCAATGTCGCGGAAATCGATCTTAGGGACCTTCTCTCGCCCTGGCGCCCCAGTGTCAGCGAGCGTTATCTTAAGGATGCGCAATTCAAGATGCTGACCGATTCCCTTGCCGAGGCAGGCCTGTTCAAGGGAGCCCCTCGGGGGCTTGATCTGCCCTCGGACGCCTTCTGGTGGCTGGCCGTCGGCTGCAAGGAGGGAAACGTCTATTTTTCAGCCTGGCGCCACCCCAAGCCCGATCTTTCAACGCTTTCCTTCGTGAAGCCCCTTTTGGCCGAGGATGCCACGAATGTTCGTTTCAATCCGCCCAGGCATCCCATTTCGCACATGCCGCAACAGATGACCATGAAGAACGATCCCCGCTTCATGCTGAAGGTGGGAGAGAATGGCCTGACGGGCGTTAGTAATTTGTTTTAATTAGGTAAAGTGCAGAGGTGTGGCGACTTTGCTGCGCCGCACAAATCCCCCCTTGACTTTCATCGACCGGCCCCACATATTCTCCTCATGTTGCATTGCAGCATACGAGTTTTACGAGCCGTCAATCCTTCTCCAAGGAACCCGCGAAAAGCGGCAGGGCGGCGTGGGACGCAACAGTCAACCGCTTTAGAAGGAGTGTCATCATGAGTTCCGTCAAGACGAAGGCCGCTGCCAGCAGCGCCACTGAAACCCCCAAGAGCATCGAAGCCGCCGTGGCCGTGGGCCGCGAGACTGTCGAGAATGTGGTCAAGGCCAGTGCCGAAGCCGCCAACAAGGGCTATGAAAAGGCCGTTGCCATGACCAAGGAAAATGTGGAAGCCGCCGTCAAGGCCGGTGCCAACGCCTTCAAGAGCTATGAGGATGTGATGAGCTTTGGCAAAGAGACGCTGGAAGCCTTTGTCCGTTCGGGCACCATTGTCGCCAAGGGCTGGCAGGATGCCTCGAAGGCCGCCATCGCCCTGACCCAGGAATCGATTGAAGAGTCGGTTGCCGCCAGCAAGGCCATTATGAGCGCCAAGAGCCTGAAGGACGTCGTCGACATGCAGACCGTCCTGGTGAAAAACAACTTCGACCGCGCGGTCGCCGAGGGCGGCAAGCTCTCCGAGACCAATCTCAAGCTGGCCGAGGAAGCTTTTGAGCCCTTGAACGAGCGTCTGAATGCCACTGTTTCCAAGATGATGAAGCCGCTCGCGGCTTGATCTTCTGATCTTTTGCGCGGCCATTCATCTGCGCACAAAAAACAGAGCACCAGGATGAAGAGTCCGGCGGGGAAATCCGCCGGGCTCTTTTTCTCTTTCATGGGTGGTTCTATCCAGACTGATTCTGATCTAGACTGTACGAACATCCGGTTCGAGAGGTCATCATGGCCGCCTGCACACCCCTCTTTCGCGATTATCCCTATATGCGCGCCTGCGCTGCCCGAATCACCCGTGTCGAGGGGGACAGCCTGTGCCTGGATCGTACGGTTTTTTATCCCCAGGGCGGGGGGCAACCGGGGGATTCAGGTGTCATCCGGCTGCCCGATGGCGCCATCCGGCTGGTGGTGGATACCCAGAAGGGAGCCTCTTCCGACGAGATTCTGCATATCCTGGCCCCCGGGCCGGGCCATATTGCACCCGGTCTGCTGGTCGACGCCGTCATCGATTGGCGCCGACGTCACCGCTTCATGCGTCTGCATACCGCGCTGCATTTGCTGTCTGCCTTCGTTCCCGGCCAGATTTCGGGGGCACAGGTCGGGGACGACAAGGGGCGCATCGACTTTGCGCTCGATGAAGGGGCCAAGCTCGACAAGGACAGCTTGCAGTTCAAGCTCAATCAACTGGTCGCCGAGGATGTTCCCGTGACCTCGGAATGGATCGACGACGACGAACTTGAGGCGCGGCCCGATCTGATCAAAACCTTCACGATCCGCCCGCCCAAGGGCAGCGGCCATGTCCGGCTGATCCGCATCGGCGCACTTGATTTGCAGCCCTGCGGAGGGACGCATGTCAGTGCCACGGGCGAGATCGGGCCTTTGTCGGTGGCCCGAATCGAGAATAAAGGCCGTCATAACCGGCGGGTCACCGTCGAGTTTGCCGATTCAAAGATAAGCAATTGATATTAAACAGATAAATTGAGTCGCTAGCGGCGATTGTCACAAAAGCTTCACAAAACTGAAATCAAACGGCCATTACTTCTTCTTAGGATCGGGGCTGCAAGGCGCTCGGCTTCCGCCGGTTGATCGGGCGCTCGTTTTGACAGAATCAACCAAGGAGCCTCAGCTCATGATGAAGACGACCGCCCTTGCGGCAGCCCTGTTGATGGGGGCTTCCTTCGCCGCCCAGGCTCAGACCGTCGATGCCAAGCTTGCCGATTACAAGAAGGTGAGCGGCGTTTCCGGCAGTCTGAAGTCGATCGGCTCGGACACGCTGAACAACCTGATGACCCTGTGGGCCGAGGGCTACAACGCCCTGTATCCCAACGTGAAGATCGAGATCGAGGGCAAGGGCTCCTCGACCGCTCCCCCCGCCCTGGTCGCTGGAACCTCGCAGTTCGGACCCATGAGCCGTCCCATGAAGGCCAAGGAGATCGAGGATTTCGAAAAGAAGAACGGCTACAAGCCTTCGGCCATCCGCACTGCGGTGGATGCTTTGGCCGTCTTCGTCCACAAGGACAATCCCATTCAGTGCTTAAGCCTGCAACAGGTGGATGCCATCTTCTCCAAGACCCGCAAGGGCGGTGCCGCCAAGCAGGCCGCCACCTGGGGCGATGTCGGCCTTTCCGGCGATTGGGCCAACAAGCCGATCTCGCTTTATGGCCGCAATTCGGCTTCGGGCACCTACGGCTATTTCAAGGAAGAAGCCCTTTTCAACGGCGATTACAGCGACAGCGTCAAGGAACAGCCGGGTTCGTCGGCCGTGGTTCAGGGCATCGCCTCTGATAAATACGCCATCGGTTATTCGGGCGTGGGCTACAAGACCGCCGACGTGCGCACTGTGCCCGTTTCGAAGAAGCCGGGCGAGAAGTGCTATGACGCCAATGCCGAGGGCGCCTATTCGGGCAATTATCCGATTTCGCGCTTCCTCTATGTCTATCTGAACAAGAACCCGAATCAGCCTCTGGAGCCTCTGCGCGCCGAGTTCGTTCGCTTCGTTTTCGCCAAGGAAGGTCAGAAAATCGTTCTCAAGGATGGTTTCTTTCCCGTCACCAAGGCGATTGCCGACGAGGACCTGGGCAAGCTGGGCCTGAAGTAAGCTGGTAGCGTACCCGGTGCCGCCGCCCCTCGCCTCTGGCGGGGGGCGGTTGTGTGCCGCTAGAATGCCGTGCGCGTTGCCATAGTAAGAAGTTTCGGATCATGACCGTCATTCCTTCATCCAAGCCCAAGGCTGGCCCCATCCTTCCCTTGAAGCGGGACAAGAGCACCAAGACGTCGGTGCTGCTGACCGACAAGATCGCCGACTGGACGATCACCATCGGCGGTCTTTTCGTCATTCTGGCCGTGGCTGGAATCATGATCTTCCTGGTTCAGGTGGTGGTGCCGCTGTTCACGGGGGCCGAGCTTCGCTCGAAAACGGAATTTGGCCTGCCCGCAGCGACCGGAAAAACCCTGGCCTATCAGATGGACGAGTTTCACACTGTCCTGGCCGAGGTGGGCAGTGACGGTTCGGTGCTTCTGTCACACCTGGGATCGGGGACGGCGCTTCCCGCCCTGCCTGCCGCCTTCTCGAAACCCGCCACCTCCTTCGGCGCTTCCTTCGACGGCGAAGACATGATGTTCGGCTTCGAGGATGGGACCGTGCGTTTCGCACGCCTGCGCCTTTCCAGCCTGATCCTGCCTGAATCCGACATGCCATCCGGCCTGAAACAGCTTTCCGAGCGCGACTTCACCGACGGGCAGGTCATCTATTCGAAGATTTCCGGCCATCAGATCAGGCGGACGGGCCTGGTCTTTTCGGTCGAGGAGCCCCAGGCCGTCGCCCCCGAAGGCGTCGCTATTTTGGCGATCGACTACCGTGTCGGCGGCACTGAGGAACGTCCCGTCAAAGCCTTTGTCATTCGCGATGCCCAGGGTCAGGTGCATCTCAATCTGGCCGAAACGCGCACCAACATGATGACTCAGAAGTCCACGACCGAGGTGACGAACGTCGTGCTTCCTGGCTTGCCCGAAGGCTTCATCACGGCAAGCCTTCTGGTCAATGATCGGGGCGATCAGGTCTATGTGGCGGGCACGGACGGGACGGTCTATCGCTATGATGCGCGCTCGATTCAAAGCCCCGTGCTGGCCGAAACCTTCGATCTCGTTCCCGGCTCGGCCAAGTTGACGTCGCTGTCCTATCTGATCGGCGAGCAGTCGCTGGTGGTGGCGGCGGATGACGGCACGACCAACATCTTCTTTCGCCTGCCCGCCATCGAAAAGGGGGGAAGCGACAATTTCACCCTGGTCAAAACGCATGAATTGGATCGCCAGCCCGCCGGCATCACCAGCATCGTTCCAAGCCCGCGCGGCAAGATATTCTTAAGCGCCGATCAGGCGGGCAATCTGTGGCTTCGGCATTCGACCAGCGAGCAGACGCTTCTCAAGCTGAAGCTTCCCGAGGGCTCGGCATCTCTGACCGGTCTGGCCATGGCGCCAAGAGGCGATGGAATTTTGGCCGTCACGGCTGACCGCAAGGCGCATCTGTGGGTGGTTGATATCCCGCATCCCGAGACGACGCTGGGAACACTGTTCGGCAAGGTCTGGTACGAAGGCTACGAAGCGCCTTCCTATACCTGGCAATCCTCGTCGGGCACCGATAGTTTTGAAGCCAAATTCTCGCTGATTCCCCTGATCTTCGGTACGCTGAAGGCGACCGTCTATTCCCTGCTGTTCGCCGTTCCCATCGCTCTTATGGGCGCCATCTACACCTCAGAATTCGTGCATTTCAAGGTCAGAGCCGTGGTCAAGCCGGGCATGGAGATGATGGCTTCGCTGCCTTCGGTGGTGCTGGGCTTCATCGCAGCCCTGGTCATGGCGCCTTTGGTGGAAACCTGGTTGGCCGCCGTTTTCCTGGGCTTCGTCATGGTGCCGTTATGCCTTCTGATCGCGGCCTATCTGTGGCAATTGGTGCCAGGGCCGGTGGTCCGGCGCCTGGGCGGTGTCGCAAAATTCCTGTTCATTTTCGTCGTGCTGGGCATCGGCTTTCAGATGTCCTTTCTGCTTTCGGGTCCCTTCGAGGCCCTGTTCTTTGCGGGCGACATGAAATTGTGGGCCAACGGCACGCTGGGCTCGGATGTGCCGTTCCTCACGCTGATCGTCTGGCCCTTGTCGTTCTTCCTGGTCGAGCTAGCACTTTCACGACTTGAGGAAGCGGGGGTTCTGCGCTTGATGCCGCAGGGACACGATCTGAAGGCGGGGTTGCTGTCGTTCCTTCGTTGGGGGGCGGTGGTCATGGCTTCCGGCCTGCTGGCCTGGGTGATGGCCGGTCTTTTGACCAGCCTTGGCGTCGAGGCTCGGGGCGGCGTGGTCGATACCTATGTTCAACGCAATACGCTGGTGGTGGGATTCGCCATGGGCTTTGCGGTCATTCCGCTGATCTACACCCTGGCCGAGGACGCGTTGAATTCGGTGCCCGAGCATTTGCGCGCGGCTTCGCTGGCCTGTGGCGCAACGCCTTGGCAGACCTCGATTTCGGTGATTTTGCCGGCGGCGGTCAGCGGCGTCTTCGCCGCCGTCATGGTGGGCATGGGCCGGGCCGTGGGCGAAACCATGATCGTGGTCATGGCGGCGGGCAACACCGCCCTGATCGATTGGAATATCTTTAACGGCCTCAGGGCATTGTCGGCCAATATCGCCGTCGAGTTGCCCGAAGCCGTGAAGGATGACACTCTCTACCGGGTCCTGTTCCTGGCGGCGCTGACGCTGTTCGCCATGACCTTTATGGTCAATACGATGGCCGAGATCATCCGCCAGCGATTCCGCAAGAAATCGGTGGCGCTATGAACCCGGGCGAGATGATGGAGGCTGTTGCCGTGAAACCGACGACCGGTGCCGTTGCCGCAAGGCGCAGCTACGAATCCTCTCTCAGCGCCAGGGGCGAACCCTTCCTGTGGGGGCTGGGGGGCGCTCTGGGCTTTGGCGTTCTGCTGGTCGTGGGCTTTCTGGTGCTGGTGTTTTGGAACGGCATTACCACCTTCTGGCCCAAGCCGATCGAGGTGGTGACCTTGCTCTCGGGCGAGTTGGTGGCGGGTGAGCCCACGCGCCGCGAGGCCTTCAAGGTTGGACCTGAAAGGCTGGCTTCGTTGCCCGAGGCGGCGAAGGCCAGGATCATCGCCGACGATCATCTGGCCAGGCGCGTTTTGTTGCGCACCGGCAATTTTGACCTCTACAATGACGACTATCGCTGGATCGAGGATTACAAGATCGAAAAGGTGGAAACGCCTTCCGGCATGTTTTTCATCGAGCGCCAGGAATGGGGCGCCTTCGTGGGGCGCATCAAATCGCTGTCCAAGGACGGCGCCGTGATCTCTGGCGACGAGCTGACCTACGCTTTTCTTTCAAGCGAGCAGCAAGAGGCGCGCCAGCGCTTCATGGCCATCAAGGCGATTGAAAAGGGCGAGATCGGCGAAGTCAATTTCGAGTTGAACCAGGAACGCTTGAAGATACGCAAGGCCGTGCTTTTGCATGGCGAAGGAGCCCCTGAAACCAAGCGCGTCGAGGCCGAGGTGGAGCAAGCCGCCCTGGCGATGAAGGTGCGCTTTGAGGCTCTGGCCCTCAAGTCGCAGGAGATCAAGAACCAGGACTCGAAGGTTCTGGTGACGCTTGCCGATATCACGGGCACGGAAAAAGTGACGCCGCTCTCGCAGATCGTGCGCTTCTATCCGGCTAACGATCTGTCGATTTTTGATAAGGTCGGCATCTATCTGTCGCGCTGGGGCGAGTTCCTCACCGACGACCCCCGCGAGGCCAATACCGAGGGCGGCGTGCTGCCCGCCATTTTCGGCACCTTCGTCATGACGCTGCTGATGGTGGTAGTGGTGGCTCCCTTCGGCGTGGTGACCGCGCTTTATCTGCGCGAATATGCCAAGCAGGGTCGGCTGGTTTCCATCGTGCGCATCTCGGTCAATAATCTGGCGGGTGTTCCCTCGATCGTTTATGGCGTGTTCGGCCTTGGCTTTTTTGCCTATATCCTGGGCGGCAGCATCGATGCGCTGTTTTATCCCGAGCGCTTGCCCAATCCCACCTTCGGTACCGGCGGTCTGCTCTGGTCGGCCCTGACACTGGCCTTGCTGACCGTACCCGTTGTCATCGTCGCCACCGAGGAAGCCCTGGCCGCCGTGCCAAAATCGATGCGTGAAGGCTCGCTGGCCTGCGGGGCTTCGAAATGGCAGACCATCAAGAATATCGTGCTGCCCCGGGCC
>PDZW01000051.1 GCA_002753155.1 Alphaproteobacteria bacterium WMHbin7
CCCTATGGGGCTGCCAAGGGCTCGCCAAGCGCTGTTGCTGATCCTCAGGCCTTCGGAAAGGCCTGAGGCTTGCTTTGCGATGCCAGCTCGGGAAGACGGTTGCACCTTCCCTTGAATCTGCTACCATACAGGGAATGTATTTTGAGCCCCCCGTGTTACTGAGAAGGGGGCGCATTAAGGTATGATTAGGGAAAGGTTGCCTCTTCCGTTTCTGCTCAGTACGGCCCCTGCGGGCGGGCCAGGGCGCTCGTCCTGCTCGTACGCCATCCGGCCCGCCCGCCGATCCCCCAAAAGCAGATCGGCCCCTGCACAGGCATTTCCTGATCGAGAGTCCCTGTGTTGCCTAGGCCATTATGTGACAACGCTCTACCACAACACAGCTATTGGAAAATCAAGCCGTTAGGAATAATGTTGGCGGCATTGAGATTGGCCTGGGGATGAGGGGGCTTGAGTGTCAGAAAACAATCATTGCCGGTCTATTCGAACCGAACTTCTGGCGCGTATCGTAGGCATCGTTGCCCTGATCCTGCTGACCTTCGGCACGGTCTTCTATCTGACAATTCTTCGTCCGACCATAAACCAGCTGGCCGAGTCCGAAATGGCCCGGGTCAGCCATCAGGCCAGTTCCAGCGTGACCAATCTGGTCGGCCAGATCGAGCGCGTCTTGCAGACTTCGCGCGACTGGGGCGTCAGCCGGGCCGTTGACTTATGGGATGTCCGTCAATTCAACCGCTTTTTCGTCCCCGTTCTTATGAACCGACAGAACATTACAGCCATTCTCATGGCTGATGAGGATGGCCGAGGATTCTTCCTTCTGCGCGGCGAGGACGGAAACTGGATCAATCAGATCACGGATGTCGAAACGCAGGGCAAGCGGCACCAGTGGCTTACCTGGAACAGCCTGAATACAATTACGAAGGATGAATGGAAGGAAGCGGATTTCGACCCCCGCAAGCGCCCCTGGTACCAGGGCGCCATGAATCTGACGGCAGATACCGACATTTTCTGGACCGAACCCTATTCGTTCTTTGACACCAACGAACCGGGCATTACCGCGTCGATGCGTTTCAAAGACACGCTTTCCGGCAAGACGATGGTGGTCGCCATCGACGTCAAGCTGATGGATCTGTCTTCGGTCATGCGCGGCTTGTCCGCTGGCACCAGAGGCCGCGTGGCGATCTTGACAGATGACGAAAAGATGCTGGCCGCCCCCATGCACCCAACGCTTCAAAATGAGGAATCCATCCGCAAAGTGCTGATGCAGCCAGTGGACGAAAAGCAGTTCCAGGTTATCGGCAAGGCACTTAGGGAATGGAAGCAACAAGACAAACCTTGGAATCAGCCCAACATGGTCGATGCTGAGGGAGCTGAATGGGTTACCTATTTTACGCCGACACGCTTTCGAAGCAGCAATTTCTTTACCGTAGCCGTCGCGCCAAAGAACGACTTTCTGCCGGCAGGGGCGACCCAGTCGCTTTTATTGTTGGCATTGCTGGTGTTAACGCTGGCGGCCTCGTTCTGGCTGGCTCGTAAGCTGTCCAGGAAGATCGACGAGCCCCTGAAGTCACTGATTGCAGAAAGCACGAGGATCGGAGCGCTGCAACTGGACGCGCCGGTCAGCATCGCTACTGGCTGGTGCGAATTTGAAGCGCTGGCAGAAGCGCAAGAGAAGATGCGAGGGCTGCTGAAAAGGGCCACGCAGGATTTGACGAAGCAGGTTGCCGAGGCTCAAGCCAGCAGGACGCTTGCCGAGGAAGCCAGGACAACGCTTGATGAAAAACTTCGGGAAATCGAGCGCTTCAACAAGCTAGCCATGGGACGTGAACAGCGGATCGGCGAGTTGAAGGCTGAGATCAATTCACTGGCTGCTGAATTAGGCAGGCCCCCCGTCTTCGCTTCGACCACGGGCGAAGAGCTTTCCGCCCTTCAGCAACAGCCTGAACAGCAGCAGGAAGATTGGATCAGAAAGCGCTTTGCCGAAATCGGCAGCAACATGACAATTCAGGAACTATTCAACAGCTTCTGTACCACAGTCGGCATTCCCGCCGCCATCATCGACACCGAAGCAACCGTTCTGGCCGCATCTAACTGGCAACGGGCTTGCACCGACTTCCACCGGGTCAACGAGGAAACCTGCCGCCGCTGTGTTGAAAGCGACACAGAACTGTCTAAGAAGCTGCAGTCTGGGCAGGATTTTTCGATGTATCGCTGCAAGAACGGCCTGACCGATTGCGCATCTCCCATCGTTGTGAATGGTGTCCATGTCGCTAACGCCTTTGTGGGACAGTTCTTTCTTGAGAAGCCAGATTTAGCGTACTTCAAGAACCAAGCCAAAGCGGTTGGGTTCGAGGAAGCGGCTTATCTGGATGCCATTGGCGAAGTGCCCATCATGGATGAAAAGCGCTTGCCAGGCATTCTGGGTTTTCTGACAACATTCGCCAGGCTGATAGGAGAAATGTCTGTAACCCAGATGCAAGCAGAGGCGGCGGAGGAAACGATGCGCGCGGAACGTGCCGCCGCTCTGGGCTTGGCCGAGGACGCCGATAAGGCGCGAGCCGAACTGGCGGCCTATCAGGCAAAACTGGAGCGTCTAGTCGAAGAACGCACGGCAAGTTTCCAGGCGTCAGAGGAACGTAGCCGCTCGATTCTGAATTCCGCCGGAGATGGCATATTTGGAACTGACGATCAGGGGCATGTCGTCTTCATCAATCCGGCGGCTCTGGACATGCTGGGATATCAAGCCGAGGAAGTTCTTGGGCAACGCATTCATGCGCTGATTCACCATCACCTAGCGAATGGCCAGGAATATGATGTCCATGAGTGTCCGATGTGGGAGGCGTATGCCAACGGCAAGTCCAGTGTGGTGGAAAACGAGATTTTGTGGCGCAAGGACGGAACCTCGTTTGAGGTTGAATACTCAGCTGTTCCGATTTCCAAGAACAGCGTTATCACTGGCTCGGTCGTAACTTTCAAAGACGTCACCGAGCGCAAGGCGGCAGCCCAGGCGCTGGCTGACGAAAAAGCCAGGTTGCAAAGCATCCTTGACACCAGCCCCATCAGCATCGCCTTCTCGACCAAAGGAAATATTCATTTCGCCAATCCGAAGTTTACGGAAACGTTCGGTGCCAAGGCAGGCGACAAGTCGCCGCAGCTCTATGCCCATCCCGAAGAGCGCGAAGAGCTGGTCAAAATATTGACGAGCGGTGAAATTATCCAGAACCATGAAATCAGCATGTTCGACAAGGACAAGAACATACGTGACATGCTTGTTACCTATATGCCCATCACCTTCGAGGGAGAGGAGGGCATTCTGGGCTGGCTGATGGATATCACCGAGCGCAAGCAGGCCGAGCGACAGATTGCCGAGGAAAGAGGCCGCTTGCAAAGCATTCTGGATCGAAGCCCGATTGGTATCGCTTTCTCGACCAAGGGAATGTTTCGCTTTGCCAATCCGAAATTCATCGAGATGTTTGGCATGAAGGTTGGGGACAGGGCACAGGACATTTATGTCCACGCCGAGGACCGGACGGCAGTCTACGAGACTTTGAAGAATGACGGCATCGTCGAGAGCCGGGAACTCTATCTCTACGACAAGGACAAAAATGTCCGCGACATGCTTGTTACCTTCCTGCCCATTACATATGAGGGCGAAGACGGCATCCTTGGCTGGTTGATGGATATCACCGAACGTAAGCGTGCCGAGGAAGAGTTGCGCACCAGCCAGAGGCAAATTAGCACCCTTGTTGACAGCATTACCTCGGCCATCTTCATGAAGGATGCTGAAGGACGCCATCTGCTTGTCAATGCTTTCTATGAGCAGGCAACCGGCATTCCCCGCGACGAGATTATCGGCAAGACCGACTTTGACGTCATGCCCAGGGAAGTCGCCGAGATGATCGTCGTCCAGGACAAGAATGTCATGGAGTCGCGCGAGCCGTCTACGTTTGAGGAGATCGTTCCGTCTCGTGATGGCGCCGAGCGTTATTATCTGACCACCAAAGTGCCACTCATTAATGACGATGGCGACGTCTACGGCCTGTGCGGCATAGCAACCGACATTACCGACCGCAAGCAGGTCGAGGAAGCAATTCGCCAGGCCAGCGAAGAGCAATTGGCTATTTTCGAATCGGCCACTATCGGCATTGCCTTCATCAAGGATCGCATTATCGTCAATTGCAATCGCAGGCTTGGCGAAATCTTTGGAACCACTGCCTCGGCTCTCATGAATCAGCCAACCCGGATCTGGTATGCGGATGATGAGGAATACGCCAAGGGTGGCGGAGACGTCTACGAGGCCCTGAAGCAAGGCAAAATCCATCAGCGTGTGCAGCAGCTTGTTCGCAAGGATGGATCAAAATTCTGGTCGCGCTTGAGCGGTCGCGCTGTCGATGCCAAGGACCTTAATCGAGGCACCGTCTGGATGATCGAGGACGTAACCCTGGAACGCGAGGCAGAGGCCGCCTTGCGCCAGGCCAAGGAGATTGCTGAAAGCGCTGCCAAGGCCAAAGCCGACTTCCTGGCCAATATGAGCCATGAAATCAGAACGCCGATGAATGCCGTGATCGGTATGGCGCATCTGGCATTGAAGACGGATCTAAGCCCCAAGCAGCGCGATTATGTCAGCAAGATTCACAATGCGGGGACTTCGCTTCTAGGCATCATCAACGATATTCTCGACTTCTCGAAAATCGAAGCCGGAAAGCTGGAAGTCGAGAACGTCGATTTTGATTTGGACAGCGTTACCAACAACGCTTCGACCGTCATATCGCAGAAGGTGCATGACAAAGGGTTGGAGCTGCTCTTCGATGTGGCGCCCGATGTGCCCCTGGGCCTAGTTGGTGATCCGTTGCGCCTGGGCCAGATTCTTATCAATCTCCTGAACAACGCCGTCAAATTCACCGAGAAAGGTGAAATCCGCCTGAAAGTCGAGAAGATTGAAGACGCGGGCGACAAGGTCAAGCTTCGCTTCGGCGTGCGGGATACTGGCATCGGCATGACCAAGGAGCAGATTGCCAAGCTTTTCCAGGCTTTCAGCCAAGCAGATACTTCAACCACGCGCAAATATGGCGGCACCGGCCTGGGGTTGACCATCTCGAAAAAGCTGGTCGAGATGATGGGTGGGCAAATCTGGGTTGAAGCGGAACCCGGCCAAGGCAGCACGTTCCTGTTTACGGCCTGGTTTGGCATGACCGAGCGCAAGGCACGCAAGGTGGTTCCGGAAAAACTGAACGGACTGAATATTCTGATCGCTGATGACAATTCCTCGGCCCGTGAGGTTCTAGACGACTTGCTGAAGTCTTTGAACGCCAAGGTCGATCAGGTGTCGTCGGGCGCTGAAGCCATTGAAGCCGTACATCGGCGTGATAGTGAGGGCCATCCCTTCGATGTCGTCTTGATGGATTGGCGCATGCCGGGTCTAGATGGCATTGAGGCTGCGCGCAAAATCAAAGATGACAAGGAAATTAAGGCAAAGCCTGCCATTATCATCGTTACGGCTTTCGGACGCGATGAAGTGCGAAGCGAAGCCGAATCGGCGCACCTGGATGGTTTCCTAGTCAAGCCCGTCAACCAATCGATGCTGGTTGATACGCTCGTCGAGATCTATGCTCCCGACACAAAAATGGATGGCATTATATCGGGGCACGGCGCCACTTACGACTTGACGGGCTTGAAGGTGTTGCTGGCCGAGGACAATGAAATCAACCAGCAAATCGCCGTCGAATTGCTGGAGGATGTCGGAGTCAATATCGAGGTTGTCAATAATGGCCGGGAAGCGGTCGAGAAGCTGATGGCCTGCGAAGGCCGCGGACCTTATGATCTTGTGCTGATGGATTTGCAAATGCCCGAGATGGACGGATTCCAGGCCACGAAGCGCATTCGCTCCGAATCACGCTTCAATGATCTGCCCATCCTGGCCATGACAGCTCATGCCATGGCCGAGGAACGCGAGCGCTGCCTGAACTCTGGCATGCAGGGACACATTACCAAGCCGATTGATCCCGACACTCTGTATCAAACCTTGAAAGTCTATCATACCCCGGGTCGCGCGTCTTCTGGGGCCTCGGCCCCCAAACCAGTCCAACAGTCTGGAACCATCCCCCAGATCGAGGGGGTTGATACCGAAGCGGGCTTAAAACGTGTTGCCGGCAACGTCAACCTTTACAAAACCCTGCTTGGCCGCTTTACGGATCAGCAGGCCGATGCCGCTGATGCCATCCGTTCCGGCATGGCCGACGATATCTCGACAGCTGAACGGCGTGCCCATACGGTAAAGGGAGTGGCAGGCAATCTGGGAGCGCTTGCCATGCAAAAATGCGCCGCCGAACTGGAACATGCTCTCAAGCAGCAGGATCTGGCCCTGGCAGTGCAGCTTGTCGAACCCTTTGGTTTGGAATTGGCTCGCACCATTGGCGTCATCAAGCAAGCACTGGCAAGCGTTGCGCAAACGCAGCAGGTATCGCCCTCGGGGCAAGACCCGGAGGCGTTAAAGCCGATCTTTACAAAAATGCGGGCGATGTTTAGCGATGATGACGGTGAATCGCTTGACTATTTCCTTGAAGTCCGTGAACAACTTAGCTCTTGTATTTCTGCGTTATTGCTTGATGAAATGCAAAAGGCGGTAGGAGACTTTGATTTTGGTGCTGCCCTGGCCTGTCTTGACAGGATCGTCCAGCAGCTTGGCCTTAAGATGGATTGAGAGACATGAGCGACATTACCGATAAGCGAACCATTCTAATCGTCGATGACACGCCCGATAATATTGCGGTTATCTCTGGCGTGTTGAAATCGAGTTACAAGACCAAGGTAGCTACCAACGGCGAAAAGGCCCTGGCCTTGGCCTCGGCACCAGACGGCAAGCCCGACATGATTCTGCTTGATATCATGATGCCGGGCATGGACGGCTATGAGGTCTGCACCCGCCTGAAGGCTAATCCCGAGACAGCGGACATCCCGGTTATCTTTCTTACCGCCAAGACCGAGGTGGATGACGAGGCCAAGGGCTTTGAAGTTGGCGCTGTCGATTACATCCACAAGCCCTTCACGCCCCCCCTGGTTCGCGCGCGTGTGAGAACGCATTTGGCGCTAAAGCGGGCCATGGAAGAAGCACACGAGGCCCGCCAACAAGCCGACGAATTGCTCAACACCCTTCTTCCCAAGGCTGCCGCCAACGAAATCCGCGCCATCGGCACAGTGATCCCCAAGCGCCACGAAAATGTAGCCGTTCTATTCTGCGACGTCGCCAACTTCACATCCTATTGCGACAAGCACGAACCGGAAGACGTGATCGCCAGACTGGATGCTTTGTTCGTGCGCTTCGAAGGTATTGTGAACAAGCATGGGCTTGAGAAGATCAAGACCATCGGCGATGCCTTTATGGCGGCCGCCAACCTACTGAACAAATCCGATGAGCCCTTGGTCAGCGCCGTTCGTTGTGGCCTTGAAATGGCATCAGCGATGATGGATGCCCAGTTGGGCTGGGCGGTTCGTTGTGGCGTTCATCTTGGCCCTGTCATCGCGGGCGTTGTGGGGCAGGAGCGCTATCAGTTCGACATCTGGGGCGATACCGTCAATGTAGCGGCTCGCATGTGCGGCAAAAGCCAACCCGGCACCTTGGCCGTCAGCGAGGAAACCTGGAACATGATTTCCAGCCGGTTCGAAGGCGTGCCGTTGGGTGAGTTGGAAGTCAAGGGCAAGGGCATGATTTCAGTGTTCGAGATCAGGTCAGAGAAGAAATAAGGCGCGTCTGGTGGACGAGACCTTGCAAAGTCGGCGACACCCTTGGACGCTCAATCCGCTCGCAACATCGCCGCCATTTCCCAGTTCCCACCTTCATCCCCTAGGGGACGCCATCGGGACATTTTCTCCAGAGATTGCAAAAAGCTAGTAAAACAGGCACATTATGGGACGGTCACTGTCCCGATGTTTGTCCCGATCAGTGTCCCTGGAACTGTCCCGACGAGGAGGGGACGCAAGGACTATGGCGGTCGATAATCTCTATCAGCGCGGCGGGGTTTACTGGTGCCGGTTTTATGTTCCGGCCAGCGAACAGAAGCGCCTGGGCAAGAAGGAAGTAGCCTGGTCCTTGAAGACCCGCGACCCCAAGGAAGCCAAGCGGCGCTTGGCAGAGGCGCAAGTGCGCTTCAACGGGCTGGCTATCCCGCCCGATCCGATCCGCCAGAAGTTGACAGAACGCTTCGGCATCCCCGAAGGCTGGACCTCTACCCAGGTAGCAGCGGCGCTCGACAAGCTGACCGCGGCGGCCATCCATGCCGACGAACGCTATGCCGACAAAGTGAAGGGCCTGTTCCATTTGTGGGAGGATGGTGGGATCAGCATCGATCTCTCTCTGGCCCACGCCAAGCTGAAAGGCGATCATCGCCCCTTTGATGCTGAATTCAATTCCGCCGCCACTGACCTCGGGCTTGATCCCAAGGCAGTGGCGAACATCCCGGCCATTGCGGGTGAAGCCCAACAAAGCTCGACCGCCAAGAACACCCTGTCCAAGATTGCCAAAAGCTGGGAGGAAGAACGCAAACCCGCTGCCAAGACTGTTGTCGAGGTCAAATCGACAATCCAGCAGTTCGAGAGCCATATCGGCAGGAAGCCGGTCGAGGCCATCGTCAAGCGCGACATTGTGGCCTTCAAGGATTTGCTGGTGAGAACGGTGGGGCGAAACGGCAAGCCTCTGTCTCCCGGTTCGATCCAGAAGCGGGTCAACCTGATCAAGACCCTTCTGGAATATGCCGCCACCAACGACATCATCCCAGCCAATCCAGCAAGGGGGCTGTCGATCCCCAAAGGACAGAGCGAGCGCTTGGCCTTCAGCCTCTCCGACCTCGACAAGCTGTTCGATCCGGCCAATCTGCCCAGAAGCAAGACTTACCGCCTCTTGATGCTGATGGCCCTCTACACGGGTGCCCGTCTTGGCGAGTTGGCGCAGTTGAAGGGACAGGACATCCGCCAGGAAGAGGGCGTTTGGTGCCTCTCGATTGACGATCAGGACCAGGAACAACGGATCAAGACCTCCTCCTCGCGTCGCCTGGTGCCATTGCATCCGGTTTTGATTGAGGCGGGGCTGCCCGATCTGTCCTCGCGCAAGGAAGCGCGCCTGTTCTCCGATCTTACCTATGACCAGTTTCAGGGGTATGGAAAGCAGGCCAGCAAGGATATCAACCGGCTTATCCGCCGCTTGATCGGGGATCAGCGCAAGGTGTTTCATTCCTTTCGCCACACCTTCAAGGATTTGTGCCGTAACGCCGGAATCCCCGAGGATGTCCATGATCGCCTCACCGGCCATGCTTCTGGGCATGTCGGGCGTTCCTACGGGAGCGGGCACGGCGTCCAGCGCCTGAATGAGGAGATCAGAAAGATCGAGGGGCGCTGGAGACAGCCATGACTGTCGCCTTGGGACAATCCCAAATGAACGGCAGGGGATTGAGTGGCGATTCCGATTCCGGCAGATATTCTTTTTGCCTGGACGCGAGTAAGAAAGTTCTGATTTCGAAATGCGCCGCACATGGTCGATAGAGCAGCGAAGCAGCTGGGCCGTGTCTTCGATAGTCAGAAAAAGTTGCGTGGGGTCGATAAGGGCAAATTGCCCCAGGGTGGAAGTTCCACTGGGCGATAGGCATCTATCGGCACGGCTAGCGACCATCGGCCAAAACCCCTTAGAACAAAACACAACACAACACAGCTTGCTTTGGTCTTTGATGGTGCCCCAGGGGACTGGGTTAGCCTTGAGAGGAAGTTAGGTGAATTCTGGCATGTCGTCAAGCAAGAAATTAACGAATATCGTTATTCATCAATGACTTGACATGGTCTGTTGATCCGGAACTTTTGACAGTCCTTGAGGATTCAACGACTGTTGTTCCGTCGATCGATCCCGGGCTTCTGGCGTCTGTTGGAAGAACTCTTGGGAAAGTTTTTTCATGTGGCGAAGGTGGAAAAGTGCCGGATGTTCTTGCAACCTTGAAGTTGGTCAATCTTGCCAAGCCCGATATCGAGGGCGTTGAGGCATCGGCCTAAAACCGGTATCCACGGGTCCGTATTCTCGATAAACCTCTGAACCTATGGTCGATCCTAAGCGCGATCATCAACGCTGCTTGTAACTCAAACTTCCTGTGTATTTTGAGACATTCTGTAGGCATCGAGCGCAGGGAAGCGGCAACCTTGCGGATTTTGGAACTCTGAAGCTTGCGCATAGCGGCAAGGCAGCGATTCAGCCGTTCCCTGGCCTGCTTCTCCTTTTCAGCCTGAGTAAGTCTAGTTTTTGGGCTCATTTTCACCTCCCTGGTCGTGAAGCATGGCTCGAAAGTGCCGCATCAGAGACAGCTCGACTTAATCGCTATGCCAATGTTTTCTTTTTTGGAGGGAGGCGTATCAGGAAAAAGGCACAAAGTTAAAAACGCGCACTATAGAGGATTGCGTTGACTTATCCTCACGGGGGAGGCCCTACCGGCGGTTTTGGACAGGGTTTTTGAGTCAGAAAGGCTGCAAAAAGGCAGAATTAGGCGTAGCGTTTTGACGGGAATTTTGCCCTCATTGACGGCATACCTGGATTGCGCGGCGCTGACTCTCGAATGTTGCGCGTTTCATCTCGATCGCTTGTTGGCAAATTGTGACCTGAGACCCAAGTTTCATCCGGCCCCCGGTAGAGTCCCAATGGCATTTGAACCGATCTGGTCCGGTGATGCAACGGGGCGGGGCGCGGAGCCCTCAGGTTGCTCAA
>PDZW01000052.1 GCA_002753155.1 Alphaproteobacteria bacterium WMHbin7
CGACAATTTGCCTTCGCGCTGATGGGCTGCCTCGGCCATGCGGATGGCTTCTGCCATGGCATGGTTGAAATCCTGAAAGCCGCCTTCGGAATTGCCCGAAGAGGCCAGCTCGAACAGATGTTGTTCGGCCTGCTCGATCTGGTCCGAGGCCGAAACGTCAAGATCAGGCGCAAAGGCCTCGTTCACCATGTCCTCGCCCAAGCCGATCAATTGGCGGCGAAGATAGAGATCATAGATCAACCGGCCGTAATCGAGCGTATTGATGATGGTGACGGCACTGGCGGCCAGTCGGGCCAGATATTGCGGCCCTCCCACTTCTGATAAGAATCCATCGGCTTCCAGATAGGATTTCAAGGTGACAGGGCTGGCCAATTGGCCCTTTTCCAACAGCTTGGCGATGGATTCAAAGATACGGGCATGCACCGGATCGGCGAAATGCTTGGGTTCCAGAAATTCGGAAACCCGCTCATAGGCCTTGTTGTTGGTAAGGATCGCACCCAGCAGCGACTGCTCGGCCTCGTCGTTGCGCGGCGGCAGGCGGAAGCGAAGTTGCTTGTCGTCGCCCGGGTTTTGGGTGGGGCGGGCGGTATTTGCGTCAAGTGTCGGCATGGCGCGAGACTATCAAACGCCTCTCACGCAGGGTGATTCCTAATTTCTGTCTGTTAAGTGGAACATGGGGATATCTCCTCGATTCCGAGCCCCCTTCCTGGGGATGTTTTCAAGTCGCAACGACAGGCTTGCTGCAAAGCCTCTTCTCGCTCTAATCTAGCTGTAGAATAAGGTGGTGTGGATGACGGCTTCAGACAATGCCGACCAGCAGATAAGCCCTTTAGGCGTAGAGGCCCGCTATCTGAATGATCCGTTCGGAACGGATGACGTCCGCTCGCCCATTCAGCGATTGATCTCTTCCCACGATGAAATCAGGGATTATGTGGGGCTGACCAGTGTTTCACGCATTGCCATCGCTCTTTACGACGCGAAAACCCATCGGCTGAAAACCTTTATTCGCTCAGGCCAGGGCGAAAGCCCGCTCGATCATTACACAGCACTCCTCGACGACATCCCCTCGCTGGCCGAGGTGGCAAGGCAGAAACGCCCGCGCGTGGTGGATAATCTCGGCGTGTTCAAGGATTCGCCCAGCCTGCACAGCAAGCGGCTGATCTCGCACGGCTACAAGTCAAGCCTGACAGTGCCGATTTTCGATCATGGAGAGCTTTTCGGCTTTCTGTTCTTCAATTCCGAGGAAGCCGGCTATTTTACCGAGGTGATCGTCCATAAATTGCTGCCCTATGCCCGGGCGATCGCCCTTTCTGCCGTTAATGAGATGCAGTCGATCCGCGTTCTTCAGGCTGCCGTCAAGACGGCGCGCGAGTTTTCGCATCTTAGAGACGAGGAGACGGGGGGGCATCTTGATCGCATGGCCCGCTATTCGCGCCTGATGGCCCTGGGCTTGGCCGAGAAATACGGGTTCGACGACGAATTCATCGAGTATCTAACCCAGTTTGCGCCCCTGCATGATATCGGCAAGGTAGGCATTCCCGACGCCATTCTGTTGAAACCAGGCCGCCTGACCGATCAGGAATTCACCGTCATGCGCGAGCATGTCGACAAAGGCATCGCCATTATCGATTCCATGCGCCGCGATTTTCATTTGGATAGCGTGTCCTATCTTCCGATGCTGCGCAACATCGTGGCCTTTCACCATGAAGCGATGGACGGCAGCGGTTATCCCAAAGGGGCCAAGGGTGATGAAATCCCCATCGAGGCCAGAATCATTTCCGTCGCAGATGTCTTCGACGCGCTCACCAGTGCCAGGCCCTACAAGCATGGCTGGAGTCTGGATGCCGCTTTCGAATTTCTGCATTCGGCCAAGGAGAAGCGTTTTGACGTGGACTGCGTTGCCGCCCTGGAAGCTGGGCGGGAAGAAATCATGAAAATCCAGGCGCAGTTCGCGGAAAGCCCGTTGGGGTAAGCAAAAACCCCCTCTGCTTGCGCAGAAGGGGTTTTCATCGAAAGCCTTTGCAGAAAGGCTTAGACTTCTTCGTCCGCTTCTTCTGCGGGCTCTTCCTCATGCACCACTTCGGCAGCCATCTTGGCTGCGTCAACCGATGCCTTGGCTTCGCGATCCGCCTCTTCTTGCGAGCGGGCGACGGTCACGCTGACCTGCACCGACACTTCCGGATGCAGAGCGACCCTTACCGACTTCTGTCCCAGGACCTTGAGCGGCTGGTCGAGCTGAACCTGACTGCGTTCGACCTTGAACCCCTGGGCCTCGATGGCGTCGGCGATATCTCTGGCCGAAACCGAGCCGTACAGATGACCGCTTTCGCCCGCCTGACGGATCATGACGAGAGCCAGCCCGTCCATCTTGGCGGCCACATAGGTGGCCTCCTCGCGCTGCTTCAGGTTGGTGGCCTCAAGCTGAACCCGCTGGGATTCAAAATAGGCCATGTTTTCCTTGGTGGCGCGCAGGGCCTTCTTGCGAGGCAGAAGGAAATTGCGGGCAAAACCCGCCTTCACCTTCACGACCTCGCCCATATGGCCGAGCTTTTCCACCCGTTCGAGCAGGATGACATCCATGGGCTTGCTCCTACTTCACGAGATAAGGAAGCAGGCCCAGATAGCGGGCACGCTTGATGGCCTGGGCCAGTTCGCGCTGCTTCTTGGCCGACACTGCCGTGATACGCGAAGGCACGATCTTGCCGCGTTCCGAGATGTAACGCGAAAGCAGCTTGATGTCCTTGAAGTCGATCTTCGGCGCATTGGGACCCGTGAACGGGCAGGTCTTGCGGCGGCGAAAGAAGGGGCGGCGCGTAGCACCTCCGGCGCCGCCACGGCCTTCGTCTTTATCTTTGTCTTCTCTGATCATGCCTCGTCTCCCTGAGCATCGAACCCGCGGCCCGGACGGCGCGGACGGTCGTCGCGGTCGCGCGAGCGCATCATGGCCGACGGGCCTTCCTCAAGCTCGTCCACGCGCACGGTGAGATAGCGCACGATATCTTCGTGCAGGCCCATCTGACGCTCCATTTCCTTGACCGCCGGTCCATCAGCCTCAAGATTCATGAGGATGTAGTGGCCCTTGCGGTTTTTCTTGATCTTGAAGGAGAAGCTTTTCAGGCCCCAATATTCCTTCTTGGAAACCTTGCCGCCCATGGAAACGATGACGTTTCCGAACTGTTCGGCCAGGGCTTCCACCTGGGTGGCGGCAATGTCTTGCCGCGCAATAAAGACGTTCTCATAGAACGACATTCGGTAGTCTCCTTCTGGATTATCTCAGCCCAACCTGTGGGCATAGCCGGCGACCCGCCGACAAGGAGGACCTGCCGGAAAACCCGGCAGACCAAGGCGCGGGACTATACAGGAAATCCCTGTGTTGGCAAGCGCTTCGAAAATATTCAAAAACATTGGCGGCATTAACTTTATTAAGCTCTTCCAACCCGCAGAAATCAGGTTAAGAATAGGCGTCTGATGTTTCGCCAAGGTGCCGTTCATGGGTGAAGAGAATTTTCCCAGCCAGGCCCGCTATGCCCCAGCCCCCAAGGTGCTGGTGGTGGACCGTGATCCCTTATTTGCCCGGATCGTGGCTTCCAGGCTGGAAAAACAAGGCTATACGGTCAGAACCGAGGATTCGGGGGCGGCGGCGCTGGAATGGTACCGCACCGAGGATGTGCGGATCGTCATTCTGGATTTCGACCTTCTCGACCTGGATGGGCTGGGTCTGGTCCGTGCCATCCGTTCGATCAAACGTCCTCGCTACACTTATGTGCTTTTCTACAGCGCCAGGACGGACAAGGATGCCCTGACCGAAGCCCTGGGCGTCGGGGCCGACGATTATATGCAAAAGCCCTATAACGCCCTTGAACTGCGTTTAAGGCTCGAACTGGCGCGCCGCCTTCTGGACATGGATGACGAGCTCTATCATGGTGGCGGGACGGATAAGGCCACGGGCATTCTCAATCGCAAGGCGCTTGAACAGATATTGCCCAGGATCGTGGCCCTCTCGAAGCGGGCCAAATTCGCGGGAACGCTTCTCTTCGTCCGCCTCGAGAATCTGAAGGAAGTCTTTCAGCGTCATGGCTATGAAACGGCGCATCGGCTGATGGTCGAGACAGCCCGTTTGCTTCTGCTCTGCCATCGCGGCAGCGACCTCATGGCCAAAAGCGCTGAGGATGAATTCTGCCTGCTTTTGAACACCACGGCCGAGGATAAATGCATCCATCTGGTCGAGCGCATGTTGGGGGGGGCGTCGCGCATTGCCATCGATTTGCCAACGCCCGAGGGAATGCCCCAGGAAAGGCTGTCGCCGCGTCTCAGTTTTGAAAGTCTCGCTTTTCCCTTGAAGGGGGAAGAGGAGGTCGAGCATCTGCTCGACCGTGCCCTGCGCACACCTTTGGTCTGCCCGGTCAGGGCGGCTTAGTTATGCCCTCGCCGGGCGCATGCCTGCGGCATGCTTGGCCGCCGCCGCAATGGCGGCTTAGTTATGCCCTCGCCGGGCGCATGCCTGCGGCATGCTTGGCCGCCGCCGCAATGGCGGCTTAGTTATGCCCTCGCCGGGAGATTAATTCGGACCAGCGCCAGCGCCTGCGCCGCCGGTGGTTTTGCTGTCGGCTCCCGGCAAGATCACAGACGAGCAGCGTCCCGCCACGCAGTTAAGGGTTTCCTCAGGCGGACAATTACCGCCGCCCTGACCCCGGCAATTACGCAGAATGGTGATATGGCGCTCATCCTCGGGCACCACGGCCAGGGTTGCCGCCAGGATTTCATTGCGGTTGGCATCCAGGATGGTCAGCGAGGTTTCGCCGGGAATTCGCCCGATCATGAACAGGAAGCGCGGGGATTCCAAGACGACATCGGCAATCCCGGGATTGGCCAGGATGATCACCGAGGCGGGCTTGTCGAGTCGGAGAACCTTGGCCTTGTCAAGCGTGACCGTAATGACTTCGGCGGCCCCAAGCGGGGCGCAAATGGCTGTCATGGCAATCACAAGCCACACCGTCAAAAGGACGCGGCGCATGGGGTTCTCCTTCATTTGCCGCAGCTTAGCTTAAGTTCGCCCCCCCGGCAAGCCAAGCGGGGGCAACTAACAACGAAACAAAATTGTACATAATTTAATTCTCCAAATATTTTGATTGAAATCACCAAAATTAGTGCTAGCGTATATGCAACAAACGAGTTGAGAGGGGCATCCGTTATGGAACTTGATCAAATGCAAACCAATGCGCGCCGTGCCAGTACGCTGCTCAAGGCGATGAGCAACGAACACCGCTTGCTGGTTCTTTGCCAGTTGGCCGATGGTGAGAAGTCGGTGGGGCAGCTTGAAAAGCTGATCGGCTTGTCTCAGTCGGCGCTTTCCCAGCATTTGGCCCGTCTGCGCCGGGACAATCTGGTCCAGACCCGCCGTTCTGCCCAGACGATCTATTATTCGCTGAGCGGCCATGAGGCGAGCCAAGTTATCGGCACCCTGTATGGCCTTTACTGCGCGACCCCTGCACCCGGCGAAACCGCCGCCTGCGCCGCCTGAGCTTACGTCCTTACATACCGATCCAGCCCGTCCGGCCCGTCTTCGCGCCTGATCTCGCCCAGCGACATCAGGTGATGCAAATGCGCGATCGTTTCCGTGCAGGCGAACAAGACGTCATTGGGGTCCGATGCCCTGGGAAAAAGAACCCGTAAAGCATCCATGACCGTTGCCGGTGTCTGGGTTGCCAGTCTGGTTTCATCGAGGCGCTGATGGTGATGGTCCCTAAGCTGGGTCAGGCGCGTCTTTAATCCGGTAAAGGGCAGGCCATGCGACGGCAGGACGAAAGCATCGTCCGGCAGAGGGTCGAAACTGTCCAGCGAGGCCATGAACAGAGGCAGTGGGTTGGCCATGGGCTCTTGCGGCCAGACGCTGACGATGGGGCTGATCTTGGGCAGAACCTGATCGCCCGAAATCAGGATGTTTCTAAGGGGATTGAACAGGCTGATATGTTCGGGCGCATGGCCGTTGCCTTCGATCAGGCGCCAGTCTTGCCCATTGATGGACAGAGTTTCGCCGCCTTGCAGTCGGCGGAAGGAAGGCGGGGGCGCCATGGCGCGCTTGGCGTAGGAATTTCCGCGTTCATGCACCAGGTCCATATTGGCGCCGGTCAGTCCGGCCCGGTGAAAAAAATCGATATGCACGGCCATGAAATCATCGCCGCCATCGCGGGCCAGCATGCGCCCGAAGGTCCAGTCGGCCAGCGACGCCCAGACCTCGACGCCAAAGCGTGGCGCCAGATATCCGGCCAATCCCATATGGTCGGGATGCATGTGCGTACATAGAATGCGCAGGATCGGTTTTCCGTCCAGATGTTCCAGCAAGGGGCCGTCCCACATCTCGCGCGTGGTGCGGTTGTTCATGCCGGTATCGATCAATGTCCAGCCCGGCCCGTCCTCCAACAGCCACAGATTGATGTGATCCAGTTTGAAGGGAAGCGGCAGGCGCAGCCATTTGATTCCGGGTGCTACGTCCTGTGCACCGCCCAGGGGCGGCGGCGCCGAAATCGGATAATGAAGATGGGCATGAGTCATGGGGAGCCTTGTGGAAAGCGGCTTTGTGGAGGGGTCAACAATCGGGGCGCGGCAAGGGGTCTATCTTGCTGAGCAGTGAGCGGACGGAGAAATTGCCGTAATCTTCGATCACATCGTCGGCAATGCCGTTCTCGAAATAGCGTAGGCTGAGTTCATAGGCGGGCAGCCCGTCCTTGGCCTTGATGTCGAAGAAGGCCATGTGCGAGGGCCAGGATGCGCCCGCAAGCAGCGGATTAGATGGCTTGGCCTGAGGCTTTCTGGGCGATCCGATCAGGGCGTTGACCTCTTGGGGTGAATCGAGCGAAGCGCCATCATAGACCACCCGCTGCAGGCTGGTTTTCCCCAAGGCGGCCTCGGACAGAATCAGCTTGGTGTGCGCTGACGGAAACAAGGTGCCTTTGGGCAGGCGGATGGTGCGCTCTTCGGGTTTGGTCAGGCGCACCTTTCCGGGGCCTCCGGGGGCTTCCAGACTGGCCTGTCCCTGAATCTCCTGGACCATGTCGCCATTGCGCAGGCTGGTCACACGAAAGCGATAGCTAAGCCCATCCTTGGCTTCCCAGGTGACGAAGCTCCATTGCGTTTCGACTTCCTCGCCCTCGGCTTCCAGAAAGCTCATGACCGTGCGGTTTTCAACTGTCCAGCCGTCGCAGACATCGGCGAAGCGGAACTGCATTCTGCCCTTGAGGGCGGCAATGCCACTGCCCTGCTTGGCTGATTTCAGGCTCAGCGCATATTCCGCCAGATGGGGAACCAGATCGGCGGCCAGGACGCCCGGTACAAGCGCAAGCATGCAGACGAAAGCAAGCGTGAGGCGATGGAAAAAGAGGGGCATCCGAAATCCGCGGTCAGGAGAAAGGCGACGAGCCGTCTTCATTATATCGTCGATCCTGGCGGAAAATAGAGGGGGGTGGACAAAGATTCCGAGCCCTTTCGGGCCTCTCGGCAGAATTTGCCGGGCAAAATAAAGTCATGCCTTTGAAAAACAACGATTTGTTGGTGGCACGAGGCTTGCGGGGAGATGGGACGGACTAGAAGGGTCCGGACCCAAATTGGAGAATTAATCCCATGCAAGAGATCACCGAGGGACATGACGGCCGTAGAGCGCTCGATCTGGTGTCGAATATCGACCGTATCGCCCGCTATCTGAAGAATTACGGGCGGCCCCAGCAGGGCGGCCCTGAGTCCGAGGGGCGCCGCTTTACCAATCTGGCGTTGTCGGTGGCTCTTGAGGCCCGCGAGCGCCTGGTGCAGCAGCAAGAGCGCATCGATGCGCTGGAGCGTCTGGCCTCGACCGACGAACTGACCGGCCTGTTCAATCGCCGAGGATTCGAGGAACGCTTGAAGCTGGCCCTGGCTGAATCGCGTAGGCGTGAGGAGCGCGGCATTCTGGTCTATATCGATCTGGATGCCTTCAAGCCCATCAACGACAATTTCGGTCACGCGGCAGGCGATGAAGTGCTGCGCCATGTTGCCGCCATGCTGGCCGCCTCCGTGCGCGATACCGATGCCGTGGCCCGTTTGGGTGGCGACGAATTCGCCATGCTTTTGGTCAATACGGCTTGGCGCAACGGCTTGATGCGGGCGCGCACGCTGGAAAAGGCTATCAACACAAGCTGCGTCATCTGGAACGACAATCTGATCGCACCCAAGGCCAGCTTCGGCATTCGTGCCTATGGTCCCGAGGACGAGCATCACAGCCTGCTGGAACTGGCCGATCATGCCATGTATGCGACCAAACGCGAACGCCGCTCGGAACCCCGCCTTGCCATGAACATCGCGGCGGCCTGAGAGGATTTGATCCGGGGAAGTTATGCTGGGCATCACTGCATCGCGCTTTCAAGACATGTCCCTGTTCGGATGGGGCCGGGGAAGTGCTGCCGACAAACTGGCCGACAGCCGCATCGAACCCAGGCTGACTTCTCCCGAGACTGTTCCGCCTTTGTCGCCCGAGGAGAAGAAGGCAGACGAGACGGGCCGAACCGAACCCGATCTTTTGATGCTGCCCGCTCCCGACGAGCGGCCCAATGTGCGCAACATGACGCCCCGGGAACTGTCGGAATTCGCCTACAATCTTTATATGGATGGCACGCTTTCCTGGGACGAATACCGCATGGTGGGTTTTCCCTCGGAATTGCATCCCGATTACGACCGCACCATCGGCTCGCTCACCGGCGAGACGGCGCAGCCCGACCGGCCCAAGGATATGGTGATCGCCTGGCAGGAGCGCGTGGCTTTCGAAGAACGGCATTCGGCCGATCAACCCGATCAGATCGAGCGCGCAAGGCGCGTGCTCGACGTGCTTCGCTGGCAGGAATTGCCGCCCGTCCGGCTGGAGGTTTAGAGCATATTCCGACCATATACGGTCGCAGTGATCGCATATGGTCGGAATATGCTCTAGCAGGCTGCTGAAAAACCCTTTTGAGACGGTTCCTCACCCTTCGAGACGCTTCGCTCCTCAGGGTGAGAATTATTCAAATACAATGGCTTACCTCATCCTTGTAACTTGAATCCCGCTGTTTCGGCTACACTGTCGGAAGCGGTAGCGGGAGAGATGCCGTCTCATCCTAGGGATTTGAAGCCCGTTCCTCAGCTCGGCAAC
>PDZW01000053.1 GCA_002753155.1 Alphaproteobacteria bacterium WMHbin7
CAGAAAGACGCTGAGAATATGGCCCAAGGCCAGAACGGCGAAGACAATGGAAATGGGAAAGTGGATGGCCCGCCAGTTGCCCATGGTTTCAAAGGTCACGGCCTCCCAGAACAGCTCCTTCTCGACCTCGGATTTCGACATGCCGTGAAGGCGGTATTTTTCTTCAAAGATCGCAAGCCTTCTGCGCGAACGTTCCAGGAGATAGCGCCCGGTCAGGCCGCTGACCACATTGATAATCATGCCCCCGGTGGCCAGCCAGGGCAGGATCGCGTTGAAATGAACGCCCGCATGGATCATCACCATCCAAGCGCCCAGCCATGTCATGACTTCATGCCATCCGAGCAGGGTTTTTGGATTGCCAAAGCTGATGACCTTGCGTTTACGCAGTGAATAGAGAAGCGAGAGCAGGATTAGGATGGTTCCCGGAATTCCCAGATAGCGACCGACCCAGACCAGCTTGAGCTGGTGCAAGGCGAAATCGCCCGCCATGGTGGCCAGAATGAGGACGGCAAAAAGCCCCAGGAAGGGCAACACATCGTTCTTGACGATGGATTTTTTCATGCCCCCTCACGCCGACAAGACAAGATCGCGACTAGGCCGCGATGAGCAGAGCAGGCAACAGCCCGGTTCGACATCGAAATCTGGCGTATGCAGATATTCGACCTCGCCTGATTCGATCGGGGTCTGGCATGTGCCGCACCCACCAGCCCGGCAGCCGGAATCGACACGAATGCCGTTCTTCTCGGCAAAATCCAGAAGCGAGGCAGAGCCATTATCCCAGATCAGCGTCTTGGCCGATTTGCTGAAGGTAACACTTATGGCTTGGACTGACGATTGTTCAGGTACAGGCGGATTGGCAGATTGCGTCAATGATGCCGGGCCGAAGGCTTCATAGTGAATTCGATGTGAGGGAACGCCCCACTCATGAAGGGATGGCACCAGAGTTTCCATCATGGCTCGTGGACCGCAAACGTAGAAATCATAACTTTTGGGTGACAGGTTGAGCCGCAGCAGCGTCAGATCGACATGGCCTTGATGCTGAAAATCCTGGCCGATCTTGTCGGATGAGTTCGGTCGGCTGTAACAAACCCGCAGCCGGAAATTGGCGTGCCTGGCGGCCAGTTCCTCCAGATGCGCCTTCATAACATGTTCGGCTCCGTTCCGAACGCCGTAGAAAAGCCATATCTCGCGCTTGGAACCGCTTTGAAGGCTTGCGTTCAACATGCAAAGAAGGGGCGTGACGCCGATGCCCCCAGCGATCAGGACGACGGGCGAACTGCCTGGTTTGAGGTGAAAGTGTCCGCTTGGGGCCTTTGCGGAAAGGATGCTTCCCTCTTGAATATTGTCGTGCAGATGATTGGAGGAAAGGCCAGCAGGACATCCCGGCGTGGAAAGGCGCTTGACCGAAATTCTGTAATGATCAAGCCCCGGTCGGTCGGACAGGGAATAGCATCGCGTGATATTCACTCTGCCTTTGCCGGAAGGATCGTTCACTTCAAGCCTGAAGGTCAGGAACTGGCCCGGCAGGAAGGGTGCTAGCGGCTTGGCATCGACGGGAGCCAGATGGAAGGAACAAACGCTTCGGCTGGAATCCTCGAAGCATTTGCGCACGACCCTGAAATCGCGAAACCCTTCCCAGGAAGGCATGGGCGCATTGGGCTCGCTTTCCTCGATCTCGCTCGAACGGCGCTTTAAGGAGTCGTACTTCTGCCAATGACGCTTGAAGGCCAGAAGCGCAAAAAGCGCGACCTGGACCAAAATTCCACAGAGAATATAGAGAAAAAGCTCCAATGCCGTCATAGCATCACCCACCTTGAAATCAGGCTAGCTCAGTCGCGGCTTGCTGGCAATCTTCGGAAAGAATACGTCGCCCGCCAGGATGCGAGTTTTGCCATCCAGGATCAGCGCTCCTTGGTCGTCAAGACCGGTGAAAATGCCCGTGAGTGTGCGATCTTCCAGTTTCACCTCAATGGGCTCGCCCACACCTTTGGCATGCTTAAGCCAGCGCTCGCGAATGGGGGTAAAGCCCTGGCTTTGCCAGACCTCGTACAGCCTCCATAGACGGGGGGCCAGATAGTCCAGCGCGGCCTCCGCCGTAAGAGACGTGTTCCATTGGGAAAGAGCCGCCGCAAGATAGGGCGTATCCCTGGGCGCATGGGCGATATTGATTCCGATTCCCAGAACGATGCCGGAAGGTGAAGCCGGTTCCAGCAGAATGCCCGAAATCTTGGCGCCATCGGCCAACACGTCATTGGGCCATTTGAGACGGATATCCGCCTTAGGCGTTGCCCACACCGCCAGATCATGGATTGCCAGCGCTGCGACGAACCCCAGTTCGGCGGCGCGCGCCAAGGGAACATCGGGGCGAAGGATCAGGGAAAAATACAGATTGCCGGGTGGACTGACCCAGTTGCGCCCGCGCCGACCCCGCCCGCCGGTCTGCTGATCGGCCCAGACCAAGGTGCCTTCAAGCGCCCCCTGCCCGGCCAACGCCATGGCCTCGTCATTCGTACTGCCCACACACGCCCGTTCTTCCAGAACGAACGGAGGGGGCAATCGAGGCGTCATCAGTGCGGAAAGAGCGTCTTGGCAGCCGCTGCGGACAGGCGCATCACCGGCATGGGCACCAGGAAGAAAAAGGCCACCACCAGGGTGGAAACCGTCAGCACCACCCCCATGGTCCGCCCGATGGCCTTGTCCAGGGCCTCGATCGGCTCGTCGAAATACATCACCTTGACGATGCGCAGGTAATAGAAGGCGGCCACGGCACTGGTCAGAACGCCCAGGATCGCTAGCGTGTAGAGCCCGGCATGGATGGCAGCCAGGAAGACATAGAGCTTGCCGAAAAAGCCCGCCAGCGGCGGAATACCCGCCATCGAGAACATGAACAAAGCCATGGCCAGCGCCATCAAAGGATTGGTCCGGCCAAGACCGGCCAGATCGTCAACGCCTTCGACCGCGCGCCCCTTGACGCGCATGGCCAGAATCACCGCGAAGGCGCCCATGTTCATGGCGAGATAGATTGCCAGATAGACCAGAACGCCGGTGATGCCTTCCTGATTGCCCACGGCCAGACCGACCAGGGCATAGCCCGCATGACCGATCGAGCTATAGGCCATCAGGCGCTTGATGTTGCTTTGCCCGATGGCCCCGAAGGCGCCCACTGTCATCGACAGAATGGCGATCAGCACAAGAATGGGCTGCCACTGGGGCAGCATGGGGCCGAAGGGACCAACCAGAACCCGCGTGATCAGCGCAAAGGCGGCGATCTTGGGGGCGATGGCAAAGAAGGCGGTAACTGGAGTGGGTGCTCCTTCATAGACATCGGGCGTCCACATATGGAAGGGTGCCGCCGCCACCTTGAAGGCCAAGCCCGCCAGAATGAAAGCCATGCCGATGGCAACGCCAACGGGGGCGTGACCATGCGACAGCACTTTGGCAATCGCATCGAATCCGGTGGCGCCGACATAACCATAAACCAGCGACATGCCGAACAGCATAAGGCCCGAAGCCAATGCGCCCAGAATGAAATATTTGAGGCCCGCCTCGGTCGAGCGCGCATTATCGCGGTGATAGGCCGCCAGAACATAAAGCGACAGGCTTTGCAACTCGAGCCCCATATAGAGCGAGATCATGTCGTTGGCCGAGATCATCATGCTCATGCCAAGGGCTGCGAACATCACCAGCACGGGATATTCGAAACGGGCCAGCTTTTCGCGCTCGAACCAGGCCCTGGCCATGGCCAGGGTAAAGGCCGAAGCGCCCAGCACCATCAGCTTGGCGAAGCGGGCAAAGCCATCCAACACGAACAATCCGTCAAAGGCATGAATGGTAGCCCCGCCCTTGGGCGTCACCAGCCAAGCCAAGGCAGCGGAAATCACCAGCAGAACGGCCCCCAGGTAGAAGAAAATACGCGGACGTTCCTCGCCCTTGCCGAAAACGCCCAGCATCAGAAGCGCCATGGCCGCAAGTGCCAGGAAAATCTCGGGCAACGCTGGCCCCAGGACGGGAAATGCGCCGCTCATACCTTCTACTCCTGCTTAGCCGGTGAAACCGGACTCTCCGTGCCCGGTGCGGGCTGCGGCTGAGGTTCGGATGTCTGCTGGGAAGCTTCGACCGGAGCCGGAGCCGGAACAGGGGCCGGAGCCGCTTCGGCTCCGGCGGGAGCCTCTGCCGGAACATCGACCGGGGCCGCCTCGGCGGCAGGTTCCGCCACAGGGGCGGGCTTCGGCGCCAGCGCCGTCTGATGATGCGAGATCAGCTTATCGACCGAGGCATGCATGACATTGAGATAGCTTGAAGGATAGATGCCCATCCACAGCACGACGGCAATCAAGGGGGCGAAAACCAATATCTCGCGCAGATCAAGATCGAGAATGCTTTTCAGATCTTCGCGCTCGAGCTTGCCGAAAACCACCCGGCGATAAAGCAGCAGCATATAGGCCGCCCCCAGCACAACGCCAGTCGTGGCCAGAAGGGCAACCCAGGTGTTGGCGCGGAAGGTGCCCAACAACACCAGGAACTCGCCCACGAAGCCCGAGGTGCCGGGCAGGCCGACCGAGGCCAGCATGAAGACCATGAAAACCAAAGCATAACGCGGCATGCGATGAACCAGGCCGCCATAGCGCGCTATCTCGCGCGTATGCATGCGGTCATAGACCACGCCAACGCAGAGGAACAGGGCTCCCGACACCACGCCGTGCGAGAGCATCTGGAAAAGCGCACCCTCGACCGCCTGCGGGGTCATGGCGAAAATGCCCATGGTGACGAAACCCATATGCGCCACCGAGGAATAGGCGATCAGCTTCTTCATGTCCTCCTGGGCCAACGCCACCAGCGAGGTATAGATGATGGCGACGATGGAGAGGGTATAGATGAAGGGCGTGAAATATGCCGTGGCCTCGGGCAGCATGGGCACCGAGAAACGGATGAAACCATAAGCACCCATCTTCAAGAGCACGCCGGCCAGGATGACCGAGCCGCCCGTGGGGGCCTCGACATGCGCATCGGGCAACCAAGTATGGAACGGCCACATCGGCACCTTGACCGCGAAGCTGGCGAAGAAGGCCAGCCACAGCCAGTACTGCATGGGAATGGGGAAGGGAATGCCCATCAGGGTCGGAATGTCAAAGCTGCCCGCATGCCAGGACATGGCCAGCATGGCGACCAGCATGAGAACGGAGCCCGCCAGGGTGTAGAGGAAGAACTTGAAGGCGGCGTAAACGCGCCTGGGTCCGCCCCAGATGCCGATGATCAGGAACATCGGGATCAACACGCCTTCGAAGAAGAAGTAGAACAGCACGAAATCAAGGGCGCAGAACATGCCGACCATCATGGTTTCCAAAATGAGGAAAGCCACCATGTATTCCTTCACGCGCTTCTCAATCGAGCCGAAGCTTTGCAAGATGCACAAGGGCGTCAGGAAGGTCGACAGAATCACGAACAGCATCGAAATGCCGTCGACACCCATGTGGTAAGTGATGTTGAGCTGGGGCAGCCACTGGGCCTTTTCGACCAGTTGGAAATCGGCCGAGGCATTGTCGAATTTGAGCCAGATGCCTAAGGAAAGGATGAAAGTGCCCACCGAGGTCAGGAGCGCCACATGACGCGCATTGGCCGCCACCACCTTGTCATCACCGCGGATGAACAAGATGAAAGCCGCCCCCACCAGAGGCAGGAAGGTTACGAGCGAGAGAAGAGGCCAGTCGGTCATATCCGTCTCATCCCGCTTGGTTGTAAACGTACCAGGTCACCAGCACGGCCATCCCGGCGATCATGGCAAAGGCATAATGATAGACCAGCCCGCTCTGGAACCTTTGCAGGCGCAGGAAGACGCCCTTGCAGAAGGCCGCCACGCCGTCGGGTCCGCAGCCGTCGATGACGGCGCCGTCGCCGTCCTTCCACAGGCCCCGGCCCAGCCAGAAGGCGGGACGAACGAACAGGAAGTCGTACAATTCGTCGAAATACCACTTGTTGAGCAGAAAGCGGTAGAGCGGGTTCAAACGCTCGGCCAGGAATCTGGGCACCATGGGGGCCACCACATAAAGCAGATAGGCCAGCACGATACCCGACACCGCCAGGAAAACCGGGAAGGTCTTGACCCAGGCAGGCACGGCATGCGCCGCCTCGACCGAATCATGGGCGGCCAGCACGGCAATCGCCTCGCCCCAGAAGGTGGCGCGGTCGTGGCCGACAAACAACTCATAGCCCAAGGCACCCGCGAAGATGGCGCCGATGGCCAGCACGATCAGGGGTACGATCATCACCGGCGGCGATTCATGGACATGCGCCATGACATGATCGTCGGCCCTGGGTTTGCCGTGGAAGGTCAGCAGCAAGAGGCGCCAGGAATAGAAGGCGGTCATGAAGGCAACCAGAGAACCGACCCAGAAGGCGAACTGGCCGACCGGCGTTCCCGCCCCCCAGGCGGCTTCCAGAATCGTGTCCTTGGAATAATAACCCGCAAAGAAGGGAATGCCCGCCAGGGCCAGATTGCCGATCCACATCAGCATCCAGGTCACCTTGATATGCTTCCAGATGCCGCCCATCTTGCGGATATCCTGCTCGTCAGACATAGCATGGATCACCGACCCGGCACCCAGGAACAAGAGTGCTTTGAAGAAGGCATGCGTCATCAGATGGAAGATGCCCGCCGAATAGGCCGAAACGCCGCAGGCGAAGAACATGTAGCCCAACTGCGAACAGGTGGAATAGGCGATGATGCGCTTGATGTCGTTCTGCACACAGCCGACCGTGGCGGCAAAGAAAGCCGTGCTGGCGCCGACGATGGTCACCACCATCAGGGCGGTTTCCGACTGTTCGAACAAAGGCGAAAGCCTGGCCACCATGAAAACGCCCGCCGTGACCATGGTTGCGGCATGGATCAGGGCGGAAACCGGGGTTGGGCCTTCCATGGCGTCTGGCAGCCAGGTATGCAGCCCCAACTGCGCCGACTTGCCCATGGCGCCCACGAAGAGCAAAAGGCAAAGCGTGGTCATGGCCGGAAGTTCGAGCCCCAGGAACTCGATGCGGGCGTTGGCCATCGAAGCCGAGGCGGCGAAGATGGTATCCAGATGCACGGTGTCGAACAGCACGAAGACGCCGAAGATGCCCAACGCAAACCCGAAATCGCCCACACGGTTGACCAGAAAGGCCTTGATGGCGGCGGCATTGGCGCTGGGACGTTCGTACCAGAAACCGATCAACAGGTACGAGGCAACGCCCACCCCTTCCCAGCCGAAGAACATCTGCACCAGATTGTCTGCCGTCACCAGCATCAGCATGAAGAAGGTGAACAGCGACAGATAGGACTGGAACCGGGGGATCGAGCCGTCGTGATGCATATAGCCGATGGAATAGACATGCACCATGAAGGAGACCCAGGTCACGGTCAGCACCATGACGGCGGTCAGCGTGTCAAATTTAAGCGCCCAGCGCACCTGAAGATCGCCCGAACTGACCCAATCCAGCAGAACCACGGTCTGCGGATTGTGTCCAAGTGCGACATCCAGAAAGACCGGAATGGCCAGCAGAGCGGCCAGGCCCACGCCCGAGCAGGTCACGATCTGCGCACCCAGATTGCCCAGGCGGCGATTCATCAGGCCCGCAATGGCCGCACCCAGAAGCGGCAGGAAGACGGCAAGCGTCATCGACATATCCGTCACCCTTTCATCTGGTTGATGTCTTCGACCGCGATCGTCCCCCGATTCCGGAAGAAGACCACCACGATGGCAAGGCCGATGGCGGCCTCGGCGGCGGCGACGGTGAGAATGAACATCGAGAAGACCTGACCGGCCAGATCGTGAAGATGCGCCGAAAAAGCGACCAGATTGAGATTGACCGCCAGCAGCATCAACTCGACCGACATCAGAATGACGATCACGTTCTTGCGATTGAGAAAGATGCCGAGGATGCCCAGGGTGAACAGGGCTGCGGCAACCGTGAGATAGTGGGACAGGCCGATGGCAAACATCATCCGATTCCCCCGCCCACACCGACTTTACGGATTTCCAGCGTATCTTCCTTCTTGCGCGCCAACTGAGCGGCAACGCTCTGGCGCTTGGTCTGCGGACGCTTACGAAGTGTGAGCATGATGGCGCCCACCATGGCGACCAGCAAGATCATGCCCGAGGCCTGGAAGAGATAGACATATTTCGTGTAGATGACCTGCCCCAAGGCCTCGGTATTGGTGACCTGCATGAGATCGGGTGTGGCGGCCGCGATCACATCCTTGGCTTCGGGGGCGACATGCCATCCGGCAAACACGCTGGCCAGTTCGACCAGAAGGACCAGGCCGATGGCGGCTCCCACCGGCAGATAGGTCAGGAAGCCCTGGCGCAGTTCGACGAAATTGATGTCGAGCATCATGACCACGAACAAGAACAGCACAGCGACGGCACCCACATAGACCACGACCAGCACCATGGA
>PDZW01000001.1 GCA_002753155.1 Alphaproteobacteria bacterium WMHbin7
AACATTATTCCCGGAGGGCATGCCCTCCGCGACTGAATTGAAGCCACCCATGGCGGGCCTCCTGTGATGATGGTTGAAACAAACCAACCCAAACGCAAAAAGCCGCCCGGGGGTTCCGGGCGGCTTTTAGGCGCAATAAGGGCGGTAATGACTTTGCGTATATTCAACTGCGGGTGTTGCGTCAAGGGAAATTGTCAGGCGCAAGGAAATAAGATCGAAAAAGTTAACAAACACATCGCCTGCCCAACGGCACGGTGGATCATGTCAATAAAAACCGTATTATACGCCAAATAGTCCGCATTCAGACGGCGTACAGGTAAGCAGACCTATCGGCTTGCGGATGTCCCAGTCTCCTCCGGCTTCCACCAGTCGTCGGGGCCGCTGACTGGGCGCAGCCCCTTGATCTCGGTCTTCATTTCCTTGGGAATGCACAGAAGATTGATGGTGATGGTGTTCCCGAAGGCGTTTTGCGGGTTCTTGTTGAAATTGTCGGGATTGAAAAGCGGCGCCAGATGCCACCAGGCCCGATAGCCCAAGCTGTCGATCAGGCCGATCAGGTTCGGCGATTTTTCCCGCTCGTTGTTTTCGAGATAGATCAGCGGGCGACAGCGGGCGATGGTTTCTCTGGCTCCTTCAAGCACCTCGGCCTCGGCTCCTTCGACATCGATCTTGATGAAATGCAGCTTGTTGAGCTTTAAGGAATCGATGGCGATGACGGGCACCGGCTCTGTTCCCGGCGCATTTGCCTCTTTCATGCTGACATTGCCCAGATTGCCCGACAGGGCATAGCCATGGACGGGGATGCCAGCCACCCCCCCGGCCTTTCCGGCGCAAGCGCGAAAGGCATCGACATTCATAATCGCGTTCAGGGCCAGGGTGCCGCTTAGCAGGTAAAACATGGCGCGCTGGGGCTCGAAGGCAAAGACCCGCCCCTTGGGGCCGACCAGACGGGCCAGGGGCAGGGTCAGACCGCCCATATTGGCCCCAGCCTCGACGACGATGTTTCCCGGCTTCACCAGAAGCTTGAAAAGCTGAATCTCGCTTTCGGAATACTCGCCGTACAGTTCAAGGCTTTTGCCGATATACATGTCGCTGCGCGTGTACATGACATGACCATAGCGGCCTTGCCTGACGGCAATCGCCTGGGCCGGGTCGGCTGAGGCCGGTTTGTTCATGACATCCCCCGATGATCAAGCTTTAACAACTTATTCTGCTTGGCTTTTTGTGTCCTGGCAACGGGATATGCTCTTGCGGGTTGCCACCTTCCCTTGGGGCGAGTACCTTCCCCCTCATGGTCGACACCCAAGATATAGCCTCCTTCGCCAGCCGGGCCGCCGAGAGCCGTGGCCGCCTCCATCTTGAGGCGGAAAGCCGCACGCGCTCGCCCTTTCAGCGCGACCGCGACCGCATCATCCATTCGGCGGCCTTCCGCCGCCTGCAATACAAGACGCAGGTCTTCGTCTATCACGAGGGTGACAATTTCCGCACGCGCCTGACCCATTCGCTGGAAGTGGCCCAGATCGCCCGCTCGATCAGCCGCCAGTTGGGTCTGGACGAGGATCTGGCCGAGGCTCTGGCGCTGGCCCATGATCTTGGTCATCCGCCTTTCGGCCATGCCGGCGAGGATGCGCTGAAAGAGATGATGAAGCCCTTTGGCGGTTTCGATCACAATGCCCAGAGCCTGCGCGTGGTGACGCTGCTGGAAGCGCGCTATCCCGGTTTCGACGGATTGAATCTGACCTGGGAGACGTTGGAAGGCTTGGTCAAGCACAACGGGCCGCTTATGGCCTCGATGCCTGCCTATATCTCGGATTATCAGGCCCGGCACGATCTGGAACTCGCCACATGCCCTTCCGCCGAGGCCCAGGTGGCGGCTCTTTCCGACGACATCGCCTATAACAATCACGATGTCGAGGACGGGTTGCGCGCCGGTCTCTTTAAGGTCGAGGATCTAGGGCCGATTCCCATCGTGGGTCCGTTGATCGAGGAAATTTCCAGGCGCCATCCTGTTCTGGATCAGGCCAGATTCATTCATACCCTGGTGCGCGAACTGATCGGCGCCATGGTCTTGGACCTGGTGGCGGAAACGCGAAGGCGGGTGGCCGATGCCCAGCCGAAAACGGCATCCGATGTGCGCCATCTGGGGCGTCCCTTGGCCGGATTCTCAGACGAGATGGTTAAGGCCGATCGGGCGCTTAAAGATTTCCTGTTCGCTCACATGTATCGCCACTACAAGGTCAACCGCATGACCAGCAAGGCCAGGCGCGTGGTCAAGGATCTCTTCACCCTGTTCCTGGCAGAGCCGGAATGCCTGCCCGAGGAATGGCGCGAGCGCGCGGGAGCCAAGGGTGCTGCCGAGACGGCGCGGCTGGTCTGCGATTATGTGGCGGGCATGACCGACCGTTTCGCTTTGGAAGAGCACCGCCGCTTGTTCGATCTTCAGGTCACGCCATGAACAATTGCTTTCGTCAGTTTGAAACCGTGGTCAAACATGCCCTGATGGGTCTGGTGCCCGAGGGCATCGATCTCTCGCGGGTGGCGGTTGAACCACCCAGGGATGCCAGCCATGGCGACATGGCGACCAATGCGGCCATGGTGCTGTCCAAGCAGGCGGGCATGGCGCCCAAATCCATCGCCGAACCCTTGGCCGAACGTTTGCGGGGTCATCCCGATGTCGTTTCCGTTTCGGTGGCGGGACCGGGCTTCATCAATTGGCGACTGTCCGATTCCTTCTGGCGCGCTCAGCTTTCCCTGATTTTGAAAACGGGGACGGGCTGGGGTGATTCGCAAATGGGCGGTGGTCGGAAGGTCAATCTGGAATATGTGTCGGCCAATCCCACGGGGCCTATGCATATCGGCCATGCCCGAGGCGCTGTTGTCGGCGATGCCCTGGCAGCACTTCTGGAAAAGGCAGGATTTGCTGTCACCCGCGAATATTATATCAACGATGCCGGGGCTCAGGTCGATGTGCTGGCCCGTTCGGTCCATCTGCGCTACCTGGAGGCGCTGGGCTGCGAGATTGGGGAGATTCCCGAAGGACTTTATCCCGGCGACTATCTGAAGCCTGCGGGCGAGGCCTTGGCCTTTCATCACGGCGACATATGGAAGGATCTGCCCGAGGATCGGTGGCTGGGCGAATTTAGGCATTTCGCCGTCAATGCCATGATGGACATGATCCGGGAAGATCTATCGGCGCTGGGCGTCGTCCATGCCGTCTTTACCTCCGAGCGCGCCATGGTCGAGGCCGGTGCCGTCGATGCGGCGCTTAAAAGCCTGGAAGAGCGCGGCTTGATCTATACCGGCGTGCTGGAGCCGCCCAAGGGCAAGACGCCCGATGATTGGGAGCCCCGGCCACAGACCCTGTTCAAGGCCACCGAGTTCGGCGATGACGTGGACCGCCCGCTTAAGAAATCCGATGGCACCTGGACCTATTTCGCCTCCGACATCGCCTATCACAAGCAAAAGTTCGACCGCGGCTTCCCCGTCATGATCGATGTCTGGGGGGCCGACCACGGCGGCTATGTCAAACGCTTGCAGGCCGCCGTCAAGGCCATCACCGAAGGCAAGGGGGCTCTCGACGTCAAGCTGTGCCAGATGGTGAGTCTCCTCAAGAATGGCGAGCCCTTCAAGATGAGCAAGCGGGCAGGCACCTTCGTGACATTGCGCGATCTCATCGACGAAGTGGGCAAGGATGTCGTGCGCTTCATCATGCTGACCAGGAAGAACGACGCCCAGCTCGATTTCGATCTCGACAAGGTTCGCGAGCAGTCTCGCGACAATCCGGTCTTCTATGTGCAATATGCCCATGCAAGGGCCTGTTCCGTGGCCAGACATGGCGCCGAGATGTTCGAAGGCGACGATCTGTCAGACGCTGCCCTGTCCAGGCTGGACCTCTCGGCCCTGACAGATTCGGATGAAATGGCGCTGATCCGCCTTATGGCCGGTTGGCCCCGCTTGATCGAAGCCGCCGCCGAGTCGCACGAACCGCACCGTCTGGCCTACTATCTGGGAGACCTGGCGGGGGGCTTTCACAGCCTGTGGAATCGGGGCCGGGATGAAGCAGAACTGCGGTTTTTGATTGCCGAAAAGCCGGAATTGTCCTTGGCCCGCTTGGCATTGGTGCGCGGGCTGGCAGTTGTGATAGCCTCGGGGCTGAAAGTGTTCGGGGTTGAACCTGTCTTGGAGATGCGCTGATGAGCGACAAGCCCAACCGTGAGCGGATGGAGCCGGAACTCGGCCAGGATCTGTTGGATATTTTGCCTGATCGCGCTATCGGCGGAATGGGGGGCGCTGCGTTGCCGCCGCGCCCGCTGCCGCGCAAGAAGCGTCAGGGCTTCCTTTTGTGGTTTCTGCTGTTCTTTCTGGCTTCAGGCGCAGCCGTCGCCACCTGGTGGTGGGCGGTCAGCGGTTCCAAGTCGACAGGGAGCGAGGCCGAGGTGCCGCTGGTCAAGGCGGATCAGCGTTCCTATAAAAGCAAGCCGACAACGCCAGGCGGCATGGAAGTGCCCGATCAGGACAAGATGGTCTATAATCGCCTGAGCGCTTCCGAGGAGGCAAACAGGCAGCCGGTCGAGCGACTGCTGCCACCGCCCGAGATTCCGCAAGCCCCTCCGATGCCCTCTCCCCTGGCAGCCGCTCCCGTGGCTCCGGTCGTGCCTGTGACGCCTGTTCCCTCGGCCCCTCCGCCGATCATTCCCGATCTGCCTCAGGTGTCACAGAAGGAAACGCCCAGGGCCCAGCCGCCCAGCATGGGGGCCGCAGCACCTCCGGAACCGGCGCCGCTGGAGCCGCCCCCATTGGCCAAGCCACCAGCACCTGCAAAGCCCGCCGCCAAGAGCAGCGACGTGACGGTCAAGATTGCCGACGTTCCCAAGGCTTCGGCGGGCGGAGCTTGGCTGGTGCAGTTGGTCGCCATCACCGATGAAGCCGCCACGAGCCGGGAATGGGGACGGATTCAAAAAGCCAACAGCGATCTTTTGGGCGCGCTCAGCCTGGATGTGCAGAAAGCCGATCTGGGGGCCAAGGGAATCTTCTATCGCCTAAGGGCAGGAAGCCTGGAAAGTAAGGAAGCCGCCCAGCAACTTTGCAGCCAGTTGGCCGCCCGCAAGCAGGGGTGCATCGTTGTCCGTAGATAGGGTCCTTCCCAGGGCGGCTATCGTCGGCATCGCCGGGTCAACTCTCAGTTCGGAAGAGCTTCAGCTTTTTTCCCAGACCCAGCCACTGGGCTTCATCCTGTTTGCAAGAAACATTGTAAATAAAAGCCAAGTCAAGGAGTTGGTGGCCGATCTTCGCAATTCGGTTAATCATAATGCGCCTGTCCTTATCGACCAGGAAGGAGGACGGGTCCAGCGTTTGAAGCCCCCGATCTGGCGCCAGGCCCCACCGGCTCGCATCTTCGGAGACCTGGCCGGCAGAGACTTGGCTAGGGCCCGCCAGGCAGTACGTCTCAATGCGCTTCTGATCGGGCGCGAACTGGCCGAATTGGGCATTGATGTCGATTGTGCCCCGGTGGTCGATGTTCCCTCGGCGGGGGCTCATGACGTGATCGGCGACCGGGCCTATTCCCATTCGCCAGCCCTGGTGGCCGAGCTTGGCCGTGCGGCCATCGAGGGCTTTCTGGATGCCGGGGTCATTCCCATGATCAAGCATATTCCGGGGCACGGCCGCGCCCGCGTCGACAGCCACGAGGCCCTGCCCGTGGTCGATGCCGATGCCCAGACTTTGGAGCGCAGCGATTTTATTCCGTTTCAAGCCCTGGCCGATGCGCCCATGGCGATGACCGCCCATATCGTCTATACGGCCCTGGACGCCAGACACCCAGCCACCTCGTCTTCGGTCGTCATTACCCAACTGATTCGCAAGGCGATGGGCTTCAAGGGATTCTTGATTTCGGACGATCTGTCGATGAAGGCGCTTTCGGGCAGTTACTCGGAAAAAACCGCTTCGGCGCTGAAGGCCGGGTGCGATGCCGTGCTTCACTGCAACGGCAAGATGGACCAAATGCAAGAGGTGCTGGCCGCAGCGCCTGCCTTGTCGCGGGCCAGCAACGAGCGGCTGGAACGGGCCTATGCCATGCTTTCCGAAAGCGATGAAACGGCAAGCCTAGCCGATCTCGAACAGCTTTTGTCTGATGCCTGAATTCCTGCCCGATCTGCTGCTGATTTCCGCCTGGGTGGTGCCTGTCTTGCTGGCCATCACGCTTCACGAGGCGGCGCACGGTTTTGTCGCCTGGAAACTGGGCGACCAGACGGCCTGGATGTTGGGCCGCGTGACCTTCAATCCCATCCGCCATATCGACCCCTTCGGGACCGTTATTTTGCCCGGCCTGCTGATTCTGACCGGGGCGCCGATTCTCTTCGGCTTTGCCAAACCCGTGCCGGTGAATGGGGCCAATCTTAGAAATCCCCGCTTCGGCATGGTCCTGGTGGCGGCTGCGGGTCCTGGAATCAATCTGGCCCTTGCCTTCGTTTCGGCCCTGCTTTTGACCCCTTTGACCCCCATCTTGATGGGGGACGAGGTCGATCTGGCTTGGCGCTGGCTGGGGGCAAATCTTTATAATGCTATTCAAATCAACTGCGTATTGGCTGTGTTCAACCTTCTGCCCTTGCTTCCCCTGGATGGGGGGCGCATTCTGGCCGGCCTGCTGCCCAGGCCCCTGGGGATAAGATTCGCACGCACGGAACGCGCAGGCTTATTGATCCTGCTGGGCGTTTTGTTCATCCTGCCGCTTCTTGGCCTGGTCCTGGGCTTTCATCTGAACATCCTGGGGCCTCTGGTCGGCCTGCCCGCCGAATGGCTGGCCGGACAATTCGTGGCACTGACGGGACTGCAATGAGCGACAACGAGGCCTTGTTCGAGGAAGACGACCAGCGGCGCAAGGACGAGGACGCTGCGACCACGCTTGTCATCGACATTGCGGGCTATGAAGGCCCGATCGATGTGCTGCTGGCCCTGGCCCGCGAGCAGAAGGTGGACCTGACCCGCATTTCCATTCTGCAACTGGCCGATCAGTATCTGGCCTTCATTCTGCGCATTCGCCACACCCATTTGGAACTGGCCGCCGATTATCTGGTGATGGCGGCCTGGCTGGCCTATCTAAAGTCGCGCCTGCTGTTGCCTGAGCCTCCGGCGGGCGAGGAGCCCTCGGCGGCCGACATGGCGGCGGCGCTGACCTACCAATTGCAGCGCCTGGAAGCCATGCAGGCGGCGGGCAAGCGCCTGATGGCCCTGCCGCGCCTGGGCATCGATGTCTTCAAGCGCGGCATGCCCGAGGATTTGCGGCCCGAGCGGCTGGTGGTCTATGACCTGACGCTGTACGAGCTTTTGAAATCCTATTCCGATTTCAAACGGCGCGAGCAGTCCTCGACCATGACCATCGAGGCTATGGAGCTTTATGCCATCGACGAGGCCTTGAAACGCCTGGAGCATCTGGTCGGGCGCGTGCCGGGTTGGCATACCCTGTTCAGCTTCCTGCCCACCGATCTGGTCGGCAATGGCCTTCTGTCCCGCTCGATTTTGGCCTCGTCCTTCGTGGCCACCCTTGAATTGACTCGTCTTGGCAAGCTGGAGCTGCGCCAGGAAGGGCCGTTCGAACCCATCTATATCCGTCCGGGCGGCGTTTCCGCCCCAACTTCATCCGAAGCACCCTCATGACCGATATATCCGAAGACGATCTGCCCCTCCATCCCGAAGCGCTTGAGGAAGGCGAGGCGGGACTTGACGATCTCGAAGCGCTGGAAGAAGCCCTTTCCGGCCAGGACGAGGGGGAAGCCCTTTCTGAAGTCGAGAAGGTCTTCGAGGCCAATCAGCCCGGCCCTTACGATTCCTTTCGCAGTCTGCGCATCGTGGAAGCGCTTTTGTTTGCATCGGCCGAGCCGATGAGCGTCGAGGCCATCGCCAGTCGACTGCCGCCCGAAGCCGACGTGCCGGAATTGCTGGAAACCCTGCGCAGCCAATATGCCAATCGCGGAATCAATCTGTTTCGCGTGGGCGAGACCTGGGTCATCCGCACCGCGCCCGATCTGGGCTCGGCCCTGAAGATCGAGGGAACGGAAACCCGGCGCCTCTCTCGGGCCGCCGTCGAGACGCTGGCCATCATCGCCTATCATCAGCCCTCGACCCGGGCCGAGATCGAGGAAATACGCGGTGTTGCCTTGTCCAAGGGCACGCTGGACACCTTGTTCGAAGCGGGATGGATCAAGCCCCGTGGGCGAAAGAAGGTGCCGGGCCGCCCGGTGATGTGGGTGACCACGCCTTCTTTCCTCGATCACTTCGGGCTGGAAAGCACGGACGATCTGCCGGGTGTCGAGGAATTGAAGGCCTCGGGCCTTTTGGATTCGCGTCCCACGATGTACGGCGCCTCGGCCCATGAGGATGCCGCCCTTCCCGAGGCGGGGCCCACGGTGGCCGCCGAAGGCAGCGTCGAGGAGGAGGCCATCGAGCCGATGATCGAGGAGCCTTCGGAGGCTAAGGCCGATCCGGAAGACGACGAGGATGATGCCGACGACGACGATGACGATGAGGACTCGGACGACGACGATGATGACGACGACGATGATGACGACGACGAGCCCTTGCCCTTCACCCATCCGGCGCCCGACAAAAGCGACGAGGAAGAGGACGTTTAATCCTTCAAAAAACCCGCCACGGCTTCAGCCGCGTCTTCCGCAGCGAAGTTGTTGAAGAAGTGGTCGGCGTCGGGAATGGTGACCAGCCTGACCTTCTTGCCGTCGGCCAGGGGTTTCACCGCTTCGGGCAGGCCTTTGATCAATTGATCGTCGCTAGCCGCCACCACCAGCACCGGCACCCGGATGCGGGGCAGCAGGGCAGGGGTATGAAAGCGGGGCTCGGCCCGATAATAGCTTTCGAAGGCGGCGGCGCTGACGCTGGTGGCCGGACAGGCCAGGAAATCCGTTTGCGCCATCATCTCGCCGCCCTTGCCTGCCTTGACCAGGGCTAAGGCCCTGGCGAGAGGCTCATCCAGGGATTTTCCGAAGCGCGCCTGATACTGCTCGCGCGCACTGGTCTCGTTCCAGGTCATGGGTGCCAGCAGGATCACCTTGGTCACCACCGGGTCCGGGCGTTCGGCGGCGAACCAAGCGGTCTGGGCGCCGCCCCGTGAATGGCCCATCAGGGCCACCTTCGTAGCTCCCTGGCTCTTCAGCCAAGCCAGCCAGGCGCCGATATCGTCCAGCGCGTCGGTATAGAGATGCCGGTGCGGGACCATGCAGTCATACATGCCCTTGCGGTCGCCCAGCCCCAGATTGAGTGTCAGAGCCAGCGTGTTGACGCCGTGTCCGGCAAGGTGGGTTTGCATGGATGTGATGATCTGCATGCCGTTATGGGCCAGCGTGCCGTGCGTGATCAGCACCACCCCGTCCTTGATGTGCTTGCCGGGGGCCAGAGACAATTGGGCATTCAGGGTCAATCCGCCTTTGCCGGATATCTGCACGGCTTTTCCCTCGGCCCAGGCGGGCGTTGCGCAAAGACCAAGGGCAAGGGCGAATGCAAAAAAGAGCAGGAACTTCTTCATGCGGATGTCTCCTCGTTCAAGTATTCCCATCCAGCCAGGCCCGGGCCGTTCTGGCGGCGAGGTCCAGCGCCTCCAGGGCGCCGCTGTTCTCGCCTTTTTCGAAATCGTCGCCCGATTGTGCCATCTGGTTGGTGACATGGGCAAAGCAGATCAGGGGAAGGTTTTTCGCCGTCGAGAGGGCATAAAGGGCGGCGGCTTCCATTTCGACGGCCAGGATGCCCTCTTTGCGGTGTGCTGCGATGGCCTCTTCGGTTTCCCGATAGGGGGCGTCGGTGGTCCAGACGGTTCCGCGTTCCAGGTTCGCAAGACCGCTTAAGCGTTCCAGCACCAGGGGAGAAGCCTTCGAGAATCGCCCGGGGGGCAGATAGTGATAGCTGGTACCCTCGTCGCGCAGCGCCTGCTCGATCAGAATGAAATAGGGGGGGGGACGAAGGGGGGAAATCTGCCCCGACGAGGTGATGCTGATCAGGAAGCGGCAGCCGCTGGCGAACATCTGCTCGGCCACCAGCACGGCATAAGGAGCGCCCACGGCGCAGCCGACGATGCCCAAGTCGAGACCATCCCAGGCAAAGCGCCACATCTCGGAATGGTAACAGGCCCAGTGGGAAACAGCATGTGCCTGCCCGCTTCGCTTGAGATAGCGCACCATGTCGCCGTCGGGATCGAGCAGGCACAGCTCGGGCACGTCGTCATGACTAAGCTCGCGCTGGCGCCTGGCTTCGCGCAGCAGGTTGGCGGGCTGGAAAACGGAAGGCGCTTGCGTGTCCTTGAGGGTGAGGAGGGGGTGCATGCCTTTCATCCTAGTTTCTTTCGCCTTGCATGGGGATCATCTTTTTCGTGCTGTGATGGCGATATAGGCAGCACCAAAGGTCGTCCGGCTTCCGAGCCAGACAGCGCACGGGGCCAGAAGCCGGGCGGCCCAGGCCCAGGGCGGATAGAAGACGGCGCCTTTGACCTGTTCGACCTGGAAACCTGCCAGGGCCAATTCGGCAGAGAGCGAGGATGCAGTGCTGAAGCGGGCCTTGGCCCAGAGGGGGGACCCGAGCCAACCCCGGATGCGCCGCGACAGTGCCCAAATACTTAAGCGGTTCAACTCGCCGATCAGAAGACCACCGCCAGGACGCAACACGCGCCTTGCTTCGGCCAGAACGGAGTGCGGGCTTAAGATCAGACACAGCAGCGTGTTGGCAACGATCAGATCGAAGCTTTCATCTGCATAAGGCAAATGGGCGGCGTCGGCCAGGCGGATGTCGGCGTCTGGGTTAAGGACTCTGGCGCAGGACACCATCGCGCTATCGGTATCGATCCCGCTGGCCTTGGCGCCGAGTTCTCGTAAAGAAGCCAGAAGATGCCCGTCGCCGCAGCCAAGATCGAGAATGTCCTTGCCCTGCACGGAACCGGCCAGTTCGAGCAGCAGGGATTGTTCCAGCCGTTCGGTGATTTGTCCAAGCGTCGAGGCGCGCCATGCCTGATATCTATCCGGTCCAACCGATGCCCCGCTCACGAAAAGTCCCCGGTTACGCTCCGCATTCCTTCATGAATTCTGCCTCGGCCTCTTCCAATCGCTTCAGCAGGCCGGGAGGGGTGACGCAGCCCAGCCCTTCTTGCAGTTCCGATGGTGTCAGCATCAGCCCGTCGGCAGGTTCGAGATTTAGCCCATCAATCAACAGAGCGGGCGGTTGAAGGGCCGCCTCGGGTTCAGGAAAGACAATCTCCACCGCGCCGTTCAGCGCTTCGGCGATGACCCTGGCATAGGACCCATAGAGGGTGCAGCGCCCGCCCGGCGGATTCTTCGAGACCAGGGTGATTTTCATATCGATCCCAGCAAGGTTTCCTTGATGACGATGTAGCCGGCCACGACCACCAGGAAGAAGGCGAAGCCCTTCTTCAGTTTTTCCGCAGGCAGCCGCTTCGAGACGGCCGTTCCCGCAAAGCTTCCGGCTATCGCTACGGCGGTGAAGATGACCATCAGATTGTAGTCGATGGCGATGGTTCCCGCATACCCCACAAATCCAGCAAGGGATTTCGCCGAGACAATTACCAAAGATGTTCCTGTGGCCTGCTTCATGGGAAGACCCGAGAGCAAAACCAAGGCGGGCACGATCAGGAAGCCGCCGCCGACGCCAACCATGCCGGTCAATACGCCAACCACGATGCCATGCATCGCCACATGTCCGACTCGCATGTAATCGAAACAAACCAGCGAAGCCGTGCCGGAGCAGTCGATGCGGAACATGGCATCCATTGCTTGTTCGGGCTGGCCGGGCTTGAACATTCGCCATGCGGCGGCAAGCATGATGACGGCGAACAGCAGCAACTGCACCAGATCAGGCATCATGACGCCCAGCTTGGCGCCGCCATAGGTACCAGCCACCCCAAAAAGCCCAAAGACGGCAGCCACGGGCATGTTGATATTGCCGCGCCGCCAGTGGGTAATGGCTGCCATGGCCGCCGTGACCGCCACGATTCCAAGACTCATGGCGATGGCGGGTTTGGTCGGGATATCCAGCAGATAGAGCAGGGCGGGCAGGGTGATGATCGAGCCCCCGCTGCCGAACAGTCCCAGCATGAGGCCGGTGGCGAGTCCGGCAAGGAGAGCGAGGGGCGACATGCGCGTCCTTTCTGTATTCAACAAATCAATTGAATAATATATTATGAGGAGGGGCCTGTCAATCGTATCTGCCCGTCTTGCCGGAAGAAGGGGGCTAGTGGAGCAAATTTGACATTCGAGTCCCCCTGGCGGCGAGTTCGATCTCGAATGTCAAATTCAAAAGCTCCACTAGAAACATAAAGTTGCAAGTGGTCCTGCTAATTCCGACATTTGCCTCCAAACATGCCGCGACGGGTAGCAAATGTCGGAATCGGACCACTAGGAAAAGGGCCGGAATGGCGTGACCAGGGGAATAAGGTTAAGATACGGGCATGGCCGGACCAAAACAGACCTTGTTGGAACAATTCGCCGTGTTGGGCAAGGCGTTGTCAAATGCGCATCGCCTTGATCTTTTGGAACTGATCGCCCAGGGCGAGCGAAGTGTCGAGACCCTGGCAGAGGCGGCGGGGCTTTCCATTGCCAATGCCTCGCAGCATCTTCAAGTGCTGCGGCGCTCCGGGCTGGTCACATCGCGCAAGTTGGGGCAACAGGTGCTTTACCGCCTGTCGGGCGATGATGTCCTATCCCTTCTTGCAGCGCTCCGTCAGACAGCCGAGCGGCATGTCGCCGAGGTTGGGCGGCTGGTGAACGGGTATTTCAAGGAAAAGGACAAGATGGAGCCGGTAACCCGTAACGACCTCATGCGGCGCATGAAGGAGGGGTTGGTTACGGTTCTTGATATCCGCCCAGAACAGGAATTCGCTGCTGGGCATATTCCCGGCAGCCTCAATATTCCGCTTAAGGACCTGAAGAAGCGGCTGAACGCCCTTTCGCCAGAGACCGAGATCGTGGCCTATTGTCGTGGACCCTATTGCGTGTTGGCCTACGAGGCTGTTGCCGCCCTGCGCGGCCAGGGTCGCAAGGCGCTTCGCCTTGAAGACGGTTTTCCCGAATGGCGGGCCGCCGGCCTTCCCGTGGAAAAGCTATAACAAAAACGCCATTCTGAATCCGCCCCAGTGACGGCCTTGCACCAGGATGGGGGCCGAACATTCCTTGCACATCATCAGCTTGCCGCCTCCCATGTCGCGCTTGTAGGTCTTGATCAGGAAGGGCTTGGTGTTCTTGGCCGAGGCGATGCCTGCCGGGTCGTTGAAAATACGCCGGTTGCGGCAGTTGGCGGTGTTCCAATCCGGATCACTACCCTGTGGATGTGAATATTTCTTGTTGTGGGTGGGCAGATAGCCGTTGCGGTCCACGGGGGCTGCGAACAGGATTTTGGCATCCCTGGCCAGAATGGGTTCTTGAATCTCAGGCAGAACGCGGTCGGTGAAATCGGTAAAGCGCGTCTTCATCTGTATGGGATTGGTGCCGGGAATTTCCTGATAGGAGTCGTCGAAGAGGTCGCTCATCGAGATTTCGCCCTTGGCGACCGCCTCCTCGAAGCGCTTGGCAATCAGATCGGCGGTGGCGCGCACCACCTGAACATAGGGGGTTTCTGGGGCGGGCAGGCCCTGGTCCACGACCAGCGCCATCAATTCCTCGCTGCCTGACAGCATGCCGTCCAAGCGCTGGCTGGCATTGGCCAGATGGTGGCTTTCCTGATCCATGTCAGACGATATATCCAGAATCGCCTGCGACATGACGGCGCGGTCCTGGTCGCAATGTTTCGTGGTTTCCGCGATTCCCGCGATGTGATGGTCCACTTCGACGAATTTGTCGCGCACAACGCTGACCGACGAGACCAGCGCTTCGGTCGAGGCCAGTACGCGGGTGGCGCGTTCCCGGCTGGTGCAGCTTTCATCGGTTAATTGCGCGCTAAGTGAGGATAATTCGGTCAAGGTGTCGGCGATCAGCGAGGTGGCCTGGCTGGTCTGGGCGGCCAGGGTCTTGACCTCGCTGGCCACCACGGCGAATCCCTTGCCCATTTCACCCGCCCTGGCGGCCTCGATGGTGGCGTTCAGGGCCAGAAGCCGGGTTTGGCGGGCGATGGTCTCGATCTCGGTCGATACCTTGGTTACCCGGGCCAGCGATGACCCCAGACCCTTCAGCCTTTCCTCGATGCGATTGACGCTGTCGACGAGGGCACGGATGTCGGCTTCGGCGGTCTTCAGGGTTTCGGTGGATTGCCCGGTGATGTGGGTTGCCGTTTCCGAAACCTCGTGCGCCTCGCCAGCCGAGGAACTGATGGTCGCATTGGTGCGGGTCAGATCCTCGGCGGCGGTCTTCAGGCCTCCGAAACGTTCGGCCTGATGCTTGAACTCACGCGTTACCGTGGCGATATCTCCCGCCACTTCCGTCAACTGCCCCCAAAGTGCGCTGACAGTACGTCCCAGTTGCTCTGCCGCCTGTGAAGGCAGAAGAGCGTTCTCTGCTGTGGATGCCATCTCCATCTCCGGTGCTTTTGTGGTGAAGCCACATATTTTTGTTATTTATTGTGTTATAATTCGACATTCTTGCCGTTCCCTGTTCTTTACACCGCGTCGAACCATTCAGACAAGAGGAATCCTATTCGTTCGGGTAGGTTTTAAATACACTAAAGTAGTGCATTAGATTCCTATAAAATCACAAACTCCTGTCATTCCTGGGGCATGGGATCTTTCAAACCGTTGCGGTGGGCTTCTTCATCTGCGATGATCCGGCCTCCCAAAATGGGTTAGCAAGAGGGCGTATCATGGGTGGCTTTGGCAGCATCTGGCATTGGGTAATCGTACTGATCATTGTTCTGCTCCTGTTCGGAGCGGGCAAGCTTCCGCGCCTGATGGGAGACATGGCTAAGGGCGTCAAGGCTTTCAAGGCGGGCCTGAAGGAAGAGGGCGGGGAAGGCGGCGAAGCCGATGCGGCGGCCAAGGCCGATCCCAAGCCGATCGATCAGCAAGCAACAACGACGATGGCCGAGGCCAAGAAGGACGAAGCGGCCAAGCATTGATCCTCAGGCCCAAGGAGCGGTCTGAACCGTGTTGGATGTCGATATCTCTGAACTGGCGGTGATTGCCGTGGTCGCCTTGGTGGTCATCGGGCCTAAGGATTTGCCCAAGGTGCTGCGCGTCATGGGCCAATGGACCAGGAAGGCGCGCCTGCTGGCGGGCGAGTTCCAGAAAAGCGTCGATGATATGATGCGCGAGTCTGAACTGGATGACTTGAAGAAGCAGGCCCAGTCCTTCAACAGCCTGAATGTCGGGCGCGAGATCGAGAAGGCGGTCGATCCCAAGGGCGAGATGAGTCAGGCCCTTTCCATCGAGGCCCATCAGTCGGTCGCTGCGGCCCAACTGGCGCCGCCCGCCGATGCCAACGAGAGCGCAGAGAAGAAAGAGAGTCCCGGTGAAACCCGAGGAGCCTGAAGAGAAGAAAATGCCGCTGCTCGAGCATCTGATCGAGCTGCGCAACCGCCTTATGTGGTCGATGGCCTTCTTCGTGGTGGCTTTCTTCATCAGCTACTACTTCGCCAATCACGTCTATGGTTTCCTGGTTCAGCCGCTGACCGACATTTTCGAAAGCATGGGCGGCAACCGGCGCATGATCTATACGGCGCTGACCGAAGCCTTTTTCACCTATGTCCGCGTCGCCATGTTCACGGCCCTGTTCATTTCCTTTCCGGTTTTCGCCAGCCAGCTTTGGGCCTTCATCGCGCCTGGCCTTTACAAGCACGAGCGCAACGCCTTCCTGCCCTTTCTGTTCGCCACCCCCGTCCTGTTCCTGATGGGAGCGGCCCTGGTTTATTTCTTCATCATCCCCATGGCCTGGCAGTTCCTGCTCTCCTTCGAGGCCCAGCCCCTGGATGGCGGCCTGCCCATTCAGTTGGAAGCCAAGGTGGGGGAGTATCTGTCGCTGGTGATGAAGCTGATCTTCGCCTTCGGCATCGCCTTTCAGCTTCCCGTGCTGCTGACCTTGATGGCCCGCGTGGGTCTGGTGACATCGAAGGGGCTGGCCGAGAAGCGCCGTTATGCCATCGTGCTGATCTTCGTGGCCGCTGCCATCCTGACCCCGCCTGACGTGATCAGCCAGATCGGCCTGGCCGTGCCCATGATGATTCTCTACGAATTGTCGATCTATTCCTGCAAGATCGTCGAGAAGAAAAAGGCCGAGAGCGAGGGTGACGACGACGACGGGGCGCTGGCGGAAACCGATTTCAACGAAGGCTGATTTTCCATGCATGACATCAAATTCATCCGCGAGACTCCTGAAGCTTTCGATGCGGGGCTGAAACGCCGTGGCTTGGAAGCGCTTTCACCCAGGTTGTTGTCCATCGATGCCGAGCGCCGCAGATTGATGAGCGAATCTCAGGAAATTCAGGCCAGGCGCAACAAGGCGGCGAAAGAAATCGGGGCCATCAAATCGAAGGGCGGCGATGCTTCGGTCCTCATGGCGCAGGTGGCAGCCGACAAGGAGGCCGAGGCGGTGGCGGATGCGGCAGCCAAGGAGAAGGAAGCGGAACTGGAATCCGCGCTTATGACCATCCCCAATCTGCCAGCAAGCGACGTTCCCGATGGCGCTGATGAGACAGCCAATGTGGAAATCCGAAAAGTCGGCACGCCGCCCTCGTTCGATTTCAAGCCCAAGGCGCATGACGAATTGGGCGTGGCCCTTGGATTGATGGATTTCGATGGCGCAGCCAAATTGTCGGGTGCGCGTTTCGTCGTGCTAAAGGGCGCCTTGGCGCGGCTGGAAAGGGCACTCGGCGCCTTCATGCTCAATCTGCATACAAGGGAATTCGGCTATCTGGAAGTCAGCCCGCCGGTTCTGGTGAAGGATACGGCGCTGTATGGCACCGGCCAGTTGCCCAAGTTCGGCGAAGACCTGTTTCGCACCGAGCAGGGCCATTGGATGATTCCCACCGCCGAAGTGCCGCTGACCAATCTGGTCTCGGGCGAAATTCTGGACGAGGACAAACTGCCGATCCGCATGACGGCGCTGACCAACTGCTTCAGGTCCGAAGCGGGGGCGGCGGGCAAGGACACCAGGGGCATGATCCGCCAGCACCAGTTCCAGAAGGTGGAGCTGGTTTCCATCACCAGCCCGGAGCAGAGCGAGGAAGAGCATCAGCGGATGTTGTCTTGTGCCGAAGAAGTTCTGAAGCGCCTGGGGCTGGCATATCGTGTGGTGGCGCTGTGTTCCGGCGACATGGGCTTCTCGGCCCGCAAGACCTACGACATCGAAGTCTGGCTGCCCGCCCAGAATGCCTACCGCGAGATTTCGTCTTGCTCGAATTGCGGCGATTTCCAGGCCTTGCGCATGAAGGCGCGTTGCCGCAAGACGGGCGAGAAATCGACGCGCCCCGTGCATACGCTGAACGGCTCCGGCCTAGCCGTGGGGCGGACACTGGTGGCGGTGCTTGAGAATTACCAGCAGGCCGACGGCAGCATTCTGGTACCCGAGGCGCTTAAGCATTACATGGGCGGGATAGAGGTGATCGCGCCGTGAGTTTCTCCCCCATCAAATCGCTCAAGAAATCGCGTATCCTGATTTCCAACGATGATGGAATCGAGGCTTCGGGCTTAAAGGCGCTTGAGCGCATCGCCAACACGCTTTCCGACGATGTGTGGGTGGTGGCCCCTGAGTCCGAGCAAAGTGCAGCCGGTCATTCGCTCACCCTTCGCCGTCCGCTTCGCATCAGGAAACTCGACAAGCGGCGCTTTGCGGTGGATGGCACACCGACGGATTGCGTGTTGCTGGCTATCAACAAGATCATGAAGGACAAGCGCCCGGACATCGTGCTTTCGGGGGTTAATCGCGGCGGCAATCTGGGCGAGGACATCACCTATTCCGGCACAGTGGCAGCCGCCATGGAGGGAACCCTTCTGGGGCTGCGCTCGTTTGCGCTCTCGCAGGTGGTCTCTCCGGATCATCCGGTGAAGTGGGCCACCGCCGAGGCCTGGGCGCCCAAGGTCATCAAGAAACTGTGCGGCCAGCCTTGTGTTTCCAATGTGCTGATGAATCTGAATTTCCCTGATGTGACGGCGGGCAAGGTGGCGGGCGTCGTGCTGGCGCGCCAGGGCAAGCGCAAGATCGGCGATCAGATCGCTGAGCGCATTGATCCCAGGGGGCTGCCTTATATCTGGATCGGCGGCCAGCGCACCGAGGATCGTTCGACCCCTGGCACCGATCTCAACGCCATCTTCAAGGGCTTTGTCACGGTTACACCCCTGTGCGTCGATCTGACGCATGCCGCCTCGCTTGCCAAGCTTGAAGGGCTGTTCATATGACGGTGGCTTCGCGCAAGATCCGTCTGTTGATGGAATTGCGCGCCGGCGGCGTGATCGACACCCGCGTGCTGTCTGCCATCGAACTGACGCCGCGCGAGCAGTTCGTCGAACAGAATTTTCTTGATCAGGCCTATGACAACAACGCGCTGCCCATCGGCTGCGGCCAGACCATCAGCCAGCCCCTGGTGGTGGGGTTGATGACGCAAGCCCTTCAACTGGGTGACCGCATGAAGGTGCTGGAGATCGGCACCGGCTCGGGCTATCAGACGGCGATTCTGGCCAAGCTGGCAAGGCGCGTCTATACCATCGAGCGCCACCGCCCGCTCTTGAAGCAGGCCGAGGCCCGCTTCTTGGAATTGCGCCTGCACAACATCACCAGCCTGTGCGCCGATGGGTTCAAGGGCTGGCCCGAACAAGCGCCCTTTGATCGCATCATTCTCACCGCCGCTCCTTTCGACGTTCCGAAAACCTTGCTGGACCAGTTGGATGTGGGGGGCATTCTGGTGGCCCCCTTGGGTGACGAGAATGGCGAGCAGCATCTGGTCAAATACACCCGCACGGAACAGGATTTCGAAATCGAAAGCCTGTTCGGGGTGCGCTTCGTGCCTTTGCTGCCGGGCGTTCCTGACGCGAAATAGGATCACTTGTCCGGAGAGGACAAGGACAGGGGTGATTCCATGGCGGGCAGGCTGAAAAAGAAGGTGCTTCCCTGGTCGGGGACCGATTCCACCCATATTTTTCCGTGATGGCGCTCGACGATCTTCTTGCAGATGGAAAGTCCGATGCCGGTCCCCTCGAAGCTTCCCGGCCCGTGCAACCGTTCGAACAGAGCGAAAATGCGCTCGAAATATTCCGGAGCGATGCCGATGCCATTATCCTTGACCGCCAGAACCCATTGATTGGCCTTTCTGCGGCATGAAACGGTGATGACGGGCGGGCGGTCAGGCGAACGGTATTTGATCGCGTTGCTGATCAGATTCTGAAACAGACGACTAAGTTCCAGGCCATCGCCCAGCACCACAGGGAGACCATCATCGAACCTGATTTCGGCCTTGGCCACGGCGGCGGCTTCGCGCAGATTTCCTATGGCCTCTGCCAGGATGGCGTCAAGGGATACGGCCTCCATTCTTTCCGAACCGCGCCCGACGCGCGAGAATTCCAGAAGATCGAGAATCAGGCTGTTCATGCGCAAAGCGCCTTCCTTGGCGAAGGCGATATAGTCGTTGGCATCCGAATCAAGCTTGTTGCCATAGCGTCGTTCGAGAAGGGTGACATAGCAACTGACCGTGCGCAGAGGTTCGCGCAGATCATGCGAGGCGATATAGGCGAACTGCTCAAGTTCGGCGTTCGAACGGGATAAATTCTCGGATTTCTCAAGCAAAGCCTGTTCGGCCAGCTTTCTTTTGCTGATATCGCGGATGAAGGCGCTGAAAAGATAATCGCCGCCATGCGACAAGGGGGCCACCGCAATCTCTGCCGGAAACTCGCGGCCTGATTGGTGGAGGACCGTGACCTCGACCGGGCGGTTGAAGCGCGTACTTCGTCCCGTTTTCAAGAATCTGGAAAGCCGTGCCTGCCCGATGCGTCGGAAACGTGGGGGAACGATGACATCGAAAATGGATTTTCCGATCGTCTCCCGAGAGGGTCTGCCGAACAGGATTTCCGCCTGTTCGTTCCAGCCGATGATTTTGCCAAAGGGATCAAATCTGACCACGGCATCGACCGTGGTGTCCAGCATTTGGCGCAATTTGGCTTCGTTGGCCCGAAGCGAGGCCTCGACATGCTCGCTTTCGTCCATGCGCACGATGAAGGGGCGAAAAACGAAGAAGTAGATGAAGGGGAAGATCAGGATCACAAGCATGGTAGCGTCGATGGTGTGATCCGCCCAGGCTGGAAGGCTGGGCAGAAATTCCATCAGCCCCATGACGAAAAATTCTGCAAAGGCGATGACGGCGATGGTGGCGGCCAACAGCCTTTCCGGAGAACGGATGATCAGTGCGCTTTCAAATCGCGCACTGTCATTCTTGGGCTGTGACTGGCCGCCAGCCGTTTCTTCCATGAATTAGTTTTTCCTGATGAATTTAAATTCAGCTTCCACTTAATCTTATAATAACCCCAATGAAGGCATTGGGTAAGTCGCTGTTGTTATTTCTTGCAAAGCTTGTCATTGGATTTTCTGACCCGAATCTGACGACTCATTGTGGCGCTATTTGCCTCATGATGTTCAATCATCGGTGTGATCGAGTGACACCCTCCGATCAGAGACAGTGGATGTTGATTAACGCTTTCTAAATCCCTTTCGCTCAAAAAAGTATTATGGGAAAGATGCGTTTACTGATGAAGCCTTTGGGGCTGCTGCTCGTCCTTGGGGGATGTTCGCCGGGGCTTTCTGATTCCTGGTGGAATCAGCCGGTTTCGCGCCGGACTCAACAGGCGGCTCCGGCCAAGCCGGTGCAGCAAACGGCCTTGCCCTCGGGCATGATCGAGGTGGTGAAGGGCGACACGGTTCATGCCCTGGCGCGCCGCCACAATGTTGCGATGCGCGATCTGATCGATGCCAACCGGCTTGAGCCTCCCTTCAAACTTCTGATCGGCCAGCGTTTGAGGCTTCCAACTGCGTTTCCCGCACCTGTGCGAGAGCCGGTCATTGCCGCTCCTGAACCAACGCTTGCCGCAAGGCCGGGGCCTGTGCCGGAATCCCTGATCGTTCCCGAGCCCAGGCCAAAGGCGGGCAAGGGATTTCTCTGGCCCTTGAAGGGATCGTTGTTGGCTGGCTTTGGCAGCAACGGCAAGGGGCTTAACAATGACGGTATCAATATCCAGGCCAAGCGCGGCGCCTATGTGCGCGCCTCTGAAAACGGCGTCGTGGTCTATGCCGGAAGCGAGCTTAAGGGCTTTGGCAATCTTCTCCTGATCAAGCATCAGGATGGCTGGGTTTCGGCCTATGCCCACAATGAGATTCTTCTGGTTGGCCGGGGTGATCGGGTCGAGCGAGGCCAATCCATCGCCCGAGTGGGTGCAACGGGCAATGTGAAGCATCCGCAGCTTCATTTTGAACTGAGGCGCGAATCAAAGCCGGTCGATCCCTTAAGTCAGTTGGTCGAAGGCTGACCCCCTCTCCTGTATTTGTCACAATTAAAATAAGGCCTTGTTCAGCCCCCATTCAGCTTTCCCCTACTAATCTTGCGAGAACTAAACAATCCCAAGGAGGGAAGCATGGCAGGTGTTATCAAGCGTTTGTCGCTGGGGGTGGCGTTGGCAGCCCTTGCTCTGTCGCCCCAGGCGGCGCAGGCCGAGCAGAAGGGCGTCATCAAGGCGGGCAGCCTGAACAAGAATCTTGTCGTGGATATTCATTCCGGCAAGATCGAGACCAGCGGTGACGCCTCTGCGGTCACCCACCTGATTCTCAACCGCAATGTTCCCATCTCCTATGAATATATCGCCATTCTGATGCGTACGCCCAACGCCTTCGGCGAAGGTGGTGCGGGCTGTGTGGTTTGCCATAATTCGAACGATCCGGCGGAAAGCTATCGCGGTCTTGACCTCAGCAGTTGCAAGGGCATCTTGAAAGGCTCGACCGAGGAGCCGGCGCGCCCCATCATTGAGCCAGGCAGCCCCAACAAGAGCCTGCTGCGGCGCATGCTGCGCAATAACCGGATGCCTTTGGGCGTCTCCTTTGTCAGCCCCACCCACACGCCAGCCATCGAGGCCGTGAAGGACTGGATCAATTCCGGCGCCAAGGAAGATGCCGCCTTCAAGAAGGTTCTGGCTTCCTTTGCCAAGGGGGGCGCTTTCGGCACCGATCAGGCCTGCGTCGATTGCCATATGTCGAACGAAGAGCCTCCGAGCTTCCACGAACTTGATCTGACCAGTTACAAGGGAATCATGCTGGGCGGCGATTCGGTTCTGAACGCCAAAATCGGCAAGCCGCCGACCAAGGTGGTGATTCCCGGCAAGGCTGAGGAAAGCCCCCTTTACCAGCGTTTGGTCGAGAATCGCATGCCCCCCGGCATCGATCCCTCGGTTGATCGCGACACGCCGGGTACCCGCATCCTGATGCGCTGGATCGAGCAGGGCGCCAAGTGCCAGTAAGTCGCTTCGAGTTGAATTCGCGTTTCATGTGAACGCCCCTCCCCAGGACGTTTCACATACCTTCCCCTCTCTTCCACCTTCCCGGAAGAGGGGGGATTTTTATTCCAAGATTTTGGTTTCCAGCCGTCCGGCCAGATCTTGAATGAACTGCCAGGCCACACGCCCCGAGCGCGCGCCCCTTGTAACGGACCATTCCAAGGCCTGACGCCTCAATTCCTCAGGCGCAATGGCAAGTCCATAGCGTTCGGCATAGCCCGAAACCATATCCAGATAGGTTTCCTGATCCGCGTTGTGAAAGCCCAGCCAGAGGCCGAAGCGATCAGACAGCGACACCTTCTCCTCGACCGCCTCGCCGGGATTGATGGCGCTTGATCGCTCGTTCTCGATCATGTCGCGGGCCATCAGATGGCGCCGGTTCGAGGTGGCGTAGAAGACCACATTCGAGGGCCGTCCCTCGATGCCGCCTTCCAGCACGGCCTTCAGCGACTTGTAGGCATCGTCCTGGGCGTCGAAGGACAGATCGTCGCAAAACAGCACCGCCCGCCGCCCACTGTCCTTCAGAACGTTTAAAAGCCGGGGCAGGGAAGGGATGTCCTCGCGGTGGATTTCCACCAGTGCCAGGGCCTGGGGGGTTTCAGCGTTGATCTGAGCGTGGACGGCCTTGACCAGCGAGCTTTTGCCCGTTCCCCTGGCTCCCCATAAGAGGGCGTTGTTGGCGGGCAGGCCTTTGGCGAATCGCCTTGTATTGTCCAGAAGCTTCCCGCACTGGGCCTCGATTCCCTTCAAAAGATCAAGCGGCACCCGGTTGACCCTGGCCACCGGCTCCAGGGCGCCGGTGACGGCATGCCAGACGAAGGCATCGGCCTTATGAAGCTCGTTTAAGGGTTTAAGACCCGGAGCCAGACGCTCCAGGGCCTCGGCGATGCGGCGCAGGAGGTCCGTTTCATTCATGAAATCGACCCTAACCGTCCCTGCAAAAAAGCTCAACAGTCTAGGTTTGCAAAGCCAGGGCCAGCCTGTATAGTCGCCCCGGATTTTCCAAGGAGCCCACCATGTTGATTTCCGAGGCTTTTGCCCAAACTGCCGCCCCTGCTGCCGATGGCCTTTCCGGCCTGTCTTCGATGCTGCCGCTGCTTCTGATCTTCGTCATTTTCTACTTCCTGCTGATCCGTCCGCAGCAAAAGCGCGTCAAGGAGCATAAAGCGATCCTGTCGCAGTTGCGCCGCGGCGACAAGGTGGTGACCGGTGGCGGAATCATCGGCCAGGTGGTCAAGGTCCAGGACAACGAAGTCACGGTCGAGATCGCCGAGAACGTCAAGATCAAGGTGGTGCAAGACACCATCTCCGCCGTTGTTTCGCGAGGCGAGCCGGTTCCCGGCAAGGGCGCCAACGACGGCGAGGCTCCCAAGCCCGAGGGCGAAAGCAAGAGCGGCTCGATGCTGGGCAAGCTTTTGTCCGGCAAGAAAGACTGATCAACGTGTCTGGTAGCTTTTGATGCGGATCGAGACCTGGAAACTGGTTCTGGTGGCGCTGGTCTTTTCGATCGGCGTCCTCTTTGCCCTGCCCAACGCGCTTCCGGCGTCGGTGCGGGCCAGCCTGCCTTCCTGGCTGCATCCGGTTAATCTGGGGCTCGATCTTCAGGGCGGCTCGCATTTGTTGCTTGAGGTCGATATCAAGGCAGTTTTCAAGGAACAGGCAACCAGTCTGGTCGAGTCGGCGCGAAGCCAATTGCGCAAGGAATCGATTCGCTATCTCGGCCTGGGGTCCGGCGTGGACGGCATCCATGTCACCATTCCCGAGCCTGAGCAGCGCGAAAAGGCAGGCGAGCTGTTGCGCAAGATCGATCCCGGAACCGAACTGGTGGTGGGCGACAATGGCGCCCTGGCCTTGCGCTTTACCGAATTTTCCATTGCGGAACGCAGGCGCGCCGTGGTTGGCCAGTCGATCGAGATCGTGCGTCGGCGCATCGACGAATTGGGAACGCGCGAATCCACCATCATCCGCCAGGGCGACGACCGCATTCTGGTTCAGCTTCCGGGCCTTCAGGACCCCGAACAGGTCAAGCGCCTTTTGGGTAAGACGGCCAAGCTGACCTTCCATCTGGTCGATCACGCGGTCAGCCCTCAGGATGCCTTGGCCGGACGCATTCCACCAGGCTCCGAGGCACTTCCCCTGGCCGATGCCCGCGAGCAGGAGATCACGCGTTCGGTGGTGGTGCGCAAAAGGGTCGAACTGGGCGGCGAATCCCTGGTCGATTCACAAGCCAGCTTCAGCGAAGGCATGCCGGTGGTGAATTTCCGCTTCAACGGTCAGGGCTCCAAGAAGTTCGGCGCCATCACCGTCGAGAATGCCGGAAAGCAGTTCGCCATCGTGCTGGATGGCAAGGTGATCAGCGCACCGGTGATCCGCGAACCCATTCTGGGCGGCTCTGGCATGATTTCAGGTAACTTCACCGTGCAGACGGCCAATGATCTGGCGCTGCTTTTGCGCGCGGGTGCTCTGCCAGCACCGTTGACCATTCTGGAAGAACGCACGGTTGGCCCCGATCTGGGGGCTGATTCCATTCAGGCGGGCAAGACAGCCAGCATCATCGGCCTGGTCTTCGTGGCCTGCTTCATGGTGCTGGTCTATGGCTCGTTTGGCCTGTTCGCCGATGTGGCGCTGGTGGTGAATCTCGTTCTGCTGCTGGGGCTGTTGTCCATGATCGGGGCCACGCTGACCCTGCCCGGCATTGCGGGCATTGTTCTCACCATGGGCATGGCTGTGGACGCCAACGTCCTGATCTTCGAGCGCATGCGAGAAGAGTTCCGTCTGGGCCGTGGAATCGTTTCCGCCTGCACGGCAGGGTTCAAGCGCGCCCTGGTCACCATCGTCGATTCGCAATTGACCACCCTGATCGCGGCCATTCTGCTCTATCAGTTCGGTACCGGCCCCGTGCGCGGCTTTGCCGTTACCCTGGCGATCGGACTTTTCACCTCGATGTTCACGGCCATTCTGGTGGTGCAGTTGATGATCACGGCCTGGCTGAAATATGCCCGGCCCAAAGCCCTGCCGATTTGAAAGTGCCGCTGCCATGATGCTGGTTCGCCGTTTTCTGCCCCAGGATACCAAGTACGACTTCGTGTCAAAGCGCCTGTTCGCCTATGCCCTGACCTGTGTTTTGGTCGTGGGGTCCTGCGTTTCCATGGCAACCAAGGGCTTCAACTTCGGCATCGATTTCGCTGGCGGAATCCTGATGGAAGTTAAAACCAAAAGCGGTCCCGCCGATCTTGCTTTGATGCGCTCGACAGTTTCCCATCTGGAATTGGGCGAGGTGGCGTTGCAAGAATTCGGCGCTCCCGATTTGATTCTGATCCGCCTTCAGCGTCAGGAGGGCGGCGAGCAGGCCCAGCAGGCCGCCGTGGTCAAAGTGAAAGCTGCCCTGGGCGAGGGCTATGATTATCGGCGCACCGAATTCGTGGGCCCCAAGGTGGGCGAGGAATTGATCAGGGGGGGCATTCTGGCCGTCGTGCTGTCGGTGCTGGCGATTGCCGTCTATATCTGGTTCCGGTTCGAGTGGCAGTTCGGCATCGGCGCCCTGGTCGCCACCTTCCATGACGTCATCACCACCTTCGGCGTTTTTTCGCTGACCGGGCTTGAATTCAACCTGACCAGTGTCGCAGCCCTGCTGACCATCGTCGGTTATTCGATTAACGATACCGTGGTTGAATATGACCGCGTGCGCGAGAATTTGCGCAAGTACAAGTCCATGAATACCTATGACATCATCAATCTCAGCGTCAACGAAACCCTGGCCCGCACCTTCCTGACCGGAGGCACGGTGTTCGTCTCGGTGCTGGCCCTGCTGCTTTTCGGCGGTGAGGTGATTCGCGGCTTTTCGGTCGCCATGTTGTGGGGCGTCATCGTCGGCACCTATTCCTCGATTTATGTCGCCATGCCAATTCTCTATCACTTCGATCTGCGCTCGATCACCAAGGGCAAGGCGGCTGCTGCGGCTGACGAGACGGGCGACGAGGCTTCTTGAGCCAACGGCGTCGACACCCCTCCCAGAAGAGCCGGGGTTTTTCCACAGTGGCGTCGGGCTGGCTTTTGCGTGGGCGCAAGATGCTGGCTCTCTCGATGCTGCTGGTCATCGGCATCTTTCTGGGATTGCAGGTGGCAAGCTGGTTCGCCAAAGTTGATACGGGCGCCATTCCCGTGCCCGTCAGCTCATCCGTTCCAGGTGCTGCCCTTTCCCCGACGCCGGTGCCGCCCTCTTCGCAACCGGCGCCCGACAAACCAGCAGATAAGCCACCCACGCCCGTTGCGCCGTTGCCGCAGGCAGCTCCCTTGGTCAAGCCGGTGCCGATACCGCCCCCCGCTGCGCAGGCCTCTCTCAAGGTGCCGCCCGAGCATGGCCCCTATACCGCGACCCCCATTCCCGATGCGCGTATCTGGGCGCCGCCGCCACCCAAGGATGGCACACCGCCCTGGCTGGCCCATGCCGTGCCCTTCAAGGATGCGCCGGGAAGGCCGGTGGTGGCTGTGGTCATCGACGATCTGGGGCTGGATCGCAGGCGCACAGGGCGCATTCTCGATCTGCCGGGGCCGATCACGCTCTCCTTCCTCTCCTATGCCCAGGAACTGGCCCAGCAGACTTCAACCGGTTTGGCCAAGGGGCACGAATTGCTGGTCCATGTGCCGATGGAGCCGGTGGCGGCCAGCTACGATCCGGGACCGGAAAGCGATTTGCTGAAGGTGGGATTGGCACCTGAGGAAATTCGTCGCAGGCTGGAGCGCGATCTGGGGCAGTTCACGGGCTATGTCGGCTTCAACAATCACATGGGCAGCCGGTTTACCGCCGACAGGGCGGGCATGCGCGTGGTGCTGGAGGAAGTGAAGGCCAGGGGGCTTTTGTTCCTCGATTCCCGCACCTCGGCGCAATCGGTGGGGGCCGAGGTGGCGCGCGAGCTGGGCATTCCCTTTGCCGAACGCAATGTGTTTCTGGACAATGATCCATCGCGCCTTGCTGTCGAGGCGCAGTTGGCGAAGCTGGAAGATTATGCCCGCCAATATGGACACGCCATCGCCATCGGCCATCCACATGATGGCACCATCGAGGCCCTGGGGGCTTGGCTTTCGACCCTGGAGGCCAAGGGCATCGCCCTGGTGCCGGTCAGCGCCATCGTCAAGCGCCAGGCCGCTTTAGCGGGGAAGAGTGGCGCCAAACCTCAATAGGTCAGGGCGTATTCCTCGCGCCGTTGGCGGAAGGGCCAGAGCCCTTTCTTGAAAAGTGATTCGCGAAGGTCCGTGGCGGCGCGCCGTCCCTTGAGGGCGGCTTCGGGCGTCAGAAGCTGTTTGAGATCGAATATGGCTTCCCGTGCGGTCAGCAGCATCAGCCGCTCGTAGCCCTCAGTGGCGTGGGGAATATCGAATTCCTCCTGAAACAGATAGGCCCAGGTCAGGGCCTGATCCAGGTCGCGCGGCGCGTCTTGTCCATGGGTGTGCATGACGATCAGATCGACCATGGCAGCAGGATTGCCGCGTTCGGCGGCGCGGGTGAGCAGGGCCAGAGCCCTGGGCGCATCCTTTTTCGTTAAACGCTCGTTGGCCAGCAGAAGCCCCAGCACCGCCAATCCCTCGGGCTCGTCCTGGACAGCCGATTTTTCTGCCCAGTCCAGGGCCTTGCCGATATCGGCATTGCGGCCTTCGCCGCTTGCCAGCAGTCTGGCCAGGCGCGCCTGCGCCTTGGCATCGCCCTTTTTGGCGGATTGCTCATACCAATAGGCGGCCATTTCCTTGCTGGGTTTGAAACGTGGCGCATCGTAACTCAGGATGAATTCCGTCCTGTCCCTGACGGATGGGTAGATCATGAAATCGTCATGACGCCACTCATAGATCATGCCCAACCGCGTTCCCGCTTCTGCCGCTCCGTTCCTGGAGGCGCTCTCGCAGACTTGCAAAGGGAACGAGACATAGTACAGCCCCTTAGTCCCATATCGGCAAAGAAGCCCCAATGCCTTCACGTTGCCAAGTTTTGCCGCCTTGTTGAGTTGCTCGATCGCCAGGTGGCGTTGGGTGGGGGGTGTTCCCAGGGCCATGCTGGTATCCAGAAGGAATCTGGCCTCGTTTTCCGGCTCATTGAGGGCTTTTTTGAGGTTGTCCTCTCTGAGGGGCGTTGTCTGGCCGAGAAAGACGGACAACTCGAAAGCCTGGGTCATGGCCATCGCATGCCCGTTGGATGCGGCTTTCTCGAACCAGTCGAGGGCCGCGTTGTAATCGTTAATTGGAGATTGATCGTTTTGAAAGGAAATGGCGTAGTGATATTGCGCTTGTGGATTTCCGGCCTCGGCATGGGACCTCATGCCCTGATTCAGGTTCCAAAAAAGAGTGCGTACCCCCGTTTCTTTTTCTTCGTCCCGCCAGACCCGAAAGACCGTGGTGTAATCGGCGGAAAGGGCGTTACTTGACGCCAGCATTCCCCCGAAGACGAGCAGGAAGGTCGCTATGAATCTGGGAAAGGAAACCACGGCTCACCTCTCTTGGGAAGATCGCTCCCGGCAGTGGTGGCCGCCGGGAACGAGGTTCGAACTTCGGAGTGTTTAACGCTTGTTTGGTGGATAAACGAAGCGACCGGGTGCAGCCTCCCATCGAGGCATGCCCGGAATCTCCTCCTTGCAGTAATAGAGCTGATGGTTCGCGTCAACGGCGCTATAGTCATCGATACGGGTCTTGCCGGTTCCTATTGCGTCGCAGCGCTTGGAGTTTACGCCAGGCTGATCTGGCATCGGCACCGGAGTATTCGCATCCTTTCTTTTTACCTCGGCCAGCCTGTTGTCGAGGGCGGCCTCGGTAGGGCCTCTCGGGCGCATGAATCCGTCGACCCTCAGACCTTCATCTTTCTGGAAGGCTTTCACCGAGTCGAACAGACTCTGGTCGGGATAGGGATGCAGGCCATGTTCCGGCAGTTGATAATAGCCCAGCCGGTTCAGGGCCTTCTTGGTGGCAAGGACATCCTGGGGATCAACATTGTGAGCCTCCCCCAGGGGCTTTTGTATCTGGAATGATGGCAAAAACATGGAAAACACTCCTGCAGGCTAGGACCAGATATAGGTGGCTTGATGGCCGCACTACAAGCGGCGCCACCCGTCAAGGTCGCGTTAAAGAGAAGATGGTGAGACGAACCGTGCAGGTTGTCACTGGAACAAAGGGCTTGGCGTCTGCATGCCGCGCGCGCAAGTTGTCCAATTGTTGAAGCGGCCTAGCTTGTTCCATCAAAAGCTGCCATGGGCCGTGGATTATTGTCAAGAACAAAAACGAACAGAGGGCTTGGCTTGACAGAGGGGCTTATCCGTCTCCAGATTGAGGAAAACAGGGACCGTGGAGATTGAGGGATGACCCAAACCTATCGCGTCGAAGGCATGAGTTGCGGCAAATGCGCTGCTTCGGTTGAGAAGGCCATCAAGGCGGTGGCGCCTTCGGCCCAGGTGACGGTCGATTTGGCGGCGAAAACCGTCTCGGTGGCCAATTGCACCGATGAGCCAGCCATCGCCCAAGCGGTCGAGGATGCCGGATTTACCTTCGAAGGGGCGGTCTAGCTAACTCTTGCCCCAGCGCTTGAAGAGGTCGTGCTCGATTCCCAAGAGGTCGAGCGCCTTGCCCACCGATTGCAGCACGATGTCTTCGATGGTTTTGGGCTGGTGATAGAAGGCGGGCAGGGGCGGCAGGATCACGGCCCCCAGATCGGCCGCCCGGGTCATCAGCTCCAGATGTCCCTTGTGCAGGGGGGTTTCGCGCACCATCAGCAGCAGGGGGCGGCGTTCCTTCAAGGTTACGTCGGCAGCGCGCACGATCAGATTATCGGCATAGGAGTTGGCGATGCCCGACAGCGTCTTGATCGAGCAAGGTGCCACGATCATGCCCCTAGTCTTGAACGAGCCCGAGGAGATGGGGGCCGCGATGTCGTCTTCTTCATAAACCGTGGTCGCCAGGGCGCGCACGGATTTGGGGGTTGCCTTGGTTTCCAGCTTGATGGTCTTTTGGGCAGCCTTGCTCAAGACCAGATGCGTGGGGATGCCCAGCGACTTTAAAGCCTTCAGGGTCTCGATGCCGTAAACGGCGCCACTCGCTCCGGTGATGGCGACGACGAGTGGCGCTGAACCGCTCACAACGGTACCCAGGAATGTTCGCGCGTGTAATGGACATAGCCCACATTGGCGCCCGCCCGAAGGCCGACGCCGGTGCGGATGGGGGCCAGGACGATCTTGCCGCTTTGTTGGTAATTGAGCCCCAGGCCCGCCACGATATACAGGCTGCCATCGACTCCGGGAAAGCGCTGGTAGAGATCGTCGATATTGCCCAGGTGATAGATCAGGGTGAAGACCTTGGAGGCGTTGCCGCCGAAATCGAATCCTGCCGAGGGGCCCTGCCAGAACAGCTTGCGGCCACCGCCATTCTTGCGTTCGATATGCCCTTCGCCGAAGCGCGCCCCGACCACAAAGGCGCCGCCCGCCTCGCTGCCGGTGATGATGGCGTTGGGCCTGCCGTGATCGGCGAAGGCCTTTTCGATCACCTCGGCCAGTCCCTTGGTGGTCTTGCCAAAGAACCCCTCGGCCTTTTGCATGATCTCGTTCTTCGAGAAGGTGGCGCCATCCTCCTTGCCAGCCTGGGCAAAGGCCTGAAGGGGCAGGGCGGAGAGGGCGGTGGTGGCGCAAACGCCGGCCAGAATCGTGCGCCGGGAGAGGTTTGATTCGGTCATGGCACATCCTTCGCAAGGGGAAACCTGTCTCATGATCCTATCACGATCTTAATAAGCGGTTTATTCTTTCGTGCCGTGGCGGGGCGATTTGAAAGATGGTACGGTTTCTAAGGATACATTTTCCTAGGGGGCGCCATGCTGATCGATCCGACCAAGGCCCAATGGCCCAAGGATTTCGTCTGGGGGTTTTCCACCTCGGCCTATCAGGTCGAAGGCGCGGCGGCTGAAGACGGGCGCGGCCCCAGCATCTGGGATGTCTATTGCAAGATGCCGACCAAGGTGGTCAATGGCGATACCGGCGATGTCGCCTGCGATCATTACCACCGCTATGGCGAGGATATCGACCTGTTGAAGGCCCTCAATTCCGGGGCCTATCGCTTTTCCGTTTCCTGGCCTCGGGTGCTGCCCAAGGGGCGCATTTGCCAGGTCAACGAGAAGGGGCTAGATTTCTACGACCGCGTGATCGACAAGACCCTGGCCAACGGCATCACGCCCTGGCTGTGCCTTTATCACTGGGATCTGCCGCAAGCCCTTCAGGAGATGGGGGGCTGGTCGAATCGGGACTGTGCGGGCTGGTTTGCCGATTATGCCGCCCTGATCGCCAGACGCTATGGCGACCGGGTCAAGCATTTCGCCACCTTCAATGAATTTTGCGTCTTTACGCTGTTCGGCTATTCCATTCCCTGGGCAGCCCCCGGCATCGTCGACCGGGATCAGCATCTGAGGGCCATTCATCACGTCAATCTGGCCCATGGCATGGGCATCGACGTTCTGCGCTCGCTGGTGCCCGATGCCAAACTGGGCATGATCTACAATATTCAAGACGTCTGGCCGGAAAGCGACAAGCCCGAAGACAAGGCGGCGGCAGAACTGTTGCACGAACACTGGAATCTGGCCTTTCCCGATCCGCAATTGCTGGGTCATTACCCGCCCCAGATCGGACGCGCCATCGAGCCCTATGTTCAGGCGGGCGACATGGCCCGTATTTCTCGTCCGGTCGATTGGCTGGGGCTTAATCACTACGGCCCCATCTTCGCCAAGGCCGAACCCGCCAATATCTGGGGCTTTGGTTGGGGAGATGCGCCCGAGAAGGACAATAACCCCGAAATCGGCTGGGCGATCTATCCCGAAGCCTTTGGCGATCTTTTGGTCCGCCTCTCCAAACGCTATCGCCTGCCCATCTATGTCACCGAGAATGGTTGCGGCGGCGAGGACAAGGTGGCGGAGGACGGCTCAGTCGATGATCCCAGGCGGATTACCTATCTCAAGCTATTCATCGGCGCCATGAAGGAGGCAATGGAGAAGGGGGCCGATGTACGGGGCTATTTCGTCTGGTCGTTCCTGGACAATTTCGAATGGGGCTCGGGCTATGGCAACCGCTTTGGCCTGGTCCATGTCGATTTCGAGACGCAGAAACGCACACCGAAATCATCGGCCCGATGGTATGCCGATCTGATCAGGAAGGGGTAGACAGAGCCATGGGGCTGGACGGCGACTGAGGGTTGCTCTCTGGCAGGCTGACGTAAAAGCGGCTGCCTTGTCCTGGCGTGGACTCCGCCCAGATATGCCCCTTATGCCTTTCTGCGATCTTCTTGCAGATGGCCAGCCCGATGCCGGTTCCTTCGTATTCGCCATGCCCATGCAGTCGCTGAAAGATGCCGAAAATGCGGTCCAGATGTTCGGGCGCTATGCCGATGCCGCTGTCCTCGACCGAAATGATCCAGTTTGAATGGCGCTTTACAGCACTCAGCCTGACCAGGGGAGGGCTGTCTGGCTTGTGATATTTCAAGGCATTGCCGATCAGATTCTGGAAGAGGCGGACCAATTCATCATGGTCTCCGCTGATGGTGGGAAGACCGGAAGCCACCTCGAAATGTCCCTTGACCGCATCCGACGTGGCTTTCAAATTCAGCAAGGCCTCGTCAACGACTTCATCCAGATTGACCGGGCTATGCGGCTTTCCCCTGCGTCCGATGCGCGAATATTCCAGAAGATCGCAGATCAGCCGGTCCATGCGCAGAGCGCCGTCCTTGGCAAAGGCGATGAATTCCCGGGCCTGCGGGTCAAGCTTGCCGGAATAGCGCTTGTCCAATAGCGTTACGAAACTATTGACCATGCGCAAGGGCTCGCGCAGATCGTGCGAGGCGACATAGGCGAACTGCTCCAACTCGGCGTTCGAGCGCCTCAACTCGTCGTCAAGATGCTTGCGCTCGGTGATGTCGTACTGGATGCCGTTCCAAAGAATATCGCCATTCTCCAGCAAGGACGGGCTTGATTCGAGGTGAATCCAGCGGATCTCGCCATCGCCTCGGATAATGCGCCCCTCCCACTCGAAAGGTTTCTTGTCCCGTTTTGCCGCCTCGTTTCGTTGAACGAGGCTGTCATAATCATCTAAATGAAAGCGCTTGTCGGCGATGCTTGCATCTTGATAAACCTCGTGGGCTTTGACATCCAGCAATTGGCACCAGCGCGGGCTGACATAGTCGAATCGATTCCTGCCATCCGCCTGCATGCGGAATTTGTAGACGCCGACGGGAATCTGGGTCACCAGATTGTTGAAGTCGGAAAGGCTGTTTTGCAAGGCCAGCTCGGCCTCGCGCCGCTCGTTCTCGAACTGTCTGCTGCGCCGTTGGTAGAAGGCAAGAGCGGCAATCGAAGACAGAAAGACGGCCAGAAAGACCATCCCCTGCATCCAGGCATTCCGGCGCCAATCGACGAACACGGCCTTGTATTCCCGCCCCACGGCGACGACCAGAGGGGTGTCCATCGACAGACCGGCGGGCTTTATGTTCAAGACGGCCAGCATGCGCTTCTCGCCGGTGTTCAGCGTGGTGCCGATGAAGAAATTCTCGTCACTCCTGCTCTCGACATGCCGACTGAACATGGAGCCGGGCTGGAGCAGGTTTTTTCCGGTCTGACCCTCGCGATCCGGCATCATGACAAATTGAATGCCGCTGCCATGGGCCAGGGCTGTCCACATGTCGGGGGCGTAATTCACCGATCCCAGCAGCGTTCTGAAATAATCGGGATCGAGGCTTGCATTGACCACGCCCATGAACTCGCCCTTGGGGCCGGGGATCATGCGGCTGACTCCCATGATATAGGCGTTCAGCACGCTTTTATAGGGCTTCGAGATGTAAAGCCGCGCTTTGTCGGGGGCTTGTTTGATGGTTGAAAAGAAGTCGCGATTGGCCACGTCGAAGCCGAGAAGTTCCGCCCGGTTGGATGCCTGAACAATTCCCTTCTCGTCGGTAATGACAAATGTGCGAATACCCGGCATGACATCGGCCAGAGATTTCAGGTGAATGACCGTTCCCTCCCGCCAGCTTCCGGGCATTTTCCAGAAATGGTAGTTGTCGATCAGTTCCTGAAGGGCGGCATTGGTGGCGCGCAATTCCTGGCTGAGATTTTCGTTGATGACATGGGCCTGGATTTCCAGGCTTTTCCGTTCGTCATCAAGTGCGGCTTGATGTTCGCGATGGAGATTGTAGGCGACATTCCCGCCCAGCAACAACAAGACAACGGCCAGCAGCCCCCACTGGAACGGAAGGGCATTTATTAGCCGAAAGTCAAGAAAGGGCATGTCGTCAAAAGCACCATTTGATCAACTGATACAATGAATTTGGGCTCAAAGCGGTCAGACGTCAATGGTTGGGGCAAAATAATACTAATTTTTAAGGGGGCTTTGTTGCCCTCGTGGTCATCTTCTCTCGTCGATCTGCCCTGGCGGTTCGTCCTTCGAATCTTCGACGATGGCATAGCCGTTCTTGCGATAAAGCGTCAGCACGCGCTGGTAATAGCCCGCCGCACCGGCATGATGGCCGATGGTGATCACGGTGGCGTCGGCGAATTCGGTCTTCAGCAGATTCAGGATGTCTTCCTCGCCCTTTGGGTCAAGCGCATCGATGGCTTCTTGAATAAAAATCCAGTCGGGGCGATGAATCAGCAGGCGGGCGAAGCTCAATCGTTGCTGCTCGGCCGAGGAGAGGGTCTGATCCCATTTTTGATGATCGTAGAGTTTTTCCACTAAGTGCGGCAATCCAACCCGCACAAGCGCCTTGCGGGCGAGTTCGTCGTCGCAGGTGAATTCCTCGGTGGGGTAGCTGATAACGGATTTCAGTTTTCCCTCGGGCAGATAGGGGTGTTGCAGCAAAATGAAGATGCGCCCGTCCTTGGGGCGTTCGATCCGTCCCGAGCCCCAAGGCCACAATCCCGCCGCCGCCTTGAACAGATTGACCGAGGCGCCGGGGTCGCCATCGATCAGAATGCGCTCGCCTTTCTCGATCTCGGTCGAGAAGGCGCCCACGACGACATTTCCCTCGGCATCGGCGAGTTGAAAATCCTTGAAGGCAAGAACGGGACGGTCGGAGGGCACGACCTCGATCCTTTCCCATCCCGGCGCATCGATGCGGTCCGACAGGTGGTCGAGGGCATGATGCAGATTTTGCACGCGCTCGACCGAGGCTCGCCAGGTGGCCATACCGGCGAAATTGTCGATCGGCCATGAAAGGGCCGAAACCATTTGCTGGAAGGCCTGCGCCGTCTGCATCAGAACGCCCAGGCTGATCAGTCCCAGGATATAGCGGGGGGCGGCCACGATGATGGGAAAAATGCCAGCCAGCACGGACCAGGCCGATGAGAACATGAATAGATGGGTAAGCGCCGTGGTCTGGCGATCCCAGGCGGCACCGGCCAGCCGAAACAGCCAGAGGAAGATGCTGCGTTCATGACGCTCGCCGCGCAACAGGGCTATGGGCAACGAATGTTCGCGGGCATGGACCAGGCTATAGCGGAAATCGGCTTCGGCGGTCTGGCGCTGGTTGGCGGCGCGCACCAAAGGATAGCCCAGAACCATGGCGATGCTGGTGCCGATCATGGCGTAAACCAGGGCAATCCAGACCAGATGGCCGGGGAGATACATGCTGTAACCGCCCAGGCTGACATGCGGCGAGCCGGACAGATTCCACAGAATGCTTGTGAAGCTGAAAAGAAGCAGCCCCGCATATAAGAGTGAGTGCGCAAGATCGATGGCCGATTCCGTGCTGATGCGGATATCTTCGGCAATACGCCCGTCGGGATTGTCGTGGTCGCCCGGCATGTGCGTGACCAGATAATGCCGTCCGCCCGACATCCATTCATTCATCAGCCGCTTGGTCAGCCATTCGCGCCAGCCGATCTGAAGGCGGCGTTTGACCCTCAGATGTGTCGTCACGATGGCCACATTGGCGACGATGATAACGCCAAGGACGCCAAGCAGCAGGAAGAAACGGCTGAGTTCTCGAGCTTCCAGCGCATTGAACAGGGCTTCGTTCCAAAGATTGAGAACGATGGCGATGCCAACCTGGCAGATGGTCAGAACGATCAGGATGGCGGTGCGCCACCAGACCTGCCAAGCCTCTTCCGAACGGCAATAGGGGCCGGCCAGTCGCAGGAATTTTGGGAAAAACTCGATCCAGCTTGCAAGTTGGGTCTTGGGGGGAGGGAGTTGGGCTCCCTCCAGCCTACGCCGCCTGTCGCGAATGGGAGAGCTGGGGGCTCTGCCTTCGTCATCCTGGTCATTGTTCGGCGCCACGCACCCGTTCCTCTGATCCCGCAAAAGATATCTTTTTCAGCTTATTCCCCCATTCTGAAAGGAACGTAAAGAAAGGCAAGGGTAAACCCCATGGGGTGATGGGCAGGACACCCCGGAGAAATTCACCATTCCATTCAGCTAATATTCATGCTGCATATGCGAAGCTCTCCCCTGTGATGAAGGTCACAGGCCGAGTGTGACGGTGCGCACTGCACAATAAACGCGGCCTTGGCATTCTCCGCCCATCGAAACAGACCCCTCAAGGAGAGATAGATATGCTTAAGAAAATCACCCTTGCGATTGCAATTGCCCTGGCTCCCACGCTGGCCCTGGCTGCGCCCAGCCAGATGACGGCCGCCCCTTCGCAAAAGTCGACCGTTACACCCGAAACTGTCCGCGGAATGTTGCTTTCCCAGGGCGCTTTGCATGTTTCCCCGGTCAAGCGTCTTCATAACGGCACCTACGAGGTCAAGATCCTGTCCTCGCAGAAGGGCTGGACCAAGGTCTATGTCGATGGCCATACCGGCAAGCAGATCAATGACCCGCTCTACGCTTTTCGCAAGAACTGAAGTCGAACGGGCTGGCCCCAGGCCTTGATGCCGGGGGCGGTGTGATCCTGGGAAGCAGCCGGAGAATATCCGGTCTGCCTCCAGGTCAACCGGAACCCCTTGGGTGTGATCCACCCATTCTCACCATATCTTGACAGCACAGAACATATCGAATCGGGAACAATCCGAGTCGCGGAAAATGAATCCGAAACAGGAACATTTGCGAACACATTGAATCCGCTGCATTTTTTTGATTCGAGCCTCTTGACGGCGCGACTCGGGCGTGATTCCCTCTCTGTCATGAACACGATGCAAGAACTGCGTCGGCGGCTGAAAGCCATCCTGCCATCCCTGCTGGGGCTTTGTGTGTGCGCCTATTTCGGATACCACGCCATCCAGGGCGATCGTGGTGTCATCCGCCTCATGAATCTGAGGCAGGAGTTGAAGCAGGCCGAGGAGAGTTTCAACACCGTCCATGCCGACAAGATCTCCTGGGACGCCCGCGTGGCGGGCCTCAAGCCCGGCTCGCTCGATCCCGACCTGATCGAGGAACGCGCCCGCGTTGAACTGGGCATGGGCCGGAAGGGCGAGCGGGTCATCTTTCTGAACGGCGCCAACGCCAACCGTTAACTGATACAGGCATGGATTCATGCCATTCGCGGGCAGGGCCCGCGCGCGAGCCTGTCCCGCCGATGGCGGGCCAATCAAATGTCATGCCGACAATGTCGGCGGGCGAGCGGGAGCCAAGCGCCCCGTCGGCTTTGCCGACAGACATTTGTTAAGCCTGCGAAGCAGGCGGGCCCGCCCGGCGATTGAGGCTTGAATTCATCGGTTACGATGAATGAAAACAGGTATCAAAGCCGCGGCAGCAAACCGCCCGCCTTCTTTCCGTTCAGCAAGATCTGACCATCCGGCGCGATATCCACCTTGTAATCAAGGCCGCCCTTGCCATCGGGCTGTCCGGTGGCGCCTAGAACGCCCAGCACGGCCATCGAGGAAAGCAGGCCCGCCGATCCCCCTGAACTCAGCGATTTCAGCCGCTCGGTAACGCCATTCAGCTTGCCCAGGAAGCTTCCCGTGGGGGGGGCACTGGGCGGAAAGACGCCGTCGCCCTTGATTTTAGCCGTCAGGTGAACCGATTGCGCCTGGGCTTCGCTGATCGAGAGCTTGGCGTTTTGCCGGTGCAGGTGCGGCTGCACGCGGCTCCATAGGGCCTTGCCCAGGGGATTGGACCCGTCGGCGGCGGCGGGGCCGATTTCCTTGAGGACCGAGCGCCAGTCGAAGGGGGCAAGGGAGCCCTTGAGATTGACCCGGACCGGGTTGATTTCCTGGGGTGCCCCTGGATCGCGGGGCGGCGGGGATTGATGGCGCCAGGAAAAGCTTAAGCGTCCGTTCCCGGCCAGGGGCTTTTGGCCCAGGTCCAGGCGACCTTGTTCGATCACGATCTGGGTGCGGTCCTTGGCCCGGTAGCCATGAACATCCGCCATTTCGACAAAGCCTTGAAACGACTCGCTCGGGCTGGTGGCATTGAGTTTCAGGCTGGCCAGGGTGAGAATGTCGCCCGAGGCGAATTCGACGCCCACTTCGAACAGATCCAGCTTCAGTTTCGTAAAAGCCCCTCTTTGCGGGTTCCAAATGCCATCGATGCGGTTGCGGGTGATCTTGGCCGCAGCCTTTACCTGGCCGTCGGCCACAAAGCGCACCAAAGTCGAGACATGACCGGAAACCGCCCAGCCTTCGCGCCCGGGAACCATCAACAGCTCGGTCGGGCCGAAATCGATGGTGGCCCAATTGCCGCCGGGAAGAGGAGTCAGCCAAGCCAATTCCGAAAACTTGACGACAAATCCGCCTGAAGGGTTGGCGCGAACCTCAATCGGCTCGGCATAGGACAAACGGCCCTCGCCGGGCAGGCTGGCGCTCCAGGGAACAAGGCCTTGTTGCAGGTTGGCCTTGAAGCTGGCGGCGTCTTCGGCCTGGGCGGGCTGGGAAATGCCGATCAGGACGGCAAGAAGAATCAGGAGGCGCATGGCGTACCACATAGAAGCAATTGTGCAATTTAGCAAGCTGTCGGCGCTAAACGCATACCCCCTTTGCATGTCAGGGGGGTAGGCAAGCCGGGGCCTGGGCGGTTATCCTCTTTCCTCCAAGAAAAGGGGGGAGCCCAATAAATGCCCGAATACCGCTCACGCACATCGACGCATGGACGCAACATGGCCGGAGCAAGGGGGCTATGGCGCGCCACCGGCATGAAGGACGAGGATTTCGGAAAGCCCATCATCGCGGTGGTCAATTCCTTCACTCAGTTCGTGCCCGGCCATGTGCATCTGCGCGAGATCGGGCAGATGGTGGCCCGCGAGATCGAACGTGCGGGTGCCGTGGCCAAGGAATTCAATACCATCGCCATTGACGACGGCATCGCCATGGGGCATGGCGGCATGCTTTACAGCCTGCCTTCGCGCGATTTGATCGCTGATTCGGTCGAATACATGGTCAACGCCCATTGTGCCGATGCCATGGTCTGCATCTCGAACTGCGACAAGATCACGCCCGGCATGATGATGGCCTCGATGCGTCTCAACATTCCCACCGTGATGGTTTCGGGAGGCCCGATGGAAGCGGGCAAGATGACCGTCAACGGCAAGACGCGGGCGGTCGATCTGATCGACGCCATGATGCAAGGTGCCAATCCCGCCACCGACGACGCCACCGCCGAAGCCTATGAGCGTTCGAGTTGCCCCACCTGCGGTTCCTGCTCGGGCATGTTCACCGCCAACTCCATGAACTGCCTGGCCGAGGCGCTGGGGCTGGCCCTTCCCGGCAACGGCACCCTTCTGGCCACCCATGCCGACCGCAGGGAATTATTCGTGCGCGGCGCTCATCTGGCCGTGGAAATCACCAGGCGCTGGTATGAAAACGAAGACGCCAGCGTGCTGCCGCGCGGCCTTGCCAGCTTCAAGACCTTCGAGAATGCCATGGCGCTGGATATCGCCATGGGCGGTTCCACCAACACCGTGCTGCATCTTTTGGCCATCGCCAGGGAGGCTGGTGTTGATTTTGGCATGAACGATATCGACCGTCTGTCGCGCAAGGTGCCGCATCTGTCCAAGGTGGCCCCCTCGACCCCGGACTTCCACATGGAAGACGTGCATCGGGCGGGCGGAATCATGGCCATTCTGGGCGAGTTGGACCGCTTGGGGCTGATCCATCGCGAGGTTCCCACCGTGCACAGCCCCACCTTGGCCCGGGCGCTGGAGGATTGGGATATCGTGCGCGCCAAGGGTGCCGAGGTGACAAGCTTCTACCGCGCGGCTCCCGGCGGCAAGCCGACCACCAAGGCTTTCTCGCAATCCAAGCGCTATCGCTCGCTCGATCTTGATCGCGCCAAAGGCTGTATTCGCGATGGCAAGCATGCCTACAGCCAGGATGGCGGTCTGGCCGTTCTGTTCGGCAATCTGGCGGAACAGGGCTGTATCGTAAAAACGGCGGGCGTCGATGCCGCGAATCTGACCTTTGCCGGACCAGCCGTGATCTGCGACAGCCAGGAGGAAGCCTGTGCGGCTATTCTGGGTGGCAAAGTGAAAGCGGGCGATGTCGTCATCGTGCGTTACGAAGGCCCTAGGGGTGGCCCCGGCATGCAGGAAATGCTCTACCCCACCACCTATCTGAAATCGATGGGGCTGGGCAAGGATTGCGCCCTGATCACCGATGGGCGATTCTCGGGCGGCACCTCGGGCCTGTCGATCGGCCATGTCTCGCCCGAGGCCGCCGAGGGCGGCCTGATCGCTCTGGTCGAGGCGGGCGACCGCATCGAGATCGATATTCCCAAGCGCCGCATCCAGTTGATGGTCTCCGATGCGGTTCTGGCCAAGCGCCGGGCCGCCATGCAGGCCAAAGAAGATAAGGCCTGGAAACCGGAATCACGAAATCGCCCCGTTTCGCAAGCCCTGGAAGCCTATGCCCTGATGGCGACCAGTGCCGCCCAGGGTGCCGTGCGCGATCTGTCCAATCTTGTCCGCAAGGTTTGAAGGATGAAGGCCCCGGGAGGCGTTAGCGGCCATATCGACCGTTTTGTGATCGAGCGGCTGCCCCCGCCGTCACTGATGCCCGATTTCGACTATTCCGCTTCGCATCTTCAAGGCTGGCCGGATCGCATGAATGCCGCCGCCGAACTGGTGGACCGCGCCTGCGCCCTGGGCTTGGGTGAGAGCCCGGCCACCATCTGGGAAGGCGTGGTCTGGAGCTTTGCCCATCTTCAAGATCGCTCCCAGCGCATCGCCCGCCTTTTGACCGAGGATTGGGGGCTGGTGCCGGGCAATCGCGTTCTCTTGCGTGGGTCCAATTCTCCCATGCTGCTGGCCTGCTGGCTGGGCGTGGTGCGGGCGGGCGGCATCGCCGTCACCACCATGCCGCTGCTGCGCGCCAAGGAACTGGGCTTCATTCTGGAGCGTGTGCAGATCCAATATGCGCTGTGCGAGGATTCTCTGGCCGAGGAAATGACCCAAGCCACCGACAAAGCGGGCGGGAATGTCAGGCTTGGCCTGTTCAGCCCGGTTGGGCAGAAAGGGACTGATTTTGATCGCAAGGTGGCGGCCAAGCCAGCGGGTGGCGGGGTGGCCGACACCTCGGCCGACGATCCGGCCCTGATCGTCTTCACCTCGGGCACCACGGGCAATCCCAAGGCGGCCGTGCATTATCACCGCGACGTGATCGCGGTTGCCGAATGCTGGCCCCGGGAATTCGGCATCAAAGCGGGCGATGTGCATGCTGGTTCGCCCTCGATGGCGTTTTCCTATGGCTTTGGCGCCTTCATCGCCTTTCCGCTGCGCCATGGCTGCTGCTCGGTCATGCTGCCCAAAGCCGCTCCCGATGCCATTCTGAACGCGATTTCAAAGCATCGTGTCACCTCGCTGTTCGCCGTGCCCACCTCTTACAACGCCATGATGGAGATAGCGGGCGGGTACGACCTGTCGTCTTTGCGTTTCTGTGCCTCGGCGGGCGAGCATCTGCGCGACCACACCTTCCGCAACTGGCAGAATGCGACGGGAATGAAGCTGGTCAACGGCATCGGCTCGACCGAGATGCTCAACCATTTCATCGCCCAGCCCTTAAGCGTGGACAAGCCGGGCGCTACCGGGCGCTTGCTGCCCGGCTATACCGCCAGGATCATCGACAAGGAAGGCAATCCGCTGCCCAGGGGCGAAAAGGGATGGCTGGCCGTGAAGGGGCCGGTGGGTTGCCGCTATTTCGACGATCCGGAACGTCAGAAGATCTATGTCAGGCAGGGCTGGAACGTCACCGGCGACATCTTCGAGCAGGATGGGGACGGCTGGTTCTGGTATATCGACCGCGGCGACGACATGATCGTCTCCTCGGGCTACAATATCTCGGCCCAGGAGGTCGAACAGATATTGATCGAGCATCCGAAGATCAAGGAATGCGCCGTGGTGGGCGCTCCCGATGACGAGCGGGGCCAGATCGTCAAGGCCTTTGTCGTGCTGGCGGACGGCGCCGTCGCTTCCGAGGACCTGGCCCACGATATTCAGGAGTTTGTCAAACACGCCGTGGCCCCTTATAAATATCCCCGCCTGGTGCGCTTCCTGGACGAGCTGCCCAAGACCGCCACCGGCAAGATTCAAAGGTATCTGCTCAAAGAGATGGAGTGAGTGTCTTGGCTAATCGGGTTCTGGTCTTCCTGCTCGCCTATAATGCCGAGCGGTTCATCCAGGAAACGATGAAGCGCATTCCCGCAGAACTTCAGGAATTCGACACCCATGTGCTGATCGTTGACGATGCCTCGAAGGACCGCACCGCCGAGATGGCGCTGGCGTTTCAGAAAGCCACGCCGCTTGCCTTTCCCACCACCATCCTGCGCAATCCGGTCAACCAGAACTATGGCGGCAACGTCAAGCTGGGCATGCGCTACGCCATCCGCGAAGGCTTCGACGCCGTCTGCCTGATTCACGGCGACGGGCAATATCCGCCTGAGAAGCTGCCCGAATTCGTGCGCCCCATTCTGGAAGGCTCAGCCGATGCCGTGTTCGGCTCACGCATGATGATTTCCAAGGATGCGCTGAAGGGCGGCATGCCGATGTACAAATATATCGGCAACAAGGTGCTGACCCGTTTCGAGAATTGGATTCTGGGGACACGGCTTTCGGAATTCCATTCCGGTCTCAGGCTCTATTCCGTGAAGGCGCTGGAGCGCCTGCCGTTCCATCTCAATTCCAACGATTTCCATTTCGACACGGAAATCATCGTGCAGCTTCACTTTGCCCATATGCGCATTCAGGAATTTCCCATTCCCACCCGCTATGGCGAAGAGGTCAGCCATGTCAACGGATTCAAATATGCCTGGGATGTGGTCAAGCAGGCCATGCTGGGTCAGTTGCAGCGCCTAAGTCTGGTCTATCAGCGCAAGTTCGACGTCGCCCCCAAGGGCCGCGAAGTTCTTTACCATGTCGGCAAGATGACCTTCACCGAGGCGCATCGCATGGCAGTCGATACGGTGCCCATGGGTGCCAGGGTGCTGGATATCGGCTCGTCCGACGGGCTGGTGGGGGCGGCCCTGAAGGAGAAGGGCTGCCAGGTCGCCGGAATCGATAAGCACGGCCCGCCCCAGGAACGCGGCTATGACCGCTTTACCCCAACCGATCTCGATCGCGATCCGCTGCCCATCGATCCCAGCCATTTCGATGCCGTGCTTTTGCTTGACGTGCTGGGCCATCTGAAGGAACCCGAGCGCTTCATGGAGCGACTTCATGAAGGCCTGGGAGCCAAGCCCGAAACCCTGGTCATCGCGACGGCGGGAAATATCGGATTCATTCTGAACCGGCTGCAATTGCTGTTCGGTTATTTCAATTACGGCAAGCGGGGCATTCTGGATGCCAGCCACACCAGGCTGTTCACCTTCCAGAGCCTGCCACGTCTGTTGGAAGAGGCGGGGTTTCAGGTGGAAACGGTCACAGCCGTTCCGGCCCCCTTTGAATTGGCGCTGGGCGAGGGCGCGTTCACCAAGCTTTTGGTGGCTTTCGACCGCCTGCTGCTGAAATTGTCGCCGGGTCTGTTCGGCTTTCGCATCTTTGTGGTGGCCCGTCCGCGCCCGACCCTGGACGGCATCCTGGCCAACGCTGTGGCGCAGGAGTGAAGGATGTGATACACTGTGTTGCATTGTAGTGCATCGAGGTGTGTGATGAGCAAGTCGGCCGCCATGAGTCTTCGCTTGAATCCGGAACTGGGGCAAAGAATTGAACGCTTGGCATCCGCCGTTGAGCGGCCCAAGAACTGGATCGTCGAACGTGCGCTGGAAGAATATCTTGACCGCGAGTCCTGGCAGGTTGCCGAGATCAGGCAGGGTCTGATCGAAGCCGATGCTGGCGATTTCGCTTCGACGGCGAAGATATCGGCGCTTAAGAAAAAATTTGCAAGATGAGGGTTCGCTGGCTGCGGGTTGCTCTGGCGCAGCTTGAACGCGAGGCCAATGTCATCGCTGGGGACGATCCGAAAGCCGCCGCCGCCATGTTGTCGCGTGTTTTCGAAGCGGCGGACGGCTTGGCGCAATTTCCCGCTATGGGTCGGGCGGGCAGGGTTGCCGGGACAAGGGAACTGGTCGTTCCTGGAACGCCCTATATCCTTCCCTACCGGGTGAGAGAGCAACAGGTGGAAATCCTGCGTTTTCTGCACGGGGCCAGGAAGTGGCCGGTTTGAGACATCTTCAAGAAGATTGCAGTCGCCTGGCTTCCTCGGCGATACGCTTGAGATAGGTGCCGTAGCTGCTTTTACCGTAGGGCGGAATCAGTCGCTCGAACTGGGGCAGGTCGATGGTGCCCATGCGTAGTGCTATTTCTTCCAGGCAGGCGATCTTCAAGCCCTGGCGCGATTCCACGGTCTGCACGAACTGGGCGGCCTGCAGCAGGGAATCGTGGGTTCCGGTATCCAGCCAGGCATAGCCGCGCGACAGATGCTGCACGGTCAAAGCGCCCTCTTCCAGATAAAGGCGGTTAAGGTCGGTGATCTCCAACTCGCCCCGGCGTGAGGGCTTCAAGCGGTCGGCCATGTCCGATACCCGGTTGTCGTAGAAATAGAGCCCGGTCACCGCCCAGTTAGACTCAGGATTCTCCGGCTTCTCCTCAAGCCTTGTCACATTACCCGACTTGTCGAAGCTGACCACGCCATAGCGCTCGGGGTCGGCGACTTCATAGGCGAAAACGGTGGCCCCCGTATTCTTGTGGGCAGCTTCCTGCACCAGGCCCCGCAATCCGTGGCCGTAGAAGATGTTGTCGCCCAGCACCATGGCGACGGATTGATCGGCGATGAAGTCGCGCCCGATCAGAAAGGCCTCGGCCAGTCCGTTGGGCTTGGCCTGCTCGGCATAGGAGATGCGAAGGCCCAGACTGGCGCCATCGCCCAGCAACTGGCGGAAGCGTTCGATGGAATCGGGGGTGGTGATCAGCAGAATTTCTCGGATGCCGGCCAGCATGAGAACCGACAGTGGGTAATAGACCATCGGCTTGTCATAGACCGGCAGCAACTGCTTGTTGACCGCCTTGGTCATCGGATGCAGGCGCGTGCCCGATCCGCCCGCCAGAACGATTCCCTTCATCGCTTGCCCTCCAGTCCGGCGCGCTTGGTCGCCTGATGCTTGTCGATCAGTGGCTCCCACCAGCCTTGATTCTCAAGATACCATGCCACGGTTTTCCTTAATCCTTGCGCAAAGGAAACGGAAGCCTTCCAGCCCAACTCCCTTTGCAATTTGGATGGATCGATGGCGTAACGATGATCGTGCCCCGGCCGGTCGGTGACGTAGGAAATCAGTTTAGCGTGCGGACGGTGGGGGGATTCTGGCAGCATTTCATCCAGCAGAACGCATAGGGTGTTGACGACATCGATGTTTGTTTTCTCGGACAATCCGCCCACCAGATAGCTTTCGCCCAATCTGCCCTCTTGCAGAATGGTGGTCAGCGCCGTGGCATGATCCTCGACATAAAGCCAGTCGCGCACATTCAGACCCTGACCGTAAACCGGCAGGGGCTGGCCTGAGAGCGCTCGCACGATCATCAGGGGGATCAGTTTTTCCGGGAATTGATAAGGCCCGTAATTGTTCGAGCAGTTGGATAGGACTACCGGCAGGCCGTAGGTATGATGCCAGGCCAGCGCCAGATGATCCGATGCTGCCTTCGAGGCCGAGTAGGGCGAGCGCGGGCGGTAAGGCGTGGTTTCGCTAAAGGCTGGGTCGTTGGGTTCAAGGCTGCCAAACACCTCGTCGGTCGAGACATGGTGAAAGCGAAAGCGCTCTTTGGCCGCTGTTTCAAGTCCTCGCCAGTAATCCAGGGCCTCTTCCAGCAGGCGATAGGTGCCGACGATGTTGGTCTCGATGAAATCGGCTGGCCCATCGATCGAGCGGTCAACATGGCTTTCGGCGGCCAGATGCATGATGGCGTCCGGCCTGTGGCGTTGAAGAATGCTTCGAACCTTTGCGCTGTCGCGGATATCGGCTTGCTCGAAGGCGTAGCGCTCATGGTCTTCGACCAGGGCCAGCGAAGCCGGATTGGCGGCATAGGTCAGAAGATCGAGATTGACCACCTGATGCCCGGTATCGGCGATCAGGTGGCGAGCCACAGCGCTTCCGATGAATCCAGCTCCGCCTGTCACCAGAATTTTCATGGCACACCGCCATCTGGTCCAAAAAGCGGGGGGAGATCCTTCAGTCTGGGGAAGGTTTGGTCGCGTTCGGCCAGAATGGCCTCGGCTTCGTCCACCGGCCAGTTGATGCCGAGATCGGGATCGTTCCATAACAGCCCATGTTGATTGCACTGGGGGCTGTAGGGGGCCGAGAGCTTGTAGACCAGCTCTGTTCCGTCCTCAAGCGCGCAAAAGCCATGGGCAAAGCCCACGGGAATATATAAAAGCCGCCAATCCTCTGCCGTCAATTCCACCGCCACATGCTGACCGAAGTTGGGTGAGCCCTGGCGCAGATCGACCGCCACGTCGAGGGCTCGGCCCCTGGCTACGCGCACCAGCTTGGCTTGGGCCATGGGGGGCGTTTGGAAATGCAGGGCGCGCACGGTGCCCTTTTTCATCTGACGCGACAAACCATCAAGCCGCCAAGTCTCCTTGATGCCGAGCCCAGCAAACTTCGCCTCGTCCCACAATTCGACGAACAATCCGCGCGCGTCAGCATGGGCATCCAGATGCACGATCATCACATCGGGAAGGACGGTGGGTTCAAGGCGCATGCGGCCCCGCGATCAGGGTCTGGCGCAACCCGACTTCAAGAGAAACGGTGGGCGACCAGCCGGGAAGCTTCGGACCCAGCCAGGGAAGGGCGATATGACGCTCAGGCAGTTTCCACTCGCCCCAGAGCTTGTTGATCTTGTGTCCGGCAACGCGCTCCAGCGTGGCGACAACATCGCGGATGGTGTGGCGAAAGCCTGAAACGGCGAAGCGCTTGTCTTGCCAGTCTTGGGGCCTTCCGATCAAGCCCCCCCCCGCTTGCGAAAGCGCTTCGGCGACGTCGCTGATATAGGTGATGTCCATAACCAGATCTTCGGCAGGCAGCGGAATATTGCCGCCATCCTCCAGCGCCCTTAACAGGGATGGAATCAATTTGGCCCGCCTGTCGCCGGGTCCAAAAGTGTCGAACAGGATCAGCGTGGTGGAAGACAGACCCAGATCGGCATAATAGGCCAGGATGGTCTGAAAGGCTTCCTTGGTGGCGGCGTAGAGATTGAAGGGTCGGGGTTCCGTCTGGTCATAGAATTGGGCGAAGGTGCCGACATTGACGAAATTCTGGAACTTGCGCCGGTGAAGCGATTCCAGCAGGCAGGTGCCCAGGGTGATATTGGCTTCGCACAGGCGGGGAATATCCGCCGTGGCGGCCTCGCGCAGATAAAGATTGGCCAGGTGATAGGTGATGTCGGGCCTGGCTTGGCGCACGGCCTCGTCGATTGAAGCGCCATCGTCGCCGGTCATGTGCAAGATGACGCCCAGCCGGGCCAACTGCGCCGTGTTCGACTGCGGGCGTACCAGGGCGTGAACTTCCAGGCCCAAGGTCAACAGCCGATCCGTCAGAGCCCGTCCTGGAAAACTGGTGGCACCGGTGAGCAGGGCGCGGCGCATCGCTTCTGCCTAGAAGCTTTTGGCAAACGCGCGGAAATTCTCCTCGACATAGGCCAGGGACTTGGCGTCGAGGCCCTGGTGGCAGCCGATCAACATGCCGCCACGCATGACGCGGTCGGCATTGGCAAAGCCTGCCGCGTCCGCCCGGTGCGCGACATTCTTGAAGCCGGGCTGGCGTAGGATATTGCCGGTAAAAACGGTGCGCGTCTGAATGCCCGCCTTCTCGAAATGAATTTGCAGATCGCGCCTGGTGAAGGGGGCATCGTCCTTGACGATCAGCGGGAAGGCCAGCCAGCCGGTGCGCACATCGGCGCGTTGGCGAGGTAGGATGAACCAGTCCTGATAGTTAGAGAAGAAGCCGAGCAACGCCTTGAAATTGGCTTCTCTCGTTTGAATGAATCCTTCCAGCTTCTCAAGCTGGGCCAGGCCAAAGGCCGCCGATATTTCCGAGGGCAGGAAGTTGTAGCCGATGCCCTCGAAGATGAATTTCAAATCATAGGGAATGCCGTCGACTTCGGCGTTGAAACGGTCGTCGATACTTTCGCTTTCGCCCATCAGGCTGGACGAGCGGCCCCAGCCGCGCAAAAGCGTGGCGCGTCTGGCCAATCTCTCGTCGTTCATGGAAACCATGCCGCCGAAACCGGCCGCCGTCACCACATGCGAGGCATAGAAGCTGGTGACGGAAATATCGGCAAGTTGGCCGGTGGGCCGCCCGCTGACGGTGGCGCCTAGCGTGTCGCAGGAATCTTCGATGACTTGAAGTCCGTGGCGGTCGGCAATGCGGCGCAACTCCACCCAGTCGGGCAGATTGCCGATCAGATTGGGAATCATCAAAGCCCTGGTCTTGGGGCCGATCAGGGCCTCAACGCGCCTGGGATCAACAACATAACTGTCGGCTTCGACATCGCAGAAAACCGGCACCAGCCCCAGTTGGATCAAGGGGGCAACGGTGGTGGCGAAGGTAAGAGCCGGGGTGATGACCTCAGCACCTTTCGGAAGATCAAGGGCGGCAAAGGCCAGCAGATTGGCCGACGAGCCGGAATTGACCATCAGGCCGTGACGCTTGCCGAACAGGGCAGCGATTTTTGCCTCGAAGCTGGCGACTTTTGGCCCCGTCATCAAGGCCAGCGGCTGGTTGCGCAGCACATCGGTAACGGCGGCGATTTCCTCTTCGCCATAAATGGCCTGACCGTAAAAGACGCGCATCAGATTGCCTCCACCTTGCGCACGGGCAAAATCCACTTGCCCCCCGCATCGCGCCAGGATCGTTCCTTGGCGTCGATTTCGTTGAAATGATTCCAGGCGAACAGAACGGCGGCATCGGGCGGCTCGGCACGAAAGCGCTCGGGCGCCACCACAGGAATATGCGCCCCCGGCGAAAAGGTGTTCTGCTTGGCGGGCGTGCTGTCGGAAATCCAGTCGAGATGGTCGGGCGTAATGCCGCACCAGTTGATCACCGTCGCACTCTTGGCCGTGGCGCCATAACCCACAACCCGTTTTCCCTGGCGTTTGTAGCCGTCGATCAGCGCCATCAGGCGATCTCGCGATTCTTCGCAGCGGGCCTTGAAGCGGTCGTAGGTGTCGGGCCTGTCCAGGCCCAGGCTTTGTTCCTTGGCCAGGGCGGCGTTCAGTTCGGGCGAAGGGGGGCGAAAGCCCTTGCGTCCCAGGTGATAGCGCATGCAGCCGCCGTGATGATGATTGTGCTCGACATGAAAAACCTCCAGCCCGTGGCGGCCAAAGGCGTTGTTAAGCGCCGTGATCGACCAGATATACATATGCTCGGCATAGACCTGGTCATAAGCGCAGTCTTCCACCATGTCGCCCAGATAGGGATCTTCCTGGATCATGACGCCCGAGGGTTTGAGCAGGATCGCCACACCGGCGGCCACTGCATTGATGTCCTCGATATGGTGCATGGTGTTGGTGGCGATGAAGAGGTCGGCGTTGCCATGCTCGGCCACGATGGATGTCGCCGTCTCGACGCCGAAAAAGGCTGAAAGTGTTGCCACACCCCTGGCCCTGGCGGCGTCGGCGACATTGGCTGATGGCTCGATGCCGAGATGGCGCAGGCCCGCCTTGGCGAAGTTTTGCAGCGTAATGCCGTCGTTCGAGCCGATCTCGGTCACGAAGGGGTCGGGGCCGGTCAGGTATCTGGCCATCAGGTCCTGGGCCATGGCGGCGAAATGCCGGCTCATTACCGAAGAGGTGCTGGCGAAATAGGCGTAATGGTCGTGGAACATCTGTTCCGGCCTGGGAATCTCGACGATTTGAAAGCATTTGCAGGCGGGGCACAGGGCTGGCTTCAACTCGTAGAAATATTCGGTGGCGAATTCGGCCTTGCCCCGCAGGAAGGCATTGGCGATCGGCATGCGGCCGAACGACATGAAAGGCTCAAGGGGGGTTTGGCAAATGCGGCAATGATAGGTCATGGTGGGCGCAAGCTAGCTTTTTGGGGGCGCGAAATCAACCGCCCGGCAGGCCCAGAGGTCGAAGTATCTGCCTTTTTCCCGAAGCTCGTAGCTTTCCAGGAAGACCTGACGGTAGGCAAACAGGAAATCCTGGCCGGAAAAGACGCTGGGCATGGTAAAAGGGGGCTCGCCTGCAGGGATCAGCCAAAGCCCGGTTTTGCAGTCGGCCAGCCGCTTCAGGCGGGCCTCTGATGCGGGATGGCCGATGAAGGCCACCTCCATATCCGACCAACCATCGAAGCTGGTGGGATTGCCCTTGAAGCTTAAGATCGGCCTTAAGAAGGTGGTGCGGTAGGTTTCAGCCACGTCGCGCCCGAAGCCCATTTCCAGGCTCTGTCCGGGATGGGACAGCGCAAATCCTTCGATTTCAAGGGCGGCTTCGGCCATCCAAGCCCGCTCGGTCATGTAGCGGTGCAGGCGACGCTGCGCAGGCCATGCTAACAGGGCGGGAATCAGGATCAACACAGCAAGAACGGTCGGAAGGGCGAAGGGCCGGGCAGGGGGCAGTTTTTGGCAAAGGCGTAGGCACAGATCAGCCCACAGGGGCAGGAAAGGCACCAACTGATACCAGGCACTGCCCGCCACCGAGGCCGGATAAAGCCCGACCAGCAGGCAGGCTGCGTAACCCAGGGCATAAAGACGCTCGTTCCAATCGATGCGCTTCCAGGCGAAGGGCAGGAGGAGAAGGGGGGCGGCTAGCGGCAGCATGCGCTTGGCCGACTGGAGCAGAAGGCCGGGTTCGATGCCGTGCACACCCACGGCCTGGGACAATCCGCCCAGATAAAGGTCGAGTGGGAAGGCGGGAAGCAGGAAAGGGGCCAGCCAGGCCAGCCCAGCCGTCAGGCCTGCCAGAGGCCAGGACAGCGGCCAGCGCCTGGCGGCGAAACCCAAAGCCAGCGGGGCCAGGAAAAGGAATCCGTGGGCCTTCACATTCATCGCCAGCCCGGCGGCGATCCCCAAGGCCAGGGGGGCAGCCCACCAAGGCTTTCCGGCCCTTCCCAGTTCCGCCGTGGCCAGCAGCCCTAGCGACACCAGCATCAGGGTGATGGGGTCGGCCCGGGTCCAAATCCCGTGGGGGCCTGCCATCAGGATGCCCGCTCCCAGCAGGGCGATGGCCGGGGCAATCCAATCTTTCCCGAAGCGGCGCCTTGCATGCAGGGCGAAGGTGGCCAGGGTAATGAAGGCCGCCAGAATCCCCCCCAGCTTGCTGCCAGAGATCGAGCCTGAGCCCAGGGAAAGCCAAAGGGCGTTCCATAGATAGGGGACGGGGCCGTAGAGGGTAAGCAGGAAATCCGAGGCATCCGGGGGCATATAGGCCCTAAGGCCCTGGGCCACGCGCCAGGAGCGGACCGCCATGTTCGGCTCGCCATGGTCGAAATATGATGGAAAACCAAGGTAGTTAAAGCCAAGCAAGCCCAGCCCAGCCAAGCTTGCCAGGGCAAGGAGGGCGAAGATCAGGCGGCTGGGACGGGAAGAAAGAGGGTGGGGCAGGGTCATGAGTCCGAGATTGTCCAAGGAAGTCGCTGGCGTCCATTGAAAATTAACCTCGTCAGGCGTATATTAAACAGGGTCGCTGAAGGCGGCTTTGGTCCGGCGCGGCTTAAGGCACGCTGGCGAGATGAACAGGATGTTCGGCCATGATGATCTTTCTTTCAGCTTTGATTCTAGCTTTCTTCGCCCAGGCAGTCTTGGCGCGTCGAGCCGACCTCGTGCCCGCCCGTAAGGGCCGGAGGCTCTGATGGCGGTCGATCCCACAGGCGGGCTCAATCCCCTGACGGCAAGCTTTTCGATGGGCGGGTCGATGCAGGACCTGATCTATCAAAAGATTCAGGATAAGTTCAAAGCCCGCATGCAAAAGGAAAGCGATGTCCGCAGCGAGGTGTTCGACGCCCGCGCGAAATATTACGAGGCTCAGACCGAAAAGCTGTCCACCGTGCGCGGCGGCATCGATCTGGCGGCGACCTATTCCAAGGATGCGGCAACTCAGGCCAAGAAGATCAAGGATCTGATCTTCGACATGAAGGTGCTGCTGGAAAGTGCCAGTCGCGATCCCACCTATTACGCCCAGGAATTCGACAAAAAATTGGGCGAACTCCATAGCGCTTCGACAGAGCTTCCGGGCGCTTATAATTTGGTGGGGGCCAAAAGTCGCACTAACTATGATGCCAACTCTTTCGATATGAAAATCGACGAGTACGGCACGAAATACACGATGGAAGGGGCTAATATCGGATCGGATTACATGATCACCGATTCTGCGGGAAAATTCTGGGTTCCGGAATTTTCCACCCGTTCCATCAAGCGTTACGACAACTTTGATTCGGGCGATCTGGCGGATAACACAACCTACTCCACCACGCAATCCGCCGCCGCTGGCGCCGGTTCATCGACCAACTATCTCGTCACCCGTACCGATGTCGATTATTCCAACAGCGCTATTTCCTTCGATGTCGGAGGTGTGAGCTATACCGGTACGATTTCCAAGGGTGGATTGGGCGTTGCCCAAAGCTGGATCTATGGCGGTTTCAGTGATGCCGCAGGCATTGCCCAGGCGCAATCTGACGTCAACGCGGCGTTGGAAGATGCGGAAATGGAAGTTACCCGCCTGACCGGCTTGCAGGCTTTTGCCGAAGGCCAGTACAGCGTCATTTCCAACACCATCGAAGAGAACAAGACGCAGATGACCAACGCCTTGATCGCTCAGATGGAAGAGGAATATGATTTTGCCAAGAAACTGAAGACCGAGTTCCAGTCCGCTGTCACCAGCATCGCCTCGATCTCCGATACGCAAAAGCAGTATTCGCAGATGTTCGGCTCGATGCTGGGCAAGGACAAGCTGATGAGCTATATCTTCAGCCAGACAGTTTAAGCCGTCCCTTCCGTTTTGCAGTTGCTCGCCGTGCCGATGCATGTTTCGGGCGGTGTTTCGCCGTCAAGCAGGTCGGGGCGTATGTCGATCCAACCCTTCATCCGGGCGGGATCGAATCCTGCGCAATGCTGGCCCTGGGCTTCAATCAAGGGACGCCGGATCAGCAGAGGATCGGCCAGCATAAGGGCGATTGCCGTCTCGGGGGGCATGTTTTCCGGAACGATCTCGCCTGATTTGATACGGGGCGAAGCACGGTTGAACCAGTTAGCCACATCAAGGCCCTGAAAGAAGGGCTTCAGATTTTCCGCCGTCCAGTTCTCGGCCAGCAGATCGCGCACATCAAGCCGATGTCCCGAAGCGATCAGCAGCGCCTTCTGACGCGCGTTGCCCTTGCAGCCGGGCTTTTCCCAAAAGGTGATCTTCATGGCCGCAAGGCCTCCCTGGCCGAGACATTCTCGGCAATCCTAAGCAGATGCGGCACCTGGCGCTCGATCTCGCGCTGGGCTGGTTCCTCCAGTTTCTCCCGCCAGGAATCGGGAATGTCGCCGATGCCGTAGGTGGCTCCCGCAAGCATGCCGGCCAGGGCGCCGGTTGTGTCGGCGTCGCCGCCCTGATTGACCACCTCAATCAGGCACGAGCGAAAGCTGTCGGTGCGGAAGTAATAGTGCAGTACGGTCTGCACCGTATCGACGACATAGGCCGAGCATTGCCCCTTGTAGGGATCGAAGCGGAAGGTGCGGTGTGTTTCCACCAGATGATTGGCGTGATCGCGCGCTGCCTTGATGCCGCCTCCCAGGATCAGGGATTGAACCATTCTGCCCAGGTTCAGGGTGGCCGCATCTGAAAGCGGGTGATGGTGCGTGATATGCGCCTGGGCCAGTGCCCATGCCTCGAAGGTTTTGGGAGCGCCCAGGGTGGCGATGGCGGTGGGCAGAATGCGCATAACGGCACCATTGCCGCCGTCACCGTCATTGGGCAGGGCCTGCAACGTTCCTTCGGTCATGTAGCGCCTTATGCCGCGCCTGCAGGTGTTGCCGACATCGACCGGCTTGGTCTTCAGCCAGTCCAGGAAACATTCGCAGACGGCCTTGAGGTCGAATCCGTTGGCCTCGATATGCGCTTTGCCAAGGGCGATGCTCATGGCCGTGTCGTCGGTGGTCTGTCCGGGTTTCAATTTCAGCCAGCCGCCGCCGATCATCTTCTTGTGCGTTCCGTACTGGGTTTCGATTTCGCGCTTGGTCAGGAACTCGACCGTGGCCCCCAGCGCATCGCCGATGGCAAGCCCCAGATAGGCCCCCATGGCGCGCCGTTTGATGTCGTCTGTCAGGATGAATTGCGCCATCAGAAATAGCTCGCTTTCACGCGGTAATCCCCGCCGATCACCATATATTCATGTTCGCCCTTCAAGGGGGCGGTGGGCAGAAGGGCATTGAAGAACAGAATTTTCGTTGCGGGCACCGTGGCCTCCAGAATGTGATCGCCGAATTCGCCCGCGATATCGCGCGACGAGGAAAAGGAAATCAGGTTGTTGAGACGCACGACAATGGTGCGCTGATCCAGGCGTTCGACCAGCACCTGTTCTTCATAGCTGTTGACGCCACGATACAAGGTGAGATGCTTTCGGCCCGCCAGAAAAAAGCGGGCCAGCGACCATTGGCAGAATTCATACAGCAGATCCAGTTGCAGATAGATCGAGTTGGCGTGAAAGCGCGATGACATCTTCTCTTCGGTATAGGCCAGCCACCCTCCGCTGCCCACGCGGCCCACCGGTTCCTTGTGGTAGGTGGGAAACAGCCCGAAGCGGCTTTCCACCCAACCTTTCAAGACGGCGCCTTCGGGGCTGTTGGTGTCGAACCCCCAGCCCTTGATCAGGCGCAGATAGCTGGAACGGAAACGTTGGCGGCCTTTGAACGACCCACTCTTCTCCTTCTGCTCGGGTTCCAGGCCGAACATGGTGCCCAGCCATTGCTGAAAAGCCTCGCAGGCATCTTCCGGGCTTTCCGCCCTGGGCAGCATTTCCAGGAAGAGCCCCTTGTTGGTCTCGCGCACGCCGGCCAGATGCAAAGGCACCGGATAATCGTTATAGGCCACCGAGGCGATCAGGCCCGTGGGTACGCCGACCAAATTGGTGCTGTGTCCCCTTGATGCCTCTTCGGGCGAACGCGCCACGCTGCTCTCCATGATCAACCCGCTGCACAAATCATTAATGCAAAAAGCAAGCCGTTCGCAAAGCACATCATTTTGGGCATTTGGTTAAAATGGCCTGTGACACAGGCGACACGTCTGTCGGGAGATTGTCGGGGTCGCGACAGGGCTGGGGAAAGCCCAGGACGGATCGGTTGATCTGTTAACATCAAGAAAATAAATGGTTTACTGCGATTTTTGTCGCCGCGGAGAATCTGGCACGGCCCCTGCAAGAACAGGATCAGCGGCGCCACGGCCCGTTTGGTTCATATCACGGAAGGAGCAGTTCCATGGCACTTCGACAGATCGCATTCTACGGCAAGGGCGGCATCGGCAAGTCGACCACGTCGCAAAACACCCTGGCCGCCCTGGTTGAGATGGGGCAGAAAATCCTGATCGTCGGCTGCGATCCCAAGGCCGATTCGACCCGCCTGATCTTGAACACCAAGCTTCAAGACACCGTGCTGGCCCTGGCGGCCGCCAAGGGCTCGGTCGAGGATCTTGAACTCGATGACGTGATGAAGATCGGCTACAAGGGCATCAAATGCACCGAAGCGGGCGGTCCTGAGCCCGGTGTCGGCTGCGCCGGTCGCGGCGTCATCACCGCCATCAACTTCCTGGAAGAGAACGGCGCCTATGAGGATGTCGATTACGTCTCCTACGACGTGCTGGGCGACGTGGTGTGCGGCGGCTTCGCCATGCCCATCCGCGAGAACAAGGCCCAGGAAATCTATATCGTCATGTCGGGCGAGATGATGGCGCTTTACGCCGCCAACAATATCGCCAAGGGCATTCTGAAATACGCCCATTCCGGCGGCGTGCGCTTGGGTGGCTTGATCTGCAACGAGCGCCAGACCGACCGCGAGCTGGAACTGGCCGAAGCCCTGGCCAAGCGCCTGGGCTGCAAGATGATCCATTTCGTGCCCCGCGACAATATTGTCCAGCACGCCGAGTTGCGCCGTCAGACGGTCATTCAATATGCGCCGGACTGCCAGCAGGCCGACGAGTATCGCCAGTTGGCCCAGAAGATCCATGACAATTGCGGCAAGGGCGTCATTCCCACGCCGATCACCATGGAAGAGCTTGAGGAAATGCTGCTCGAGTTCGGCATCATGAAGTCGGACGAGCAGGCCCTGGCCGAGCTTGAAGCCAAGACGAAGAAGGGTGCCGCTTAAAGCGGCGCCCCCCTTTCGAAACCTGGTTGTTTGGAATCTATAGGAGACAGGTCATGGATGGCATGAACCCGGACGTGAAGGCCGAGCGCAAGGCCCTGATCGAGGAAGTCCTCTCGGCGTACCCCGAGAAGACGGCCAAGAAGCGCGCACGACACTTGAACGTCTATGATGAAGGCAAGCCCGACTGCGGCGTCAAGTCGAACATCAAATCGGCGCCGGGCGTCATGACCATCCGTGGCTGTGCCTATGCCGGTTCCAAGGGCGTGGTCTTCGGCCCCTTAAAGGACATGGTGCATATCAGCCACGGTCCGGTGGGATGCGGCCAGTATTCCTGGTCGCAGCGGCGCAATTACTATACAGGCACCACCGGCGTTGACACCTTCGTTACCATGCAGGTGACCAGCGATTTTCAGGAACGCGACATCGTTTTCGGCGGCGACAAGAAGCTGGAGAAGGTGATCGACGAGATCCATGAAATGTTCCCCCTGAACAAGGGTGTTTCGATCCAGTCGGAATGTCCGATCGGTCTGATCGGCGACGATATCGAGGCGGTGGCCAAGAAAAAGGCCAAGGAACACGGCAAGATGGTGGTTCCCGTGCGCTGCGAGGGCTTTCGCGGCGTCTCGCAGTCGCTGGGCCATCATATCGCCAACGACGCCGTGCGCGACTGGATGCTGGGCAAGGGCAAGTCCAAGGATTTCGAGACGACCCCCTACGACGTGGTGGTGATCGGCGATTACAATATCGGTGGCGATGCCTGGGCCAGCCGCATTCTGCTGGAAGATATGGGGCTGCGCGTCATCGGCCTGTGGTCGGGCGATGCGACGCTGGCCGAGATCGAGCGCGGCAACAAGGGCAAGCTCAATCTCATTCACTGCTATCGCTCGATGAACTATATCTGCCGCCATATGGAAGAGCAGTTCAATATCCCCTGGATGGAATACAACTTCTTCGGTCCCACCCAGATTGCCCGCTCGCTTCGCGCCATCGCCGAGAAGTTCGACGACAAGATCAAGGCCGGTGCCGAGCGCGTGATTGCCAAGTACCAGCCGATGGCCGAGGCGGTTCTCGCCAGGTACAAGCCGCGTCTGGAAGGCAAGAAGGCGATGCTGTATGTGGGCGGCCTGCGTCCCCGCCACGTCGCCGATGCCTATGGCGATCTGGGCATCGATATCATCGGTACGGGCTATGAATTCGCCCATAGCGACGATTATCAGCGCACCGCCCATTACATCAAGGACGCCACGCTGGTTTACGATGACGTGACCGACTACGAACTGGAAAAGTTCATCGACAAGATGCGCCCCGATCTCGTCGGTTCGGGCATCAAGGAAAAATATTCGACCCAGAAGATGGGCGTGCCCTTCCGCCAGTTGCACTCGTGGGATTATTCAGGCCCCTATCACGGCTATGACGGCTTCGCCATCTTCGCCCGCGATATGGACATGGCGATCAACAGCCCGATATGGGCGCTGAACAAGGCCCCCTGGAAAGCCGCCTGATTTAGGAGAACTTCGATGCCTCAGAACGCACTCAAGATCAAAGATCATATCGACCTCTTCAACGATCCCGAATATCTCGAGATTTTCAAGAGGAAGCGGGCGGAATTCGAGGACATGCCGTCTGATGACGAGGTTGCCAAGCAGGCGGCCTATATCAACAGCGTGGAATATCGCGAGAAGAATCTGGCTCGCGAGGCCCTGGTGATCAATCCCGCCAAGGCCTGCCAGCCGGTGGGTGCGGCCTATTGTTCCGCCGGGTTTGAGGGCACACTGGCCTTCACGCACGGATCATTGGGCTGTGCCGCCTATTTCCGCTCGCACCTGTCGCGTCATTTCAAGGAACCGTCGGCCATGGTCTGTTCGGCCATGACCGAGGACGCGGCGGTGTTCGGCGGCCTTAACAACATGATCGAAGGCCTAGCCAACGCCTATGCGCTCTACAAGCCCAAGATGATCGCCGTTCACACCTCGTGCATGGCCGAAGTCATCGGCGACGACCTCAATTCCTTCATCATCCAGTCCAGGGAAAAGGGCAGCATTCCCGAAGACTTTCCGGTCGCTTTCGCCCACACTCCCAGCTTCGTTGGCTCGCACGTCGTGGGCTACGACAATATGATGAAGTCGATCCTTAGCAATTTCTGGGAAGGCAAAGAGCGCAAGCCCGGCAAAGGCGTCAACATCATCGGCGGTTTCGACGGCTATGGTGTTGCCAATGCCCGCGAGATCAAGGACATCATTGCTACCATGGGCATCGAGGGCACGCTGCTCTCCGACGTCTCCGACGTCTATGACACGCCCGCCGACGGGTCTTACCGCATGTATGATGGCGGAACCTCGCTTGCCGATACGGCCAAGTCACTGGATGCCAAGGCTACCCTCTCGTTGCAGGAATGGTGCAGCGACAAGACACTCGACTATGCCAAGTCGAAGGGTCAGGAAGTTGCCACCTTCAACTATCCGATCGGACTGTCCGGAACCGATGAATTCCTGATGAAGCTGTCCCAGTTGACGGGCAAACCCATTCCGGAATCAATCGCCAGGGATCGCGGACGTCTGGTCGATGCCATCGAAGACTCGCTGGCCTGGATTCACGGAAAGTCCTTCTCGATCTTCGGCGATCCCGATTTCGTGCTGGGCATGACTCGTTTCGTCATGGAGTTGGGTGGCGAGCCCCTGCATCTTCTATGCACCAACGGCAACGCCGATTGGGAAACCAAGATGAAGGAGCTTCTGGCCAGTTCACCCTTCGGCGCCATGGGCCAGGTGTGGAAGGGCAAGGATCTGTGGCATATGCGCTCGCTTTTGGCCACCGAACCTTCCGACTATCTGATCGGCAGCTCGTACGGCAAGTATCTCGAGAAGGATACCGGCGTTCCCCTGATTCGCATCGGTTTTCCCATCTTCGACCGCCATCACCATCACCGCTTCCCCACCTTGTTTTACAAGGGTGGCTTGCGCGTGCTGGTAACGATCCTCGACAAGATTTTCGACACCATCGACGAGAAGACGAAGGTTTCGGGAATCAGCTACGACCTGACCCGCTGACGAACCCGCACTCCAGTCGTCAGAGGCAGGCCGAGGGCCTGGGAGCGATCCCAGGCCCTTACCTTTTGAGGCTCTTCGACGCTAGACGTGGAATTCTTCCTGCTTCCCGACCCGTCATGGCCGGACTTGATCCGGCCATCCACGATTTTCCATCTGGCATATCAAGCCTCAAGACGTGGATGCCCGGCACAAGGCCGGGCATGACGATTTACTTAGAAACTCGAGAGAATGCTATTCCACATGAAACGTCGAGGAGCCCCTTTTGAAGAAGGTAATTCAGGTCAGGCGGGCTTGCTCAGAATCGCCCACATATTGTCGCTGGTGGGTAGGCTGCCCAGGAAATCGAAGCGGATGTCCAGCCCCGCTTTTTGTGCAAGCTGGCGCAAGGAGTTCCTGGTGTAGTAATTGAGATGGTCCGGGTAGCGAAAGCCGCACCATTTCTTGCCCATGACTCTCCGGTTGATGCTGCCGAAATTTGGCACCTTCACCACAGCGATGCCGCCCGGCTTGAGCACGCGAAAAACCTCCTTCATGACGCCCAGGGGATTTTCTTCGTGTTCAAGGTACGAGCGCATGGCGACGGCTTCGAAGAAGTTCTCCTCGAATCTTCCCAGTCCCTCGATGGAGGGAGCGTTCTCGGCATGGCCGCCGTGCGGGCGGAAAAGCTGATCGGCCTTGATGGCCAGCGAGGTGCTGATCTCGACGCCGTAAGGGGTGAAGCTGTCCAGGAGATCGAGGATGGTTTCACCGCTGCCGCAGCCCAGGTCGAGAATCCGTCCCTGGTTGAACTTCTCCCGCACATAGCGGCCGACCTTGCGTTTCCCGAACAGGTGCATGCGCATGCGGGTCAAGCGGCTGAACTTGTAAGAGACTTTTCTCAGCTCGGCCTTGCGTTCGGTCTCGACCTGAAAACGCGCATTCCAGTCCAGATCGACTGCCAGATGTTCGTATTTGGGGGCCGTGTCGATATAGGTGAAGCCGCAATCCCTGCAAGACCGGATCGTCCAGGGTGCCAGCGAATAGGGGCTGGCCGGCTGGTCCTGATTGTCACGGCCGCAAAGCGGGCAGGGGCGGTAGCTCACGCTGATGGTGGTTCCAGCCGAGACAACTTGCGACGCCGCACTCATAAATCCAAACCCTCTCTATTACGCGCAGTCCAGTGTGATGGGGGCGAAATTTAGTGCTAGAATGCCAGCATGGCAAGGAAATCGCCTTATGATGGACAGGATCGAGCGGAGTGGCCGCAGATTGCCGCTCGTTTGGCTGCCGAGTATCCGTTTGCCGTGAACGGCTTTCTAAGCGCGGTCGAGGCGGTTTGGGCGCGGACATACCAGCTTGATAAATTTCAGAAGGAATTGGGCGATCTGGAATTCGCGCTCGATCACGGCATGAAGCCTGCGAACCTGCCAAAACCCTTCAAGGGGCTGGAGCAAGGCAGTCACCATTTTCTGTCCGTGGCCGTGGCGCGGGAACTGTCGAAGCTTCATCCCGAGTTCTGGCACGTGGAAGTGGCCGATTGGGGGGCGATTCTGCGTTTTCTGCCCGATGGTCATTTTTCGTTGAAGATATTGGTCTCGGACGACACCCCCGGCTTGCAAAGTGCCAAGGACTGGGCTGATGAAAGCCGCCCCTCTGGCTATGTCCTGGCCATCCATCTGGCACCGGCTCAATCCAAGCGCTTTCGGCTACGCTGGGGCTGGATCGACCGCGATGACTGGGGCGTGGTGGCAGGCCGCCAGATCGTTCCCGAAGCGGTGGCCGCAGCCAAGATGGTCTGGCTGCCCCTTCCAGTCTCCTGATCACGGCAGGCCAAATTTGATTTAGCGCCCGCGAGGCGCTCCGCCACCGCCACCGCCACCGCCACCCATCGCGCCGCCGGGGCCTCTCTGCTGGTCACCCATACCGCCGCCCATCATGCCCTGACCGCCTTGCGGTCCCATTTGGCCTTGTCCCTGGCCTTGCATGCCCTGGCCCAAGCCTTGGGGTGGAGGCGGGGGCATCTGGCCCATCTGGCCTTGTCCGCCCGTCATGCCCTGTCCGCCTTGCGGACCCATCATGCCCTGGCCTTGCGGTCCCATCATTCCTTGCCCGCCTTGCGGTCCCATCTGGCCTTGTCCGCCCATCATGCCCTGACCTTGTCCCATGCCCTGGGGAGGCGGGGGCATCTGGCCCATCTGGCCTTGTCCCATCATGCCCTGACCTTGCATGCCCTGGGGAGGCGGTCCCATCATACCCTGACCCTGCATGCCTTGCGGGGGTGGTCCCATCATGCCCTGACCGCCTTGCGGTCCCATCTGGCCTTGACCTTGCCCCATCATGCCCTGGCCCTTTTGCCCCATCTGCCCCATGGGAGGCTGCTGGCCCTGGCCTTGCTGGGCAAAGGCTTGTGGCGTCAAGGCAAGGGCGGCGGCACAGATCACGAGGCTGCGAAGCATGGGACCTCCTTTGGGCGGTTGGTCTTTGGGCGTTCGACCGCTAGATTACCTGTTTTTCTCGCGCTTTTCACTGCGCATCTCGCGCATCTCGCCGCGCTTTTCGCGCAGTTCCTTGGCCTTGGGCTCGGGTCGGCCATCGCGCTTGTCGCGCTTATCGTCACGCATGTCCTTGCGGTCGTCCTTCAGGTCCTTCCTGGCGTCGCGCATGTCTTTGCGGTCCTGCTTCAACTCGTCTCGATACTGGGCGGCACCTTCCTTGTCGCCTTCCTTCAGGGCGTCGCGCCGGGCCTTGCGGTCCTCGATCGCTTCCTTGTGGGCGTCGCGGATGTCCTGGCGGTCCTGGCGCAATTGCTGGCGGTCGTTCTGCATTTGCTGGTTCTGGCCTTGGGCCAGGGCCAGCGTCGGCGTGGCGAACAGGACGGCGGCAAGAAGGGCTGTTTTCTGGTTCATGGCTGAAACACTCCGAAGAAGGAACGATGAGAGGCAGTAAACCCTGGAAACATGGCAAAAATGAGCTGTTGATTATGGCGATTTTGCCTCAGATCGTCCGTGACGGGCATCACCAGCAGCGTTTCCAGGGCCCCAGATCCAGGTGGAGGTGATCCTTGTGATCGTAGTCCGAGGACGGGGTCAGAACCAGATGAAAGATATCGCAAGCCCCCTTGGCGGCCTTGCGCAGATAGGTGGTGCGGGCTGTCTTGCCCCGCCAGTCGTCGCGAATTTTCAGAATCGTTCCATCGCCAAGCTCGATCGCCCAAAGATCGATGGCCCGGCCCAGCCCATGCTGGCTGATCCGTTTGCCGTCGCGCTGGTTGCGGCAATCATAGGCCCCGACGTGATGGATGGTGCGCACGGATTGCCCCAAATATTCCTTGGCCATGGGGCGAAGAACGGCGGAATCGAATCGGGCCAGGGCCAGGGCGGTGGGGCAGCTCATGGTGGCGGGGCGGTTAAGCCCCGAGGCAAGCCGTTGAAGTTCAACAGCATTCGCCACCTGACAGCCGTCGGGGGTCGAGATATCGGTCAGTTCGCGGAAACGGGCGCCACTGGCTCTAAGATCGGCCAGACATTGCGCCGGATCGGGTTTGGGAATGGGCGCGCGCGTCCCGGTTTCGGGAGCCACCAGGGCGCAGCCGCCAAGAAGGAACAAAAGAAGCAGAGTAAGAGCGCCCCTCAACATCTAGCCATTGTGATCGATTTGTTGTAAATCCACAACTTGTTGATATACCTCATCGAGGCTTTCCTTGTTCCTGGCCCAGCTTTCCGATTTTCATCTCTCATCGGCCCAACCCGAGCGCCTTGACCGTCTGGAACAGACGCTCGATCTGCTGCTCACCCTCGATCCGGCCCCGGCCTGTCTGCTGATTACCGGCGACGTGGCGGATCGGGGCGAGCCCGCCATGTATGTACAGGCGGCAAGGCAATTGGCCCGTCTGCCCATGCCGGTCTTTGTGGTGCCGGGCAATCGGGATTGGACCGAACCCTTCAGCCAGTCCCTGGCGCCTTGGTGCGGCAAGCCCCTGAACGGATTTCTCAATCTGAGCGGCGAGGCGGGGCCTTTGCGCCTGATCGGGCTGGACAGCCGCAGGCTGGGCAGCCAGTTGGGGCAGTTCTCAGCCCAGAGCCAGGCCTGGCTGGAGGCGTGTCTGCAACAAGAGCCGGATCGGCCCACTCTGATTTTTCTGCACCATCCGCCCTTTAAAACGAAACTGCGCAACGGCAGCATCGGCCATCAGATCGAGCATGTGGAAGCGTTCGAGGAATGCTTGCGCCGCCACCCCCAGGTCGTTCATGTGGCTTGCGGCCATCTGCATGGCATCTATGCCGCACCCGTGGCGGGGATATTGGCGACCTCGGCCCTCTCGGTGGCCTATCAGGGCATCGTCGAGCATCGGCATGGCGACGAGGGCATGGACCTGCGCCCAGTGATCACGCTGCATTATTGGCGCGATGGACGACTGATCAGCCGGTTAGGGTGATGAAGATGCCGCCGATCGCATAAGTGATGGCGTATATACTATCATCCGGGGATGCTTCCTTTTCCCACCGTCCTGGATACCAACGTGTTTGTCGGCGCTCTGATGGGCGATGCCGTGGCCAATCGAAGTGTTCTCAGGCATTGCCTTGAGGGGGGGGCTTGCCCTTTTGATGGGCGTGGCGTTGTTTGCCGAATATGAAAGTCTGCTGGCCCGACGAAACTTGTTTCGTAAATGTGCTTTGAACGAAGATGAGCGGTACGCATTGTTGGATGCTTTCATAAGCTGTTGCCAATGGGTGCCCGTATACTATCTCTGGCGACCGAACTTACCGGATGAGGCTGATAATCATCTGGTTGAATTGGCAGCGGCGGGTGGGGCTCGGATTATCGTAACCAACAATGTCCGTGATTTTGTTGGCGAGCAAATGCGCTTCCTGGGCATCGAGGCCATGACGCCGGGGGCGTTCCTGAAGCATTTGGAGGGATTGCGATGAAAACCATGACCATCCGCTTGCCTGACGACAAGCATGATCGTCTGAAAAGCCTGGCTTCGCGCCGTGGGGTCAGCTTGAACAAATTGTTCGAGGAGTTCTCGACCGTCGCTTTAACGGAATTCGACGCGGAGAATCGTTTCAGGATTCGCGCAGCGCGAGGCGATAAGAAGAAGGGGTTGGCTCTTCTGGACAGGTTGGATAAGGCTTCATGAGCGCAAGGATGAGCGCCTAAAAAGCCCCCCGCATCAAATCCAGCGTGGCGTCCGGCGCTTCGCTCATCATCATATGGCCCGAACTCGGGATGGTCTCGGCCCGTGCGTTCTTGATCAGCCCCGCCAATTCCCGCCCGCCCTTGGCCGGCGTCATCAGGTCGCTGTCACCCAAGATAAGAAGCGTGGGGCAGGTGATCCTGCCAGCCGCCTCGAGAGCGCCCTTGTAATCGTTACAAGCGGTCAGGCCCGCAAAGATCACCCCCGGTTTCGAACGCGCGATCAGGTGGTGCGCTTGGCCCAGCATCCACTGGCCTGGCAGGCGATTCCCGCCGAAGTGATGGGGGCGGGCGAAGCTCCACGATGTCATGCAGCGGATGACCTCGTCCGTGCCCTCTTTGGCCGAGGCCAGCATGTCGGGATGCACAGGCATACGGGCTGCCACCCCCAGCAAGATCAGGCGCAGGATGCGTTCGGGGGCTTTCCCTGCTGTCTCCAGGGCGATCAGGGCGCCCAGGCTGTGCCCGGCCAGCGCCACCTGTTTCAGCTTTGCCGCATCCAGGAAACGAAGCAGCCAGCCTGCATAGGCTTCCACGCTGGAAAAGGCCGTGCCTTCGCTTCTGCCATGGCCGGGCAGATCGATCGCCAGCACATTCTGTCCGTGATGCGCTAGAAAGCGGGCCTGAAGGGCCCAGACCGTATGGTCCATGCCAGCCCCGTGCAGCAGGATCAGGCTTGGCTTGGCCGGATCGAAGGGAACGCCGCCGGTGGCGGCAAAGACCCGATGTCCATCGATGCTGAAATCCATTTCAGCCCCCTTTGCTTGCAGCATGAAGGGCCTGGGCCAGATCCTCGACCAGATCGCGTTCGTCCTCAAGGCCCACCGACAGGCGGATAAGGTCTTCGCCGATACCGGCTGCTGCCAGGGCTTGGGCATCCATTTGCTGATGGGTCGTGCTGGCCGGATGGATGGCCAGCGATTTCGCATCGCCGATATTGGCCAGATGCGAAAAGACCTTCAGTTTCTCGATGAAGGTGGCGGCGGCTTTCCTGCCGCCCTTGATGCCGAAGGTAACGATGGCCGTAGACCCTTTGGGGTAGAGTTCCTGTGCCCGGTCGTGATCAGGGTGTTCGGGCAGATCGGGCGAATTGACCCAGGCCACCCCGGGCGCCGTTTCAAGAAACCGCACCATCTGGCGGGCATTGTGGATGTGGCGGGCCATGCGCAGCGGCAGGGTCTCGATGCCTTGCAACAGGTGAAAGGCGGTGGTGGGGCTCATCGAGGCCCCGAAATCGCGCAAGCCCTCGGCCCTGGCCCGCATAATGAAGGCGGCAGGACCGAACTCTTCAGCGAAATCAAGACCGTGATAACCCGCATAAGGCTCGGTCAGGGTGGGGAATTTGGCCGCCTGCGCTTCCCAGTCGAAGCTGCCACCGTCGATCAGGATGCCGCCGATGGCAACGCCATGCCCGCCCAGATATTTCGTGGCCGAATGCATCACAATGTCGGCCCCCAGGGCGATGGGCTGGCCCAGATAGGGCGTGGTGAAGGTGGCGTCGATCATCAGGGGCAGGCCAGCTTCGTGCGCCATTTGGGCAATCTTCGGGATATCCAACACTTCCAGATTGGGATTTCCCACGGTTTCCGCGAAAATCAGGCGTGTTTCCGGGCGAATGGCGGATTTGAAGGCGTTTGCGTCCCTGGGATCGACGAAACTGGCGGTGATGCCGAAGCGGGGCAGGGTGAGAGCCAACAGATTGTAACTGCCGCCGTAAAGAGCGCGCGAAGCGACGATGTGCCCGCCAGAGCCCATCAGGGTGACGATGGCCAGATGCAGGGCGGCCTGGCCCGAGGCGGTGGCGACGGCGCCGACACCACCCTCCAGAGCGCTCAAACGCTCCTCCAGCACGGAAACGGTGGGGTTCGAAATGCGCGAATAGATGTGACCGGCGCGTTCCAGGTTGAACAGAGAGGCGGCGTGGTCGGTGCTTTTGAAGACGTAGGAGGTGGTTTGATAGATCGGCACCGCCCGGGAACCATGTTCCGGATCAGGCTGTTGGCCCGCATGCAGGGCCAGCGTGTCGAACCGGATATGTTTGGGATCGGCCATGGGATGACTCCGCTTCACGCCGCGCGAGGGATGATCGAAGCCAGTTCGCCCTCGATCGAGCGCCGACGTTCCATCAGATCGAAATCGGCCTGCAGGCCGAGGAAGAATCCCTCCGAGACCCCGAAATACCGGGTCAGGCGCAGATCTGTATCGGCAGAGATGGCGCGCCTGGCATGGACGATCTCGTTGATGCGCCGAGGCGGCACGCCGATGGCTCGGGCCAGGGCGTTCTGGCTGATGGCCAGGGGAGTCAGAAACTCTTCTTGCAGAATGGTTCCCGGATGGGGGTTGGCCAGAAGCCGTCCCTTAGGCGTGGTAATCGACGATTTCGACATGACCGGGGCCTCCTTCATCCCATTCAAAACAGATGCGCCATTGATCGTTGATTCTGACCGAGTGCTGTCCCTGGCGATCGCCCTTCAATCGTTCAAGCCGGTTTCCTGGAGGTGCTCTAAGATCATCCAGCCGACGGGCCTGATTGAGAAGACGCAGCTTGCGCAAGGCCGTATCCTGGATGTCTGGCGGCAGTCGGCGGCTTTGAACGCCCCGCCAGATCAACGCGGTTTCCGTGCAGGCAAAGGACAAAATCATGCTAAAGTCTACCCAGAGACGATCTATAACGCAACACGTTATATGTTGATTTATCCCGCATTTCTGCCCTGCGAAAAATAGGGCTGGAAAGCTGTCCAATATTTTGTAAAAAGGACGGCTTGTTCCGGTAACTGCCATGTGTGATACCCGGCGACTTGCCATAAGCCGCCCGTTAGGATGATTGAGCCTATGTCGAATTCCTATTTCCACGGCCTGCCCGAAGCGCAGGGCCTGTACGATCCTTCCAGCGAGCGCGATGCCTGCGGCATCGGCTTCGTGGCTCATATCAAGAACAAGAAAAGCCACAAGATCGTGACCGACGGCCTGGAGATTTTGAAGCGACTGGTGCATCGCGGCGCCGTGGGGGCCGATCCCAAGGCCGGTGACGGTGCGGGCATCCTGTGCCAGTTGCCCGACGCCTTTCTGCGCGCCGAGGCGGCGAAGCTGGGCATGACCCTGCCTGGGTACGGGCATTATTCTTGCGGCATGGTCAATCTGCCCAAGGCCGAGAAGTCCCGCTCGATTTGCGAAAAACATCTGGAGAGCGTGGTCAAGGCCGAGGGGCAGACCCTGCTGGGCTGGCGCGACGTGCCGGTGGACGAAACCGCCCTTTCCGAAGGTGTGCGCAAGACGGCCCCCCTGGTGCGCCAGATTTTCATCGGCCGCAATCCGGCCCTGGCCACGCAAGATGATTTCGAGCGCAAGCTGATGGTCATCAGAAAGCGCGCCTTCAACGATCTGGACGGTCGCCACAGCCCCGAATTGGGCGATTATTACATTCCCTCGCTGTCGTCGCGCACCATCGTCTACAAGGGCATGTTCCTGGCCGAGCAGCTTGAGGCTTTCTATCCCGAACTGTTGGATCAGCGCTTCGAGTCCGCCCTGGCCCTGGTGCATCAGCGCTTTTCGACCAACACCTTCCCCACCTGGAAGCTGGCCCATCCCTTCCGCCTGATCTGCCACAATGGCGAGATCAACACGCTGCGCGGCAACCTGAACTGGATGACGGCGCGCCGTGGCACCATGAAGTCGGAGCTTCTGGGCGACGATCTTCAGAAAATCTGGCCGATCACGGTCGAGGGTCAGTCTGATTCGGCCAGCTTCGACAATGCGCTGGAGTTGCTGGTGTCGGGCGGCTATTCGCTGGCGCATGCCATGATGATGATGATTCCCGAAGCCTGGGCGGGCAATCCGCTAATGGACGAGGAGCGCAAGTCGTTTTACGAATACCACGCCGCCCTGATGGAGCCCTGGGACGGGCCTGCTGCCGTGGCCTTCTCGGATGGCCGTCAGATCGGCGCCACGCTCGACCGCAACGGGCTTCGCCCGGCGCGCTATATCGTGACCAAGGACGACCGCGTCATCATGTCGTCGGAAGTGGGCGTTCTCGACATTCCCGAAGGCGACATCGTCAAGAAGTGGCGCCTGCAGCCGGGTCGCATGCTGCTGATCGATCTTGAAAAGGGGCGCCTAGTTCCCGACGAGGAGATCAAGCGCGAGTTGACCCATGCCCGGCCCTATCGCAGTTGGCTTAAGAAGACGCAGATCGTGCTGGAGGATCTGCCTTTTGCCGTGGCCCCTATGCCCCCTGATCCTCAGACGCTTTTGGATCGCCAGCAGGCCTTTGGCTATACCCAGGAAGACATCAAGTTCCTGATCACGCCGATGGCCGTGACCGGCCAGGAAGCCGTGGGTTCGATGGGCAATGATTCGCCTCTGGCCGTGCTGTCAGACAAGCCGAAGCCCCTGTTCAACTATTTCAAGCAGTGCTTCGCCCAGGTGACGAATCCGCCGATTGATTCGACCCGCGAGGAACTGGTGATGAGCCTGGTTTCCTTTATCGGCCCGCGTCCCAATCTGCTGGGTCTCGATAACGGCGATACGCGCATGCGCCTTGAAGTGCGTCAGCCGATTCTGACCAATCAGGATCTGGAAAAGATTCGCGCCATCGAAGACGCCACCAACGGCGCCTTCAAGTCGCGCACCATCGACATCACCTATGATGCCAAGCAGGGCGCCGAAGGCATGGAGACGGCGCTTGCCCGGTTTTGCGTCGAAGCCGACCGTGCGCTCATCGAAGGCTGCAACATCCTGATCCTGTCGGATCGCAAGATTTCTGCCTCGCGCATCGCCGTGCCCTCGCTGCTGGCGACATCCTCGGTTCACCACCATTTGGTCAAGAACGGCAGCCGCACCAGGGCGGGTCTGGTCGTCGAGACCGGAGAGCCCAGAGAAGTGCATCACTTCTGCGTGCTGGCCGGTTATGGCGCCGAAGCCATCAACCCCTATCTCTTGTTCGAGACGCTGGCCAGTGTGCCGTTGCCCGAGGACTTGAGTGACAACGAAATCCAGAAGCGTTCGATCAAGGCGCTCGACAAAGCCCTCATGAAGGTGATGGCCAAGATGGGCATCTCGACCTTCCAGTCTTATTGCGGGGCCCAGATTTTCGATGCTATCGGCCTTTCCCAGGAATTCGCCGACCGCTATTTCACCAACACGGCCAGCCGTGTCGGTGGTGCGGGCTTGAAGGAAATCGCCCAGGAAACGGTTAAGCGTCATGCCATCGCCTATGGCGACGATCCCTTGTATCGCATCGCCCTTGATCCGGGCGGTGATTACGCTTGGCGTCATCGCGGCGACGGACATGCCTGGACGCCCGACAGCATCGCAGCACTTCAGCATGCCGTGCGCGGCGCCGGGTTCGAGAAATTCCAGGAGTTCTGCAAGCTGATCGACGAGCAGAATGAGAAGCTTCTCACCCTGCGCGGGTTGTTCGAGATGAAGTGGGCGGCGACCCCCGTTCCGCTTGATGACGTCGAGCCCGCCAAGGAGATCGTTAAACGCTTTGCCACCGGCGCCATGTCCTTTGGCTCTATCTCCAGGGAGGCCCATACCACGCTGGCGGCTGCCATGAACCGCATCGGCGGCAAGTCGAATTCGGGCGAGGGCGGTGAGGAGTCCGAACGCTACAAGCCCCTGCCCAATGGCGATCTGTTGCGTTCTGCCATCAAGCAGGTGGCCTCGGGTCGCTTTGGCGTGACCGCAGAATATCTGGTGAATGCCGCCGATCTGCAGATCAAGATGGCCCAGGGTGCGAAGCCCGGCGAGGGTGGGCAGTTGCCCGGCCATAAGGTGGATGCCGTGATCGCCCGCGTGCGTCATTCGACGCCCGGCGTTGGCCTGATAAGCCCGCCGCCGCATCACGACATCTATTCGATCGAAGATCTGGCGCAGCTCATCTACGATCTCAAGAACGTCAATCCCAAGGCGCGCATTTCGGTCAAGCTGGTCAGCGAGATCGGCGTCGGCACGGTTGCCGCCGGTGTGGCCAAAGCCAGGGCAGATCATGTGACCATTTCGGGCTATGACGGCGGCACCGGGGCCAGTCCCTTGACCGCCATCAAGCATGCCGGATCGCCCTGGGAAATCGGTTTGGCCGAAACGCATCAGACCTTGGTCTTGAACAAGCTTCGCGGACGCGTTGCCGTGCAGGTGGATGGCGGTCTTCGCACTGGCCGCGATGTGGTGATCGGCGCCCTTCTGGGGGCCGATGAATTCGGCTTCGCCACAGCACCCCTGATCGCCGTGGGCTGCATCATGATGCGCAAGTGCCATCTGAACACCTGTCCCGTCGGCGTTGCCACGCAGGACCCGGAATTGCGCAAGCGTTTTTCGGGCCAGCCCGAGCATGTCATCAACTTCTTCTTTTATATTGCAGAAGAAGTTCGGCGCATCATGGCCAGGCTGGGCATTCGCAAGATGAGCGAGCTGACCGGGCGCGTCGATCTTTTGGATATGCGCAAAGCCATCACCCATTGGAAAGCCCAGGGGCTAGATTACAGCCGCATTCTGCACAAGCCCGAGGTGGCGCCCGGTGTCGCCATCCGCTGGACCGAGACCCAGGACCATCATCTGGAAGAGACGCTGGATCGGGGTTTGATCGAGCAGGCCAGGCCGGCCCTTGAATCGGAAACGCCGGTCGTCATCGACACCAAGGTCTGCAACGTCAACCGCGCCGTGGGCGCCATGTTGTCGGGCGAAGTGGCGATGCGTTACGGCCATACCGGCTTGCCCGAGGATTGCATCGTCATCAATGCCAAGGGAACGGCGGGACAAAGCTTCGGCGCTTTCCTGGCCCACGGCGTTTCGTTGACGCTTGAGGGACAGGCCAACGATTATGTCGGCAAGGGCCTCTCGGGCGGGCGCGTCGTGGTCTATCCGCCATCGGAAAGCCGCATCGTGGCCGAGGAGAACATCATCGTCGGCAATACCGTTCTTTACGGCGCCATTTCGGGCGAGTGCTATTTCCGAGGTGTTGCGGGCGAGCGTTTCGCCGTGCGCAATTCGGGCGCCCTGGCCGTTGTCGAGGGGGTGGGCGACCATGGCTGCGAATACATGACGGGCGGCGTGGTCGTGGTGCTGGGTCGCACCGGGCGCAATTTCGCCGCCGGCATGAGTGGCGGTATCGCCTATGTGCTGGACGAAGAAGGCGATTTTGATCAGCGCTGCAACCTGGCGATGGTTGACCTCGAACCGGTCAAAGCAGAATCAGATGCGCTGGAAAGCCTCGATCATCAAGGCAATGATCTGGAAGCGCATGGCCGGGTCGATATCATGAGCGACATGTCGCGCCATGATTCCCAGCGGCTGCACCAGATCATCGAGAATCACCATCGCTATACCGGCAGCAAGCGGGCGCATGACATTCTTCTGAACTGGGTGCATTACCTGCCCAAGTTCAAGAAGGTGATGCCGGTCGATTACCGGCGCGCTTTAGCCGATATGCAGGCCATGCAGGCTGGAAAGCCCGTATCCGCGGCCATTGCTGCGAAAGGACACTGACATGGGCAAGCCGACAGGTTTCATGGAATTCTCGCGCCAGGAGCGGACCTACGCACCGGCCTCGGATCGCATCACGCATTACAACGAGTTTGTAAACGGGCTGGATGATCAGGCGGTGGCGAATCAAGGGGCACGCTGCATGGATTGCGGCATTCCCTTCTGTCATTCGGGCTGTCCGGTTTCCAACGTCATTCCCGATTGGAATGATCTGGTCTACAAGAACCGCTGGAAGGAAGCGCTGGAGGCCTTGTCGGCCACCAACAATTTCCCGGAATTCACCGGACGCATTTGTCCGGCCCCTTGTGAAGCTTCCTGCACGCTGAATATTGACGATGTGCCGGTGACGATCAAAACCATCGAATGCGCCATCATCGACCGCGCCTGGGAAGAAGGCTGGATCAAGCCGCAGATTCCCGCCAGGACCAGCGGAAAAACAGTTGCCGTGATTGGTTCCGGCCCCGCCGGTCTGGCCGCCGCCCAGCAATTGGCCAGGGCAGGGCATGAGGTCACGGTCTTCGAGAAGAACGCCAAGGCGGGCGGCCTTCTGCGCTATGGCATTCCCGACTTCAAACTTTCGAAGTCGCTGATCGACCGCCGGGTCGCCCAGATGCGGGCGGAGGGAGTCGAATTTCGCACCAAGGCCCATGTCGGCGTGACGGTCGATGCCAAGGAGATTCTGGCCAAGTTCGATGCCGTTCTTCTGGCCGGTGGTGCCGAGTATCCGCGCGACCTGGCCGTTTCGGGGCGCGAACTTTCGGGCGTGCATTTCGCCATGGATTTCCTGACCCAGCAGAATCGGCGCAACGGTGCCGAGGATTTTGTCGCCGAGGACATTCTGGCTACCGGCAAGCGCGTCGTGGTCATCGGCGGCGGCGACACGGGTTCCGACTGCATCGGCACCTCGGTGCGCCAGCAAGCCCTGTCGGTCACGCAGATCGAGATTCTGCCCAAGCCCCCCCAGAAAGAGGACAAGGCCCTGACCTGGCCGAAATGGCCCAATAAGCTGCGCACCTCGTCCTCGCACGAAGAAGGTTGCGAGCGCATGTGGAGTGTCGCCACTCAGTCCTTCCAGGGCAAGAACGGCAAGCTTTCGGCCCTCAATCTCGTCAAGGTGGATGCGGCCTTAAAGCCCATTCCCGGCAGCGATTTCACCATCGAGGCCGATCTGGCCTTCCTGGCCATGGGCTTTGTTTCACCCGTCAAGGCGGGACTATTGGAAGCGCTGGGTGTTGGGCTTGATCAGCGCGGCAATGTGGCCGCCGATTACGAGGGCTTTGCCACCAATGCGCCCAAGGTCTTTGCCGCGGGCGACATGCGCCGCGGCCAAAGCCTTGTCGTCTGGGCGATCCGCGAAGGCAGGCGGGCGGCTGCGGCCATCGACGCCTTCCTCATGGGATCGAGTGATCTGCCGAGATAGGACTAATCAATCCTCGAAGACGCCCTCGGCGGCCTTGGGGTGGCAGGCCACGCAATTGGCCAGGGATTTAATGCGAGCCATGGCGGCAGCACCCAGCTTGATTTTGCCGTGTTTGCGCTGAAAGCCATAGGTTTCGGTCAGGCGTATCGGAGCGGGATCGCCCTTGACGCTTTTCAAGAAGGGGCTGGCGCGTCCGGTTTTGGCATCGCCCGCACCCGCCAGCAGCACCGCTTCCACCGCCGCCCTGCGTTCTTCGGGCAGGCGGGCATCGTCGCCGAAATGATTGTCCAGCGATCCCATGACCTTTTTCCAGGACTCCTGGGTCAGCCAGCCCGCCGAGAAGGCCAAATGGCAAGACGCACATTCCTTGACCAGAATCGGATCCGTTGCCATTTGCGCCCTTGCGCTGGCTTGCGAAGCAAGCAAGAGGGCCGAGGCGAGGGGAAGAAGAATCAGATGTTTTTTCATGCGGGGCTCCTGGCGTATCTTGTTGGGAGCGATTATCGCCAGCCCGTCCTGAACCCAATCTGAATGGATCATGTATTCCTAGTTAAACGCGTCGCCACCAGAAGGCCGATGCAAGACAGCGCCGCCATGACGAAAAAAGCCATGCTGCCCAGGGCATGATAAAGCGGACCGGCGGTCAGCATGCCTGCACTGAGGGCAATGCCCATCACGCCCGATGAATAAAGCCCCTGGGCGCGGGCCGAGAGATTCGGGGCGATGGTGCGCAGCAGATAATGCATGGCACCCAGATGCGCCGCACCAAAGGTCAGCGCGTGCAGCATTTGCGCCGCGATCAGGGCGGGAACCCAAGTTGTGGTCCCCAGGACCAGCCAGCGGATCAGCCCGCCAAACCCCGCCAGAATCAGAAGCCGCCTGGGATCGAGATGTTTCAAGACCCGGTTGCCTTGCGAGAAGAGAACGATCTCGGACAACACGCCCAGCGCCCATAACAGGCCGATGGTGGTCTCGTCGATTCCCGCCGTGCGCCAATGCAGGGTGGAGAATCCGTAATAGACCGTATGGCTGGCTTGCAGCAGGCTGGCAGCAAGCAGGAAGATCAGGAATTGCCGACCCGAAAGCAGGGCCATCATGCCAGCTCCCGTCTCTTCGCTTTTCTTCTCGACGCTGAATTCGGGCAGGCCCAGGCTGATCAGGGCCATCAGCAGAAAACCCGCGAGCGAGATGGGCAGAACGATCTCGGAGGAGCGACCCGCCAACATCCAGCCGCCCAGCATGGCCGAGAGGATGAAGGTCAGCGATCCCCACAGGCGCACGCGCCCATAATCGAACTGGTGGCGGTGCGCCATGTGCAGCGACAGGCTTTCGGCCAGCGGCATCTGGGCGGCAAACAGGCCGCTGGACAGGGCCGACAGCAACAGCAGAGGCAGGAAGCCCTCGGTTACCCAGAAGGCGCAGAAGGAAAAGAAGGTGGCGAAGGCCAGCGCGATCATGGCCGTGCGCCTTCGGCCCAGCCGGTCGACCCAGCTGCCGACCAGGGGATTGAGCAGAACCTTGGAGAAGGAACCCGCCGCCAGGACAACCCCGATCTCCCATTCCGAAAGCCCCCGTCCCGCCAGCCAGACCGGCCAGAAGGGCAGCAGGACCCCGATGGGGGCGAACAGACCGGCATAATGGGCCGCAAGTCGGGCCTTCAGGAAACGGGGGGCGGGCATGGCTATTACTTTGAATTGTTGGCTTGTTTATGGCAAGTCAGGCTTTGTGCGGCGCAACGTGATACAAATAATACCATATAAATTCGAGAAAGTGTGTCGAATATGATTGATAATTCGGTATCGCGATGCTAGTTTAGGAAAACGACCGGAAAACGGCCCCAGACGCATCAGCCAGGAGGAAGAGCATGAAGCCGAGCCTTGCCCAGGGTCTTGCCACCAGCCGCCGTTTCGAGGTGGATAAAGACCGCACCATCAGCTTCATGGGTGAGGAAGGGCGCGTCTATGCCACGCCGTCGATGGTGCGCGACATCGAGCAGACCTGCCGAGATTTTCTGCTCACGCATCTGGACGCGGGCGAAGATTCCGTGGGCACAAGGGTCGAATTCGATCATATGGCGGCCACCCCTCTGGGCATGCCGGTCGAGTTTTCCGTGACCATCGCCGAAGTGCAGGGCCGCGCCGTGACCTTCGAGGTCACGGGCAAGGATGCGATCGATCAGATTTGTCGGGGCAAGCATTGGCGTTTCGTGGTCGATGTCGCCAAGACGGCCGAGCGCATCAAGGCCAAGGCGGCCAAGGCCAAGGGCTGAATTCCTTCCCGCGAAGGGAGTGTCATGACCAAGTATGTTCTTGTCGCCGATCTCAGGCGTTGCGTGGGTTGCCAGACCTGCACGGCGGCCTGCAAGAATTCCAACGCCACGGCGCCCGGTGTGCAGTGGCGCAAGGTGCTGGATATCGAGACCGGCGAATTTCCCGATGTCCGGCGGACCTTTCTGCCCGTGGGCTGCATGCATTGCGACGATCCGCCCTGCATGACGGTCTGTCCTTCGACCGCCACCCAGAAGCGGGCCGACGGCATCGTCATCATTGATTACGACCTGTGCATCGGTTGCGCCTATTGCGCCGTGGCCTGCCCCTATCAGGCCCGCTTCAAGGTCAGCGACCGCTTGAGTGCCTATGGCGCTGCCGGGGAGATGGCGCATGAGGCAGCCAGATTCGATCCCGCCATGATCGGCGTTGCCCAGAAATGCACCTTCTGCTCGGATCGTATCGACGAAGGCGTTGCCGCCGGATTGGTCCCGGGCAAGGACTGGCAGGCCACACCGGCCTGCGTCAATTCCTGCATCTCTGGCGCCCTTCAATTTGGCGATATCGAGGACAAGGAAAGCCTGGTCAGCCAACTTCTGGCCGCCAACCAGTCGTCGGGCATGCATGAGGACCTGGGGACGGGCCCCAATATCCGCTATATCTGGGACGGTGCGCCATGACGGATCAGACGCCAGAGATCAAGGGCGTCTCGCCCTGGCTGCAAACCAACTGGGATATCAGGGCGGCTGGCAATTTCATCGGTGGCGGCACTGGCACGGGTTTCCTTGTGGCGGCAGTTTTCCTGGGGTTTCTATCTCCAAGGCTGGCGGCTTTCGTCGGCTTGACCTTTGTTGGACTGGGATTGTTCAGCGTCTGGCTCGAGATCGGCAGGCCCTGGCGCTCGATCAATCTGTTTTTCCATCCCCAGACTTCTTGGATGACGCGCGAAGGGCTGGTCGCCCTGCCGCTGTTCGCCCTGGGCGGTCTGGCCGTTCTGTTCAACTCCCAGGCAGCCCTGATCGGGGCGGCATTGGTGGGGCTGGTCTATCTCTATTGTCAGGCCCGTATTCTGATGGCGGCCAAGGGCATTCCCGCCTGGCGTCACCCCGCCTTGCTTCCCGTCATGATGGCAACCGGCCTGACCGAGGGGGCGGGGCTTGCCGTGGTCCTGGCCCAGGGGCAGGGGGCTTTTCTTTTGATCCTTCTGATCGCCCTTCGCTTCGATTTGTGGCGGCGCTATAACCGGCGCCTGGCGCAAGATGGCGCCCCCGCAGGCACTCTCCGTGCTCTGGCCCTGCGTCAGAAGCAAATCCTGATCGCGGGGCATATCGCTCCCGTGGTTCTGCTGGTCCTGGCGTCGCTGCTGGGAGCCCCCTTCCTGGCAACTCTGGGCGGTGTTCTGGCAACCGTAGCAGGCTGGGGAATCAAGGTTCTTTTGATCACCAAGGCGGCCTATAATCAGGGCTTCGCCCTGCCGCGCGTTCCCGTGCGCGGGCAGGGCAGTCCGGGCGCACCAGTAAAGCCAGGGTGGGCATGACCGAGATACGCATTCATGGACGCGGCGGACAGGGGGCTGTTCTGGCCTCGGGGCTTCTGGCCCAGGCCATGGCCGACGAGGGACGCCATGTCGTGGCCATTCCGTCGTTCGGTTTCGAGCGCCGAGGCGCTCCCGTTGCCTGCTTCATGCGCGTAGACGACAAGCCGATCCGCGCCATGACCAACATCTACAAGCCCGACATCATTCTGTGTATCGATCCCACAGTGTCGAAGGTGGTCAACATTTTCGACGGCATGGCACCGGGCGGCATTCTGGTGCAGGCGGGCAAGGGCGATCCGGCAGCTCTGGCCCTGCCCGGCGTGGTCGCCAAGCTGGGACTGTGCGATGCCGTGGGCATTGCGCTTGCCATCTTCAAGCGCCCCATCACCAACACCGTCATGCTGGGCGCCTTCGCCCGCACCACCGGGCTGGTATCCCTGGCGGCGCTGAAGTCGGCCATCGAGGGCGGCGAGTTTCGCGATGCTGGGCTAAAGCAAAATCTGGAGGCGGTCGAGCGCGGCTATCATGAGACGCAGCTTCTGGCTCTGAAGGTGGCGGCATGACTCATCCCAGGGCCAACATTCCCGACAATCTGTGTCCAGTGGCGACCGAGCTTTCGGGCATGCTCCCCGGCGACTGGCGGGCCATGCGTCCCGTGGTGGACCGCGACAAATGCGTCAAATGCGCGGTCTGCTGGATGTTCTGCCCGGTCCAGTGCATCAAGGAAATGCCCGCCTGGTTCGACGTCAACTATGCCACCTGCAAGGGCTGCGGCATCTGCGCCAACGAATGTCCGCACCGCGCCATCGCCATGGTCGAGGAGCCCCAGGCATGACGGCACTTTCCAAACCCGGCAAGGTTGTCGTGCTGGATGGCAACGAGGCCGCCGCCAAGGGGGTAGCGCTCGCGCGTCCCGATGTGGTGGCGGTCTATCCCATCACGCCCCAATCGTCGCTGGTCGAGCATCTGTCCAGCCTGATCGCTTCGGGCGAGTTGGATGCCGAGCTGATGAATGTCGAAGGCGAGCATTCGGTTCTGTCGGCGTTGCAGGGCGCAGCCCTGGCCGGAGCCAGAACCTATACCGCCACCTCAGGCCCGGGGCTTGCCTTCATGTTCGAGCCCTATATCCGCCAGCCCGGCCTGCGCCTGCCCATGGTGGCCTCGCTGGTGACCAGGGACACGCTGACGCCGCAATGCGTCTGGGGCGGCCACCAGGATGCCATGCTGGTGCGTGAATGCGGCTGGATTCACATGTATTGCGAAACTGTGCAGGAAATCCTGGATAGCGTGATCATGGGCTATAAGGTGGCCGAGCATCCTGAAATCATGCTGCCGGTCAATGTCAATCACGACGGCAATTACCTGTCCTTTGGCGTCACGCGCTGCGAGATTCCCGAGCAGGCCCTGGTTGATGATTTCCTGGGGCCTAAGAACATCAACTGGCATGCCGCCCTCGACCCCGAGCGTCCGATGTCGGTGGACCCGCTGACCGGCAATGCGGGCGGCGCCGGGCCTTCAATGTTCGTGCGCTACCGCAAGGGTCAGACCGAGGCCATGGCGCATGCCCTTGATATCATCGCCGAGGTTCATGCCGACTGGGCCGCCCGCACCGGGCGCCATCATGCGCCCCTGGTCGAGGAATATCGCTTGGAGGGTGCCGAGGTGGCCCTGATAACGCTGGGCAGCATGACAGGCGCCGCCAAGGATTGTTGCGATGCCTTGCGGGCAGGTGGGCGCAAGGTGGGCGTGATCAAGGTGAAGACCTATCGGCCTTTCCCGGTGGCCGCGATGGCCCGCGCCCTTTCCCAGGTGAAGGCGGTGGGTGTGATGGATCGTTCGGTCAGTTATGGCTGGAACTCTGGCCCCATGCATCAGGACACGCTCTCCACGCTGGGCAAGACGGGACTCCGCATGCCCTGCCTGTCCTTTATTGGCGGGCTGGCCGGAGCCGACATCACCGAGGCGCATTTCGAGCGCGCCTATGACGCTGTGTTCAAGGCGGCTTCGGGCGACATGCCACCCGGCCCCCTCTGGGTCAACGAGAAGGATTAGGGAATGCAAAGCTGCACCTATCTCATCGTTGGGGCCAGTCATGCGGGTCTAGCCGCTGCCGATGCCATTCGCATGATCGATCCGGCCTCGCCCCTGATTCTGGCCAGCCGCGACTCACATCTGCCTTATTCGCCCACCATCCTGCCCTATGTGGTGTCGGGGCGCTCAAAGGCGGAAAGAACCGCCCTGCGCAGCGAGGCCTTCTTCAAGGAAAAGAGCATCACTTTCCTGCGCCAGGCCCAGCTTCAATCGATCAATGCCGAAAAGGGCTTGGCCCATTTCGACCAGGGCACATCCATCCGCTTTGATAAGCTTCTGCTGGCCACCGGCGCCGCCCCCAGCCTTCCCGCAATTCCGGGCCTTGGGGATGTCGCCTTTCATGTGCTGCGCACCATGGACGATGCGCTTGGGCTGAAGACGGCGATGAAGGGGGCTAGGCGCGCCCTGGTTCTGGGAGCCGGGTTGATCGGCACCCATGCCGCCGAGAACATGGCCGAAGCGGGGATGACGGTCAGCATCGTCGAGCCCCAGATGCAATTGCTGCCCGGCTATTTCGATAGCCAGGCATCAAGCCTGATCGAGAAGGCCTTCGAGGGCCACGGCATCGATCTGAAATTTGGCCGATCAGTTGCAAGCCTGAAACCCGGTGTCGCCGTGTTGGATGATGGACAGGACGTTCCGTTCGATCTTCTGCTGATCGCCACCGGGGTCAGGCCAGCACTTTCCTATCTTGATGGTTCGGGCATCCGAATTGACCGGGGCATTCTGGTCGATGAGCGTCAGCGCACGAATTTGCCCGCTGTCTGGGCGGCGGGAGATTGCGCCCAGGTCCGGCTCTTTCAATCCGAGGGCACCGGTGTTGCGGGCATTCTGCCCATGGCGGTGGAGCAGGGACGCATCGCGGGCCAGGGCATGGTGGACGACGAGGGACAAAAGCCTTTTCCTGGTGCTGTCTCGCTCAACACCTACAGCTTCTTCGGCCAGCAGGCGATTTCCGTGGGAGCGGGCATTTCGGGGGCTGACAGTCCGGGCACTGAAACTGTCCTGCGCTTTGATGAGGGGGCTAAAACCTATCTGCGTCTGGTGCTGAAGGAGGATCGGCTGGTGGGGGCCGCTTCGGTCAATCATCCGCTTGATCCCGGCATTCTGTGGCAGCTTATCTTACGCCAAACCGATCTGTCCGATGTGAAGGAACGCTTTCTGGCCGATCCAAAAACGACAGGGCGTCTCTTGATGTCCAGGCTGTGGAGATAGGCCATGGGCGCTTTCAACAGCCTGACTTACAACGCCACCATCTGCCTGGGCTGCGGCGAATGCATGATGGCCTGCGCCAAGGCCAAATCGGGAGATGCCGATCGCTTCGATCAGTCGCGCATCAAGATTGTTCCTGCGGGCGACAACAAGTTCGAGGCCGCCCTGTGTCGCCAGTGCGGCGATGCCAAATGCGTCATGAACTGCCCGGCAGGTGCATTGACTAAGAACGCGGCCAGCGGCGTGGTGGATTGGAATGCCGATCTGTGCGTGAGCTGCCTGCTTTGTACCGTGGGCTGCGCCTATGGCAGCATCACCTTCGAATCCAGTGTCGGCCATGTCGCCAAATGCGATACCTGCGGAGGCGATCCCGCTTGCGTCAAGGTCTGCAAGAGCGGAGCGCTTGGTTACGTCACCACCGCCTCGATCTATAACGACTATGGCAAGCAGGAAGACCTGTTCGCGCCGGGCCTGGCCGCCTGTCAGGGCTGCAATTCGGAATTGATGATTCGCCATGTGCTAAGGCGTGTCGGGCGCAATGTGGTGGTGGCGGCTCCGCCCGGCTGCATTCCCGGCATGGGCACGGTGGGCTATAACGGAAAGGCGGGCGCCAAGGTGCCCATCTTTCATCCCCTGCTGACCAATACCGCCAGCATGCTGGCGGGCTTGAAGCGCACCTATGAGCGTCAGGGCAGGGATGTCACGGCGCTTGCTCTGGCGGGCGACGGCGGGGCTTCGGATGTGGGATTCCAGTCGCTTTCGGGGGCGGCCGAGCGCGGCGAGCATATCCTCTTCCTGTGTTTCGACAACGAAGGCTATATGAATACCGGCATGCAGGCCTCGAGTGCGACCAGCTTCGGCTCCTGGACCAGCACGACGCCGGTGGGCGACAAGCTTCAGGGCAAGCGCACTGATGCCAAGAATCTGCCCATGGTCATGATGATGCATAATGCGGCCTATGTCGCCACCGCCTCCAGCGTTTTCATGGAAGATTTCTACAGAAAGCTGGACAAGGCGCTGGCCGCCTCGAAGCAGGGTTTCGCCTATCTGCATCTCTATGCGCCCTGTCCCTCGGGCTGGCGCTTTCCGGCGAGCCTCACCATCGATGTCTGCCGCTTGATGGTGGAAAGCAATTTCGTGACACTCTGGGAATACACGCCAGAAACCGGATTGGTCTTCACAAGGCCCACCGATAAGCCGAAGCCCCTGGAAAGCTACTTGAAGGCGATTGGAAAATACCGCCACCTGGCCCAGGAGCAGGTGGACAGAATCAAGAAACTGTTGGAGGATCGGCTGGCCATGTTGAAGCGTTTTGTGCGCTAATTAGGCCGCCAGGAAGAAGAAGGGGAGACGACATGACCAGCAAACAGATGTACCAGCCCGACATCGAAACCATGCCCAGGGCCAAGCTGGCCGAGGTGCAACTGGCCCGTCTGAAAAAGATCGTGCGCCACGCTTATGACAATGTGCCGCATTACAAGGCGTCGTTCGACAAAGCAGGGGTCAAGCCCGATGACCTTAAGGAACTGGCCGACATCGCCCGCTTCCCCTTTACGGTCAAGAACGATCTTCGCGATAATTACCCCTTCAAGATGTTCGCAGTCCCGCGCGAGAAAGTGGTGCGCATTCACGCCTCGTCGGGCACCACCGGCAAGCCCACCGTGGTCGGCTATACGCCGGCCGACATCAACAACTGGGCCGATCTGATGGCGCGCTCGATGATGGGGGCGGGGGCGCGCCCCGGCGATGTCATCCACAATGCCTATGGCTACGGCCTGTTCACCGGCGGCCTGGGAGCCCATTACGGCGCCGAGCGGCTGGGGGCTTCGGTAGTGCCGATGTCGGGGGGCAATACCGAAAAGCAGATCGTGCTGATTCAAGATTTCGGGGCGCGCGTCTTGTGCGCCACCCCCTCCTACGCGCTCAACATCGCCGAAGTGGCCGAGAAGGAGGGGATTGATCTCAGAAAATCGACCCTGAAGATCGGCATTTTCGGAGCCGAGCCCTGGAGCGAGCAGATGCGGGCCGAGCTTGACGAGCGGCTGGGAATCAAGGCGGTCGATATCTACGGCCTGTCCGAGATCATGGGGCCGGGCGTAGCCGCCGAATGCGAGCATCGCGTCGGCCTGCATGGCTGGGAGGATCATTTCCTCTTTGAGATCGTCGATCCCGATACCATGCAGCCCATGCCCATGGGCCAGCCCGGAGAGTTGGTCATCACCACGCTGACCAAGGAAGCGCTGCCCATCATTCGCTATCGCACCAGAGACATCACGAAGCTGACCGACGAGACCTGCGCTTGCGGGCGTACGCATACGCGAATTCTGCGCGTCACGGGGCGCAATGACGACATGCTGATCATCCGTGGGGTCAATGTCTATCCCAGCCAGATCGAATCGGTGATGGTGGGACGCCCCGGCGTGTCGCCGCACTACCAACTCGTCGTGCAGCGTGACGGCAATCTGGATACGCTGACCGTCGAGGTCGAGGCCGAGCCCGGCATGGCGACCAGCCAGGAGGCCTATGATTCTATCGGCAAGGATGTGCAGCACCATATCAAGACGATGATCGGCGTATCGTGTCGTGTCGTGGTGCTGTCGCCCGGCGAGATTCCCCGCTCGATGGGCAAGGCGGTGCGTGTGCGCGACCTGCGCAAGAAACCGGCGTGAGTCAGACCCGGGCCAAGCGAGGAGTGGAACTCGGCTTTCTCGATGGCCTGATCGGTTTTCGCCTGCGTCTGGCGCAGGTTTCGCTGTTCGAGGATTTCGAGCGGGCACTCCGCCCCTTCGACATCACGCCCACGCGCTTTGGCGCCCTGGTCTTGATCGAGGCCAATTCGGGCTTAAGCCAGATGCAATTGGCCAAGGCGATCCGGCTTGACCGCTCGACGCTGGTTGCCCTGCTCGATCACCTGGAGGGCAAGGGGCTGGTCAAGCGCCGTCCATCGCCCACTGACAAGCGGACCAACGAACTGGTTTTGACCGACGAGGGGCGCAAGCTGCTGACCAAAGCCAAGCGCCGGGTGCAAGAGCATGAGAAGCGCCTGTTTGGAAAACTGAGTGCCAGCGACCGGGCGGAATTGAAACGCATGCTGGAAGCGGTGTCGACATATAAAAGATTATAACACGCTGTAATGTAACGACTAAAAACGTTTGACGACAAACAAAAGCCGCCGTATTCTGAGATTATTCGTGGAGGCGTCGTCATGAAATCTATCTTGAGCCTTTGGGTGAATGGTCGGTTGCGCGAGGATGCGGTCGATTCCGCAACGCTGCTGCTCGATTATCTGCGCGACCAGTTGGGGCTGACCGGCACCAAGCAGGGCTGCGACGGTGGCGAATGCGGGGCCTGCACGGTTCTGGTCGATGACCGCCCACGCCTGGCCTGCATCACCCTGGCCCATCAGGTGGCGGGAAGGCGGGTCGAGACCATTGAGGGTCTTGCTCAGAACGGGCGCTTAAGCCGCCTGCAACAGGCCTTTCACGAAAAACTGGGCACGCAGTGCGGCTTTTGCACGCCCGGCATGATCATGGCCGCCGAGGCCTTGCTGCGCCAAAATCCCGATCCAACCGCCCAGGAGATCAAGACGGCGCTGTCGGGCAATCTGTGCCGCTGTACGGGCTATGTGAAGATCGTCGAGGCGGTTCGGGAGGCGGTACTATGAATGCGCTCGTCCCACGCAATGGCAAGATCGGCGCCCGCACACCCTTGATCGATGGGGTGGAAAAGGTGACGGGCAAGGCCAAATACACCGCCGATCTGGCCCATGTCGGCGCTTTGGTGGGTAAGATTCTGCGCTCGACCAAGGCGCATGCCCGCATTCTCTCGATCGATGTTTCGAAGGCCCTGGCGCTGCCCGGCGTCGTGGCCGTGGTAACCGGGGCCGATACGCCGGTTCCCTTCGGCGTTCTGCCGATTGCCGAGAATGAATATCCCCTGGCGCGTGAGAAGGTGCGCTATCGGGGCGATCCGGTAGCGGCATTGGCGGCGATTGACGAAAAGACGGCCGAGGCGGCACTTCGACTGATCCATGTCGATTACGAGGAGTTGCCCGCCTATTACGATCCCAGAAAGGCCATGGCCCCGGGCGCAGTACCCCTGCATGACGACAAGCCCAACAATGTGCTGCGCGAAGTGCATAACGAATTCGGCGATGCCGAGGCGGGATTCGCTAAGGCCGATCTGGTGCGCTCGAAAACCTATCGCTTCGCCGAGGTCAACCATGTCCATATCGAACCCAATGCCAGCCTGGCCGATTACGATCCCGAGCGCGGTTATCTGACGCTGCACACCACGACCCAGGTTCCCTATTACGTCCATCTGAAAGTGGCGCAGTGCCTGCAAATGGATACCTCGCGCATTCGCGTGGTCAAGCCCTTCCTGGGCGGCGGTTTTGGGGCGCGCACGGAAACCCTAAGCTTCGAGATCATCGCAGCCCTGCTGGCCGTGAAGGCCGAGGGCAAGGTGCGCCTGCTTCAAAGCCGCGAGGAAACCTTTATTTCGCACAGAGGACGCCCTGCTGCCGAGATCACCATGAAGCTGGGCCTTACCAAAGACGGCAAGATCACTGCCTGTCATGCCGATGTCGTGCAGACGGGCGGGGCCTATGCCGGCTATGGCATCATCACCATTCTGTATTCCGGAGCCCTTCTGCACGGGCTTTACGACATTCCGGCCATCAAGCACGATGCTTGGCGCGTCTATACCAACACCCCGCCCTGCGGAGCCATGCGCGGCCACGGCACGGTGGACAGCCGCGCCGCCTTCGAGGACCTGCTTAACCTGATGGCCGAGGAACTGGGGCTTGATCCCTTTCAGGTGCGCAGGATAAATCTGATACCTCAGATTCCTTATACCACCATGCTGGCCCAGAAGGTCATGAGCTATGGCTTGCCCGAATGTCTGGACAAGGTGATGCAGGCCTCGGGCTGGGCCGAGCGGCGGGGCAAAATGCCCAAGGGCAGGGGCCTCGGCCTGGGTTGCGCCCATTTCGTCTCTGGCACCTCAACGCCCAAGCACTGGACCGGAGAGCCGCATGCCACGGTGAATCTCAAGGTCGATTTCGACGGCGGCCTGACGCTTTTTACCGGGGCTGCCGATATCGGCCAGGGCTCCAGTACCATGGCGGCCCAGGTGGTGGCCGAGGTGCTGGGTGTCGATATCAAGCGCATCAGCGTGATCGCCGCCGACAGCGCGCTGACGCCTAAGGACAATGGCAGCTATTCCTCGCGCGTCACCTTCATGATGGGCAATGCAGCCCTTGATGCCGCCACCCAGCTTAAGGAAAAACTGGCGCAAGCAGCGGCGCGCAAACTGGAAGCCAGGCCCGAGGATATCGTCAATCACGACGAGCATTTCATGGTGGCGGGCAGCCAGGACAAGGGCCTGGCCTTCGGCGACGTGGTCAAGGAGGCCCTGATCGATACCGGCACCATCACGGTCAAGGGAACCTTCGCCTGCCCCAAGGAATTCATGGGCGACAAGGCGATCAGGGGCAGCGCCATCGGCGCCACCATGGGTTTTTGTTATTCCGCCCAGGTGGTGGAAGCCGAGGTCGACGAGATTACCGGCAAGGTCAGGCCCATCAAGGTCTGGGTGGCGGTGGATGTGGGCCGAGCACTCAATCCCCTGGCGGTTGAGGGTCAGATTCAGGGCGGCGTCTGGATGGGCATGGGCCAGGCCCTTTCGGAAGAAACCCGCTTCGAGGATGGGCGCATGCTGCATGCCAATCTGATCGATTACCGGGTGCCCACCATGCTGGACAGTCCGGATATCGAGGTGATCATCGTTGAAAGCATCGATCCCAACGGCCCCTTCGGCGCCAAGGAAGCCTCTGAGGGCATGCTGGCGGGATTTCTGCCTGCCGTGATGGATGCTGTGCATGAGGCCACCGGAATCCGTCCCGACCAGTTGCCCTTAAGCCCCGAGCGCATGGCAGACTATCTGGATGCGAAGGAGGCGGCGCAATGAATTTGCTTGGCGACTTCAATCTGCTGCGCCCAACTTCGCTGGATGAGGCCGTGAAGGCTCTTTCAGGCGAGGGGGCACAGCCCATCGCGGGGGGCACCGATCTGTTGCCTAATCTGCGACGCGGCTTGAGCAAGCCCAAACTGCTGGTCGATCTGTCGGCTCTTGATCATTGCTCGGATATTGTTGCATTGCCTGATGGCACTGTGCGTATCGGCGCCCTTGTTACCTTGGAAGCGCTTGTTGACTCTCCTTTGATTCCAGAAGCCGTCAAGCAGGCGGCCCTGGGTGTCGCCGGTCCCACGCACCGAGCGCAAGGTACGCTGGGCGGCAATCTGTGCCAGGATACGCGCTGCGTTTTCTATAATCAGAGCGACTGGTGGCGTGAGGGCAATGGGTTTTGCCTGAAATATCAGGGCGACAAATGCCATGTCGTGGCGAAAAGCGATCGCTGCTACGCCACCTATCATGGCGACATCGCCCCGGCCCTGATGGTGCTGGAGGCCAGGGCCGAGATCGTGGGGCCCGAGGGCTCGCGCCGCATTCTGCTGGCGGAACTGTTCCGTGAGAAGGGTGACGATCACCTGACCTTGTCGCCGGGCGAAATTCTCTTGGCTATTTCGCTTCCAGCCATGAAAGGGTGGAACGCCGCTTATGAAAAGGCCCGGGTGCGGGAAGCCATCGAATTTCCCCTGGCCGGCGTTGCCGTTGCTTTGAAGCGCGAGAAGGGCCGGATCGCTGGCTTGCGCGTGGCGATCACGGGGGCCAATTCCGCCCCCCTGATGGTGCCGGTAGACGAGTTGGTGGGGCAGGAATGGGGCGACGCTGTCGCCGAAACTCTGGGCAAACAGGTCCGGAAAACCGCGAATGTGCTGAAATCCACCATTACCGGGGCCAAATACCGCCGCCGCATGCTGCTTGCCTTGGCCAGGAAACTTGCCAGCCAACTGTGGATAAAGGCCGCTTGACGGAGAGGGGAGAAAGGATCATTTGTACAAGATGTACAAATGATACTGGGAGGATGATATGTCCCGTCACGGTCAGGCGACGCTTTCTACGGCCGATGCCAGGGGTCAACTCTCTGATATCCTGAACCGCGCCGCCTTTGGCAAGGAGCGTGTTGTTGTGTCCCGGCGAGGAAAGCCGCTGGCAGCCGTGGTTCCCCTTGAGGATATCGAAACTCTGGAAGCTCTGGAGGATACTCTGGATGCCGCAGAAATCCGGAAACGTCTGCTGGAATGGGAGGCGGCGGGCAAACCCGGGATTCCGCTTGAAGAGGTCGCAATACGTCTGGGCGTTAAACTTTAGGGGCCTGACGCATGGCCTATCGGATCGTCTTCGAGCCCAGGGCCGCCAAGGAATTCGAGGCCCTGGACGGCCAGATGCGCAGGCGCGTCCTGAAAGCGCTTCAGAAACTGGCGACAGACCCCTTTTCTTCAGCGAACGTCAAGGCCCTGCATGGGGGCGGCTACCGGATTCGGGTCGGTGACTGGCGGGTTCTCTATTCAGTTCAGGATGATATCTTGTTGATTCTCGTCCTCAAGATCGCGCATCGTCGTGAAGCTTATCGCTAACATGAATTGGTAGAGCCATGCCCCCCGCCGATTTCATTCATCTACGCCTGCATAGCGCCTACTCGCTGGCCGAGGGGGCGCTCAAGGTCAAGGAACTGGTGAAGCTTTGCGAAAAGCACGCCATGCCGGCGGTGGCCCTGACCGACACGGGAAATCTGTTTGGCGTGCTTGATTTCGCCTCGGCCTGCACGGAGGCGGGCATTCAGCCCATCGTCGGTTGTCAGTTGGCGATTCGCAAGGACGAGGTGGAAGGCAGCGGCGCCTTTCGCGAGGGGCGCAAGCCCGATCCCGATCCCGTCGTCGTGCTTTGTCAGAACGAAGCCGGCTATGCCAATTTGTTGAAGCTGGTCAGCAAGGCGTTTTTGGAAACTGAAGCGGGTGAAACGCCGCAGATTACCCTGCTCGATCTGGAATCCAGGGCGGATGGTCTGTTGCTGTTGTCGGGTGGCCCCTCGGGTCCGATCGGACGTCTGCTTCAAGATGGCGCCAAGGACAAAGCGCACCAGATGGCTCTGCGTCTGAAATCTTCATTCCCAGGCAGATTCTACATCGAAATCCTGCGCCACGGACAAGACGAGGAGCGCAGGACCGAGGCGGCTTTTCTCGATCTGGCCTATGAACTCGATCTGCCGTTGCTGGCCACCAACGAATGCTTCTTCGGGCCGGAAAGCATGTACGAGGCGCACGACGCGCTTTTGTGCATCGCTGGCGGGGCCTATGTCTCGCAAGCCGAGCGCAGGCGCGTGACCCCCGAACACCGGTTCAAATCGGCCCCCGAGATGCGCGCCCTGTTTTCCGACCTGCCCGAGGCGGCGGACAATACGCTGGTGGTGGCCAAACGCTGCGCCTTCTGGCCCAAAAAGCGTGCCCCCATTCTGCCGGTCTATACCAAGCTGGAGGGCCGTAGCGAGGAAGAGGCCTTGCGCCAGATGGCCCATGATGGGCTGGAGCGTCGTTTGCCCGTGCATGTCTGGAAGCAAGACATGGACGAGGCTGAGCGTGCGCATGCCGCAAAACCTTACCGCGAACGCCTCGACTATGAGCTGGACGTTATCGTCAAGATGGGTTTCCCGGGCTATTTCCTGATCGTGGCCGACTTCATCCAATGGAGCAAGGAGCACGGCATTCCGGTGGGGCCGGGGCGCGGCTCGGGTGCCGGTTCGGTGGTCGCCTGGGCGCTGACCATCACCGATCTCGATCCTTTGCGCTTCAATCTGCTGTTCGAACGCTTCTTGAATCCGGAACGCGTGTCGATGCCCGACTTCGACATCGACTTCTGCCAGGATCGCCGAGACGAAGTGATTCGCTATGTGCAAAGCGAATACGGCTTCGACAAGGTCGCGCAGATCATCACCTTTGGTAAATTGCAGGCCAGGGCGGCTTTGCGCGATGTCGGGCGCGTTCTCGAAATGCCCTATGGTCAGGTGGACCGCATCTGCAAACTGATTCCGCAGAATCCGGCCAAGCCCGTCACCATCGCCGAGGCCATCGAAGCCGAGCCTTTGCTGGGCCAAATGCGAGGGGCCGATCCGGTGGTGGGCAAGCTGCTCGATGTGGGGCAGAAGCTGGAGGGGCTTTACCGCCACGCCTCTACTCATGCAGCGGGCGTGGTGATCGGCGATCGCCCCCTCGACGAACTGGTGCCGCTTTACCGCGATCCGCGCTCCGACATGCCGGTTACTCAGTTCAACATGAAATGGGTTGAGCCTGCGGGTCTGGTCAAGTTCGACTTTCTGGGCCTGAAGACGCTGACCGTGCTTAAAACAGCGGTCGATCTGGTGGCCAGAAAGGGCCTTGCCGTCGATCTGACGGCGTTGCCGCTGGATGATCGCTTAAGCTTCGAGATGCTGGGGCGCGGCGACACGGTGGGCGTGTTCCAGCTGGAAAGTGCGGGCATGCGCGACACGGTCAAGGCCTTAAAGCCCGACACGCTGGAAGAAATCATCGCCATCGTGGCACTTTATCGTCCCGGCCCGATGGGCAACATTCCCAGCTTCATCAAGCGCAAGCACGGCGAGGAGGAGCCCGACTACCTGCATCCCACGCTGGAGCCCATTCTCAAAGAAACCTTCGGCATCATGGTCTATCAGGAACAGGTGATGCAGATCGCCCAGGTGCTGTCGGGCTATACGCTGGGCGGCGCCGATCTCCTGCGCCGCGCCATGGGCAAGAAAAACAAGGAGGAGATGGACGCCCAGCGCAAGAATTTCGTCGATGGGGCGGTGGCCCGCAAGGTTTCGCAAGCCCAGGCCTCGCACATCTTCGACATGGTGGCCAAGTTCGCCGAATACGGTTTCAACAAAAGCCACGCCGCCGCCTATGCCGTGGTGGCTTACCAGACCGCCTGGATGAAGGCCAATCATCCGGTGGAGTTTATCGCCGCTTCCATGACCTACGACATGGGATCGACCGACAAGCTGGCCGTGTTCCGCCAGGAACTCGAACGCATGAAATTCAAGTTGCTGCCGCCCGACGTCAACCGATCTGAGGCCGTCTTTTCGGTCGAAGAGGGCTCGGTACGCTATGCCCTGGCGGCCATCAAGAATGTGGGTCTGGCCGCCATGCAGACCCTGGTCGAGGAACGCCGGAAAAACGGTCCCTTCAAGGATGTGGCCGATCTGTTTCGCAGGCTCGATACGAGAACGCTGAACCGGCGTCAGGTGGAAAATCTGATCCGTGCCGGCGCTTTCGATTCACTCGATAATAACCGGGCCCGCCTGATGGATGGGCTGGATATTCTGATGCGCGAGGCCAGCAGTGCACAGGAGGAACGCGAAAGCGGACAGGTCAGCCTGTTCGGCGCCATCGATCCCAAGGCCAATGCGCCCAGGCTGCCCAACCGGGCCGATTGGCCGCCCATGGATCGTTTGAAAGAGGAATTCTCGGCCATCGGCTTTTATCTTTCGGCCCATCCTCTGGACGCCTACGCCAAAAGCCTTGAACGTCTGCATGTCATTAAATTCGCCGAACTTGCAGGCCATCTGGCGGCGGGCGGCAAGAGCCGGGTCAAGCTGGCGGGGGTTCTGATCGGCAAGCAGGAGCGCACCAGCCAGCGCGGCTCGCGCTTTGCCTTCGCGCAATTCTCCGACATGACCGGCACCTTCGAGGTGACCTTGTTTTCTGAAGTGCTGGCGGCCTCGCGCGACATCCTTGAAAGCGGCCAGCCTTTGCTGATCAGCCTCGATGCAAGGCTTGAGGAGGAGCAAATCAAGCTTCTGGCGCAGGAAATCGTGCCCTTGGATCAGGCGGCGGCCAAAACTTCGGGCGGCATCAAAGTCTATTTTACCGAGACGGCGCCGGTGGCCGAGTTGAAAGCCTTGCTGGCCCGCGAAGCCCGGGGCAAGGGCCGCGTCATTCTGGTGCCGCAAACCGAACAGGGCGACGTCGAAGTCCTTCTCAAAGGGTATTATGCCCTTTCGCCGGGATTACTCTCGGGCCTGCGCGCCCTGGGGGGCATTCGGGAATTGCGCGAGATTTGATTCCAACCGGCGAGGGAAGCCATTTGCCTCCTGTTCCTGCTGCCGGGCAGCCCATTCTTAGCCATCCTCGCCCGGAAGATCTGTCCGCTCCCTCCTTGATCAGCCGATATACAAACCGCATCGGCATTTCACAATAGCCATACATATTTTATTGTTTATTCTTTCTGTCGTGGCGCTATTATTTGACGATGTTAGAAAATTAGTTGCTGTTAAGAAAATTCGCAAAATTCTATAGACAGTTCTTCCCGCCGATCGTCTTGGTGTCGTTCGGTTCTCGTGGCAGGTAACGTCAGCCAAAGGTGGAGACCATGCAAGGAAGCATCAAATCGAAGCTGGTCGTGCTGGGGTTTGTCGCCCTTCTCGGCCAGACGGTGCTGGCGGGAAGCAGCCTGTGGGTCAACGCCATCCTCAAGGAATCTTTCTCCTTCGCCGAGATGCGGGGCGAGCAGCTGGCGGCCGTCGAGGAAATGCGACGCGAGACTTTAACCATCATGCTGGCCGCCATGGATTCCATCATCGACAAGGACGAGGGCAAGATCCAGTCCGAGCGCATGCAGAACATGACACGCGGGCTCGGTGTGATGGAGGCAGGGGTCAAGACACTGGCCAAATACGCCGACACGGTCGAGGAAAAATCGCTGGCGGCAGAGTTGGACAAGTCGATTATCCAATTGAAGGCGGGTGTCACCGGCACCCTGGTCAAGGCCATCGAGTCCAAGGCCGACGATGCCGCCTTCGACGAGATCGACGATATTCTGGACAAATACGGCAACGGTACGTCCGAACTTCTTGAGAAGTTCGAAAAGTCGCTGAAGGCCGAACTGGCCGAGGCCAAGGCGGAGGAACACGACTGGTTGGACCGCTTGACCCAGATCAACACGATAACCTATCTGATCACGGCAGCCCTGATGATCCTCGGCCTCTTCATCACCGGTGGATCGATCATCCGTCCCATCAACGCCCTGACCGCCACCATGCGCCGTCTGGCCGAAGGCGAGCGCAATGCCGAAATCCCCGCCCTGGACCAGAAGGACGAGATCGGCGAGATGGCCCGCACCGTCGATGTGTTCAAGCGCAATGCCATCGAGATGGATCGCATGAAGGAAGAGCAGGAGCAACAAAAGCGGCGCTCCGAGGAGGAGAAGACCCGCTCGATGCATAGCCTGGCCGATGGCTTCGACCGCTCGGTGCGTACGATCGTCAACGAAGTTTCCGCCTCGGCAACCGAGCTTGAGGACACCGCGCAGGGCATGTCCAACATTGCCGACGAGACCCAGCAGCAGGCCACAGCCGTTGCTGCGGCTTCCGAAGAGGCCTCGTCGAACGTGCAAACCGTGGCGGCGGCAGCCGAGGAACTGTCTTCGTCCATATCGGAAATCAGCCGCCAAGTGTCGCAATCGACCCGGGTGGCCCAGGGGGCTGCCAAGGAGGCCGAGCGCGCCAATGCCATGGTGCAGGGCCTGGCCGAGGCCGCCAGCAAGATCGGCGAGGTGGTGCATCTGATCAACGACATCGCCTCGCAGACCAATCTGCTGGCCTTGAATGCCACCATCGAAGCGGCACGCGCCGGTGATGCGGGCAAGGGCTTTGCCGTCGTCGCCAACGAGGTGAAGAGTCTCGCCAACCAGACCGCCAAGGCCACCGACGAGATCAGTCAGCAGATTTCTGCGGTTCAAGGGGCCACCCAGGATGCCGTCAGCGCCATCGAAAGCATCACCAAGGTGATCGGCGAGGTGAACGAGATTTCGACCGCCATCGCCAGTGCGGTCGAGGAGCAGGGAGCTGCCACCCAGGAGATCGCCCGCAATGTCCAACAGGCTTCGGGAGCGACGGCAGAGGTTTCCAGCCATATCGGCGGTGTCACCCAGGGGGCGCAGAAAACTGGAACTTCGGCCAATCATGTGCTGAAGGCCGCCGAAGCCTTGTCCAAGCAGTCGGCCCATCTGCGCCAGGAAGTCGATCGCTTCCTGGCTGGAATCCGGGCGGCCTGATCTGGTTTTGCCAGATTTCTCTTGTCTTTCAGTGCGGGCGGGGGTACAACCCCGCCCTCTAAATCCACACGCAGGTGTCGGGTAAAGTCTTTGATTTTGCCCATCCGGTGCCGGAAGTCCGGTCACGAATCCTGCGGAGGTTAACCGGAAAAGGAATACATATCATGGCTCTACCCGAATTCTCCATGCGCCAGCTTCTGGAAGCCGGCGTTCATTTCGGTCACAATACGCGCCGCTGGAATCCCAAGATGGCCCCCTACCTGTTTGGGGTGCGCAACGGCATCCATGTGATCGATCTTCAGCAAAGCGTTCCCATGCTGCACCGGGCCATGCAGGCCGTGCGTGATGTGGTGGCCGGTGGCGGTCGCGTGCTGTTCGTCGGCACCAAGCGTTCGGCAGCCGAGCCGGTGGCCCTGGCGGCCAAGAAATGCGGCCAGTATTACGTCAATCACCGCTGGCTGGGCGGCATGATGACCAATTGGAAGACCATCTCGCGCTCGATCAAGCGTCTGAAGGACATGGAAGAGCAGCTGGCTTCGGGCGCCCTGGCGGGGCTGACCAAGAAGGAACAGCTCAACATGTCGCGCGAGAAGGAAAAGCTCGATCTGTCGCTGGGTGGCATCAAGGACATGGGCGGCATTCCCGACATCATGTTCGTGATCGACACCAACAAGGAATCCATCGCCATTCAAGAGGCGGTCAAGCTGGGCATTCCCGTGGTGGCCGTGCTGGACAGCAACAGCGATCCCGATGGCATCTCCTTCCCCATTCCCGGCAATGACGACGCCATCCGTGCCGTCAGCATGTATTGCGATCTGATCTCGGGCTCGGTTCTGGACGGCATTCAGGCCGAGATGACCAAGGCCGGCATCGATGTCGGTGCCCAGGCGGTGCTGCCCGTCGAAGCCGCACTGGCCGAGGAAGGCGAGGCGGAAGCGCCTGCCGCCGTCGCGGCTGACTGATCGCTTCTTCTAGGAAAGGAATAGAAAGATGGCCGAGATTACGGCTGCGCTGGTCAAGGACCTGCGCGAAAAGACCGGCGCCGGAATGATGGATTGCAAGAAGGCGCTGGGCGAAACCAATGGCGACCTGGAAGCGGCGGTCGATTGGCTGCGCAAGAAGGGTCTGGCGGCGGCTGCCAAGAAGTCGGGTCGCGTTGCCGCCGAAGGCTTGGTGGCCGTGGCTACCGACGGAACGAAAGGCGCTTTGGTCGAGGTGAATGCCGAGACCGATTTCGTAGCTCGCAACGACCAGTTCCAGGCCTATGCCCGTCAGGTGGCGGTGATTGCGCTGGGCTGTGGCGGCGACATCGAGAAGCTGAAGGCTTCGGCTTGGCCCGAGGGCGGCACGGTGGCCGAGAAGGTGACCAATCTGATCGCCACCATCGGCGAGAACATGAATCTGCGCCGCACCGCCTGCCTGTCTGTTTCCGACGGCGTGGTGGCCAGCTACATGCACGGGGCGGCAGCTCCCGGCCTGGGCAAGATCGGCGTTCTGGTGGCCCTGGAAAGTACTGGCGACAAGGCCAAACTGGCAGAGGTCGGCAAGCAGATCGCCATGCATGTGGCGGCGGCCAATCCGCAGTTCCTGACCGTCGATTCCGTTGACTCCTCGGCGCTCGAACGCGAAAAGGACGTGCTGCGCGAACAGGCCCGCGCCTCGGGCAAGCCCGACAACATCATCGAAAAGATGATGGAAGGGCGCGTTCGCAAGTTCTACGAGGACGTGGTGCTGCTGGAGCAGCTTTACGTCATCGACGGCGAAAGCCGGGTCAAGCAGATCATCGAGAAGGCGGCCAAGGACGTGGGCGCTCCAGTCAAGCTGACCGGCTTCGTGCGCTTTGCCCTGGGCGAGGGCATCGAGCGCGAAGAAAAAGACTTTGCCGCCGAGGTGGCCGAGCAGTTGAACAAGAAGTAAGACCTCCAACCCCTCGTCCCTTGTGGGAGAGGGTGACTGCGAAGCAGTCGGGCGAGGGGTAACTGATCAGGGCGGGCCTTATTTGGGTCCGCCCTTTTCGATTCTCTGTGCGCTCTACGCCGCCAGCCTGCCTTCGCAAAGATCTGGAAAGACAATTGAAGTAGGCTCGGGCTTTTGGTGCAGACGGTTCAGCAGTGGGTGATCGTTGTTCTTGAACCTGCATTTCTCCAAGGAAGTCAGGATCAGGTGGCCATTGATGAATGCTGAGTAAATATCGCTTGATGTGCGCTTCGAGTGGTAGTTCCTCATGACATGGTCAAAGGTGATGCGATACCAATGGCGGATATACAGGCTGCCTACTTTCGGGCCCAACTTCTTGCCGACGACGAGTTGATGCAGCGACTGCTCCTCAAGTGAAGATGAGACGTAGTCGCTGCTGTATTCCTGGTAGACATGGTTTTTTTGGGTGCGGATTTTTCGCAACGTATTCAGGAAGAGGAATAATTCGCGACTGCTCGACGTATCGTGAAGTAGAATCTTTGCTTTCGAGTCAGGATCGATCAGCGGGTCGGAGCAGGTAATCGACAGCACACTTCCACGGCTTCTGTGGCAAATTGCGTAAACTGGGTCATTCACTGAAACGGGCATTATTACCTCCGCGAAAAAACTCTTTGATTTTTATCGCAGTGCGAATCTGATCGCAACCAACAATGTAAGCTTTTGTTGCATATACACAACTAAAAGATAGAATTTTGTATTCGCTACTAGCTTCGACGCGCTTGCTTAAGCTTGGTCTATTGGTTTTGGATTGGTGAGGTAAGGGCCGATTAAGCTGTCAGAGGGAGTTTCTAAATCATCCCCTTAGCCTCATGCCCAAGAGGCTGTTGATATCCGCCTCGCCTCAAGTCCCGAAAAACCCAGCCAACTTGGGAAAGCCCATGTCCAACGCCCCGCGATCCAAGCGAACTCTTCTGAAGTTCTTGGGCGAGGGGATCGAGCGCGAGGAAAAGGACTTTGCCGCCGAAGTGGCCGAGCAGTTGAACAAGAAGTAAGGCCTCCAACCCCTCGCCCCATGTGGGAGAGGGTGACTGCGAAGCAGTCGGGTGAGGGATAAATGATCAGGGCGGGCCATTTTGGTCCGCCCTTTTCGTTAGGCCCCGTGACGTTGCCAGAAGGCGGCCGGGGTCACGATGGAATAGGCGTCCGACAAGATCAGAAGATCGGCGTCCCCGGTGATCAGGTAATCGGCTTTTGCCGCCAGATAGGTTCCCAGAACGGGGATGTCATTGGCATCTCTCACGGTGGAATTCTCCAAGGCCTGGGCTTCCACTAAATCAGCAGAAAGGGCCAGGATATCGATCAGATCGGCAAAATCCGAAGGATTCCAGTTCAGTCTGTGATTGAGTTTGGGCAGAACGCGGGCCAATTCATCCAAGATGAAACGCGACAGGGCAACCTCGAACGCACCCTGGCGCCATGCAGTCAGGATGCGTCCCGGAACGCTTGCAGGATATGCCAGTCCAGAGACGAGGACGTTGGTGTCGAGAACGATTTTCAGCAGGTCTAGGCCTTCCTTGCCGCAGTCCGTTCTTTTGAAACGGTGCTGTCGATTTCAGCCAACCCCTCTTCCATCGGAATCTGGGCGTAGGCTTCGGCCATTCTTGTCGCCAGAGCGTCGAAACGTTCCTGCATCTTTCGAATGCGGGCGAAAAGTCTTGCATCGATCAAGGCGGCAACGGGCTTGCCATCCTTGTTGATGACGATGCTGTCCTTGCGGTATTGGACTTGGCTGATCATTTCGCCCAAATTCTGGCGAAAGGTGACAGCACTGGTTTCCGTGATCATTGAAACCTCATATCAATCGTACTGATCATTATGATTGATATGGTAAGCCGTCGCAAGCTGCATTATTGTTTCAACCTACTAGCCCCCTGCCCAAGGGGTTGCTAATATCCGCGCGCTTCGCACCCTGCCTGAACAGCCAACTTGGGATAACCCATGTCCAATACCCCTCGATTCAAGCGGATTCTTCTCAAGATCTCGGGCGAGGGCCTGATGGGCGAGGGGGATTATGGGCTGGATGACGGCACCCTGGCCCGCCTGGCCGATGATGTGAAATCGGTGGTGGGGCTGGGCTTCGAAGTCAGCCTGGTGGTTGGCGGCGGCAATATTTTCAGAGGCTTGGCCGGTGCGGCGCGGGGCATGGAGCGGGCCAGCGCCGACTATATGGGCATGCTGGCCACCGTCATCAACGCGCTGGCTATTCAGAATGCGCTTGAACGAATCGGTGTGCAGACCCGCGTTCAGTCGGCCATTCCCATGGCTCAGATTTGCGAGGCCTATATCCGCCGTCGGGCCATCCGGCACATGGAAAAGGGCAGGGTGGTGATTTTCGGCGCAGGCACGGGCAATCCTTTCTTCACCACAGATACTGCTGCAGCACTTCGGGCCGCCGAGATGGGCTGCGATGCGCTTTTCAAGGCGACCCAGGTTGATGGCGTCTATTCGGCCGATCCCAAGAAGGACCCCAAGGCCCAGCGCTACGATCATCTGACCTTTCATGATGTGCTGGCCAAGGATCTCAAGGTCATGGATGCTGCGGCCATCGCGGTCGCGCGCGAGAACAACATTCCCATTCTGGTCTTTTCCCTGCACAATCCAGGCGCCTTTTCCGAGGCCGCCCAGGGCAATGGCCGTTATACACTGATCGACAACGGGTGAGAGTGAAGGAGGAGTCAGCGTGACCGCCACCGTTCAAGAACTGAAAGCCGATATCAAGCGGCGCATGGACAGCACCGTCGAAGTGGTGCGCAAGGAATTTGCGGGTCTGCGCACCGGGCGCGCCGTGGCGTCGCTGCTCGATCCCGTGATCGTCGAGGCCTATGGCCAGGAAATGCCGCTCAATCAGGTAAGCACGGTCAATGTGCCCGAGCCCCGTATGCTCTCGGTCCAGGTTTGGGACAAGGGCATGGTCAAGGCCGTCGAAAAGGCCATCCGCGATGCCGGCCTTGGGCTTAATCCGCAGGCCGACGGGCAGTTGGTGCGCGTGCCCATTCCCGCCCTGAACGAGGAGCGGCGCAAGGAACTGGTCAAGGTCGCCCACAAATATGCCGAGCAGGGCAAGGTGGCGGTGCGCAATGTGCGCAGAGACGCCATGGACGCGCTTAAGAAGATGGAAAAGGACAAGGTGATTTCGGAAGACGAACACCACCATCAAGACAAGGAAATCCAGGTGCTGACCGACGAGGCCATCAAGCATGTCGATGAAGCCCTGGCCCATAAGGAAAAGGAAATCCTTCAGGTATGAGCCGCGCGGGCGTTCTTCCCTCTCAAGGCGATGCGCCGCCGCCGCCAGCCCATGTCGCCATCATCATGGATGGCAACGGGCGCTGGGCCAAGGCGCGCGGCCTGCCGCGCACGGCGGGTCACCGCAAGGGCGCCGAAGCGGTCAGGGCCACCATCAAGGCTTGCCGCGAGTTGGGAATCCGTTATCTGACTCTGTTCGGCTTTTCTTCCGAAAACTGGAAGCGTTCACCCGACGAAGTGGGCGATCTGATGGGGCTTTTGCGCTTTTACCTGCGCAACGAGGTCAAGGAGCTGCATTCGGCGGGTGTGCGGCTGCGCATCATCGGCGATCGCTCACGCCTGTCCAAGGATATCGTCGACCTGATTGAAACCTCGGAAGCCAAGACGGCAGCCAATACGGCGCTCGATGTGGTGATGGCCTTAAGCTATGGCGGGCGCCAGGAAATCGTGACGGCGGCCCAGAAACTGGCCCAGGAGGTCAAGGCGGGCAGGCTTGATCCCGCCGCCATTGACGAGGATGCCTTTTCAAGACGTCTTTTTACGGCGGGTGTTCCCGATCCCGATCTTCTGATCCGCACTTCGGGCGAAAAGCGCATCAGCAATTTCCTGCTCTGGCAGGCGGCCTATGCCGAATTCGTCTTCCAGGACGTTCTCTGGCCTGATTTCGGGCGCACGCAACTTGAAGAAGCGATTGCCGAATTTCACGGGCGCGAGCGCCGCTACGGGCAGGCGGGCTGACGCGGGTGGCGATTGCCTTGTCTTCCTTGTCGTTGCGGGTGATTTCCGCCCTGGTGCTGGCCCCGCCCGTGCTGCTGGCGGTGTGGCATGGCTCGCCCTATTTCGAGGGGATGGCGCTCTTGGCGGCGGCTCTCATGGCCTGGGAATGGAGCCGTCTGGTTTGCAACGGCGCCTTCACCTCCAGCGGCATCGCCTTGGTGCTGACCTGTCTGGCCGCCCTTGCCATGCTGCCCTTTTCGCCTGTCGTGGCCCTGTTCTTTGTGATTCTGGGAGGCCTAGTGTCCAGTCTGATGGCGCCCGCAGGTGCTAGGGGCTGGGCGGCACTGGGAGCCCCTTATATCGTTCTGCCTCTGGCGGCTCTGGTGATGCTGAGGGAAGCGGACAATGGTCAAAGCCTGGTCATCTGGTTGCTTCTGATCGTCTGGGCCACGGATATCGGGGCCTATGCGGCGGGCCGCGCCATTGGGGGGCCGTTGCTGGCTCCTGCCATCAGCCCCAAGAAAACCTGGGCGGGGCTGCTGGGCGGCATGCTGTCGGCGGGCCTGACCGCTATCCTGACCGGGATGGCTTTTGGCTTTACCACCCAGGCCGTTACGCTGGGGGGGATTGGCGCCGTCCTGGCCGTGGTCGCTCAAGGTGGCGATCTGTTCGAATCCCAGGCCAAGCGCCGTTTCGGGGTCAAGGATTCCAGCCAGCTTATCCCCGGCCATGGCGGTCTTCTGGACCGTGTCGACGGATTGTTGGCAGCCGGTTTTGCCCTGGGGCTGTATCACTTGGTAGCGATTGAGAGAGGTTGGACGTGGTAGGCGAGCCCTTGACGGTGACTGTGTTGGGCTCGACCGGCTCGATCGGGATGAATACGCTCGATCTTCTGATGCGCGATCCGGCCTCTTATCGGGTCGAGGCTCTGGTGGCCGGTCGCAATGTCGAGCGCCTGATCGAACAGGCTAAGACGCTGAAGCCCAAACTGGCCGTGATGGCCGATCCTGAATTTTACGGCGCCTTGAAAGAGGGGCTGGCGGGAACCGGCATCGAGGTCGCCGCCGGTGACGAAGCCGTGACCGAGGCGGGATCACGCCCGGCCAAATGGGTGATGGCGGCTATCGTGGGGGCGGCGGGGTTAAAGCCCACCTTGAAGGCCATCGAACGCGGTGCCGTGATCGGGCTGGCCAACAAGGAAACCCTGGTCTCGGCGGGCGATGTCGTCACCCGCGCCGTCAAGGCTTCGGGCGCTACGATTCTGCCGGTCGATTCCGAACATAGCGCCATCTTCCAGGTCCTTGATTTTTCTCAATTGGACAAGGTTGAAAAGATCATCCTGACCGCCTCGGGCGGGCCTTTCCGCACCATGAGCGGCAACGAACTGGCCCATGTCACACCCAAGCAGGCGATGGCCCATCCCAATTGGAGCATGGGCGCCAAGATATCGGTCGATTCCGCCACCATGATGAACAAGGGGCTTGAGCTGATCGAAGCCCATCACCTGTTCGACATGCCCGAAGAGAAGATCGATATTCTGGTGCATCCCCAGTCGGTTATTCACAGCTTGGTGGCCTATGTCGATGGCTCGGTCCTGGCCCAGTTGGGCACGCCTGACATGCGCACGCCGATTGCCTATGCCCTGGGCTGGCCCAAGCGCATTCCGGCCCCCGTGCCGCGCCTTGATCTGGCCGCAATCGCTAGGCTTTCTTTCGAGCAGCCGGACAATGAGCGTTTTCCGGCCCTCGATCTGGCCCGCGTCGCCTTGCGCCGGGGGGGATCGATGCCTACTATTTTGAACGCGGCGAATGAAGTGGCGGTCGGTTTGTTCCTGGATCACAAGATCGGCTATCTCGATATCGCAAGGCTGGTGGCGGCCACCATGGAGGCGATGACGGCATCCCCGCTGGCCTGTCTGGACGATGTTCTGGCGGTTGATGGCGAGGCCCGCGCCCGTTCCCTGGAAATATCCAGGAAATTCAATACATAAGGAGTGTCTTTAGTGGACTTTCTGGTCAATTACATCGTACCCTTCCTGATACTGCTGACCGTCGTCGTTTTCGTCCATGAGATGGGCCATTACTGGGTGGCGCGCAAAAACGGGGTCAAGGTCGAGGTCTTTTCGGTCGGTTTCGGGCGCGAGATCGTTGGTTTCAATGACAAAAACGGAACGCGCTGGAAGCTGGGCCTGATCCCCTTCGGCGGCTATGTGAAGATGTTCGGCGACGAGGATGCGGCCAGCACGCCCGATACCTCGCGCCAATTCACCGAGGCGGAAAAAGCCCTCTCTTTCCACCATAAAAAGCTGCATCAGCGGGCTGCCATCGTGGCTGCTGGGCCGCTCTCGAACCTGCTTTTTGCCATTCTGGTCTTTGCCGTCTTGTTCATGACGGTCGGCCAATATTCCACGCCAGCCGTGGTGGGGACCGTTCAGCCCGGTTCGGCAGCCGAGGCGGCGGGGCTCAAGCCCCATGACCGCATTGCCTCGATCAATGGCTCGTCCATTCAGCGTTTCGAGGAAATTCAGCAGATTGTCCGCTTGGGCGATGGGTCAACCCTGGCCTTGCAGATCGACCGCGACGGCAGCCTTCTCGATGTGTCGATTACTCCCGTCATGACGGAGATGACTGACCGCTTCGGCAATGTCCAGCGGACGCCGCTTTTGGGTATTTCCGCCTCGACGGCGGAAAGCCATGTGGTTGTCCTTTCGCCCCCAGCAGCCATCGCGGAATCCTTTCATCAAACCTGGGTCGTGACGACGTCGACCCTGTCGGCGGTTGGGCAAATGATTTCGGGCAAGCGCGATTCAAGCGATCTGGGCGGACCATTGCGCATTGCCAAATTTTCGGGTGAGGCGGCCCAGGGTGGGGCTGCGAACTTCATTACGTTTATTGCCGTGCTATCAATCAACCTGGCGTTGATCAATCTCTTCCCCATCCCCATGTTGGATGGTGGACATCTTTTGTTCTATGCCATTGAAGGGATCATTCGTCGCCCCCTTTCCGAACGGTCGCAAGAATATGGTTTCCGAATCGGCCTGATTCTGGTACTAGCATTGTTTGTCTTTGCAACGTGGAACGACTTGATTCATTTGAAGGTGTTCGACTTCCTCAAAGGGTAGGGGGGCACACCGGAGATTTGGCGAGTCGATCCACGTTATCGTATTGGGAAGAGGGGACGTTTTGCCTTACCGGCCGATTCAAGTGCTGCAGAATGCAGGAAGAATGATGGCGGTTTCCGGCCTGCTTGCCGGAATGGCTTGGGCCGGGACGACCTTTGCGGCTGAAGAGCCGCCTGCGCCCATGGCCTCGCCCCGTATCATGGTCGAGGGTGCCGATAGCGGCAGCATCGTGCGTCAGGTGGTGATGCAGGGTAATCAGCGCATCGAGCCTGAGACCATCCGCTCTTATCTGCTGGTCCAGGAAGGCGATGCCTTCAATCCCGACCGCATCGACCGCTCTTTGAAGTCGCTGTTCGCCACCGGCCTGTTCGCCGATGTCAACATCAAGCGCGAGGGATCGACCCTGATCGTCAAGGTGGTCGAGAATCCCATCATCAACCGCATCCAGCTTGAGGGAAATCGCCGGGTCAAGGACGACACCCTTCTGCCCGAATTGCAGATGAAGCCGAGGACGGTCTATACGCGCACCAAGGTGCAGGCCGACGTCAAGCGCATCCTGGACATTTATCGCCGCCAGGGCCGTTTTGCCGCCACGGTCGATCCCAAGATCATTCAGCTTGATCAGAACCGGGTCGATCTGGCCTATGAGATCGATGAAGGCAAGCGCACGGGTGTCAAGCGCATCGCCTTCGTCGGCAACAAGCATTACTCGGATTCTTCGCTGCGCGAAGCCTTGCAGACCAAAGAGGAACGCTGGTGGCGTTTCTTCTCGTCCGACGACAATTACGATCCCGACCGCGTTACCTATGACCGCGAACTTCTGCGCCGCTTCTATATGAAGCGCGGCTATGCCGATTTCAGGGTAGTTTCCGCCCAGGCGGAACTGGGGCCGACACAAGAGGAATTCTTCATCACCTTCACGGTCGATGAGGGTGAGCGCTATAAGATCGGCAAGATCGATGTCGATATTTCCCTGCCGCAGTTGAAGAAGCCCGACGTGCTGAATGTCGTCCAGTTCTCGAAGGGCGACTGGTACAATGCCAACAAGATCGAGGATTCGATTCAGAAGATCACCGATCTGGTCGGCACCAAGGGCTATGCCTTCGGCGAAGTCCGCCCCAGGATCGAGCGCAACCGCGAGAAGCGCCTGATCGACATCACCTTCGACGTTCAGGAAGGCCCCCGCGTCTTCGTTGAGAAAATCGATATCACGGGCAATGTGCGCACACTGGACAAGGTGATACGGCGCGAATTCCGCCTGGTCGAGGGGGATGCCTTCAATTCCGCCAAGCTGCGCCGGTCGCGCCAGCGCCTGCAGAATCTGGGCTTCTTCGAAAAGGTCGATGTGAACAACGTGCCTTCCGAGGAGACGCCGGATCGCACGGTGATCAAGGTCGAAGTTCAGGAAAAATCGACGGGTGAGCTGTCCTTCGGTGTCGGCTGGTCGACCATGGCGGGCGCCCTGTTCGAGATTGGCGTGCGCGAACGCAATCTTCTGGGACGAGGCCAGGATCTGACGGCCAAATTGATGGTCGGCCAGCGCTCAGCCAAGATTGATCTGTCTTTCACCGAACCCTATTTCATGGATCGTGAATTGGCGGTTGGCGTCGATGCTTTTCATAAGACGCAGGATCTTCAGCGTTCAAGCTCCTTCGATCAGACCGACACCGGCGGCGCACTTCGCATGGGTTATCATCTGACCGAAGATCTGAGCCAAAGCCTGAGATACGGGCTTAAGCAGACCAAGATCGACAATGTCAGTGCCACCGCGTCCCGCTATATTCTGGAACAAGAGGGAACATCGGTCACCTCGTCGATCTCGCAGACCCTGCTCTATGACAAGCGCGATAGCCGCATCAATCCGACCGACGGCTATTTCGCCCGTTTCAGCAATGATCTGGCAGGTCTTGGCGGAACAGAGCGCTATCTGCGCACCGATCTTGAAGGCGGCTATTTTTATCCGCTCGCCGAGGAATGGACCCTGGTGGCTTCCGGTCATACTGGCTATATCGCCGGTATTGGCAAGGATGTCCGCATTTCTGATCGCTACTTCATCGGTGGCGATACCGTTCGCGGCTTTGCCCAGGCCGGCATCAGCCCACGCGACAAGGCCTCGCAGGATGCCTTGGGCGGCAATTGGATGGCGGCAGGCTCTCTTGAAGTGATCTTCCCCTTGGGCCTGCCCAATGAATATGGCATTCAGGGCAAGCTGTTTACCGACTTTGGCACGGTGGGGCCAGGCGATAATCAGGATGCGACGGTCGATGATTCGCGTTTGATCCGCACTTCCGCCGGTTTCGGCGTCAATTGGAAATCGCCCATCGGGCCGATGAGTCTTGACTTTGGCTTCCCGATCACCAAGGAAAAATTCGACGAGACCGAAATTTTCCGCTTCTCCTTTGGTACGAGGTTCTAACGATGACTTTTTTGCGTTCCTTCCGGGCGATAGCCCTTGCTCTTTCCTTTGTTCTGTCCCTGGCGGTTCAGGCTTGGGCTGCCGACAAGCTGCCTGCTCCGTCGATCATGGTCATCGACATCCAGAAGGTCATGAGCGAGGCCAAGTCTTCGAAGAAGGTCTTGGAAACCCGCGAGATGTTCTACAAAAAGTATCAGCAGGAGTTTTCCACCGAGGAAAACAAGCTGCGCGAGGAAGACAAGCAGATCAGCGAACAGCGCACGGTTTTATCTCCCGAAGCCTATGCCGAGAAGCGCCGGGCCTTTGATACCAAGGCTGCCGAATTCAATCGCAAGGTTCAGCTTCGCCGGATCAGCCTGGACCGCGCCTATGACTTGACCATGCGCGATATCGCCGTCCAGCTGTCAAAGGTTATCCGCGAACTGTCCGCTGAAATGGGGGCCAATATCGTTCTGGCGCGCACCCAGGTCGAATATTATGAGCCCGCCATGGACAAGACGACGCAAGCGCTTGAGCGCCTGAACGCCACGGTTAAGGAACTGACCTTCCCGGACCCGGTGAAGATGGCCGATGAAGCACAGGCCAAGGCGTCGGATGCGGCCAAGGCTGCCAAGGATACCAAGAAAAAGTAAGCGACAGTTGGGGCTGGCATGGCAGATTCAAGATTCTTCGACCGTGTCGGCCCCTTTTCGCTTGAAGAGCTGGCGCACCTGTCCGGCGCAGGCATCGCTCCTGGCTCATCGCCGAACGTCAAGCTTGCCGATGTGGCGACGCTTGAGACGGCGGGACCCCAGGACGTCGTTTTTCTGATCGAGCGCAAGCTGAAGGATGCTCTTGCTTCGTCCAAGGCCGGAGCCTGCATTCTATCCCCTCAATTGAGCGGCCTTGCCCCTTCGGGCATGGCGGTTCTGATCCATCCCGATCCCAAGCGGGCCTTTGCCCTGATCTCTCAGGCCTTCTACCCGCAGGCGGCTCCCAGGCCGGGCATCGCTGCTTCGGCGGTGGTTGACCCAACAGCCCGCATCGGTGCCGGATCATGCATTGAAGCGGGCGTTGTCATTGGCCCCCATGCGGTTTTGGGCGAGCGCGTCCATGTCGGCCCCAATGCCGTTCTTGGTCGCGGCGTCACGGTCGGCGACGACAGCCGCATCGGCCCTTTGGTGTCGCTGCAATGTTGCGATATCGGCAAGCGCGTTCTGCTTCATCCCGGTGTCGCCATTGGTCAGGATGGTTATGGCTTTGCGGCTTCGCGCGACGGCCATCATGTCAAGCTGCCGCAAATGGGGCGCGTGCTTATTTCCGACGATGTCGAGATCGGCGCCAACACTACCATCGATCGCGGCGCCTCGGGCGATACGGTGATCGGCCCCCATACCAAGATCGACAATCTGGTTCAGATCGGCCACAACGTGCGCACCGGCCTTGGCTGCGGCATCACAGCGCAGGTAGGCATTTCGGGCAGCACCACGATCGGCGATCTGTCGCTTTTGTACGGTCAGGTAGGGGTGGCGGATCATAGCCGCATCGGTTCCGGCGTTACCATTCTGGCCAGAAGCGGCGTGCAGGGCTTTGTTCCCGATGGGGCCACTTATATGGGCTATCCTGCGGTCGAGATGCGCGAATATCTGCGCCTGCACAAATTTCTTTTGCGTGAATCGCGCCGTTCGGCAGCCAATAAGAAAAGCACGGACGGCGAATAGACGGACAATTTGAAGGAGGCTTTGGGATGACCGAGACGGCGACAGAAGGACGCGTGATTGACATCAACCGCATCGTTCAGATGATTCCGCACCGTTATCCGTTTCTTCTGGTGGATCGGGTGATCGATTTGGTTCCCGACAAGAGTGCGACTGGAATCAAGAATGTAACGGTGAATGAGCCCTTTTTTCCCGGCCATTTTCCTTCGCGACCGATCATGCCGGGCGTGCTGATCATCGAAAGCATGGCGCAGACGGCGGCCGTGCTGGTGGTCGAGACGCTGGGACCCAATTCCGAAGGCAAGCTGGTCTATTTCATGTCGGTCGAAGAGGCGCGTTTTAGAAAGCCTGTCGGACCCGGCGATCAGTTGAAGATTCATGTGACCAAGGAACGTTCCAGGGGCAATGTCTGGAAGTTTCGCGCCGAAGCCAAAGTCGATGGTCAGTTGATGGCGGAAGCCACTTATACCGCCATGATCGTGGATAATTGAGCAATGGCTGACATTCACGCAACTGCCGTCGTCGATTCCAAGGCGAAGCTGGCGGCTACGGTCAAGATCGGCCCCTTCTGTTTGGTTGGCCCCGATGTCGAGCTTTCCGATGATGTCGAGCTGGTTGCTCATGTCGTCGTGGGCGGGCGCACCAAGATCGGCCCCAAGACGCGCATTTTCCCCTTCGCCTCGATCGGCCTGCAGCCGCAGGATCTGAAATACAAGGGCGAGCCCAGCGAGCTGATCGTGGGGGCCAACAATCAGATACGCGAGCATGTGACGATGAATCCCGGCACAGAGGGTGGCGGCATGATCACCCGTGTTGGCGACGATTGCCTGTTCATGATGAGCTCGCATGTCGCTCACGACTGCGTGGTTGGCAATAGCGTGATTCTTGCCAACAACGCGACTTTGGCCGGTCATGTCCATGTCGGCGATTTCTCGGTGCTGGGCGGTCTTTGTGCCGTGCATCAATTCGTTCGCATCGGTCGTCACGCCATGATCGGCGGCATGAGCGGGGTCGAGAACGACATCATTCCCTATGGCGCCGTTATGGGCAACCGAGCCTATCTCTCGGGCCTTAATCTTATCGGCATGAAGCGTCGGGGAATTTCCAGGGACGATATCCACGCGCTGCGCAATGCCTATCGCGTTCTTTTCAGCCAGGAAGGCACCATGGCCGAGCGCTTGGCCGACGTGGCGGAACTGTTCAAGGATGTGGCCTGCGTGATGGAGATCGTCGATTTCATCCGCGCCGATTCCTCGCGCGCCGTCTGCCAGCCGAATTGGGAGAATGTCCCAGGCACGCCGACGGCCACCTGACATGTTGCCCAAGCTCGGCATCGTCGCAGGTTCCGGCAGATTGCCGGTTCTTGTGGCGTCGGCAGCACGGGCTACTGGCCGCGAGGTTTTTCTGCTGGCTATCGAGGGCCATGCCGATCCTGCCTTCGTCGCCACCTCGCATTTGCCCCATGTCTGGGTTCGTCTGGGAGCCGCCGGGCAGGGCTTCGAGGCTTTGCGCACCGCCGGTGTTGTCGATGTCGTGATGGCGGGTGCGGTGCGCCGCCCCAGCTTAAAGGAACTGGCCCCGGATCTGCGCGCTGCGAAATTCTTCGCCCGCGTTGGTTTCGCCGCCCTGGGCGACGATGGCTTGCTTTCCGGCGTGATCAAGGAATTTGAATCCGAAGGTTTCAAGGTGCTGGGGGCCGACGAGATTCTGGCAAGCCTGCTGGCAAGGCAGGGCGCTTACGGCGTTCATCGCCCCGACGAACAGGCGGAGGCCGACATCAGACACGGCGTCAAGGTCGCCAAGGCGCTGGGTGCCGTCGATGTCGGGCAGGCGGTGGTCGTTCAACAGGGATTGGTGCTGGGAGTCGAGGCCATCGAGGGCACCGAGGCTTTGCTGGCCCGCGTGGCCGGGTTGAAGCGCGACGGGCTTGGAGGCGTGCTGGTCAAGACGGTAAAGCCAGGACAGGAAAAACGGATCGACTTGCCCGCCATTGGCCCCGACACGGTTTCCCAGGCCGCTGCGGCGGGGCTTCGGGGCATTGCCGTCGAGACCAAAGCTGCGCTTGTTCTTGACGAGACCGTCTTGATTGAAACGGCGGACCGGCTGGGCCTGTTCGTTGTCGGCGTTGCGCCATGAGACTGTTTGTGGTCGCAGGCGAGCCTTCGGGCGATTTCCTGGCGGCGCGCCTGATGACGGCCTTGAAGCAACAGTTGGGCGGTAGTGTCGAATTTTCCGGCGTCGGCGGCGAGAACATGGCGGCCCAAGGCTTGGAAAGCCTGTTTCCGATTGCAGATTTGGCGGTGATGGGGTTGGTCGAGGTGCTGCCGCGTCTGCCCCTGATTCTAAAGCGGCTCGATCAGACTTTGGCCGCCATCGAGCGCTTCCAGCCCCACGGCGTTATCACCATCGATTCCTGGGGCTTTACCGGAAGGGTCGCCCGAGCCCTGAAACAGAAGGGCTCGCCCATTCCCCGCATTCATTACGTCGCCCCCATGGTTTGGGCCTGGAAAGAGGGGCGCGCCAAGGCGGTGGCCGAACGCGTCGACCGCCTGCTCACCTTGTTTTCGCACGAGCTTCCTTATTTCCAGCGCTATGGGCTCGATACAGTCTGTGTTGGGCATCCGGTCATTGAAAGCGGGGCTGATCTGGGCAATGCCGATGCGTTCAGGCAGCGTCACGGGCTGGCCTTTGATGTGCCTTTGCTGGCCGTGCTGCCTGGAAGCCGATCCGGCGAGATCAAGCGCCTGCTGCCTGTGTTCGAACAGGCTGTTCGGCGCATCAGGAATGTCTATCCGGATTTGGTGGTGCTGGTGCCGACGGTGGATACGGTGGCGGATGCGGTGTCTGCCGCCGTTGCCAGATGGGATGTTCCATCCTTGGTCCTGCGCGGCCCAGAGGAAAAATACGATGCCTTCGCGGCCAGCCGGGCCGCTCTGGCGGCGTCCGGTACGGTGGCGCTGGAACTGGCCTTGGCGGGCCTGCCCCATGTCGTTGCCTATAAGCTCAATCCCATTACCATCATGGCCGCACGGCGCCTGTTCAAGGTGCCCTACATCAATCTGTCCAATCTGCTTTTGGAAAAGCGGGCCGTTCCAGAATTGATTCAGGAAGACTGCACGCCCGAACGTTTGTCAGCCGAGGTGCTTGCTCTGATGGAAGAGGGGAGTGCTCGAAGCCACATGAAGATGGATTTGGAAGAGGCGATGCTGCGCCTGGGGCTGGGCGGCGAATCGCCCAGTGCTCGAGCCGCCAAAGCCGTGTTGGAGGTTGTTCGCTCATGAGCCAGTTTCGTTTTCTGCACACCATGATCCGCGTTTTCGATCTGAAGAAATCCTTGGACTTCTATACGCGCCTTCTGGGTATGACGTTGTTGCGCCAGTCCGACTATCCCGAGGGGCGCTTCACCCTGGCATTCGTGGGTTATGGGTCGGAAGAGCAGAGCACGGTGTTGGAGCTTACCCATAATTGGGACCAGGCGGAGCCTTATCTGATCGGCACGGGGTTCGGACATCTGGCGTTGGGTGTTTCGGATATCTACGCCACCTGCGAAGCCCTGGCGGGTGAGGGCGTCAAGATCACGCGCCCGCCCGGGCCGATGAAACACGGCAGCACCGTCATCGCCTTCATCGAAGATCCCGATGGTTATAAGATCGAACTGATTGAACGCGGTTAGAATTTCCCGCCATTCGCCCAGAAGGCGCTGAGAGCCAAGAGAGCCAGCAGAGAAATCGCTGCAATCCGTTTCAGCAACAATCCCGAGCCTGCTCGATTGTCGTTGGCGGGCCTTAGGAAGATGCCACGGAACGGCGGGGGACGATGCGTCCCCCGCCGGTTCTTCTGGCCGTGACGGGACTTTTCCCCCACGTCCAGCTCTTACGGACGCTTGTTGAGCGGCACGAAATCACGCTTGGGGGCGCCCATGTAAAGCTGGCGCGGCCGCCCGATCTTCTGATCCGTGTCTTCGATCATCTCGTTCCACTGTGCCACCCAGCCCACGGTGCGGGCCAAGGCGAACAGGCTGGTGAACATGCTGGTGGGAATGCCCATGGCGCGGAAGATGATGCCCGAATAGAAGTCGACATTGGGATAGAGCTTCTTCTCGATGAAGTATTCATCCGAAAGGGCGATGCGTTCCAGCTCCATGGCCAGCTTCAGCAAGGGATCGTCATGCATGTCCAACTCGTCCAGCACTTCCTTGCAGGTGCGCTGCATGATCTTGGCCCTGGGATCGTAATTCTTGTAGACCCGGTGCCCGAATCCCATCAGGCGGAAATTGTCGTCCTTGTCCTTGGCGCGCTTGATGTATTCGGGAATGTGATCGATCGAGCCGATTTCCTGCAGCATGGCCAGAACGGCTTCGTTGGCGCCGCCATGGGCGGGGCCCCACAGCGAGGCGATACCGGCGGCGATGCAGGCAAAGGGATTGGCGCCCGACGATCCGGCCAGACGCACGGTCGAGGTCGAAGCGTTCTGTTCGTGATCGGCATGCAAGATCAGAATGCGGTCCATCGCCTTGGCCAGAATCGGGCTGACCTTGTATTCCTCGCAAGGGGTGGCGAACATCATGTGCAGGAAATTCTCGCTATAGCCCATCGAGTTCTTGGGATACATGAAGGGCTGGCCCAGCGCGTATTTATAGGCCCAGGCGATGATGGTCGGCATCTTGGCGATCAGCCGGTGCTGCGCGATCATGCGGTCCTTGGGCAGATGAATGTCGATGCTGTCGTGGTAGAAGGCGGCCATCGATCCCACCACGGCGCACAGAACCGCCATGGGGTGCGAATCGCGCCTGAAACCGCGATAGAAGAAGTTGATCTGCTCATGCACCATCGAATGATAGGTGATGGCCTTGATGAAATCGGCCTTCTCCTTGACGTTGGGAAGCTCGCCCTTCAACAGCAGATAGGCCACTTCCATGAAGTCGGAATGTTCGGCCAACTGGTCGATGGGATAGCCGCGATGCAACAGCACGCCCTCATCGCCATCGATATAGGTGATGGTTGATTTGCAGCTTCCGGTCGAGGTGAAGCCGGGATCGTAGGTGAAGAGGTCCATCTGGCTGTAAAGCGAACGGATGTCCATCACCTTGGGACCGATCGTTCCCGAGTGAAGGGGGAAATCGACCTGTTTTCCGGTCGAGTTGTTGGTGACGGTGACGGTCTCTTTGGTGCTGGCGCTCATCTTTTTTTATCCATCTTCCAGAGGTGGCGGTTGGTGAATGCTTCAGGACGACGTGCGTATTTCCTTCAAGGCTGAGACGAAACGGTTTTGGCATTCCAAGGCGCCCAGGATTTCCATCACCTCGAAGATCGGCGGTGACGTGGTCGATCCGGTCAGGGCGGCGCGCAGGGGCTGGGCGATGTCGCCAAGCTTCAGTCCCGTTTCTTCGGAATAGATGCGGGCCAGATTTTCCAATCCATGGCGCTCGAAGGCGGGCAGTTCGTAGGCGCGTTCCAAAAAGGCGTCGAGTGCTAGGGCCTTCTCGGCTTCCGCAAGCGGTTGAAGAGCCTTCAGCGCTTTGGCGTCGAAGGCGGGGCGCAAGGCGTAAAAACGAGCACTCTCGGCAAGATCGCAAAGCGATTTGGCGCGTTCCTTCAACCCTGCCATGCCCGCGGTAAGGCGCCCCCGATCCTGCCCTGAGAGGGCCTGTCCCAGGCTTTTCTCGATCAGAGGGACGATAAGCTCGACCAAGCGCTCGTCCGAGGCGTCGCGCAGATAATGCCCGTTCAGGCTGGTCAGCTTGGTCATGTCGAAGCGGGCGGGCGAGCGGCCCACATTTTCCAGATTGAACCAGGCGATGGCCTGCTCGGTGGAAATGATCTCGTCGTCGCCATGGCTCCAGCCCAGGCGCAAGAGGTAATTGCGCATGGCTTCGGGCAGGAAACCCATGTCGCGGTAAGCCTCGACGCCAAGTGCTCCGTGCCGCTTGGACAATTTGGCGCCGTCGGGTCCGTGAATCAGCGGGATATGGCCGAAGGCGGGCGGCGCCCATCCCATGGCCTTGTAGATTTGATATTGGCGGAAGGTATTGGTGAGGTGGTCGTCGCCCCGGATGACGTGGGTGACCTCCATGTCGTGATCGTCCACCACCACCGACAGCATATAGGTCGGCGTGCCATCGGCGCGCAGCAGCACCATGTCGTCCAACTGGCCGTTGGCAACCCGCACTTCGCCCTGCACAAGATCGGGCACCACGGTTTCGCCCTCGCGGGGCGCCTTGATGCGAATGACCGGCGGAACCCCCTCTGGGGCATCAGAGGGATCGCGGTCGCGCCAGCGTCCGTCATAGCCCATGGGGCGGCCCTCAGCCTTGGCCTTCTCGCGCATCTCGGCCAGTTCTTCCTGCGAGCAATAGCAGCGATAGGCCTTGCCCTCGGCCAGAAGCTTGAGAGCCACTTCGGCATGGCGCGCTGCCCTGGAAAACTGCATGACGGGGTCGCCGTCCCATTCCAGCCCCAGCCACCTTAAGCCCTCGAAGATCTTGCTGACGGCATCCTCGGTCGAGCGGGCGCGGTCGGTATCCTCGATGCGTAGCCGAAAGACGCCTCCGTGATGGCGCGCGAACAGCCAGGAGAACAGTGCCGTGCGGGCCCCGCCGATATGCAGATAGCCGGTGGGCGAGGGGGCAAAACGGGTAACGACCTTGCTCATGGAAATGGATCGGTTCCTTCAAAAGGGTCATACTGGTTGCGGAGGGGGGCGACCTCTCCCTTGGGGTGGCTTTTGGCTCACCCGGTGGATATCTCTACCATATTCATTGAGCGGTTGCAGCATGAGCCTTGAGGGGAATGTTTCTTTATCGGAAGTCGGCAAATGGGGTGCCCTTGACGTAGCGGCAAGGAGGGTTTGCGAGCTTGTCGCCGCTCAATTTCTGGCCGAGCGCGACCGTTGGCCTCTCTGGCTGCCCGTCCTGGCGGGGGTAGGTATCCTTCTCTATTTCGCGTCTGCTTTTGAACCTGCCCCTTTGCCCCTGCTCCTGGGATTAGGGGGGCTGCTTCTGGCAGCGATCCCGGCCCGGCAGCATCCTGGCCTTCTGCTGACCCTGGCGATGGGAGGGGCCGTTCTGGCCGGGTTTGCCGCCGCCAGTTTAAGGGCAGAATGGGTGGCGGCTCCGGCTCTCGATCATCCCTTGCGCTTTGCCAAGGTGACCGGCGAGGTGGCCGAGATGGAGCCCCTGGCCCAAGGCGGTGTTCGCGTGGTGCTGGAGAGGATAAGCATCGAGCGACTTGAACCTGAGAGGACACCATCGCGCATCCGCCTGCGCCTGCCCGCCAAGGCGCCCCCCTTGGTGCCTGGCAACCGCATCCGTCTCTATGCCAGTCTGATGCCGCCCGGCGGCCCGGCCTTGCCGGGCGGCTTCGATTTTGCCCGACAGGCCTGGTTCCAGCGTTTGGGGGCCATTGGCTATGGCATGGGCTCGGTCGAGCTTTTGGAACCCCTGCCCGAAGGAACCAGCCTGATCGATGGGTTTCGCCGCCGCCTCTCGGCCCTGCGCTATGCCATGACCTTGCGCATTCAGTCCTTGTTGCCGGGCGATACGGGGGCGGTGGCCTCGGCCCTGATCACCGGGGGCGAGCGGGCGGTATCGCTTCCTCTGCTGAAAGCCTATCGCGATTCCGGCCTGGCCCATCTTCTGTCCATCTCGGGCCTGCATATGACGCTGGTGGCGGGCCTGGTCTTCGTGGGCTTGAGGGCGCTTCTGGCCCTCATCGGCCCCTTGGCGCTCAATTATCCCATCAAGAAATGGACGGCGCTGGGGGCTCTGCTGGCGACCTTGTTCTATCTGCTGGTTTCGGGCGCTTTCGTGCCCACCCAGCGCAGCTTTCTGATGACCGGGCTGGTGCTTCTGGGCGTCGTTCTGGATCGCCAGGCCATCTCGCTACGCTTGGTCGCCTGGGCCGCTCTGGCGATTCTGCTGACCCAGCCGGAAAGCCTGCTGGGGGCCAGCTTTCAGATGAGCTTCGCCGCCGTGCTGGCATTGGTTTCGATATACGAACTGACCAGTCGTCCGATGACGGCCTGGCGCCGTCAGGGCGGCTGGTGGCGGGGTTTTCTGCTTTATCTGGCGGGCCTGGCTCTCTCCTCCCTGATCGCAGGGCTGGCCACAGCACCCTTCGCTATCGAGAACTTCAACCGCTTCAATCCCTATGGGCTGGCCTCCAACATGCTGGCCGTGCCGATTTCGGGCGTGCTGGTCATGCCGGCCGCCCTGATCGGTGTTCTCTTGATGCCGCTGGGCCTCGAGCATCTGGCCCTGGTGCCGATGGGCTGGGGAGTCGATCTGATCAATGTGGTGGCGGTCAAGGTGGCAGGCTGGCAAGGCGCTGGAATCGCCGTTCCTTCCTTTCCGCACTTAGGCTTTGCCCTGCTCGTTCTGGGCGGGCTGTGGCTGTTGCTGATGAAAACCGGGTGGCGGCTTCTGGGCCTTATCGGCATCTTCTATGCGCTGTTGTCGCTGTCACAGGCGCGCCTGCCCGATCTGTTGATCGATGGCGGGCCGGGGCTGGTGGCGCTGCGCCTCGATAACGGGCGCGTGGTTATGACGCCGGGTTTGCGCGAACCGGTTACCCGTGAAGCCTGGCGTCGCCATCTGGCCCTGGAGGAGGATGAGGCGGAACCCCTGGCCGATGGGGCGGGCGAGGGGGCCTTAGCCTGCGATGCGCTGTCCTGCCGGGCCGTGGTCAAGGGGGTTCAAATCGCGCTGGCGCACCGGCCCGAAGCCCTGATCGAGGATTGCGCCAAGGCGACCCTGCTGATTGCGCCCTTTCTGGTGCCGAAAGGTTCTTGTGATGGCGCCCAGGTGATTGACCGGCTGAGTCGCTTGAAGAAGGGGCCTCACGCCGTTTGGCTGAGCGAGGGAAAGATCGAGCGCATCGAGAGTGTTGGAGAAAGAAGCAGCCAACGGCCCTGGACCGTGCAACGACCATCTTCCCGGCGGTCAAAACCAGTGCCCCCAGCCGATGGAGACGAAGCCGACGGGGAAGCGGAGGGCTGATCTATTCGAAAATGCTGGGCTCGCAATATTGGCGGTTGGCCTTCAGCTTGCGGCACAGCTCCTGCGCCGCCTTGGCGCTGGCAAGCGGTCCCGCCTTCAAGCGCCAATAGGTTCCCTTGGCGCCGAGATCGACCTTGGTCGCCAGCATGCCCAGCTTGGCCAGATCGGGCGATTTCTTCTTGAACATCGCGATGTCTTTTTCCGCCTGCTCGCGGCTTTTATAGGAAGCCAGATGCACGGCGGGCTTGCCCTTGAGACCTGCGGGCAGGGAACTGGCTGAGCCGCCGGACGAAGGCGATGCTGCAAGGGATTTTTTGTCGATGGCGGCAACGGCCGGCCTGGGCGGTGCGGGGGGCTGGGCGATGCGGTCCAGGGCCTCTCGCTCGCGGGCATATTCATCCGCGGTCACCAGCCCGGAATTCTTCAGGCGTTCCAGTGCTCCGGCTGACGAGGCCGCCGCCATGAAATCCTTGGGGGCCATCAAGGGATTGGCCCGGTTGCGGGGTTGTGCGGGCAGCAATCCATCCAGAATGATTTGGCGTTCGGCATTTTGCTCGGCGGGCGAAATGGCGCCCCTTTCCAGCGAACGGCCCAACTCGCGCAAACGGTCGATCACCTGCTGGCTGGGCGGCGAGGGTCGGTCAAGCCCGGCACCCGGCGGCGGCTGGGTAAGCGGCAGAATGGCCCCGATATTGGCCTGGCGGCGGGCCAGATATTCTTCCTGGGTGACAAGGCCATTCTCGGCCAGTTCGCGCAGGGTCTGGAAGCGCTGGGCGGCGGTCAGAACCGAGCTGTTGGCACTCTGGGCGATGGGCAAGGGGGAACTGGTCACCGGCATGGCTGGGGGCGGGCCCTGATAGGTCTGGGCGACGCCCATCACGTCGCTGCGCCCCGGCATCAGGGCGGACCCCGCCAGATTCTCTGGCGCCTGTCCGGCCAAGTAGCCCATATTGATGTTGGCCAGTTCGGCCAGACTGCGCGGCACCAGACGCTGTCCGGCGGGCAGGGTGGTCACGGCGGTCGAGCGGGAGCTCATCAATTCCTGATAGGCCTGGCGGGCCTGATTGGGCCTGCCGGTGTTCTGATAGAGCAGACCCGCCGCCAAGAGGGCGTAGGGATCGCGTGGATTGCGCCTGAGGGCCTGGCTGACATGGGTCTCGGCTTGGAGGTAATCACCCTTGGCCAGGGCGGCCAGGGCCGAATCGGTCGGATTGCCCCCGGCGCTGCTGGCGGCCTGGGTGAAGCCGGGAAGGGCGCTGTCGGCGTCATACATCATGCCGCAGCCGCCCAGGCTGGCCGTAACCAGCAAGGCAAGCAGCAGGCGTACCCCCCGCTTCGGCTCAAACAAACCCGGCACTCCAGAGACCCCCTATATCTAGCGTCTCGTCAATCTAGCCAATACCAACCTTGGACGCAAGGGTGCTTGAGCGCCTTGTCACAATCCGGCTAAGGACAGACAGGCCGCTTGGGATTACAGTCGACGCCGCTGTTCACAAGAAGATTCCGCCATGCCTTTTTGCCGTCCCGCCATCACTCTTTCCTTGGATTCCAAGGGCTTTCACAAGCTCGGGGACAGCCTTTTCCTCAAGGCCTTTCCGCCGGTGCCGGGCGAGGAGGGGGAAAGAACGACCCTTCGCTATGATGGCCCTCAGTTCCAACTGGCCGCCCTTGGCGTCGGTCTTGCCGTGTCAAGCCAGGGGGAAAAGGGGGCAAAACGCCAGATTGTGAGCGCTGAAACCGTCCGATTCGGGCGCTGGGAATCGCCCCTTGCCAGCGATGGTCCCGATATCGCCCTTTTGGAAAGTCTGTGCCCAGGTCTGGATGCAGGGGCCTTCGACCTGGCCGTCGTGGCCAGCGAAAGCCTGAATGTTCGCACCTATCAGGCCGGGGAAGCCCGAATTTGCCTGGAGTGTGGTGAGAGTGCGACACAAAGCGGATTGGCCCCGCTGTTTCGCGTCGTGATCAGTGGACCGGTGCGTTCCTGGTCACGCTTGTTGCGCCTAGCCCGGCTGATCGGCCAGACGGCTGCTTGTGATCTCCTGCAAAGCGAGGGCGAGCCCTCGCTGATTCTGGCTCAGGGATTGGCGGGCTGTGCCCGCAAGTCGCGCCGTCTGATCCTTCAGAAAAAGGAAACGCCTGGCTTGGCCCTGCGCCGCATCGCCAGAATGGGGCTTGAGCAGATTGCCGCCAATCGCCCCTTGGTGATGTCGCAGGGCGAGGAAACAATCGAGGGCGTCCATCAGATGCGCGTGGGCGTGCGCCGCCTGCGCTCGGCACTCAGTCTGTTCCGGCCACTTTTGACTCCTGAAGACAGCCAGCGCGTTCTTTCTGAGCTTAAGGAACTGGGAAGCCGACTTGGCCCGATGCGCGACCGCGACGTCTTCCTGGGGGCGATTCTGGGGCCGGTTCGCCTGTTGGCGCCCGAGCATGAGGGGCTGGAAGCTTTGGAAGAGCAACTGTCGGCAGAGCGAGGCGGCATGCTGGAACAGGCAAGGCAGGCGCTGGAGCCTGGGCGTTTCGCCAGCTTCACGCTGGACCTTCTGGAATGGAGCGAAAACGGCACGACCTCGGCCAAGGGCGATCTTGTGGATTTCGCCAACGCGGCTCTTGATAAGCGCCATTCGAAATTGATGAAGTCGGGGCGCGATTTCGAAAGGCTGGATGCGCTGAAACGCCATGCGCTGCGCATCCGCGGCAAGAAGATGCGCTATGCGGGCGAGTTCCTGCAATCGCTCTATCCCGGTGCCAAGACGAAGCGCTATCTGGAATCCCTGACCGGACTGGTCGATGTGCTGGGGCATCTGAACGACATCGCGGTGGCCAGACGCGTGCTGGAAGAGCGGCGCGAAACCTCCGCCGATACGGCGCTGCATCACGGCATTGGCTTTGCCGAGGGCTGGCATGCGGGCCGCGCAGGTCTTTTGGAAGAACAGGCTCTGGCGGCCTGGGAAGACTTCAGGCGTCAGGAAAAATTCTGGCGCTGATCAGGGGATGCGCCGCAACCCCTCGATCAGTTTCAGATAATCCGGTTCGTTTTCGGGCGTGATCTGGCCGTGGCGGATCATGAAATCGATCATCACCAGGGGCACATTGAACTTGAAGTCGCGGCTGTTCAGGATGGTTTCCCTAACTCGGGCGATGGGCCACAGCTCGAAGCTTTCCACCTCGCCATCGGTGTTTCGGGGCAGGAAGCTATCGGGGCATTCCAGGTCGTAGCAGAAGATCAAGTCGTTTCTTAAGCCCTGCTCGTTCTCGAAACGGTAGCGGACGGCGCTGCAGGCCCTTGCTGTCTTGGCAAGCACAGCCGACATATCGGCTTCCTCGGCGCATTCCTTGATCAGATTTTCCATCAAGCCGAGATCCACCGGCTGTCCGCCCGCCACCAGATGATCAAGCTTGCCGGGCGCCACCGCCTTGTCCTTGGCGCGCCTGGCGATCCAGAGCTTTTGATCGGGGCCATGGCCGACATAGCCGTTCAGATGCACCCCCACAGCCAGGATACCCAACGCATGCACGGCGGCGCGGTCGATGCGCAGCAATTCAGGAGCCCCCCATGCGCTCACCACCGGATAGAATTCATTTCGAAGCGGGGGAATGACGCCCTGCTCGGCCAGGGCCTGCATGGCCAAGCCCACGGCCCGGCTGCGTGTCTCGGGGGTTTGCAAGCCCAAAGACAAGGATATCTGATCGTTCTCGACATCGAAGACGCCCCGAAAGGCGGCCAGACGCAGCGCCATCTCGGGCCTGATCCAGCCGACCTGTCTGCCCTCGACCAGAAAGGGCCGGAAGCGTTCTTCAGCAAAAACATTGCATTCCTGGATATGGGCGAGAAATGACAAAGGGAACTCCAAGCGCTGGGTGGGGCGTGGACAGCCCGAAAGAGGGGTGCTTATATAGGCAGGAAGAATAAAAGGCCCGCACCGGGAATAGCAAGGAACAGCCGATGTCCGACTTCGAGAAAAAGTCTTATCAGGACTGGCGCCAGTTGGCGGCCAAGGACTTGAAGGGTGAATCCCCCGACGGCCTGGTCCGCGAGACGGCCGAGGGAATCGCCATAAAGCCCCTTTACACTGCCGAGGACCTGGAGGGGTTGACGCATCTGGACACTATGCCCGGATTCCCGCCCTATCTGCGCGGCCCCAGGGCCACCATGTATGCCAACCGTCCCTGGACGATCCGCCAATATGCGGGTTTCTCGACGCCAGAAGAATCAAACGCCTTCTACCGGGCCAATCTGGCCGCCGGACAGATGGGGCTTTCGGTGGCTTTCGATCTGGCCACGCATCGGGGCTATGATTCCGATCATCCGCGCGTGATCGGCGATGTCGGCAAGGCGGGTGTCGCCATCGATTCCGTCGAGGACATGAAAATTCTGTTCGACGGTATCCCGCTCGACAAAATGAGCGTCTCGATGACCATGAACGGCGCCGTGCTGCCGGTGCTGGCGGGCTATATCGTGGCCGCCGAGGAGCAGGGCGTTTCCCAGGACAAGCTGTCGGGCACCATTCAGAACGACATCCTGAAAGAGTTCATGGTGCGCAACACCTATATCTATCCGCCGGGACCCAGCATGCGCATCGTGGCCGACATCATCGGCTATACCGCCAAGAACATGCCCAAGTTCAATTCGATTTCGATCTCGGGCTATCACATGCAGGAGGCGGGTGCCACAGCGGTGCAGGAACTGGCCTATACGCTGGCCGACGGGTTGGACTATGTGCAGGCCGCCATCGACAAGGGCCTTGCCATCGACGAATTCGCCACGCGTCTGTCCTTCTTCTTTTCCATCGGCATGAATTTCTTCATGGAAATCGCCAAGCTGAGGGCGGCGCGCGTTTTGTGGGCCAAGCTGATCAAGCCCTTCAATCCGAAGAATCCGATGAGTCTGGCCTTGCGCACGCATTGCCAGACCTCGGGCTGGTCGCTGGCCGAGCAGGATCCCTACAACAACGTGATCCGCACCACCATCGAGGCCATGGCCGCCGTGCTGGGGGGAACGCAAAGCCTGCACACCAACGCACTCGACGAGGCGATAGCGCTGCCTACGGTTTTTTCGGCCCGGATCGCCCGCAACACCCAGCTTGTCATCGCCGAGGAAACGGGCATTCCCGCCGTGATCGATCCCCTGGGCGGCAGTTATTACATCGAAAGCCTGACCGCCTCGCTGGTGGCCGAGGCGGAAAAATTGATCGAGGAAGTGAAGGCCCTGGGCGGCATGACCAAGGCGGTCGAGCAGGGTTTGCCCAAGAAGCGCATCGAGGAAGCCGCAGCCAGGCGCCAGGCCCGCATCGACCGTGGGCTTGAGACCATCGTCGGCGTCAACAAATACAAGCCTGCCACTTCGGAACCTCTTGACGTGCTTGAGGTTGATAACAGCAAGGTGCTGGCGTCGCAAAAGGCTCGTTTGGCTCAGGTGAAATCTTCGCGCGACGATGGCCGGGTGAAGGCGGCGCTGGCGGCCTTGACGGCATCGGCGGCCTCGGGCGAGGGGAATCTGCTGGCCCTTGCCATCGAGGCCTGCCGCGCCAGGGCCACGGTGGGCGAGATTTCGGATGCGCTGGAAAGCGTGTTCACGCGCTACACGGCCCGCTATCTGGCTGTTTCCGGCGTTTATGGCGCTGCCTATGAAGGAGACGCGATGTTTGCCAAAATCCGTTCCGAGGTCGAATCCTTCGCCAAGGCCGAAGGCAGGAGGCCGCGCCTCCTGGTGGTGAAATTGGGCCAGGATGGCCATGATCGCGGCGCCAAGGTGATCGCCACCGCTTTTGCCGACATGGGATTCGATGTCGATGTCGGGCCCTTGTTCCAAACGCCCGAGGAGGCGGCGCGCATGGCTATCGAGAACGACGTGCATGTCGTCGGCGTCTCCACGCTTGCGGCGGGCCACAAGACCCTGGTGCCGCTCTTGCTTCAGGAACTGAAGAAGGCGGGGGCTTCGGATATTCTGGTCGTAGTGGGGGGCGTCGTTCCGACACAGGATTACGATGCGCTGAAGGCCGCCGGTGCGGCGGCCATCTTCGGCCCCGGCACCAATATTCCAGAAGCGGCATCGAACATCATCACCCTGCTTGAGCAGCAAAGGAAAAGCGCCTGAGCAGCGATTCTTCCGATCCCAGGGTGCGGCTGCAGGAGGCTTGGTTCTTTTATGCCGCCAGCCATATTCAAGCGGGCCAGCAGGCGCTGGTCTTGGGAAATCTTGATAGCGCGCTGACCTCGTTTCGCGAGGCGGCAAGAATCGATCCTTTCAATCTGGCCGCCTGGGGCGGCATCGGCGAGGCGCTGTCCCGCCAAGGCAATGCCGAGGCTGCTGCTGCCTTTGCCCATCTGATCGGGCTTGTGGGTTCCAAGGCGGGCGATCTGGGCAGCCTGGCCGGGCAACTCTTCGCGCATGGCTGGAACCATGCGGCACTGGCTCTTTGGCAGGCCGCCGAGGCGGGCGATCCCACCTTCGTCGCCTGGCAGCTCAATCAGGCAGCCGCCCTGAAATTGCTGGGCCGCACCGATGAAGCGCGCCAAAGTGCTTGGGCAGCTTTGAAGACGGACCCCACGCTTGACGCCGCCCATCGTCTACTGGGCGAAATATCATCGGATGCGGGCGATCTGTCGGCGGCCATTCGGCATTTCTCGGCAGTGCTGGCGCCGGACGCCCAGATCATGGCGCATCTGGCCCAGACCTATCTGCTGATGGGCGACGGCAACGCAGCCGCCGAAGCATTCCAAAAGGCGGCGGAACAAGACGGGATTTACGCCTCGCAGGCCCTGATGGCGCTGCATTACCGCACCGACATCTCGGTGCAAGACATCATTGCCCGCCATCGGAGCTGGGGGGCTCGCTTTCCTGCGCCCAAAGCGCCTGCCTGGAAACATGCCCAGGGTCTGCCTCTGCGCCTGGGTTTCGTCTCGTCCGATTTTCGCCATCACGCTACCGGCATCTTTCTGCCGCCTCTGTTGGGGCAGCGTCAGCGCTGCGGCTGGCAGGCTGTGCTTTATTCGAATACGAAAATCGAGGATGGATTCACCGACAAGTTCAAAAGCCTGTGCGAGGATTGGCGCGATATCCGTTCCCTTAGCGACGAGGCGGCGGCTGACATGGTGCGGGCCGACGGCATCGACATTCTGATCGACCTCAACGGCCATACGGCGGGCAATCGGCTGGGCCTCTTCGCCCTCAGACCGGCCCCCGTGCAGATGGCCTATCTCGATTACGTTTCGACCACCGGGCTGGCCCAGATCGATTACCGGATTCATGACAGAATTCATCTGACCGAGGCGGAAGCGGCCCTCTATTCCGAAAAGCCGCTCTGGATGGAGGGCGACATCTTCGTCTATGAGCCACCCGCCTATGCGCCCGATGTCGCACCACCGCCTTGCTTGACAAATGGCTATGTCACCTTCGGCAGTTTCAATGCCGCCTTCAAGATCGGCGAGCCCAGCATCGCCCTTTGGTGCGCTGTTCTAAATGAAATCAGGGATGCGCGTTTCGTCATGGCCTCGCCCAATCTGAAATATGCGGCAACGCAGGAACGCATGCAGGGGCTTTTCAGAAAACATGGAATCGAAACACATCGCCTGACCTTGCTGGGCGAAGCCGATCATGCCCAGCAATTGGCGCGCTATGCCCTGGTCGATCTGGTGCTCGATTCATTGCCCTATTCCGGCGGCCTTACCACCTGCGAAGCCTTGTGGATGGGCGTTCCTGTTCTCACACTCTCGGGCGACCGCGTTGCCGGGCGCCATTCCACCAGTCATCTAAGCGCCATCGGCCATCCGGAATTGATCGCCGCATCGCCCGATGATTTTGTCGAGCGGGCTTGTCGCTTGGGACGCGATGTAAAAAACATATCTGCCTTGCGAAACTCTCTGCGCGATGAGATGCGCCGCTCGATTTTGTGTGACGTCGGGGGATATGCCGACCGTTTCACGGCTGCTTTACGTGAAATTAATTTCTCAAGTGAAAAATAACGAAGCGGGCACAAGTTACGACGATGCTTGCATAATTTAAAAACTATAGTCATAGTGTGAATATAAGCGACTCGAATCGTTAACTCGGGGATAGTATGATTCTCTTCAGGCTCTTGGGGTGGGTGCTCGTCGGCATATCGGTTCTTATGGCTTCCACAGAGGCGATTGCCGCTCTGGGAACCGGAACCCATGATTTTATCGCCGCTGCCGATCTGTGGGCGCTGTTCCTGGGAACCGTCCCCGAATTCGATGCCAGCGGCGCCGCCCTGTGGCAAGATGTGCTGGCCTGGCCCGCCTGGACGGTGATTCTGCCCGTCGGCGCCCTGTTCGTGCTGGCCTTCCGTACGCGCAAGAAGCGCCCCTTCGGCAAACGCCGCTTCGCCTGATTGATTGAGTGTTTGAGGTAAAAAAGGGGGGCTTTCGCCCCCCTTTTTCGTTTCAGCCGCCCGGCGAGGGCAAACGTCATTAGCTGCGGGAAATTGGGGTCAGAGTCGATTTATTCGCTTTCGCCTCACGAGCCACGGCGCATGCAATGGTATGTAAATCTGCCATGCTCCACCAAAAACATATCTGACAATAAGACGGATTATTAGCGGTATTTGTTTGGCATTGACTCACCCTTATGGGCTGCTAGAGTCCTCTCAAATAACAAGCCTGCTGCCGGATCAAAATGCGCTGAGGGGGACTCTTCAGGGGGATCGGCATGTCCGGCAAGACGCGTCCAAGGGCAAATCCGCAAAACCAATCAAACCCGCAACAGCCGGGGCTTGTCCGGCGCAGTCTGCCGTTGTCAATTTCTCTGGTCGTTCCCGTGTACAATCCTGGTCCGTCACTTCCTGCACTTTTGCAGACACTTACTTCTCAAAGACAAGTTGATGAAATCATCCTAGTTGATGACGCTTCAACGGTTGATGTTAGGGAGATGATTCAGACCTGCCCGGATACCCGATTTCGCTTCTTTCGTTTTGAAGTAAACAGCGGACCTTCCGTTGCCAGGAACTATGGGATTGATGCAGCGAACGGCGAATTCATAGCCTTGCTTGATGCTGATGATTTCTATCTGATGCTGAACCTTCTTGAACGACAGAGAGCCTTCCTGCTTGAACACCCCGACCATATTTACGTTGGAAGTTCGTTTGTTAAGGTGAAAGCAGACGGAGATTTCGAGCAGACCTTCACCCTTGCCGAAACAGACACTGAAATACGTTGGGAAGCATTATTTAGCGCTCCATGGTTACCATCAGGGTGCTTAATGCGGCGCAACTCCGCGCGATTTGACCCAAAGCAAAGGGGATGTGAGGATAATGATTTTTTCTCAAAGCTGTTGGGCCTTGGTAAGGGTCACAATCTAGGGGAAATCGGTTTTGGCTATTTTATGCAGGGAGGGTTAAGTTCCATCCACCAGAGCTCAAATTTCATAAATTTGTTGCGCACAAATCAGCAAAATCTACATGCAATTGGAATTGAGGCGAGTTTTGAGGATATCCTCACCCTCAGGGGGTATATGTCTGGAGCCATGTGTTCCGAAGCGGCATTTAATGTAACGAAGATAGTCTTTGATCGCTTTAAAGCCATGTCTTTTTGTGACCAGTTGTCAATTGCAAAAATACAGCATTCAATTGAGAGCAGAAGACATCTCTTCAATGCCAGCAATAAATCTGGATGCCCTTACCGTTCTGAAATCAATGCCCAAATGGCTTGAACATTGCAGCGAGATTCACCCGCACAAAGTGCTCGCCTATCGTTCAACACAAGTGACCCGGAGAGAAGGTTGAGATTGGCCCCAATGACGTTAATAGAAAAATTCCAAGCCTTTGGACTTAGTTACCATTACGACCACCTGACAACAGCGATTTCTCATTGCGGACCGCTGACAGGAAAGCGTGTGTTTGAAATTGGCGGTTGCCTGCCCCGTGAAATCGTCTGCGACGAACTTGGCGCGTCCATGTGGTTGGGAATCGATCATTCCGACTACTGGGAAATTTCTGGCGACGACAATCCATCCAATCGGATTGGAGTGCCGCGAGCGCCGCTTGACGGCTTTTATTTTGGCGACGCGGAACATATCTGCTTGGATGGCGATATTCTCAATCTTCCCGCCAGCTTCATGCAGGCCTTCGATTTCGTCTTCTCGACAAGTGCTCTTGAGCATGTTGCCGATCTAAAAGGAACACTTCAAATCGCTGCCAATCTGCTGAAACGTGGTGGCAGCTTTTTTGCTGTAGCAATGCCGATATGGCCTTCCAGCCGAGGGCATCATTTGCCGCCAATCACATGTGACAATGAAAGCTTCAGCTTTCTGAACCCGCCCTTTCCAGATTGGGCACATCTGACGATGGATGCCGAGGAAATGATCGAGGAGTTATCGCGTTGGCTGCCCCACGAAACAGCCCGGCAAATTGCCTACATGTGCTACGAATCTCCCCATATCAATCGCGCATTCGTCGAGGATTACGAGGAGGCCTTTTTGTTGGCCCCGTTTTCTGAACGGAATCTGATCAGGGTTCCAGACCGACCAATAGCCGGTGACATTCGAGAAAAGATAATATCACGGCATGGCGAGCATCGGCTGGATCAATACGGCATCTGCCTGAGCGCAGTGCGCTAAAGCGGCTGCAACCAGGCAAAGACGGTAAGCCACTCGCGGGCGAAGTGAAGGTGAAGGAAAAGGCGGCGTGATGAGTGATCCGACGCAAGGTCAGGGTGAAGTGGAAAAGACGACAGTCGAATCCGGCGGCAAGGAAAGCCTTTTGGTGCGCCTGAGGCGGTGGGTTCGCCTGCATCCAAGATTGTCCCTGCTGGCACTGGCATCACTGGGTATCTGGTGGTGGATGCAGCCCGCAAGCTTTCCGGTGCGCATCACGGTGGAACTGGAATATCAGGGCAAGCCGGTCACCATCAGCCGCGTCAACCGCTGCGTGGCTTGGTCTCAGGGCCACGGCATCGGCGGCGGCAGCTATCGGTTCTGGAGCTGGAAATACTGGGGCATGGGCGAAGTGCTGCCCGACGGCAGCGCTGTGTTCATGACCGTGCCCAACGCCTGCCCCTATATCACGATGGACGAAGACAAAACAGGGCGCGCCAAATACGGCGCAGAAACCGTTCAGCCGGTTTCAACTTTCGTGCCGGAGATTAATTGGACGCCGGATGCCAAGAACATCGAGACCTTCGAGCAATATTACTTGAAGGAAGCGGTTACCGAGCCCGGTTCGCGTATCATCTACAAAGGAACCAAGGCCGAGCGCCTGCGCTTCTATCCTCTTCCCGTCCTTGACGACGGGTTCTCCTGGTACACCGGCCCAGATGAACTAACGGCGTATGGCGAGACATCGGATTTCCTGACCTTCTTCCTGGTGCCGATCCCCGAGGAGGAGTGGAGGAAGTATCCGGAGGTGGTGGAGTACCTGAAAAAACAAAACTCGGAGAGGAGCGTGTCCTCACTGCCTTTTGATGTGTATGTTAAAATGAAAGACACATTTCTATCCTTACATAATCATACATTATACATGTCATTTGCAGACCTTAAGCGCATCGCCGAAGATGAATTCCTTCTCTACGGAGGAGGGGTGCCCTCACCCGCGCCAGGTATGTGGAAGTACGGGGATTACGGCGGCACGTTAATACGAGACAAACAACGCCTAATGGGCATCGACAGCTTACTTCCGCTAAAGATTGAAGGCAAGAGTCTGAAATTCAATAATGAAAGAGGTGTGTTTTACAGGAAAAGATACGATCAGGGCTTATCACAGCAAAAAACAACAAACAAGTGGTCAATTACATATTTGTCTGGCGTAGGTGAAATCAAATTTTACGCTGGCGCTATTTATATTCCTTCAGACAGCAAGATGTTCATATTTATGACACATGCGCTTGGGATTTGCTCCCCTCACACCACTTGCAAGACGAGGTAAGGCCATGTTGACGGATGCCAACTACGCCATTTTCAGCAGCGATGCTCACTAGCAGGGATGCTCATAGAAAACGGGGTCAGAGTCCATTTCCCCCCTGACGTCAATAGCTGCGGATCAGCCCGATCAGACGGCCCTGAACCTTGACGCGGTCGGGGCCGAAAATGCGGGTTTCGTACTTGGTGTTGGCGGGTTCCAGGGCAATCGAGGCCCCCTTGCGGCGCAGGCGCTTTAAGGTGACTTCGTTCTCATCGACCAGGGCGACCACGATGGTGCCGTTTTCGGCGGTGTCGCAGCTTCTGACAAGCACCGTGTCGCCATCCATGATTCCGGCATCGATCATCGAATCGCCATCGATGGTAAGGGCGTAATGCTCGCCCGAGCCCAAAAGGCTCATCGGCACATCGACGGTGGTGGAATGGTCGCGCATGGCCTCGATCGGCGTTCCGGCGGCAATACGGCCCCACAGGGGAATCTGGGCCGAGGGGCTTTCGATGGTCACCACGCGCCCGGGCAGGGGGGCACGGTTGGGCTGGGGCATGGCATTGCGCACCAGTTGCGGCTTGAAATGTCGGGAAGGGACGGGGCGGGGATCGGCCCGGTCGTCCTTGATATTGTCGGGTAGCCTTGTCACCTCAAGCGCACGGGCGCGGTGGGGCAGGCGGTTCAGAAAGCCGCGTTCCTCAAGCCCGGTGATCAGGCGATGAATGCCCGACTTGGATTTCAGCCCCAAAGCCTCCTTCATTTCGTCGAAGGAAGGCGAAACGCCGCTTTCCTTCAGGCGCTTCTCGATGAACATGAGGAGTTCATATTGCTTCTTGGTCAGCATGGGGCCTCCGGCTCAGATATCCGTTACGTTCTAATTTAGTTCGCTCTTATGGTCAAGGAAAATTTACAGAACGGGAAGGGATCAGGAGGGCGTCATCAATCGAGGAGGAGGATGGGAACGGTTTCGCCCGCCGATGCGGCAGGGGCCTTTGGAGGCCGGATGATCAGCGCCTCGGCTTTGGCCATTTCCGAAATCATGGCGCTGTCCTGGCCCTTGAAGGGAAGGGCGGCGAGACGCCCATCCGCTTGGCGTTCCAGCCCGGCCCTCAAATATTCCTGGCGACCGCCAGCGGCAGGCAAGGGGGATGCCAATTGGGCCAAAAGGATCGGCGGCAGGGCGGGCTCCAGCCCCAAAAGACAGCGCAGCATGGGCTTTAGGAACAAGGTGGCGGCCACCATGGCCGAAACCGGATTGCCCGGCAGGCCCAGAACCGGCATGCGGCCAAGCCGTCCAAACATCAGGGGCTTGCCCGGTTTCATCCCGATCTTGTGAAATCCGGCCTCGAATCCCAGATGGGCCAGGCTTTCCTTCACCTTGTCATAGGCCCCGACCGAGACGCCGCCCGAGGTGACCAGAAGATCGCAGCCCTCGGCCGCTCTGGCCTTGGCGACCAGAGAATCAAAATCATCGGCGGCCAGGCCCAGATCCAGCGCATCGGCGCCCCAGCTTTGCACCATGGCAGCAACGGCCAGTCCGTTCGAGGAGGGCAGTCCGCCCGCCGGAATCGGCTCGCCGGGCAGAGCCAGTTCGTCGCCGGTGGAGAGAACGGCCACGCGGGGGCGGCGTCTTACCGTCACCCAGGGCCGGTTCATGGCGGCCAGCAGGGCAATATCGCGGGCAGAGAGCAGCTTGCCTGCGGCCAGGGGGCTTTGGCCGGTTTTGAAATCCTGCCCTTCCTTTCGCACATGCAGGCCCGGGGGTACGGGGCCAGAGAGGCGGATCGTCGTTCCCTCGAGCGTGACCTCTTCCTGGATGGCGACACTGTCGGCCCCTTCGGGCATCACGGCGCCGGTAAAGATGCGTACCGCTTGGCCGGGGCCGACACGGCCCAGGAAGGGATGACCAGCCGACGACTCCCCGATCTGGGTATGCGTAACACCGCAAGCCGCGATGACAGCCCAGCCGTCCATGGCCGAGACATCGGCGCTGGGGTGGCTGGTCCGGGCGCATGGGGCCTCGGCGATCACCCGCCCCAGGGCCTGGGAGAGAGGCACCGTTTCGCCTCCCAAGGGAGCCAGGGGCGCTAAAACAAGACCTTGAGCTTCTTCAACCGATAACATCAAGCAGCCTCGTACGAGCCAGATTTTCCACCTGATTTATGCGTCAGGCGAATGTCGGTCAAGCGCATGCCACGATCGACCGCCTTGCACATGTCATAGATGGTCAACGCCGCCACCGCGACCGCCGTCATGGCCTCCATCTCGACCCCGGTGCGGCTGTTGACCTTGCAGGTGGCGGTGATGCCGATGGCGCTTTTTTCGGGATCGCAGTCCAGTTCCACGCTGACCGATGAGAGGGCCAAGGGGTGGCAAAGCGGGATCAGATCGGGGGCCTTCTTGGCCCCCATGATGCCCGCCAGTTGCGCCACGGCCAGCACATCGCCCTTCTTCAGGCCCTTGTCCTGGATCAGGCGCATGGTCTCAGGGGCTACCAGCACGCTTCCCTTGGCGGTGGCGACACGCATGGTTTCATCCTTGAAACCGACATCGACCATATGGGCGTTGCCCTTGGCGTCGAAATGGGTAAAGCCGGACATGAGCCTACTCCTTGGTCAACAAAGCGCGGGTGGCGGCCTCGACATCCTGCTCGCGCATCAAGGATTCGCCAACCAGAAAACAGGATGCTCCGGCCCGGTGCATGCGGGCCAGATCGGAAGGCGTTTTCAGCCCGCTTTCGGCAATGCCCAGGCGGTCCTTGGGCAACAGGGGCAGCAATCGCTCGGCCGTGGCGATATCCACCTTCAAGGTTTTGAGATTGCGGTTATTGACCCCAACCAGAGGCGAGGAAAGCCTTGTGATGGCGCGCTCGAATTCGGCCTCGTCATGGGTTTCGATCAGCACGTCCATGCCCAGAGTAAAGGCCAGTTCTTCCATCTCGCGGGCCAGCCCATCCTCCAGCGAGGCCAGGATCAGAAGAATGCAGTCGGCCCCCAGGGCGCGCGATTCCAGGATCTGCCAGGGATCGACCATGAAATCCTTGCGCAAAGCGGGCAGAGGGACGGCGTTTCTGGCCTGCCCGAGATAGGCGTCCTCGCCCTGGAAATTGGGCGTTTCGGTCAGCACCGACAGGCAGGAAGCACCGCCCCTCTGATAGGCTTGGGCCAGGGCAGAGGGATCGAAATCGGGCCGGATCAGCCCCACCGAGGGCGAGGCCTTCTTGATCTCGGCAATCAGGCCATAGCGGCCCTGATCGACGGATTGGCGCAGCGCCTTGGCGAAACCTCGCGCGGGCGGTTGGGCGCCAGCCAGCCGCTCCATCTCGGCCCAGGGGGTTTTCGCCTTGCGGGCGGCTACCAGCTCGCGCTTCTGGGCGTTGATGCGATTGAGAACATCGCTCATGAAAGGGGTCTGTTGGTGATCTGGACCAGTTTCTGAAGGGTTGCCTTGGCGGCACCCGTGTCGATGGCCTGTGCTGCCAGGGCGGCCCCCTCCTTGAGGTCCCTGGCCTTGTCGGCCACGATCAGGGCGGCGGCAGCGTTCAGAATCACGATATCGCGGTAAGGCCCCGAAACGCCGTCCAAAAGGGACATCAGGGCGACGGCGTTGTAGGCCGGATCGCCGCCCAGCAGATCGGATTTCGTTGCGCGCTGAAGCCCCGCCATTTCGGGTGTGACCTCGAAGCAGGAGACCTTGCCCTCCTTCAACTCGGCCACCTGGCTGGGGCCGGTGGTGGTCAGCTCGTCCATGCCGTCGCCATGCATCACCCAGGCCTTTTCCGAGCCCAGGCGGCCCAGCACCAGGGCCAGGGGCTCCACCCATTGCGGCGCGAAGACGCCGGTCAGTTGGCGTTTGGCCCCCGCCGGATTGGAGAGCGGGCCCAGCAGGTTGAAGATGGTCCGCGTTCCCAATTCGACGCGCGGCCCGGCCACATGGCGCATGGCGGAATGGTGCCTGGGCGCCATCAGGAAGCCGATATGGGCCTGCCAGAGCGATTCCTCGACCAGTGGCATTTCGCAATCGATCTTGACGCCCAGTGCTGTCAGCACGTCGGCCGCTCCCGATTTCGAGGAGAGTGCGCGGTTGCCATGCTTGGCGACGGGCACGCCCGAAGCCGCCACGACGAAGGCCGTGGTGGTGGAGATGTTGAAGCTGCCCGAGGAATCGCCGCCCGTGCCCACCACGTCGATGGCATTGGCGGGCGCGTTGATCGAGAGCGCCTTGGCTCGCATGGTGCGGACAGCGCCTGTGATCTCTTCGACCGTTTCGCCGCGCAGGCGAAGCGCCATCAGGAAGGCGCCGATCTGGGCCGGTGTGGCATCGCCCGACATGATGATATCGAAGGCGCGTTCGGATTCTGCTTCTGAAAGCGTTTTGCCCAGGGCCAGTTCGCCCAGAACCTTCTTCATGGCGGAAAGGGAATCGGCGGGAGGCGCTTGGGTCATCAGGCGGCTTTCTTCTGAACTGGGATGCCCGAAAGGGTAAGGAAATTGGCCAACAGATCGTGCCCATGCTCGCTGGCGATGCTTTCGGGATGGAATTGCACGCCAAACACCGGCAGTGTTTTATGGGCCATGGCCATGATCAGGCCGTCGGCACTTTCGCCGGTGATGTCCAGGCAGTCAGGCAGGGTGGTTCGCTCGACGATCAGCGAGTGGTAGCGCGTCGCCTTGAAGGGCGTGGGGATGCCCTGGAACAGGCCCTTCTGCTTATGATGGATCAGGTCCATCTTGCCATGCATGGGCTTAGGCGCCCGCACCACCTGACCGCCGAAGGCCTGGCCGATGGCCTGATGGCCCAGGCAGACCCCCAGCAGGGGGATTTCCCCCGCCGCCGCCTTGATCAGCGGCAGGCAGATGCCCGCTTTGTCGGGGTCGCAAGGCCCGGGCGAAAGCACGATGGCCTTGGGATGCAGGGCCAGTGCCTGGGCAACCGTAAGCGCGTCGTTGCGCTTGACCTCGACCTCGCTGCCCAGATCGCCCAGATACTGCACCAGATTCCAGGTGAAGCTGTCGTAATTATCGATGAGAAGAAGCATTGGGTTTGTCCTGAAAGAAGGGGCGAGAATAAACCACCCTCAGAATCGGTCAAGGCCAAGGCCTTTGGGGTCGATGGCGGGGGGCTTGCCACCCAGCAGATCGGCCAGCAGGCGCCCCGAGCCCAGCCCCATGGTCCAGCCCAGCGTGCCGTGCCCGGTATTGAGATAAAGCCCCTTGATCGGGGTAGGCCCCAGAATGGGTACGCTGTCGGGGGTGACCGGGCGCAGCCCGGCCCAGAATTCGGGATTGCTTCCGGCATCTGGGAAGAGGTCCAGGGTCTTTCTAAGGATAATCTGCGCCCGTTTTTCATTCATCGAGGCGTCGAGGCCAGCGAATTCCGCCGTGCCAGCCACCCTCAAACGGTCGCCCAGGCGGGAATAGACCAGCTTGTGAGCATCGTCGGTGAGGCTGAGTTGGGGGGCGCCAGGCCCTGCGGTCAATGTCACCGAATAGCCCTTGGCGGGAACGAGGGGCAGTCTGATCCCCAGTGGCTTCAGAAGGCCGGGGGAATAGCTGGCCAGCGCTACGACAACCGCCTCGGCCTCGATCCTTCCCCGGCTGGTGCGGACGGATTTGAAACCTCTGGCCTCGGCCTCGATCCCTTCGACCCAAGTGTCGAACAGAAAACGCGCCCCCATGTTTTGGGCCAGCCCGGCCAAGCCTTGGGTGAATTTGCAGGCGTCGCCGCTTTCGTCTTCGGGCGTATGGATGCCGCCCGCCAGCCGCTGACGCGCGTTGTTCAGGGCGGGCTCCAGGGCCAGGCAGGCGGAGACATCAACTACAATACGGTTAAGGCCAAAGCGTTTCATGGTCTCAGAGGCAAGGCAGGCCTGCTCGAATTCTCGGGCATCGTGATAGATGTGCAGAATTCCGGTCTGCCTGCGCTCGTAATCGAGGCCATGTTCCTGATTGAAGGCTTTCAGAAGGGCGCGGCTGTATAGGGCGACCCTTAAGGTTCGTTCGGTATTGAGCGCCGTGCGGCTGGCACTGCAATTGACCAGGAAGCGCAGCCCCCAGAGCCAGAGGTCGGGATCATAGCGGTTAAGCCGCCAGAGCAGAGGTGAGTCCTCGCGCCCCAGCCATTTCAGGGCATTCCGGGGGGTGGCGGGGTTGGCCCAAGGCTCGGCATGGCTGGCTGAAATCTGCCCGCCATTGGCAAAGCTGGTCTCCAGGCCTGGGGCGGATTGGCGGTCGATGACGGTGACCTCGTGCCCGTCCCTGGCCAGCCAATAGGCCGTGGCTGTGCCGACGATGCCGGCCCCCAGCACGATTACCCGCATGCCGCCCCCCATTCTTGAAGGGCGTTGGCGAGGTCTCGTTCGACCGAGACCCAATCGTCGCGCTTATGCTGGCGGAACAGGCGCAGGCTTGGATACCAGGGCGAGTCTGTCCGTCCTTCCAGCCAGCGCCACTCGGCGGGCATGGGCAAGGCCATCCAGGTGGGAACACCCAAAGCCCCCGCCAGATGTGGCACTGAGGTATCAGAGGAGATAACCAGGTCGAGCCCGGCCATCAGGGCGGCGGTTTCGGCAAAGGGGGCGGTCTGGCTGTCCACCTCGTGCCCCAGATCGAGCGCTTGCTCTCCCAGGGTCTTCAGGAATTCCGACCGCCCGCCCGATTGCAAGCAGACCAGGCGGGCCTTGGGAACCACTCTCAGGGCGCGGGCCAGAAGGGCAAGGCCGGGCGAGCGCCAGTCCTCGCCCCTGAATTTGGCGTTGCCTTGCCAGGCCAGGCCGATCTTAAGGCCGCTCTGGCGCCTCAGCCAGTCGCGTTTGTCACGGGCCAAGATTGGATCGGGGCTGAGATAGGGAATGGAAGCGGGGATCGTGTCCAGACTGGTGGCAAAAAGGGTGGGCAGACTCAAGAGCGGACAATGGCAGTCGAAATCGGGCAGGGGGGCCTGATTCTGGCGCAGGACGAGATCGACACCCTTAAGGCTTCGCATCAAGTCGGCCAGAGGGGGCTGCACCTCCAGCAGCACGCGCTCAGCACCAAGCGATTTGACCAGGGGGGCATAGCGGCAGAAATGCAGGCTGTCGCCCAAACATTGCTCGGCATGCAAAAGAATGGTCTTGCCCGCCAGGGGCTCCCCCTGCCATTGCGGCTGAGCGAAGGAACGGGGCGGCATGTCTGAGCGCTGCCAGCGCGCCTCATAGGCCTTGAAGCCTTCTTCCAGATTTCCCTGGGCCAGCAGGGTCATCCCCAGATTGCAACGCGCCGAGGCGGCATTGGGATCGAGGGAGAGGCATTTTCTGTAAGCCGCCTCGGCTTCGACCCGCTCGCCCATTTCATCCAGAACCAGGGCCAGATTGTTCCAAAGCGGGGCGCGCTGGGGCTCTTGCTTCAGGGTGCGCCTTAAGCATTCGGCGGCATTGTCGAAATGGCGAAGATCGCGCTCCAGCAGCCCCAGCCCGGTCAGCGCGCCGACATGCAGGGGTGCTAGCTTCAAGGCGGCGATGAAATAGCCCATGGCTTCCTCGGCCCGGCTCATGCGGGCAACCAGATGGGCCAGATTGACCAGAGGGTCGGGATCGCTTGGCGCCAGCTTCACTGCCTGAGAGAGCAGGGGCAGGGCCTCGGCAAGCCGTCCCAGGTCGGCCAAAGCCAAACCCCTGGCATTGAGGGCGGACGAGGTGCCCGCATCGCCAAGAATGTGCAGGGCTTCTTCGAATTGGTCCTGCTCGCGCAAGGACTCGGCCAGATGAAGCCGGATGTCCGCATCCGTTTCGTCCAACTCAAGGGCTTGGCGGTAATAGGCCTCGGCCTCGGCAAAGCGCCGCTCCCGGTGCAGGGCAACGCCCAGCGAGAGGAATTTCTCGGCCACGGGAGAGCGCATCTTTGCAGGCCACCTTTGCAATAAAGACAAGGAGGTATAGCTTAGGAGCATGAAGTCTAGCAACCAAGCCCTTCTTGGCGTGGGAGAGATGAGCCGGGCCGATGCCCTGGCCGTTCAAAGCGGTGTGGCTTCGGAAAGGCTCATGGAGGCGGCGGGCTGGGCGGTGGCCCTGCAAACCCGCAAGGCCTTCGCGCCCTGCCGGGTGCTGGTGCTGGCCGGACCCGGCAATAATGGGGGCGACGGCTTCGTGGCGGCAAGGTACTTGCGCCACTGGGGCTGGCCGGTGCGCCTCGCCCTTTTGGGAAGCATAAGGGACCTCAAGGGCGATGCCGCCCTCAATGCCGCCCGCTGGGAAGGCGATATCGAGCCTTTAACCCCTGACGCCCTGACGGGGGCCGATCTGGTCATCGACGCCCTGTTCGGCGCCGGGCTTTCGCGTCCTTTGGGCGGACTGGCCAAGGCGACGATCAAGGCCGTCCGGGTTCCCGTGGTGGCGGTCGATATTCCAAGCGGAGTTGCGGGCGATAGCGGTCTGGTCGAGGGCGTTGCTCCGCAGGCGGCGCTGACGGTCACTTTTTTTAGAAAAAAGCCTGGGCATTGCCTGATGCCCGGGCGCGAATTGTGTGGCCGGGTGGTGGTGACCGATATCGGCATTCCCGATGAGGTGCTGGAAGAGATTCGTCCCAGTTGTTTCGAGAATGGCCCTGGCCTCTGGCAATTGCCCGAGTTGCAGACGGACGGACACAAATACAAACGCGGCCATGCGCTGGTCGTGGGCGGCGAGATGAGCGGAGCTTCGCGTCTGGCTGCTCTGGCGGCAAGGCGTTCGGGTGCTGGCATGGTGACTCTGGCCGTTCCCGAAAAGCTGGCATCCCATTATGCCGATGCCGAGCCTGGAACGGTGCTTCGTCTGTGCAACAGCCCCTCCGATCTGAAAGAACTCATTGCCAAACGCAAGATTTCCGCCTTGCTGATCGGTCCGGGCCTGGGGCTGGGCAAGGCCAGCCGGTCCCTGGTGCTGGGGGGGCTGAAGGCGGGTATTCACGCTGTTCTGGACGCTGATGCGCTCAGTTGCTTCGAAGGTCACGGCGAAGAGTTGCTATCTAGCCTGCATCATCCGGTTCTGATGACGCCCCACGAAGGAGAATTCAAGCGTCTGTTCGAGCGCCTTCCCGACAAGCTGGCCTCGGCCAGGCTGGCCGCTCGCATGTCCGGGGCTTCGGTGCTGCTGAAGGGGCCGGATACGGTGGTGGCGTCACCAGACGGGCGGGCGGTGATCGAAACCCAGGCTCCGCCCAGCCTGGCCACCGCCGGTTCGGGCGATGTGCTGGCTGGGTTTGCTGTGGGATTGATGGCGCAGGGCATGTCGCCCTTCGAGGCCGGGGCGGCTGCCGCCTGGCTGCATGGCCAGGCGGCGTTGAAGGCCGGTCCGGGGCTGATCGCCGAAGACCTTATCCCCTGATCGAGCGCAGGAAGCTTTCCACCTTGACCTGAAGGTCGTCGGCGTTGCGGGCCAACGTGCTCGACGAACTGAGCACTTCGCGGGCCGCAGTGCCGGTTTCCCCGGCCGCCATGTTGACCCGTCCGATGGTGTCAGTGACCTCCTGCGTGCCGGTGGCGGCTTGCTGAACATTGCGGGCAATCTCGCCGGTGGCCGCTCCCTGTTCTTCAACCGCCGTGGCAATTGCAGACGCGATCTCGTTGATTTGACCGATAATTCCAGAGATGCCTTGAATCGCCGTTACGGTATCCTTGGTGGCGTTCTGGACACCTTGAATCTGGGTGGTGATTTCCTCGGTTGCCTTGGCGGTCTGGTTGGCCAGGCTCTTCACCTCGTTGGCGACAACGGCAAATCCCTTGCCCGCATCGCCCGCTCTGGCGGCCTCGATGGTGGCGTTCAGGGCCAACAGATTGGTCTGCGAGGCGATGTCGTTGATCAGCTTGACCACCTCGCCGATCTTGCTGGCCGCCTGGGCCAGCCCATGGACCATGTTGTTGGTGCGTTGAGCTTCCTGCATGGCATTGCTGGCGATCTGGGCCGATTGGGTGACCTGTCGGCTGATTTCGGAGATCGACGAGGACAATTCCTCGGCCGCAGCAGCCACGGTCTGGATGTTGACGGTGGCTTCCTCGGCCGCCGCCGCCACCGTGGTGGACTGGCGCGAGGTTTCCTCGGCCGTGGCGGTCATGGTTTGCGCCGTCGATTGCAACTCGGTGGCCGATGCGCCTACCGAGGCCACCACGCTCTTGACCTCGCTTTCGAACATGCTAGCCTTTTCGCCCAGTTCCTTGGCGATGATGGCCGCCGTATTGGCCTCGGTATAGACCGAGATGGCCAGGCTCATATCAAGCAGAGCCGCCTTGTTGATCGATTTCAAGACGTCGGCCAGGATGTCCGGCCTTTTGCGATAGGCCAGAACAGCCAGCTCGAAAATCTTGGACAGCGTGAAGCTGTAGCCGCCGATATACCAGGCGGGTTCGAGTCCGATTTTCTGATGCGTTTCGCCGATGGTGCGCACTGAACGCATGTAATTATCATCGAAATTGCCTGAAAAAACATTCTTCAGCCAGTGGTCCTTCTGCCGGGCGCGCGCATGCTGCAGCACCTGCTGGTTGGCGAACATCCGGCTGAGATTGGGGTGCGAGGTGGCATAGGCATAAAAGTCGTCGAGAATCTTGTCGATATTGTTGGCTAGAATGCCGTTGAAGTCGCGAAGGCATGATATTGCCTTGTCATCGATCTGATAAAATTTCGTGCGTTCGCTCATCGAGGCGAAGCCGGTAGTCTCGTTTGTCATGGTGCCACACCCTTAGTTGTACATCGATAATTTGCCGGAATGATGAAATTTAGAACTCCACCAAGGTTCAGGCGTCGTGCCCAGCTTCATTCGAAGGCGGCTTGTTTACCACATCTTCAAAGCCCCTGCCATAAGATAGCCACAGAAAAGCAGAGGTTATAGGGCGCTTGCCTGGACCATTTGATCCTTCATCGGAAATCTGCTTTGGGCGATCCTTCGTCGTTGGCGTTTCAAGGTTGTCTCGGGGCGGATGATGGTCTATAAGACCCGGCTTCGGCAAGCCCTGCTTGGCCGGAAGGCGCGGGCGTGGCGGAACTGGTAGACGCGATGGATTTAGGTTCCATTGCCGCAAGGCGTGGGGGTTCGAGTCCCTTCGCCCGCACCAAGATCAAAGCCCTTAGCTGGGGTGGCTTTTTTTCATATTCATCAAGGATTGGCAGTCGATGCAAGTTACCGAGACCAATATTGACGGGCTCAAGCGTTCCTACAAGGTCACCGTGCCTGCGGGACAGATCGAGACCATGCTGCTGGGCCGCCTGACCGAGGTGGGCAAGGAAGCCCGCGTCCCCGGTTTTCGCCCAGGCAAGATTCCCATGCCGATCCTGCGCAAGAAATATGGCGCCTCGGTGATCAGCGAGGTCATCGAAAAGGCCGTCAATGCGGGCACCACCCAGGCGGTGACGGACAATAATCTGAAGCTGGCCCTGCGCCCCAACATCGAGATCACCAACTATGCCGAGGGGGCTGATCTGGAATTCACGCTGGCCATCGAGACACTGCCCGATGTCGTGCCCATGGATTTCAAGTCGATCAAGCTCGAGCGGTTGAAGGTTGAGGCGGGCGAGGACGAAGTGACCGAGGCGCTTGACCATTTCGCCAAGGCCAGAGGGACTTCCGAGCCGGTAAGCGAAGACCGCGCCGCCAAGTCGGGCGACGTGCTGGTGATCGATTTCGTGGGCAAGCTGGGCGACGAGGCTTTTGCCGGCGGCACCGCCGAGGGCTATGAGCTGGAATTGGGCTCCAACACCTTCATCCCCGGTTTCGAGGACCAGTTGATCGGTGTTAAGGCCGGGGCCGAGGTCAAGGTCAACGTGACCTTCCCCGAAGGCTATCAGAACGAAAAACTGGCGGGAAAGCCGGTTGTTTTCGAGGTCAAGGTGCAAAGCCTGAAGCAAAAGGTGGCGGCCCAGATCGATGAGGAAATGGCCAAGGCCATGGGGCTTGAAAGCCTGGATGCCCTCAAGAAGACGGTCAAGGAGCAGATCGAGCGCGATTACGACCGCCTGTCACGCATGAAGTTGAAGCGCGCCCTTTTGGACAAGCTGGCCGAAGGTCATGATTTCCCGGTGCCGCCCGGCCTTTTGGATGCCGAATTCCAGGCCATCTGGAAGCAGATCGAGGAAGCCAAGGCCAAGGGACAGTTGGACGAGGCCGACAAGGCCAAGAGTGAAGAGGTTCTGCGCGAGGAATATCAGAAGATCGCGGCAAGGCGCGTGAGCCTGGGTATTCTGCTGGCCGAGGTGGGACGCGCCAACAATGTTCAGGTGGGCCAAGAGGATCTGAACCGCGCCCTGGTTGCCGAGGCGCGCCGCTTTCCCGGTCAGGAGGCCATGGTCTTCAAATATTACCGCGAGAATCCCGACGCCATGGAATCCCTGAAGTCGCCCATTCTGGAAGAGAAGGTGGTCGATTTCATTCTGGAACTGACTTCTGTAAGCGATAAGCCCGCTTCCAAGGAAGAGTTGATGAAGGAAGAGGACTAAGCCCATGAGCCCGCGCGATCCTGCCGACGTCGTCATGAACACGCTGGTTCCCATGGTGGTCGAACAGACCAGCCGGGGCGAGCGTTCCTATGACATCTATTCGCGCCTCTTGAAGGAGCGCATCATTTTCCTGACGGGGCAGGTCGAGGATTACACGGCCAGCCTGATCTGCGCCCAGCTTCTGTTTTTGGAATCCGAGAATCCCAACAAGGACATCTCGTTTTACATCAACTCGCCGGGTGGCATCGTCACCTCGGGTCTGGCCATCTATGACACCATGCAGTTCATTCGCCCCGAAGTCTCGACGGTCTGCATCGGTCAGGCCGCCTCGATGGGCTCGCTGCTGCTGGCCGCCGGCGCCCCCGGCAAGCGCTATGCTCTGCCCAATTCGCGCATCATGATCCATCAGCCGTCGGGTGGGGCGCAGGGACAGGCCACCGACATCGAAATTCAGGCCCGCGAAATCCTGTCTCTTCGCGCGCGTTTGAACCAGATTTACGTTAAGCATACCGGCCAGGCCCTGGACCATATCGAGCATTCGATGGAGCGCGACAAGTTCATGACCGCCGAGGAAGCCAAGACCTTCGGCCTGATCGATGAGGTCTTTTCCAAGCGCCCGGAAGCGGCGGATGGGGATAAAGCCTGAGTCCTTGGCTTGGCGCCTGTGATGACCTATATTTTCTCTAATCTCCCGGCAAGGAGTTGACATTAGATGGCCCGCGTAACAGTTGAAGATTGCGTAACCAAGATCCCCAACCGCTTCGAGCTGGTGATGCTGGCGGCCCAACGGGCGCGCGACATTTCCACCGGGGCGCCGCTCACCGTGGATCGCGACAACGACAAGAATCCCGTCATCGCCCTGCGCGAAATCGCCGACGAGACGGTCAGCCTTGACGTTCTCAGGAATTCCCTGGTGCAGGGTCTTCAGAAGCATGTCGAGAACGACCAGCCCGAGGACGACAATCTCGAAGGCAGTCTGGCCGCCGCCGACATGGCTTTGGATGTGGGCGAGGCCAATCTCGACGAGGAAGTCATCGAAGACGGCCTGACCATCGAGGAAGAGCCCGAGATGGCGGGCTTCGAGGACATCGCGCCGGGCGAGGAGGCTTAACCCACTCTCCTGGAAAGCGGATGATCCGGCAATTCGAACTCGTCGAGCGCGTTAAAGCCTACGATCCCGCCGCCGACGAGGATGCCATCAACCGCGCCTATGTCTACGCCATGAAGATGCATGGCGCGCAGAAGCGGGCTTCCGGCGATCCTTATTTTTCTCATCCCATCGAGGTGGCGGGTATCCTCACCCACTTCCATCTCGATGGCGCCTCGATCATCACCGCCCTGCTGCATGATGTGATCGAGGACACCACCTCGACTCTCGAAGACATTCAGAAAATCTTCGGCGCCGACATCGCCCGTCTGGTCGATGGGGTGACCAAGCTGACACGCTTGGAGCTGACCTCGGATCAGGCCAACAAGCAGGCCGAGAATTTCCGCAAGCTCGTCTTGGCCATGAGCGAGGACATCCGCGTCCTTTTGGTCAAGCTGGCTGACCGGCTGCACAATATGCGCACACTGCATTACATCGGAAATCCCGACAAGCGTCGGCGCATCGCCATGGAAACCATGGAAATCTACGCGCCCCTGGCCGAGCGTATCGGCATGCAAGAAATCAAGAACGAGTTGGAAGATCTGGCTTTCGGCGAGTTGCATACCGATGTCCGCCAGTCGATCACCGCCCGGCTGGAATTCTTGAAGCAAAGCGGGGGCAATTTGATCGGCCACATTCTGGCCGAATTGAATGACGTGATGGGCGGCAACAAGATCACGGCCGAGATTTCGGGGCGTGAAAAAACGCCCTATTCCATCTGGCGCAAGATGCAAAGGAAGGATGTGGGATTCGAGCAATTGTCCGACATCATGGCCTTTCGTGTCATCGTCGAGAATGTCGATTCCTGCTACAGAGCGCTGGGTGTCCTGCACAGCCATTATCCGGTCGTGCCCGGTCGTTTCAAGGATTACATCAGCCTGCCCAAGCCCAACGGCTACAAGTCGCTGCATACCGGCGTTCTGGGGCCGGAACATCAGCGCATCGAAGTGCAGATCAGAACGCGTGACATGCATGACGTGGCCGAGTTGGGCGTTGCCGCGCATTGGAATTACAAGAATGGTGGCCCCAAGACGGATGGCAAGCAATATCGCTGGCTGCGCGAGCTTCTGGATATTCTGGATCACGCCTCAGGCCCTGAGGAATTTCTGGAACATACACGCCTTGAAATGTTCCAAGACCAGGTCTTCTGCTTTTCGCCCAAGGGTGACCTGATCGCGCTGCCCAGAGGCTCGTGCCCAGTCGATTTTGCCTATGCCGTCCATTCCCAGGTGGGCGATACCTGCGTCGGCGCCAAGGTCAATGGCCGTCAGGTGCCCTTGAAGACGGCGCTGGGCAATGGCGACCAGGTGGAAATCCTGACTAGCAAGGCCCAGACGCCGTCGCCCAACTGGGAGCGCTTCGTCGTAACCGGCAAGGCCAGGGCCTGCATCCGCCGCTTTATCCGCAATCAGCAGCGCAGTCAGTTCGTGGCCCTGGGCCGCGAAATCCTCACCAAGGCCTTCCGCCAGGAGGGCTATGACTTTGCCGACAAGTCGCTGGATGGCGTGCTGAGGCTTTTCAAGTCGGGCGCTGCTGAGGATCTGATCGTTTCCGTGGGCGAGGGGCATCACACCGGGCGCGAAGTTCTGCTGGCGGTCTATCCAAGCCTTAAGGACAAGGCGCATGCGGCCAATGTGGTGTCGTTGCCAAGCAAGCCCAAGGGAACGGGCAGACAGATCAAGCGCGAAAATGCCGTACCCATCAAGGGCCTTATTCCCGGCATGGCCATGCATTTTGCCGGCTGTTGCCATCCGCTGCCGGGTGATCGCATCGTCGGCATCATCACCACCGGCAAGGGTGTTACCATCCACACTATCGATTGCGATATGCTGACCAATCTGCAAGACCAGCCCGAGCGCTGGCTGGATATCGCCTGGGACCACGGAGCCGAGACCGAGGCGCATACTTCACGCATCACCATGGTGGTGGCCAACGAGGCGGGAAGCTTCGCCTCTCTGGCCACCGTGATCGCCAAAAGCCTTGGCAATATCACCAATGTGAAAGTCACTAACCGCTCGACCGATTTCTTCGAACTGATCGTCGATATCGAGGTCAGGGATGTGCGCCACCTCACCAACATCATCGCCGCCCTCAGGGCAACCCCGGAAATCAGCTCGGTCGAACGGGCCAGAAGCTGACAGCAACATTCCCATGAGACATCCTATGCCCCTCATTCATCAACGCCTTGGCATCAACATCGACCATGTCGCCACCGTGCGCAATGCAAGGGGGGGCGAACATCCCGATCCCGTGGCGGCAGCTCTTCTCGCCATCGAAGCCGGGGCCGACGGCATCACGGCGCATTTGCGCGAGGACCGGCGCCATATTCGCGACGGCGACATCGAGCGGCTGATGGAGGTGCTAAAGCGTCCTCTTAACCTCGAGATGGCGGCCATCGATGAAATGGTGGCGATCGCCATTGGTTTTCGTCCGCATGCCTGCTGCCTGGTGCCCGAGAAGCGCAGCGAGCGGACCACCGAGGGGGGCCTGGAGGTGGCGGGCGATCTGGCCCGCATCGCCGATGTCACGGGGCGCCTGACTGATGCGGGCATTCGCGTATCCTTGTTCATCGAGCCCGATCCCAAGCAGGTCGAGGCGGCAAGCAGGGCGGGCGCTCCGGTGATCGAGTTGCATACCGGCACCTATGCCGAGCGCGGGGGCGGCGAGGGGGGTGAACTCGATCGCCTTCGCGCAGCCGCCAGCCTGGCCCAGGAGCTTGGCTTGGAATGCCACGCCGGTCATGGCCTGACCTATGCCAATGTCGCTCCTGTGGCGGCCATTCCCAACATCGTCGAGCTCAATATCGGCCATTTCCTGATGGGCGAAGCGATGTTCGTGGGGCTGAAGGCCAGCATCCTTGAGATGCGCCGCCTGATGGACGAGGCGCGGGCGTGATCCTAGGCATCGGCAACGATCTGGTCGATATCCGGCGTATCGAACAGACGCTGGAGCGCTTTGGCGAGCGGTTCATGAAGCGCATCTTTACCGATATCGAAATCGCCAAGTCGCTGAATCGGGCCCTGCCAGCCCCCACATTCGCCAAGCGCTTTGCCGCCAAGGAGGCCTGTTCCAAGGCCCTGGGCACCGGCTTTCGCCATGGCGTCTTCTGGCGCGATATCGGGGTGGTGAATGACGCCTCGGGCCGACCCTCGCTGGAGCTGACCGGCGGCGCCCTGGCCCGCTTGCAGGCCATCACACCCCCTGGCCATAGGGCCGTCCTTCACCTCACTATGACCGACGAACCGCCGATGGCCGAAGCCGTGGTGATCATCGAGGCGGTGGTGCAGTAACTTGCGCATTGGAATCGTCTCGCCGCCCAGAGCCCCCGACAGGTCGCGCTGAAGCGATTGTGCCTGGGCGGGATTGGTTTGTGCGGCTCGCCAGAGCATGTCGGCGACATCGGCGCGGCCCACATCGCCATTGGCCTCGACATGATATTTGAAGGTGGGAAGGATGCCCCCGAAATCCGGCGCTTTGTTGATGACCCGCGCCCAGTCCTCATGCATGAGGCGCTTCTTGCCGTCGATACGATGCATTTTATCTTCGACAAAACCGGAATTAACGGGTGTGCCCAGTAATCCACCGCGCAAGGGGAATACGAGAGTGACTAGCCGTTATTCCTTCCGCCTGCGGCAAGGTCCATCTCATCGAAGGCCCCTAAAACAACGGTTTGAGAAGCAACGCCCACCAGTTCTCACATGTCGGAAGATTGCACTCTCTAAAATTAAATGAGCGGAAATTTACTGACAGCCAGAACATCAGCATGGACAGACCGACACTCCTGGTCAGCAGCTTCCACTTTTCTGGAACGGGTCCCACAAGAATCCGATGCAGGATGCTGCATGCCGAGGATGCGAGCCAGCAAAGGAGAAGGTCCAAAAAAAACAGGGTGGTGAATATCCCGACGGCCCCAGACTCGCCGAAGCGCCCCCTTGTAACATCCCACCCCAAATAGACCCACCCGGCTGTGTAGACGGCGAACTTGGTGAAGATCAGCAGCTTGCCGAGGGCGCGTTGCAGCGCCCCCAGCTTTCCTTCCGCCTGCGGCAAGGTCCATCTCATCGAAGGCCCCAGTCGTAAAGTTGCTTGGCGAGTTCACGTCGCCTTGCCATTCCTTCGGCATCCGATCCTGCATAATAGAAATGGCCGAAGCCATATTGGCCTTGGTTGCCTTTTGCCTGATCCTCCGTCAACTTCGGCAATGACATGATCTGCTCGCCAGCACTCATGCCGGCCCGAATGGGGTCGCCTTGTCCTTCGATATCCTTCACGACGACCTTGCCGATATTGGGATTGCTCTTCAGCCGGTCCAGGAACTCCTGGCTGATCGGTGTGCCGACCAGCACCAGATGGTCCACCTTGCCTCCGGCCTCGGCATAGTCGGCCGCCGCCTGCGCCGCCTGCAAGCCGCCATGCGAATAGCCCACCATGTTGAACTGCTTGCCCTCCTTGCCGAATTGCGAGAAATCCGTGCCGGCGCTATCGCGGTTGCGGCGGAGCAGGGTCATGGCAGCATCCACCTTTTCCCCGTCAGTCCATTTCGCAGGGTCAACCGCCTTGGCATTCCCAACCCCGTTTTCCTGCATGGCCTTCACCATATCGCCGATATAGGCCCCGTCCATTCCGGCACCACCGAAATAATAAGTTCCTTTGCGCGGCTCGTCTACAAAGGGCTTTGCCTTGACTCTTGATCCCCAGAGCTTGTCGGCGAAGTTGCCCCTGTCGGGATAGGCGGGGTTATCCGGATTGGTCGAAATCACCCCCCTTTTGCCGGGGTCGGTTTGTCGTTGCTCCTCCTTCGGCATCGGGGTTTGCGGCTGGGTCTCCTGCTGCTTTTGCGCAAGCTCGGCCTTATAGGTTTCCATGCTCTGCCAATAGGATTTGCGCATCTGCTCGATGTCATATTTCGCAGGCTGCTGGGGGCCGAGGAGACTGTTGCCGGAGGCGTTCTGTTTGGGCACTTCCTCGCCGACCAACAGGGCGCGGCGCAGCGGAATCGTCTCGCCGCCCAGCGCCCCCGCCAGCTCACGCTGAAGCGATTGCGCTTGTGACGGATTGGTTTGCGAGGCCCGCCACAGCATGTCGGCGACATCGGCGCGGCCCGCATCGCCGTTGGTCTCGACTTG